>CADAZN010000004.1 GCA_902792435.1 uncultured Bacteroidales bacterium
TTGATCTGTGTCGCCATCCCCATTTTTAACTTCGCCTATCGAAACATTTTGGGAATATCTGCTACAATTATCACCAATGGCAATTTTTGCTCCTGACCAACAATAGCCTTTACCCTTTACGTTTAACACAATAGATGTGTCTTTTGCCCAAGTTTGAATACCGTTGTAGATGTTTTGCTCATAGTTTCCTACTTGCACAATGCCGAGTGAATCGACATACAATTGTGCGTTAGCTACAAAAGGCACAAATAATAAGAGTGCGATACTTAAAAAGAATTGTTTAGTTTTCATTGTTTATAAAGTTTTAGTTATTAATTATTTATGGACTTGTTGTCTGCGTCGTTAGGAAACTGTAAAGTTCCCATAATAGGTGTATCCATACACGCTATGGATAGTAATCGTAAAGTAACCCACAGGCAGGTTGGTGTAAGTGGCAGTGTATCCACCATAGTGGCTTTCACCATATATATAATAATATGGTGTGCCGATGCCGTCATCACACTCCAAGTCGATTGAACCAGTAGAACCAAAATAGACATAGAGTTCATTCAGTTCTTCATCGTAAGTTACTTGGGGAGGATCAAGGTAGACTAGTTCAAAGCCTTGATTGCTGCCACCATTATGAAGAACTACTTCATGCTCATTTCTACCATTAGCAAAAGTTGCCAATGCTAATAATGCAAGTGAAATTGTGATAATCTTTCTCATAGTTTTATTATTTTTTGTTATTATAATTACATCGCAAAATTACATCTGTAAAATGTATAAACCAAAGATTCAGCCCGTGCCCTATTACCCATAACTAATTGATAATGAGAGTGCGCTTTAGGGCACAGCGTGCCCATCCCCATCTTGCATATTTATACCGCAAAATGAGAAGGTTTTGTCATATATTTCCTCTCTTATACGAAAACAAATGAGCGGATGTCGATCAAGTTACTTGATAAGTATGTCTCAACTATATGATATAATAAAAACAATGCGCCTCAGCCTTAAAGCTAAAACGCACAATTTTCTTTTAAAATCTCCAAACAGAGACTTTTCGTACTTGCATTCTCATTCAACAAAGATTTCTTCTATTTTAACACATTCAGGTAGCGTTGTGTTTCATCAATTCTTTCAGATAAATGTCTAATAAGCCATCTATTTTCATTTTATCTCGAATCTTTCTGCGCCGACTTCTTACAGAGTCTGTATTTCTATAACCTTTACATACTGCAATAGCTGTATCCGAGAAATCACAGCAAATCAATCCAATGAAATTTATGTCAGCATCTGTAAGGATTGGATAATCCTTTGATATTTTATCTATTATTCCATCATAACGATGATTTAAATAACTTCTAAGTCCATTCCAGAACTCAACATTTGAATCATCAATGGCCTTAATCTTGTGTGTTATTGTATTGTCAGAGTAAACCTTGTTTGGTTTATAACCATAAGACATTATTTCTTCGAAAACATTTAGTTGAGAACTCATTATATGACTGAAATCATCATCATGTTTCTCTAAATCTTCTCTTAAAGAATTATAGTTAGAGATATGCTCTTTTCTTAATTCATCAATCAATCTATTTGAGTCTTTTTTCTTCTTCAAATATAGCAATAAGAAAACAACCAAAATAAGCAGTAATAACCCTATAAGCAAAGAAATTATGTTCTTTTTCTTCCCTAAACTTATTGAAGCATCTGATTTAGTACTCTTATCAAATGCCTGTTCAGAATCAAGCAGTTTATATCTTGTTTTATTGTATTCAAGAGAGTTAGAGATTTTATTGCACTGAGTGTTAAATATACGATATTGTGAAAGGTTGTTCTCGCACAATGCAACTTCCTTCATGGCTTTATACATCAGCAGGCTGTCGTAGGCAGTGTTTTGTGATTTATCAGGCAACGAGATGAAATATTTAGCTGAATCAAGATTTTTCTGATTGGTATAAATAAGACTAAGCATATAATAATTGTAGTTCTCTTCAAAGCTATTATTCAATCGGAAAGCATCCAAAATATATTTCTTTGCCTGCAAGTATAAAGAGTCTTCAATATACATCAATGCATAATTAATATTGATGTTATAAATATTTGATGTGTCCTTTAACTCTCTTGCCGTTGCCAAAGCCTTGTCATAGCATTTTCTTGCCTCAATAATATCTGTAATCCTTAGCACATTTCCACAATATTCTAAGGCTGTCATTGTCATTTTTTTGTCTCTTAAAATCTCATAATAATGAACAGCCATTTTGAACTTATTTAGGTCTAGATTGTTGCTAGCATAGTTGTTATAGTACAACATACCCATTCGGAAGTTGATTTGCGCCAAATTTCGATAGTCCGTAGAATCGGCGTTGTCTTCGGCGTTCTTGTAACATTTTATTGCTTCGATGGGATTGTCGTGGACCTCATAAAATGACCCTTTATATAATAATGAGCGAGTGTAGAGCTCACGGTTATGGTTGTCGCTGTAATAGTCGAGTGCGATATTAATCAATGAATCACTAGTGCAATTACCATTGCACCGGAACTGCGCCTGCGTGATTAAGAGCGCATGGTAGGCGCGGTTTTCTTCTCCTTGAAGTGAATCGCGGTTGATTCTTTCAAGTATGGCAAGCGAACTATCGGGATTGGTCCACATGAGAGTATCAGCTAGAACAAGGCGCTTGTCCACACTGTGGCTGCAGCTCATGAAACATACCATGAGCATAAGAGCAAGCGATATGTAAAGCAATTTTCTCATTCATTAAAAAATCCTTATGAATAACGTGATCTTCACCTATATTTGCCTTGCCACTTGTAGGGCGGTCATTACTGCCACGCCGGTGTCGTCGGCGAGCTTGAGACTGTTGTGCCCGCTCAGGATTGAACCTATGGCAAAAAGATTTTCGATGGGTCTGCCGTCTTTCAGAGCGTGGAACTCATTGTCGGTCTTTACGCCAAACTCCATGTAGGGCTGCGCGTCAAAGAGCGACTCGTTACTCCACTCCCCTATGTTGTCGGAATAATCAACATCAAGTCCAAAAATAGGCTCCTTAATACCCGCAGAGCTAGAGCTCAAGCCACCACTCATGAACGAGCCTGTTGCCAGCACAAAGTGGTCGGCAACGATGTCCTGATCGGGGAAGTTCTTAGCCTGAACGCTAAGCAAGCGGTCTCCTGCCATTTTTCCATTTTTCACCATACTTCCCAGCAAGAATGTGCCGCCGTTTTGCACAAATCGCTTGCGCAACTTCGACAGCAATCTCGACCCTGCAATACATGGTGGCAATGTCGACACAAAACGCACGGGAGTCTTTATTTGTTTAGTGATTTTCTGTATTGTATCATCGCCATCAAGCCCAAACACAGCAGGCAGCACCACCAGGTCGGCATCATCAACTTTTGACCTTATCTTGCGTGCAAAGTCATTGAGAACGCCATCATTCTGCATAAGCTTAGCAACTGCTGTAGAGCGCATAACGGTGGGGTTGCTGGTAAGTTTGTCAACAGTGCCCAGCTTTATTTCGCACAACTCGGTTTGAGCGCCCAAGCTAGTGAATGACGAGGCCACAAAATCGGCAGGGAAATCAAGAAAACTGTGAATACTCACCACTGCCACCTTGTTCCACGACAAGGCTTTGCGGCTATCGATAGCTACATAATCGTCGAGAGTGAGCCAGGAAGGTCGCAGCAAGCCCATTGGCGTCATGCGGTAATGATTCCTCTCGCTCGAACGGCCATAGAAGCTCAAACCGGCAGCTTCCAGAATCACTGGTGCCATAGCAGCATTGTGGACCACATTGGCAAGACCCATTTTTGAATAGGGATGACTAGGACTCAACGTCTCGATGAAGTCAAGAGGATTCTCCACCTCATTGCCCTGCTCGTCATATCCCAACAGGTCGATTGAGCCCGAGTTGAAATTGAGCTTGCTCTGCCCCTTAACCATGAGAGCCACTCTCTTGCCATTGGTGGCAAGTGCAATTCCACACATGATGGCACTCAAGCCACCACCTATTACTATTACATCAAATTTCATAATCGATAGCAGTTATATCTTGTTTTTCAATGTAAGGCCGCACAAGCCTTCGTAAATTGTCGTAGTGAGTTGAGCCTCGCTCAGGGTTGAGCCCCAAGCCACAGGACGCATGCCCTTCCAGCGCTCATTCATGAACGATGCCAAGTCGTCGAGAGTGGCTTGAGCATCGCCTCCCGCCTTGCACAAGAGCAACGCTGCGCGGCATGCACACAGCTTACCCTGGCATGAGCCCATTCCCATGCGAGTGCGACGCCTGAGGTTTGTCAAGTTGTTGACATGGAGTTGCTCAATGGCATATTTCATCTCGGCCACGCTGGCATGCTCACACTCACACACCATGGCTTTATCCTCGGTGTTCTTCTCTTTAATCTCTTTGGTCATCGACCCATGTCGCTCCTGCGCAGCCTTCATTGTCACAGCATGCTGGTTGCCCCTGCGCTTGGGAGTTTTCTCGTCGCTGCCAGGCAATGGCAAGATAGCGGTGGTGCAAGCTCCCACTTTATCAATCTTCTTGCACACAAGGTCGGTCGCCCTTTCGGCCATGAGCCTGTAGGTCATCAACTTGCCTCCAGTAATTGTGACAAAGCCGTCCATGCCATCACGTTCCTTGTGGTCGAGGCACACAATACCACGACTGATGCTGCGCCCCGAGGGATCATCGTCGCTCGCAACAAGTGGCCTCACGCCGGCATAGGCTCGCAGGATGCGCGTGCGCGCCAATGCTGGAACCAGATGCACGCCTTCTTTGAGCAGAATTTCCACCTCTTCGGGCGTCACACGCATATTATCAATCTCGGTAATGGGCACACGGTCGCTGGTTGTACCCAGCATACTCACGATCTTGTCGGGAACAAGGATATCACCATTGGCAGGCTTGCGGCAGCGGTTAATCACCATATTGTTGACACGATGACCAAAGATGAGCAAGGAGCCCTTAGCGGGGAACATATTGATAATTACTCCAGCCTTCTTGGCAACTAAGGTGCCCCAAATTCCCGCAGCGTTGACAGTAACAGGAGCATAGGCCTCGCTTATCTCGCCCGTGAGATTGTTGCGTAGTCTCACACCTATCACACATGCATTCTCCACAATAAGGTCGATAACTTCATGATAGGTAAGAGCCAATGCTCCATGTCGCCTAGCATCAATGAGATTGGCTGTGGTGAGAGTGAACGGGTCGATCGACGCGTCGGGCACTCGCACAGCACCAATAATTGTGGGATTTACCGACGGCTCAATAACTCGAGCCTCGGCTGGGTCTATTATCTCAGCATTGATTCCTGCCCTAAGGCAAGCGTCAACAAAGGTGGCTTGATAGTCGAGGTCGTCATCGGGCAGAGTGACAAAGAGGCCATCGGTCTCCTCGATGCAATGGCGCGCAATTTGGCGAAGTATCATGTTCTCGCCTATGCACTCGGTAGCGCTCTCCTGGTCGGTCACTGCATAGCGTGCTCCACTGTGCATGAGGCCATGATTGCGGCCTGTGGCGCCATGAGTGAAGTCGAAGCGCTCCACCAGCAGCACTTTCAGGCCACGCAACGCGCAATCGCGTGCCGTGCCAGCACCTGTGATGCCACCACCTATTATTATGACATCATATTCTTGAGTAAAAGGATTGTTATTTTCTTGCATTTCGAGAGAGTTGTTCGGTTAATTTTTAAAGGCTATAAACCAAATTACAAAGATACAAAAAAAATAATATTCTTACACGATTTTAACCCTTTTTATTAGCTCTTTTCAAATATATTCCATTTTATTTGTTCTTTTCATATAAAAAAGGTATTTTTGTATAAATTAGGCTGCGTTTCGAAAATAAAAATGAAAATCTTCTCTTTTCATTTTGTATTTCTCTCAACTTGCACTAATTTTGTAACAAAATTCAACTAAACATCTACATCATGAATATTCTTATCGTTGGAACTGGATATGCTGGGCTTGTAACAGGAGCTTGCTTTGCCGACCTAGGCGTTAATGTGACTTGTGTGGACTCCGATGCTCGAAAAATCAACCTACTTCTCTACGGAGGTCTTCCCATCTATGAGCAAGGCCTTGAAGCTATGGTAAAGCGCTCAGTAGCGGCACGAAGGCTCAACTTCACGAGTAATTTCGCCAACGTGTTTGACAATGTTGACTACGTGTTCTGCGCTGTCGACACCCCTCCAGCCGATAACGGCGGCACCGACCTCACACAGGTAATCGACACTGCCACCCGTTTTGCCAATAACATCAACAACTATGCAGTCTTCATCATCAAGTCGACTGTGCCACTGGGCACTTCCAAGAAAATCAAAGAGCTGATTAAAGGCATTCTCGACGAACGCAAGGTCGACTTTGAGTTTGATGTTGTATCCAATCCCGACTTCCTTACCGAGGGTAACGCCATCAAAAATTTCATGAACCCCGACCGCATTATCCTGGGTGTTGACAACGAGCGCTCTCGCAAAGCGATGGACACCCTCTACCACCCTCTCAAATTCAAATATTTCCCTGTAATTTACACCGACTCGACTACTGCCGAGATGATAAAATATGCCGCTACGTCGATGCTTGCCACACGCGTGAGCTTCATGAATGAAATCGCTAACCTGTGCGAGATTGTGGGGGCCGACATTAACACCGTGCGCCATGGTGTGGGCACCGATAGCCGAATTGGTCCCAAATACATCTATCCTGGATGCGGTTATGGTGGCACTCTCTTTCCCAAGGACATCAATGACCTCATCGACATTGCCGAGAAGAATGGATACTCAATGGAGGTGCTCAAAGCTGTCGACAAGGTTAACGCCAAGCAAAAGCAACGTCTCTTTGAGAAGTTCCGCGATTATTATGGCGGCGACATCAAGGGTAAGACCGTGGCGTTGTGGGGCCTCTCGTTCAAGCCTAACACCGACGACATTCGTGAGTCGCCAGCAATCACAACCATCGACATGCTGTTGCAGGCAGGTTGCCATGTGCGCGTTTACGACCCAGTAGCCATGAATGCCATCAAGTTCCGTTGGAACGACATCTACTGTGCCCTCGACATCTATGATGCCGTCAACAAGGCCGATGCCGTGATGCTCGTTACTGAGTGGCGCCAGTTCCGCGTCCCATCGTGGGAGAAGGTGAAAGAGTCAATGAAAACACCACTCATTATTGACGGTCGCAACATCTATGACGCACAAGAGCTTGAAGATATGGGCTTCACCTATTACTGCATAGGTAAAGAGCCGTCGAAAGAGTAATCCTTGTAGATAATAAAGTTCTAAAAACATAAAACTCGGGAGATAGCATTTTATCTCCCGAGTTTTTAATACATATGCACTACAGCTTCTTACTTCAGCGCTGTGGCATTGATGATGTCATTGAGGTTCTTCATCAGCACATCTTTAAGCTCGTCGCCCTTCATGGGAGTGCCGCCAGGCATGATGCGGAATGTAACGAAACCTTCGCCCTTAGGAACAAATGCGTTAACTTCGGGACGGTCGCCTTCCTTAACATACACCTTATAAGTCTTGTCGCCAACAGTGATATCATCGGCAGCTTTGCACTCGCGCTTGCCCAGATTCTCAATTACATCTGCCTCATTTTGCAGAGTGTAACCAAGGACAGCAGTAGAGTGAGGATTCTCCTTCAGAGTGAGGTTGCAAGAAGAGCGCACCATTTTGCTCGAAGCTTTCCATCCTTCGGGAACAGTAACAGTGTAGTCATCGCATGTGAGCTCCTTTTGATCCTCGATTTTCACTTCTTCGGCAGGTTGCTCGCCCTCAGCTGCCTGCTCAGTCGAAGCGGTTTCTGAACCACTGGCCTTAGCCGATGCATTATCAGCATTTCCATTACAAGAAAAAAGTGACATTGAAGCTACAGCTGCGGCAGCAATAAGATAGTTGATTTTTTTCATTTTAAATAAATAAAAAGGTTATTAATTAGGTTAGCTGAAAAAACGAATATATAAAAGTTCTATTTCTCTTTACATTTTGCAAATTTACAAAAAATTTTGGATAAATCTATTATACAACAAAAAAAGAAATCCTCGACATCACGTCGGGGATTGCCTAACTAATAACTTTCTAATACCATTAACATAAACCTTAAACAATGAAAAGATATCGTCGTCACGACGCTTATGAAGTTTCATAATCTTATTCTGTAATAATAAAATGCAAAATCCGTGCCAAAAATGACGCAGAACATCGATTTCACTTCCTAAAAAGTGAAACTTACAGGCAAATTTAATGATTTTTAATTACCGAGACAGCTATAGGTAACCAACCCGCAACATCAAGCTAGGGGCTGAGTATCTAAACGTGATAGTGCATTAATTAAGAATTGCGCAGCATTGTGCTCACAATTTCAAGCATCTGGCAGTTGAGTTCGCGACTAGAGTCGACCACGTCCCATATTCCA
The DNA here is from genome assembly GCA_902792435.1 of uncultured Bacteroidales bacterium. Taxonomy (GTDB): domain Bacteria; phylum Bacteroidota; class Bacteroidia; order Bacteroidales; family Muribaculaceae; genus Sodaliphilus. The sequence goes on from CADAZN010000004.1 coordinate 8,399, forward strand.
TCTTCGCTGAGCACTCCGCATTTTAGGTCTTTGGGCAACTTCCCAGCCTCACTGTCGTTGAAGTCCTTCTGCCACTCATCACTAACGAGATAGTCGTCGATTGTCTCTATCGATTCCATAGCCTCGGTGTAGAGGTCGAGGGCTTCGCTCAATGCTTTCACTGCCTGAGAAGCCTTGTCTAGGTGCTCCTCCATTGTCTTAATTCTTTCTATCTGGTCCATTAGCTTTCAATTAAGTGGATTATAGCTGCTTTAATAGTTTTCGGTTAAAGTCAAGAGCTAGCATCATTGATTCATCACCAGTGCAAGGGCTCTTGATTCTACTTTGAGCAAGCATCGCCTTGAAATGCTCACGTGAAGTGGCTCCAAGAAAAACCTCATTGACATGGTCGAGAGTTTCTTTGGCTGCGACGCACAGTGGCATTGGCACATAAATGGTGTTACCCAGCTCACGGTCGAAAGGCAAGATTGAAATCAACTTCCCATCATCGCCCACAGTGGTGATGTGGTTAATAAACTCCTCACCATTAGCTAGCAAAGTATAGTTTGAAATATAACGTCTCATGCTATTGTATTAATCTCGGTTTTTCACTATTGCCACATAGGCAATGAGGATGATATTCATCATCAAGGCATAGATAATTGCCGGTATTGCGATTGTGTCGTTGTTGAAAACCAATGGACTGCTGGCAATAGCAATGGCCTGAGCAGCATTTTGCATTCCTATCTCAATAACAATTGTGCGACGCTCACGGGTGTTGACACGCATAGCCCACGACAGCGCTACTCCACTCGCCATGGCGAGCAAAATAAGAATGGTGATTGAGAGGCCCAGCTGCCCAAACTTGTCGATTATCGCATCGCGATTCTGGATAAAGAACACTGTTGCCAGGAAGATAAGTGCGGGGAAGGCAATCTTCGACAGCACTTTGTGGATTTTATCGGCCACAAAAAAGGACCTTTTGCGCACTATAATGCCCACAATGATGGGTAGGAACATGAGCACAATGTTCTGCATCACGAGTTTGCCCACCGGCAGATGCACATTGACTGCCGAGCCTGCGCTCTCGGTCACCCACCCAAGGATGAGTGGAACGGTAAAGAGAGTGATTATGCTACTGCATGCAGTGAGCGACACCGACAACGCCACATCACCTTTAGCAATCATCGAAAACACATTTGATGAACTACCGCCTGGGCAGCAGGCTATCAGCACAAAGCCAATAAGGAAAATGGGCTCCAACTTGAGTGCCCACCCAATGAGCCACGCCAAAGCAGGCAAAACGATTATCTGGCCCACCAGACCTGCAATCACTGGTTTGGGGCGATATTTAAAGAGTTTGAAATCCTCAAATTCCAAGTTCAAACCTAGCTCAAACATGAGCAGTGTCAAGATTGGCAATACTATCCAAATTGTGTTCATTGTTATTTATTATGAAGGAATTAAATTTCCACGTGTTTTATAAAATTTGAATTATGCATTATTTAAAATGCTATCTGGAATTGGGTGATCCAGGCCTTGGTGTCGGGACCGGTATTACGGTCGCTGAAGATGTATTGGGTGCTGATGCGGCAAGCCTTGTAAACCCAATACTGAAGACCCACCATATAGTTATTGGTGCGTGTCCAAGCAGGGAAAGCGTCGCGAGCTTCCTTGCTCATCGATGTATTCTTATTAAGATAGTCGTAATCTAGCACAACATCAAAATTGCGGAACACGCGGCACCACAACTCGGCATAAAAAGCGCGATTGTTGATGTCGCCATTGCGGCCCTGCATAAACTCAGTGCGGAGTTTCATGGGTTTATAGTTCACCTCGGCGCCCACACTCCAGCGGTTGCGAGTGTAATCGGTGCCCTCGGCTATAGTTCCAAACATATCGTTAGCTTGGGCGTTACCTTTGCCAATTATGAAGGAACCTGAGAGTGTTATATTCTTAGTGGGCAAGATGTTGATCATAGCGGCTACATCCTTGTGCTTGTTGTTGTCGCGCAGGTTCATGCCAGCACCATTAAACACGCCCAAACTGTAATTCAAATAGTAGTGACCATCGCGTGCCTTGATGGCGTCGCCAGTGACCATCGCTCCCAAATCGCGGCCCACATAGTTGCCATAAAGAGGGTCGCCCGCAATGCCTGCCATGTAACGAGTGCCTTCGTTAAGGTTCACCGTACCGAGTAAAGTTGGCGAGATTATGTTCTCAAGGGTGTAAGGAGTCTTGAACTGCCCCACCCTGACCTTGAACTCGGGCATAAAAGCATACTGCGCATAATACTCGTGCAAATGCTTTGAAGCCTGAGTGCTAGCAGCATCAATCATCAAGAAGAAACTAAGCTTTCGAGTGAGCTCGGCATTAGCCATCAAGATGACACGCATCATGGTGAACGAGTTCTTGGTCTCAGGACCTGTCTTTGTCATATCAAACTGAGTTTGCGCATAGCCAAACAAAGTTAGTTTACTGGGTCCGATGTGAATATTAAGAGGCTTAACTGGCCTCTCACCATCCTGCGGCTTTGTTGCCATAATAGCACTGTCGCTAGTATTTAGCGTTGAAACACTAACACTCAAACTCTTTTTCTCTACTTCTACTGGTGCTTCTGCATCGGCAAAAACCATCACTGGCATCATGGCAAGCACCATCACTATTAGTTCTCTAACAATTCTCATAGTCTATTTCTGGGTTTTACAACTGCAAAGGTAACACTTTTTTTATAGTCAACAAAAAACAAGAGATAACTCCTCACGAGCTATCTCTTGAAAAGATTTATTAATCTCAAAAATTCATTATGAAAACGTGAATCGGCTGGGATTCGAACCCAGGACCCACAGCTTAGAAGGCTGTTGCTCTATCCAGCTGAGCTACCGATCCAGCTTTTTTTGAAACATCACTGCCTCAAAAAGCGGTGCAAAGGTAATACATTTTTCTTAAAAGGCAAAATTTGTGAAATAAATGTTGTAATTTTGCACCCAAAACACAGGGAAGATGTCAGAAATGACTGACTACAAAACTAAAAAACAAAAAATGACAAAACTTGAAAAAGTGCGCTCGCTGCGCATCGACGACTATAATTACCCGCTCCCCGACGAGCGCATCGCAAAGCACCCTCTCGCACAACGCGAGCAGTGCAAAGTGCTTATGCACAAGGACAATATTATTGAGCAACACCTCTTTAGTGAAGTACCCTCTTTGCTGCCACAAGATGCTGTGCTCATCTACAATAACACGCGTGTAATCAACGCTCGTTTGAGATTCCAAAAGACAACAGGCAGTAAAATAGAGATTTTTTGTCTCGAACCAGTGGCACCACATGACTACCAGCTCATTTTCCAAACCACAGCTCAATGCACTTGGTTGTGCCTGGTGGGCAACAGCAAGCGCTGGAAAAGCGGCGACCTTACACATCACGTCACCGTTGATGGTGAGGAAATCACAGTTACTGCAACGCGTGGCGACAGGCGTGGCAATGCCTTTGAGATAACTTTCACGTGGGATGGCGGCGTGACATTTGCCTCGGTACTCGAAGCAATTGGAGAAATTCCTATTCCGCCCTACCTCAACCGTGGTACCGAGCAAAGTGACCTCACCGATTACCAAACGGTTTACAGCCACATCGACGGCAGCGTGGCAGCTCCCACTGCGGGGTTACATTTCACCGACGAGGTGCTGGCCGAGTGCGACCAGCGTGGCATCGCTCGCCGTGAACTCACCCTCCATGTAGGGGCAGGAACTTTCCAGCCTGTTAAAAGCGAAAACATTGGCGACCACGACATGCACACCGAGTTCATTAGTGTTCCACGCGACTTGCTTGCCGAACTCGCTACTACAAGTCGGCCAGTAATTGCAGTGGGAACAACTAGCGTAAGAACTCTCGAGAGCTTGTATTATGTGGGCCAGATTCTTGAAACAAACCCTAATGCTAGTGAAGAAGAGCTGCGAGTGACACAATGGATGCCCTATACCACACCATGCGAAATTACTACTCAAAAAGCTTTGCAAAACATCGTTGACTACCTCGACCGCCATGGCGCAAGTGAATATTTGGGAAGCACTCAGCTGATGATAGCCCCCGGCTTCACCTATCGCATTGTAAAAGGCATGATAACCAATTTTCACCAGCCACAGTCGACATTGCTATTGCTCGTAGCGGCATTTGTGGGCAATGATAACTGGCGCAACATCTATGACTACGCCTTAGCTCATGATTTTAGATTCTTGAGCTATGGCGACGCATGTCTGTTCTTGTAAAGTCTAATTGATTCTTATCGGGCCGAAGCCACAAAGTCTTCCCAACGGCGAATGAGAGATGCCATATCTTCAGGAAGTTCGCTGTCAAAATCCATTTGCTTGCCAGTAGTGGGATGCACGAAACCCAAAGTCTTGGCATGCAGTGCTTGACGTGGACACAACTTGAAGCAGTTGTTGATAAACTGAGCATAACTAGATGATGTGTTTCCTCGCAAGATTTTATCGCCACCATAGCGCTCGTCATTGAAAAGAGGATGCCCAATGTATCGCATGTGAACCCTGATTTGATGGGTTCGACCTGTCTCTAATTGACATTGGACAACAGCCACATGATTCAAGTTCTCAATCGTGTGGTAATGAGTCACAGCATGCTTGCCTTGGTCACCTTCGGGGAAGACAGCCATTTGCAAGCGGTCTCTAAGGCTTCTGCCTATATTGCCCTCGATAGTGCCATCCAGCTGTTTCATCGCTCCCCACACAACAGCGATATATTGCCGCTTGGTGGTTTTATTGAAGAATTGCAATCCAAGCGAAGTTTTGGCATTAGGAGTCTTGGCAACAACAAGCAAGCCACTAGTGTCTTTGTCGATGCGGTGCACCAGTCCCATGCGAGGGTCGGTGACATCGTAATCAGGGTTATCCTTAAAATACCATGCCAAAGCGTTGACTAAAGTGCCATCGTAGTTGCCGTGACCAGGATGCACACACATTCCAGCGGGCTTATTCACAACTAGCACGTCAGCGTCCTCATAGACGATGTTCAACGGAATTTCTTGAGCAATAATTTCGTTCTCGTAACGTGGACGGTCCATTACCACCGAGATTTCATCACCAGGATGCACACGGTAGTTGCTCTTCACTGCCCGACCGTTCACACGGATGCACTGTGCCTCGGCGGCATTTTGAATGCGATTGCGCGAGGTGCCCTTAATGCGCTCCACAAGGTACTTGTCGACACGCAGCAACACATGGCCTGGCTCCACCACATAGTGGTAGTGCTCCCAGTAATCTCGGCCATTCTCGGTAAAGTCGGGATCACTGAAGTCGCTCTGTATATCCAGTGGCGATTGGTCTAATAATTCGTTGTCGTCAAGAGTGGACATGGTTATTTGTCAAAAAAGATGGGAGCCTTAAATATCTTTGCCCCCACCTATGTTGCTTTTATTTGATTCTCAAAAAACTGGACAACTACTCATCATCATTCAAGTGATGCTTAGCCTCATAGGCTGCCTTGTCGCGCTGCATCAACTGAAGTGAGTCTTGAACATTGTCGGGAAGCACATCAAATGGCATTTCGGCCATTAATCCATCACCCACCTCAATGCTGATTTGGTCCTTAATCGACACCTTGCTGCCAGGTGTCACAGGGTGGCCATTCACTTTCACAGCAAGAACAAGGCCCTCATCGGCACTAGGCACAGTATCGACTTTCACATATTTGAATCCCATGGACGTTAACCTATTGACGGCATCACGACACGATATCTCGCTAAGGATGGGAAGGTTCACCATCTTGGGGTTGAAAGCGTTGATAGTAAGGTAAATGACGCGAGTCTTCTTTGCCATAGCGTTAGCCTTGGGCTCCTGCTCAAGAACCATACCGGGCTTAATGGCCTCATTGAACAATGAGTCGCTAATTTCCCACTCAAAACCTGCAGCCTCGATTTTGCGAATTGCATTGTCGAGCGACATGTTGCGAACGCTGGGAACCTTAGCTTCCTGGCCATGCAAAGTGAATACATCAATCAAAAGGTACAATGCATACCACACTGCAAAAAAGACTATAATAACTCCCAAAACATTAACGATAATGGGATGCTTCTCTCCGAAAGTTCCAAACATATTTCGATACTATAAAATGTTAGTTTTCCAAATAAACGCACAAAGATAGCAATTTGGACAGTAATGGGCAAATAAAACTCAGTTTTTTTAATTTTACAGTCTCTTCATGGTAACAGTAAAGTCACCTCAAGTAAGACCACAACTTTCTAACTGTCAACAGCATGACCAGCGACGCACTTACTACATCGCCCCATTGGTAGCTGTCTTAGATTTTATGGACATCACTAACCCGCTGTTACCCCTTATAATATATTTTAAAACTAATTATTCTCAAAATAAACTATTTTGATTATATTTGCAGTTTGAAATTATTTTGAATGTAGAAATGAAAATTGTTCGTAGCCGATACATGCCTCCCCTACGCCGACATGTTGCAATCAATTTCTTCGGGCTTCTTTTTGTGCACCCCGAAGTTGATATCAACAGGAGGCTAGTCAACCATGAGCGCATTCACACAGCGCAAATGCGTGAGCTACTCTACATTCCTTTCTACATCATCTACTTAATAGAATGGACTATAAGACTTGCCATGAAAGACAATGCCTACAGGAGCATCAGTTTTGAGAGAGAAGCCTACCGACATGAGAGCGATTTTGACTACATTGATCAACGCAAGCACTTTGCCTGGGTGAAGTATCTCAGAATGAAGAATAAAAAGACTAGAAAGAAGAGAAGAAAGAAAAATATAAAAGATTGACAACTTATGGACAAATTGGAGATTGAAAGCTATAAAGCCGAGTTTATTAAACTTCTCAAAGACACTGGACGAGAGGGTGTTGACGAGCTAATTGAGATGCTCAACGACGGAAAGATGAGATTCTTCACTGCACCAGCAAGCGTCAACCACCACCTCAACACCGATGGAGGACTGCTGCGTCACTCACTTAACACATGCCACGCAGGACTGAAACTGCGAGAAATGGTAATTGCCATGAAACCCGAGCTGGAGGATGCGCTCAACAAGGACAGTGTTATAATCGCCACCTTACTACACGACATCTGTAAAGCCGACATATATTACCCCACCATTAAAAAGCGCAAAGGAGAAGACGGAATTTGGCGTGAAGTCGAATCCTACGACATCAATTACCGTAATTTCCCTATGGGACACGGCGAGAAGTCGGCGATGCTTGCACTGATGAGCGGCTTGGAAATCTATGACGACGAGCTGCTCGCCATCAGGTGGCACATGGCGGCTTGGGACCTGCCCATGCAAAGCAGCGAGCTCAACCGTTGCATCAACGCAGCACGCGACGAGCATCCATTGTGCTCACTGGTAAATCTTGCCGACGGCATTGCCGCCAACCTGCTAGAATGGGGAAAAGAGGAATAAAATCACTTACAAACACAATACAAAGAACTACTATAACAACATGAAACTAAAAGTAATAGCTCTTATCATGATGCTTGCGGCAATGAGTTCAGCACTGCAAGCAAGAGACATAACTCCCCAACGCACCCAGAAAGCAATCGACCGATTTGTCGACGACTCCCTGATGCGCCACGGCTCGCTGGGAGTAATCGTGGTTGACGTGAATAACGGGAAAACGCTTGGTGTAAGAAACGAAAATATGGCTTGCATCACAGCTTCGACTATGAAAACTGTCACCTCGTCGGCCGCTCTCGAAATGCTTGGTGCCGAATTCACGTTCCAAACACCAGTTTACCTCGAAGGAGAGATTCAAGGCAACTGTCTCAATGGTGATATCGTGATTGAGGGTGTTGGCGATCCCACACTTGGCTCGGTATATTTTAAAGACAATCTCGACATCGTTAACGAGATAGTGGAATTCCTCAAGAAGCAAGGTATCAAGGAAATTTATGGCAAACTGCGAGTTGACCAGTCTCGATACTATTATCCTGCCTTCAATGGCGACTGGTGTGCCGACGACCTGGCGTGGGACTTTGGCATGGGAGTGCATGCACTCAACTACTGCGACAACCGCATGCGACTTGTCTTTGACGGCAATGGAGATGGAACTATTGACAACGCACACTTTGAGCCTAATGTGCCTGGCGTACAAATCATAAACCGCCTGCGTAACGAGAATAAAGACAATGTGGTGCCACTGCTTGAGTATGCCAATCCAGCGATTGTGCTCACTGGAACAGCAAGAGATACCACCTACTATTTTGATGTGGCCAACCCTACCCCCGATGCACTGCTTCTTGATAGCTTAGCACATTCTCTTGCACGAGAAAACATCAAAGTGGGCAATCACAACAAGATTAAAGGCAACCAGCGATGGCTGCTTTTCACCCACAAGTCGCCAGTGCTTACCGACATCATCACTTCGCTGCTTGAGCGCAGTGACAACATGTTCACCGAAGCCCTTCTCCGTGCCATGGCTTTCAACAGCGGCCGTGAACCCATCGATAGTGAGGGCGTGGCAGTTATCGACAGTCTGTTCACCGCACGAGGGCTCGATGCCAGCGGCAAGTTCCAGTACGATGGCAGCGGTCTTGCCCGCAACAACAAAGCTTCAGTGCGATTCTTTGCCGACATGCTCACCTACATGGCAACTCGTCGCTTTGGAGCAAAGCAACTGCGGCTTGTTGACCTCATGCCACGAGTGGGAGTCAATGCTCGCATTGGCACCATCATTCCTGAAACCGCAATCAGCACTCACATTGCAGTCAAGTCGGGCTCTATGCGCGATGTGCAATGCTACGTGGGCTACTACCCTGCCGACAACCCCCAATATGCCTGGGCAGTTCTGGTAAACAATTGGCACGGAAGCCGCCCCAACCTAAAGAACATGATTGACAGGCTTCTCATTGGCATCTTCGACCCTGAACATTAACTTTTTTCATCCTTTTGAGGTTTTATTCATATATTTTTTATATGTTTGCAACCTCAAATTAAATGCTAAAACAATAGATTATGGAAGGTCGCACAAACTTAATGCTTACTCAAATCTATGAGATAGAGGGATTATTACACGTGATGCATCGTCGCAGCGACGATGTGCCACAACAAGTGCTTGACTCTCTAAAAGCCAAGGTTGATGCCCTCAGGCATGAAATTACCGAAATTGAGAATGAGCGAGACAAAAAGCAGGAGTGCAGCCTTGCAACTGATAAAGAAGTCACAATCACTCCAGTTCACAACGAGGCAGTAGCACCTGAACCGCCTGTTGAGCCTCAAGCCGAGGAAGTGAGCGAGAGCAATGTTGAGACAACTTCAACAACAGCAGCTCCAATCACATCACAAGCAACACCTATTCAACCTAAGCGCAACATCCTCTCGGCATTCTCCATCAATGACCGATTCTATATCCAGCGTGAACTTTTTGACGGCAACAATAATCTATTTAACGATGCCATTGCTCGCATGCAGAGTTTGAGCGACATGGAACAAGTTACCCGTTTCTTGACACAGGATTTGAAATTTGACATTGATTCCGATGAAGTAAAGGAATTCATCAGATTAATAGGACTAAGTTTTAACTAAATTATATTGTTATGGCAGGAAAGCTTTACATGGTGCCCACTCCGGTGGGAAATCTTGAAGACATGACTCAACGAGCCATCAAGGTCCTCAACCAAGTTGCGCTTATTCTTGCCGAAGACACACGCACGAGTGGAGTGCTGATGAAGCACTTTGGCATCACCACTCCCATGCGCAGCTACCACAAATTCAATGAGCACGAAGCAACAGCGGCAATCATCTCAATGCTTGAAGCCGGAGAAGATTTGGCGCTGGTGACTGATGCTGGCACACCTGGAATAAGCGATCCTGGATTCCTGCTTTCAAGGGAATGCAGGCGACACAATATCCCAATCGAGACATTACCCGGAGCAACAGCTTTTGTTCCAGCATTAGTAAACTCAGGACTGCCTTGCGACAGGTTTGCTTTCGAAGGCTTCCTCCCAGCAAAAAAAGGACGTGCGTCACGACTCGCCGAGCTAGCCAATGAACCCAGGACGATGATTTTCTATGAGTCGCCACTGAGACTTGTCAAGACGCTGCAACAGTTTGTCGACACTTTCGGCGCCGACCGTGAGGCATCGGTGTGCCGTGAGATTTCCAAACTTCACGACACCACACATAATGGCACTCTAAAGGAATTAGTCGACTTTTTCACCAAGGAACCCCCGCGTGGCGAGATTGTGATTCTCGTTGCGGGAAAGACCTCGGAGCCAACAGTCAAGGTCGACAAGTATGCTAAATTCAAGAACAAGTTTAACCAAAACATGAACAACGATGAAACTGAATAAAATTCATGTTATAGCCACATTAATCGTTGCAATAATGGCTTTGGAGGCCTGCCACACTAAGGACAAACCCCAAAGCGACAATTCGATATTAGTCGAAAGCGATTCCACTGCTTTTGGCGACGAAGACGGATTAATCGACTATAGCGATTCATCAAAGGTAATGAGAGATTACACCAATTCGCTCAGCACTCTCGTCAATGAAGTGAGCGACGGTCTCAACGACATTAAAAACCTTGAAAAGATTGTAACCAACGATGGATTGTCAAATGAGACTACCGAGCGCAAAGAGCAAGTAAGAAACGACATTCTGTTGATTAAGAGTTCGGTGCAAGACCGCATGAACCGACTCGCCGAGCTGGAAGATCAGCTAACTCGCAGCGAAGCCAAGGCAAAATACAGCGAGGAAGAAAGACAAACCATGCTCAACACCATTACTGATTTAAGAAAACAACTCACCGATCAACAGCAACGAATAGACGCGCTGACAGCCCAACTCGATGCTGCCAAGACAACCATCAACAACCTGAACCAAAAGGTTGACTCGCTAAAGACAGTAAACAACAACGTCACCAGCGAGAATATCAAGGCCAAAGAAGAAGCACAAAAAGCCCGTGAAGAGGCTCTTCAACTGAGCAACGAACTCAACGAGTGTTTCTATGCCATAGGTACGAATAAGGAACTTAAAGCTCACAAAATCATTGAATCTGGATTTCTAAGGAAGACTAAAGTGATGCAGAGCAACAACATAATGCTGTCTTATTTCACTAAAGCCGACAAGCGTACGCTTAACGAAATAAACCTGCATAGCAAAAAAGCGAAAGTACTTACCAATCACGATTCACAGTCCTATGGCATTGTCGATGTGGGCGGAATGAAAGTTCTGCGCATCTACAACCACAACCTATTCTGGCAGTACACCAACTACCTGGTCATTCAAGTTGACTGACTTTGGCCCAGATAACGCCATCACAACAATGAAAATTGTCATTGCCATCGACAAGTTCAAGGGAAGCGCCTCATCAGTGCAACTGGCACAATGCATCAAGGACGCCATCTTGAGCTATAAAGCCGATGCCAAAATTGTTGTTGTCCCTATAGCCGATGGAGGCGATGGAACCATGGTGGCATTGAAGCAACTCTTCCAGCACGATAATGTCACACCGCTTAGCGTCGATGTGCCAGGGCCTCTCAAGAATCTGCCACAAGTCAAAGCCAATTATTTCATCCACCACCCCAGCTCAACGGCCTATATGGACCTTGCCACGGCAAGTGGTCTGGCGCTTGTGCCCAAGGAGCAGCGCGACGTGATGAAGACCTCGACGTTGGGCACAGGCAAGATGATAAGCGACGCCATTGCACACGGCGCCCGGCACATTGTTATGGGGCTGGGAGGAAGTGCCACCTGTGATGGCGCCATGGGAATCCTGGCAGCTCTGGGATGCCAGTTCTATGACAATTCTCAACACGTCCTCACTCCTTGTGGCGAGAACTTGCGACGCATTGCCAGCATCGACACTAGCGTCATGGCAAGCCTGGTGGCCGATGTAAGGTTTTCACTACTTGTCGATGTCGACAATCCTCTTTACGGTTCCCGAGGTGCTGCTGCAGTGTTTGCACCACAAAAAGGAGCCTCACCTCAACAAGTTGAAGTGCTCGACCAAGGATTGAAGAACTTCGCTCGTTTCATGCCACAAGGCATTGACTACATGCCCGGAGCGGGCGCGGCTGGTGGCGTAGCTGCAGGAATGGCGGCATTCCTTGGTGCTACGTTGCGTCAAGGCATAGACTTCATGCTCGAGGTGGCACATTTTGACGATGTTCTCGACAACGCGCAACTAGTCATCACCGGCGAGGGGCGAATCGACGAGCAAACTGCAATGGGCAAGGCTCCTATGGGAGTGCTCAAAGCTGCAAGAAAACGCAACATCCCAGTTGTGGCTTTATGCGGCAGCATGGCACCCAATGTAACAGCCTCCCAATTAGGGTTTAATAAAGTGATTGCTGTGACTCCTCCCTCCATGCCTCTGCAGCAAGCCATGAAGCTTGATGTCACTCTCGAGAATGTGAGAACAGCCGTCCTGCAACTAATGGCAAATGGTGATTATTAATCTCAAAAAGTTGTGTTTTTGAGCCCTTTTTTGTAATTTTGTAAACTGAACAAAAACGATATAAGATGAGCGAAACTGAGATTTCCACTTTGGGAGAATTTGGTCTGATTGACCAGTTAACACGTGATTTTAAGGTTAAGAACGCTTCCACGCTGCGTGGTGTGGGCGATGATTGTGCCGTAATTGACTATGAGGGCAAAAAAACTTTGGTCACTACTGACTTGCTGCTCGAGGGCATTCACTTCGACCTCACCTACACGCCACTCAAGCACTTGGGCTACAAGGCTGTGGCAGTGAATCTGAGCGATGTGTACGCCATGAATGGCACTCCACGACAAATCACCGTGTCGCTCGGAATCTCAAAACGTTTCACCGTTGAGCACATCAACGAGCTCTACTCAGGAATCTATGCCGCTTGTGAGAAATATGGCGTGGACCTTGTGGGTGGCGACACCTCGGCATCGGTCACAGGACTGCTCATCAGCATCACTTGCCTGGGCGAGGCCGGCGAGCAAGACATCGTTTATCGCAATGGAGCTCGCGACACCGACTTGGTTTGCGTGAGCGGTGACTTGGGAGCAGCCTACATGGGACTGCAGCTGCTGGAGCGTGAGCGAGTGGCAAGTGCGGGCCAAAAGGACTTCCAGCCCGACTTCGCTGGCCGTGAGTATCTGCTCGAGCGTCAGCTCAAGCCAGAGCCTCGTGCCGACGTCATTGCCGAGCTGCACAAGCTGGGCATACACCCCACTGCGATGATGGACATCAGCGACGGCCTCTCAAGCGAGTTGCTGCACATCTGCAAAGACAGCAATGTGGGATGCCGTGTGTATGAGAGCCGCATTCCCATCGACTATCAAACAGCCGTGATGGCCGAGGAGTTGAACATGAATCTAGTAACTGCTGCCATGAACGGCGGCGAGGATTATGAGTTGCTGTTCACTGTGCCTCTCACCGAGCACGAGAAGGTGGAGCAAATGAAGACCGCGCGCCTCATTGGCCGCATCACCAAGCCCGAGCTGGGAGCCTATCTAGTCACCCGCGACGATGCCGAAATGGAAATCCGCGCCCAAGGCTGGAACGCCTTTAACAATGCATAATGCATAATGCATAATTCACAGAAGGACTTGTCAATAATCCAAGGGGATTAATGGTGGCGGTGGTGATGCTTGCGGCCACTATCGTTGGCCTTGTCCTCTAAGTCCTCCTTCTTATCGACAGCATCTTTGGATTTTTCTTTCAATTCCTTTTTCTCGAGCGCCTTGTCATCTTTCTCGGGCTCGACTTTTTGAGTCGTTGCCGCCTTTAGCTCAGCAGCGGCCTTCGCAGCTTTTTTCAGGCTCTGCTTGCTGTCGCTATTGATGCCATATTTCTCGGCAGGAGGAATGACGACAGCCGACCCTTTAGGAATCTTGTGATAGTCAGGAAATTGCTGCTGATTCTCAAGAGCTATGTATACCCAAAACGCTTGGTCGCCATAATGGCGCTGCGCCATGTCAAACAAGCGGTTGTCATTGCGCAACGTGTCGGTAACGACAGGCGCTGCAGCTGGTTTAGGCGCAGCGATGCTATCGGCCTGAGCAACAGTCTCGTTAGAGCCATTTTTAATGTAATGAGTGGCAATTCCGGCAACTAGTGCTATTGCGGCGATACCAGCGGCGATGGCCAGCCATTTTCTCTTATTCGTCGTTTTGGGCACATCGACGGAAGCCTCCTCTTGTGGCTCAGTTGCTTCATCTTGCTGAGGCACTTCTACAATCTCAACAACCTCTTCTTCCTTTTCAACCTCCTGCTTGACATCCTGCACCGGCTCAACAGCCTCAACAGGCTCGGTTGCAGGTTCTGCCACTGGCTCAGGTTGCATCGCGGCGTCAATCTCGTCGAGCTGCTCCTGTGTCACCCCGTCGCACAGTTCCACTGCTTTGAACTGAGCAAACGGAGCGTTCACAGCCTCGGCCAGCGCATTGTCGGGGATGAAAATCACATTTTTGCCATCATCATCCTTTTCGGTTTTAAAGGTGCCCAATCCTTTGATTTTCACCGTCTCTCCCTTTCCCAGAGCTTGTGAAATGGTGGTGAACAGCTCTTGCAGGAAGAGTTCGCTCATGCGGCTTGTGGTACTCGCCTTCTCGGCCACCAGCTCAACCAGTTGCGGAAATGCTATCTTCTCTTTCATGGCTGGTTGAGGCGTTTCTTAAAGACAGTACTAGTTGTAAATTCAACCTCCACGCGTGGCGGTAGCAGCATGCGTTTACCAGTCGACTCGTCCACTTCAACTGTCTCGTTGTGCTTAACAGCGTCGATTGTGCCGAAACGAGGCACACTAATGCTGTCAAGCTCCGAGCAACGTTCAATAACCACATTGCTCAGAGCCTCAACCAGTTTATTGATATCACTCTTGCTACGGCCGAGTGATTTAGACAGTGTGTCGACTAATTCCTTGTGCTGCATCGCTCTAGAGTTTCTAGAAGTTCTAGAATATCTAGAATTTCTTATTACTTACTTCTTCTGTGCCTTTGCCCAGCTGTCTTTCAGCGTGATGGTGCGATTGAAGATCAGATGGTCGGGAGTGCTGTCGAGGTCGACGCAGAAGTAACCTATGCGCTGGAACTGGAACTTGTCCTCGGGCTTAGCGATTTCGGCCAAGTAAGGCTCTATCTTAGCGTTAGTGAGCACCTTGAGAGAGTCGGGGTTGAGCAACTCGCGGAAGTCCTTCTCGCTCTCGGCCGATGGATTCTCAACGGCAAACAGGCGGTCATAGAGGCGCACCTCGGCTTCCTTGCAGTGACGTGCCGAAACCCAGTGCAGAGTGCCTTTCACCTTGCGCATGCTACCTGGAGTGCCACTCAGCGTGTCGGGGTCGTAGGTGCAGTGAATCTCGATGATGTTACCCTCATCGTCCTTAACCACATCGTTACACATTATAATATATCCACCCTTCAGGCGCACTTCCTTGCCAGGAGTCATGCGGAAGAATTTCTTGGGAGGATTCTCCATGAAGTCGTCGCGCTCGATGTAAATCTCGCGGCAGAATGGCATCTCGTGAGTGCCGGCATTCTCCTGCTCGGGATTGTTGTCCATGGCGAGCATCTCAACCTTATCCTCGGGATAGTTGGTGATAACCACCTTCACGGGATTGAGGACGGCGCACACGCGGTTGGCGTTCTTGTTCAGGTCCTCGCGGATGTTGTGCTCGAGCAAGTCGATGTCGTTGAGAGCCTCATATTTTGTGTAGCCAATATCGTCAAGGAAGTTCTTGATTGACTGTGGAGTGTAGCCGCGACGGCGCAAGCCGCAGATAGTAGGCATGCGTGGGTCGTCCCAACCAGCCACCAGGCCTTCCTTCACCAATTGCAGCAGTTTGCGCTTGCTCATCACGGTATAGGTGAGGTTCAAGCGGTTAAACTCAATCTGGCGGGGGCAGTACTGATCAACGGTGTCGCCAGCAAGAAGGTGAGCGAAATAGTCATAAAGAGGACGGTGAGGCACGAACTCCAGCGTGCAAATCGAGTGAGTCACACCCTCGAAGTAGTCGCTCTGACCATGAGCGAAGTCATACATTGGATATACTTTCCACTTGGTGCCAGTGCGCCAGTGTGGAGTCTTGATGATGCGATACATGATTGGGTCGCGGAAGTGCATGTTGCTCGACGCCATGTCGATCTTGGCGCGAAGCACGCGAGCACCCTCGTCAAACTCGCCAGCGTTCATGCGCTCAAACAGGTCGAGGTTCTCCTCCACACTGCGGTTGCGGTAGGGGCTTTCGGTTCCTGCCTGGGTGGGAGTACCCTTTTGCTTAGCGATTTCCTCGCTAGTTTGGTCATCAACATAGGCAAGGCCTCGCTTGATGAGGTCGATGGCAAAGTTGTAGAGTTTCTCGAAATAGTCGCTGGCATAGTACAGACGGTCGCCCCAGTCATAGCCCAGCCAGTGGATGTCGCGCTTGATGGACTCTACGTACTCGGTGTCCTCCTTTTGGGGATTGGTGTCGTCGAAGCGCAGGTTGCAAGTGCCGCCAAACATCTCGGCAACTCCAAAGTCCATGCAAATGGCCTTGGCATGACCAATGTGCAAGTAGCCGTTAGGCTCGGGTGGAAAGCGGGTGTTAAGGCGTCCGCCGTTCTTACCTGCTGCCAAGTCATCGGCAACAATTTGCTGTACGAAGTTGAGGACTTTCTTCTCCTCTACGGGTTTTATTTCGTTATTCTCTGCCATAATAGATATGAGATATAAAAATGTTATTCAATGATTTAGAATTTCTTCAGTCTCACAGGACTATTTTTCAAACTGCAAAGATACAAAAATAATTCATAATGCACAACGCTCAATCCATAATTCAAATGATAATGTCATGACATTAACGGCAATGTCAAGGTAATGCACGAGAGTGAGGCCATTGTTGTAATGGTCCACATATCTATGGTTTCGGTCCCATTGCGGAAAACAGGAAAGTCCCGTATGTTGCGTTGTCAACGCAACACCACACAGCGTCCGCCCACCTCCAAACTAGAGATTTCTCACTTATTCCCCTTCGCCCTGTTATGCGTCTTGCACAGCATCTGGCAGTTCTTGATGGTGGTGTCACCACCTTTGCTCCATGCCGTAACATGGTCGGCATCCATCTCGTTGAGTTTCCATATTCGGTCACGGTTGTTGTCGTGACCAATAGCGCAGTAAGGGCAGTTCGACAAGCCTTTCTTCTTCGCCTTAATGGTCTGTTGCTCATACACCTTGCGCATCGTAGACTTGTCAAACAATCGCACATTAAGCAGTTTATGGTCAACGCATCCTCCTAGCACATATTCAAATATGCCACGGTGGTTGGTCACAAAGTCATCGCTCATCAGCTCACGCACCTTTGCCGACAGTTTAGTGTGGTCAAAGGCCATATTGTGGAATCGCTCATATAGCTCGCCCCAATTCAAGCCGCACATCTCGGGATATACGTCATCAAATTTCGAGTCCACCCAGTCTATAACTGTGTTGAAATAGGTCTTTATCTCGTTGATGTTAGTGTCACGGCGGTGCTGGCTCATGTAGCTGTCCACCTTGCCTTTGCTCACCCATTCTAGGGCTGTGGCAAGATAATCCTGACGCTTGGCAACACCTTTGATATATGACTTCCATTTCTGGATATTGGCATTTTGCGAATTGCTGAATTCTGCCTTGCACAATGTCACAAAGGGCCCACTATACACCGAGTTCAACTCCTCTTGCCTGTTAAGCGCAATGCCGGCTGTATTGATAATCTTGAACCACTCTTTCAACTCTTCCTCGGCATTGTCGCCTTCTCCTTCGCATATGTATACAAGCAGCTCGGTGTTCAGTATCTTCTCTTGCTTCTCTTTGTTTAATCCGTCAAAATTCTGCTCCAGGCCGTTAATCTTAACAGCAAACTTATTCTTGACAAACCTGCCAAGCGACGTGATACGTTGCTGGCCATCAAGCACTTCTAGCTTGCCATCTTCCATCTTATTGAAATATATCAACCCCAACGGATAACCCTTAAGCACCGACTCAATAACGGCGACATCACGTTTGCCGTCAGCATATATGTAGTTGCGCTGATACTCGGGCTGAATTGTCAACTTACCAGCAAGACCATACAATCCTTTGCCCTCAAGTTCGTTATACTCAAATCCGTCACAAATCTCTTCTACGGTATATTTCTCTAATGTTGTCTTCATTTCTTCACTGCTTTTTGCGAATTAATATTCTTCTATAAGGTAATTTAGGCTTCCCTTCAATCAAATAATATAGATCTCCATCTCTAAGTCCTTTATTTTGAACCTTTAGCTCACGAGGAAATGGTTTAAGGCCAAGTTCAATGCCATAGTCGCCATGAGGATGTCCTAGAATTTCAAATTGCTCGGGACAATACTTGTCTAAGAAAGAAATAGGGACACCCATTGCTCCGTAAAAATCTGATGGTATTGCATCAGTATAAGGCACTTCAATAGCATCAAAATTCTCATAATGAATATATTCTTGACCTCGTATCTCTTTATGTTTGCTATGCTTAATATTATCCGCCATTGTCATTAATTGTAATGGCTGATGACGTCGGCCATGGTCTAAATTAGTGTACCAACATGTATTTCCCATTTTCATGAAACCTCCTTCTGGTTTAATATATTCTTTAGAGCCACTAGTCACACCTAGCCATACAATATTATTTTTGATTAGTGGAAACACCTCTTTATATGAAATTGCATTCATATTCCCAATAATAATAAATTTCTTATCGGCTTCTACTAACCAACCAATAAACTCACGAAACAGCGAAAATGGTGGATTTGTCACAATAATATCTGCCTCATCACGCAAGGCTTTTATCTCCTCACTACGAAAGTCTCCATCTCCCTCAAGGTACTGCCATTCAAGGTCATCAATATTGATGCGATTATCACCAGTGATGTCACGCTCCAAGATAAAAATCTTACCATTAGTCTTTGATTTATCCGGGTTGTAATATGGCTGAACAGTCTCAAAAAGTGTGGGTTGATAGGGAATCTTGTACTTTTTGCTCTCGGGGGCATAACTAGTGGATATCAGCTTTTTCAAACCAAGCAATTCAAAATTCTGGGCAAAGAACTTGGTAAAGTTGCTCCACTCTGGGTCATCACATGGCAGCAGCACCGTCTTGCCACGAAACACATTTTTGTCGTAGTCAAGATAAGCGTTTATTTCCTTTTGGATGTCGGCATACTGCGTGTAGAACTCGTCATTCTTTGCAGTCTTGGCATTCGATAAATTCTGATTCGCCATAATTGATTGATAGTTATGATATCGCATCCAACTATCAATCACGCCGAGACGGAAAAGGCGCGATACACCTTATCCGTTCAGCAAGAGGTAGCGTCGCATGGCACCTCTGTCCCGTAATAAGAATGCATCACGCCAAGCGTGAGCATTGCTATATTCACGAGACAGTAAGCCCTATACGAACTTACCGCACTATTATTATCGTGCTTGTTATGCCTTTAAAAGTTTGCGACGCTTTTGGCTGAACGCGAAATAATAGCGAATGCTTATGTTTTTAATATGTCGATTGTGAGAAAAATGCCAACTCCTTGGCTCCCACAACTCAATCGCAAAATTAGTTAATTTATCTCACAAAACAAGCAAAAAATAGAAATTATATCAATTTCTTAAATATTTCATGTTAAAAATAGACAAGATTTGCAAGCCTGTTGTCAATGTATTGCGAGCCATTGGCTCGTACAAAAAAGAAAGAGGGTGTGCCAGAATTTTGAAACGCCCTCTCTCCGTCAAACCCACGTTCGGCGTTGTCCTGTATTGCAAGTTGCAACTTGCACCCATTTTACACCACTTCACGTTGCTATTTTCCAGCGTGGGTGTTGTTCATGTATTGCAAGGCAAGCGCCTTGTACTAAAAGAGGTAGATTCGCGGCAAGATTATGAACTGTGAACTCTTCCCTGTTATTTTAATATGGTTTTGAGATAAACAAAGCCTCTACCTTTGCCTCAAAAAAATAATTTAAACTTAAATACCATGGAAACAACAACCATTACCGAAGAATTCATCAGTCGCATGGACGACGAACTGCGATATAACTCCAACCTCTACCAAAAAGACGGCGAACCTTTTGGCTCCCAAGCACTTTCCTCTATGGCAGGAGGTTCCTTCCCTGCTGTAGACCTTTGGCACGGACTCTGGTACCAAGGTGAAATGGCGTGCCTTTTCGGCGAGCCCAACGTCGGCAAGACAATTCTCGCCATGCAAATTGCCAACGAACTAAACAAACGAGGTCTCAAGACACTCTACTTCGACTTCGAGAACGCTGCCCATCAGTTCAAGTCAAGATACAAGACCGACAAGTTCAACTACAGCACTGGCGACGGAGAATTTATCGTCAAGCCACTAAACCCCAACTATTCCACTGCACCGCTCGACAGCCGCAGCATCCTCGACTACATTAAGAAGGACTTCGTCACCGAACGCGCACCCGTCATCATCATCGACGACATCACTCACCTCATCGGCTCGGGCGACCAGGCCGACGTGCGATATGTCCTCAACACTCTGCGGAGCTGGTCGCAGCACTTCCTTGTTTCCATCCTTGTTCTGGCACATTCCAAGCGACGCAAACCCACTTCGCTCACTACCATCGACTCGCTCGCAGGCTCCTTCGAGTATTCCTACGCCTTCGACTCCATCTTCTCACTCACACGTGCCAATTACTACAACGCCAAGCAAAACAACATCACACATTATATTAAACACCACAAGAACCGCATGGGCCCCGTCACCTACCACGAGTTCAACGTCATCACTGCACAGTTCGGACGCGACGAGAACAATGGCTTCCTGCAGTTCAACAACCTCTATACAGGTGGCAACGAGCGCCAACTACTACGAGATAACGGCTATAACACTCCCGAACAAATCACTCAAGCCATCATCGAATACAAGAAACTCTTCTTAACAACTAGAGAAATCGCCAACCTCGTCGGCTGCTCACAATCCCACGTCTCAAAAACCCTCACCAAGCACTACACCACCTCCCCCTCTAAGCAAAATGGAGCAGAAAGCAGCTCCCCCTCTTGTCTAGACGAGGCAAGTAGCAGCTCCCCCTCTAAAATAGAGGGGGTTGGGGGGAGTATGAAAAAGGAACCTCAAGGCAGTTCCCCCTCTAAGAGGAGTATGCCTAATTGTGCATTGAGCATTATGCATTGTGCATTCCCCCAAAACCCTATGCCAAAAATAAAACTCGAACCCGACCTCACACCCATCTACGATGCCTCACGATACCTCATCGATCCCTATGGGCGCAGGATAACCATCGAAGAATACAACGAGTATTACAGCGACGAATCTCAAGATGAAGCACCTTAGCCTGAAAAAAGTTGACTGATTCCACTGATTCCACTGATTCCAGTGATTCCAGCGATTCCATTTCGCTACAAAGAAAAATGTGGATATAATTGGAGATAAATAAAATAAAGTATATCTTTGCGAGCTATTGTCAAATACATAATAATAATAGTGGTTTTGACACCACTACTGTTGTGATAGCAGAATATTAAACAATACACAATTATAAACAACTTAAACACATGAAAAAATTCTTTACTGTGATTGCTAGTGCACTAGTGACGCTTGCAGCGCTTGCAGTGCCCGCAGTCCCCACCCCCATCCAGGTTACTCAACCCGATGGCACCCAATTGATGATTAAAATCGTTGGCGACGAGTTCTTTAACTACCACACCACCGTTGATGGCTACACCATCGTTCGCGATGCTGCTGGCTATTTTGTTTATGCCCAGAGCCAGAACGACGACCTCGTTCCCAGCAAGGTGATTGCTCACAACGTGACAGAGCGCTCGGCAAGCGAGGCTCAGTTTGTAAGCACCCTTCAGAAAGGCATTTTCAGCCGTGTTGCCGCTCGTAACGGCAAGCAGAAACGAGCTCCAATTGATGCTGCTACTAAGGCTGCCGGAGCTAAGGCAGCCCAGTATGACTACAACAACTTCCGTGGCATCATTATCCTGGTGGATTATAATGATTGCCAGTTCACCCGCAGCGATGCGCATGACTTCTACGACCGCATGGCCAACGAGGTGGGATACACTGGCTACACCAACGAGGACGGCTCCCCCAACTATTATGGCGCTTGCACCGGTAGTGTGCGCGACTACTACACCGACAACAGCCAGGGTCGTTTCAGCCCCACCTTCGACGTGTATGGTCCAGTTCACTTGACTAACTATTCGGTTGATGACCATAATAAGTGGGAAAACACTGGCGAGATTTGGAAGGCCGCAATGCTACAAATTAACTCGCAAGTTGATTTCACCCAGTATGATGGTGACAACGACGGCAATATCGACATGATTTACTTCATTGGTGCCGGTAGCGGTTCAAACAGCGATGGCTCGAGCACTCACTTGTGGCCTCACAAGAGCGACCTCTATTGGGAGGACATCGTTGTTGACGGCAAGCGCGCACGCACCTATGCCTGCTCGACCGAGTATCTGTATAACTCATACTATGGCCTTTTTGACGGCATTGGCACCATTTGCCACGAGTTCAGCCATGTGCTTGGCCTGCCCGACCTTTATGACACCGACTATGAAGATGGCGGTGGCCAGAGCCAGATTCCTGGCGACTGGGAGGTGATGTCGGGAGGTAGCTACAACAATTACTCTCGCACCCCAGTGGCCTACAGCCTCTATGACCGCTACTCAATTGGCTTTGCCAATGCTCAGGTCATTAACGCTAAGGGAGAGTATTCACTCAACCAGATTGGCGCAACTGGCGAAGGCTACATTATCAATAGCCCCGAGAACCAGGTGAAGTTCTATCTTGAGAACCGCCAGAATACACGCTGGGATGCCTACGCTCCTGGCCATGGCATGCTAATTTGCCGCGTTGACTCTACCAACTCCTCGGTGTGGGACAGCAACGACGTGAACTGCAACCCTGCCCACAACTACTATGTGCTGCTGCGTGCCGGCAATGGCACTGGCAACGAGCAGGCCGATGACGCATTCCCTGCAGGTGCTACATTTATCACCAACACCACTACTCCAAACCTCAAGACCTGGAGCGGCCTTGCCTGCCAGTATAACATCACCAACATACGCGAGGAGAATGGTGTGATTTACTTCACCATTGGCGATGACTCGTCGCTTCACAGCGTGGTTGAGGACTTTGAGGAGATGCCTGTTGTCACCACTCCACCAAGTGATGATGTGCAGGGTGTTTTATCGAAATGGAAATTTGTGAACTGCTATGTAACCAACCCCGCGAGCGACTATTGCAACGGTGAGCACTCGGCAGTGTTCAAGAAACCAGCGTCGCTCACAATGACTCAGGACGTTCGTTACCAGAGCTACATGGTAACCTTTGATGCCTACAACTCATCGACCACCGCAGCCAAATTCATCCTCTATTGCTCTACCGACCAAGGTGCCACTTGGAATGCTGTTGCCAACAGCGATGGCGAGACCACCTCGACAGTTACTGCCAATGGCAGTGCAACGCTGCAATACACCTTCAACATGGACGTGCCAGCACGCTACCGCATCAGCATGAGCGCTGGCACCTCAAGCTATAAGACCTATGTTGACGACTTCACTATCCATTATACCGAGATTATACCCGGTGGCGTTGTGGCTGGTGATGTTAACGGCGATGGCGAGGTGACATCGGTTGATATTACAGCCCTTTACAACTACCTGCTCAACAATGACACTAGTGCCATTGTTAATGGTGACCAGGACGGTGATGGTGTAATCACATCAACTGATATTACTGTGGTATACAATATCTTGCTTAGCAATTGATAATTGCGAGAATACAACAAGAGGGGTGGCTCGCGCCACCCCTCTTGTTTATTAAAATATTGTGAAAAAATCAATTAGATACGTCCACGACCTTTGCGGAAGCCTTCGATTAATTAGCTAAATTCGCTCAACTCGCCGTCAGATGATTGGGAAGAGGCCGTAGAGGAGGCCGTCGATGCGCTCGGTGACCTTGGCGAAGTCTTCGGGACGATCACCAAACTTGCAGTTGTCGCCATCGATGATGATGAGCTTGCCATCGTAGCCTTCAATCCATTTCTCGTAGAGACGCTCAAGACCTTGGAGATAGTCGAGGCGGATAGTCTGCTCATATTCACGGCCACGCTTCTGAATTTGTCCTACCAGTGTCGAGATGCTCGAGCGGATGTAAATCATCAAGTCGGGCTTGTTGACCAGCGACATCATGAGCTGGAAAAGGTCCTGATAGGTCTCGAAGTCACGGTCGCTCATCTTGCCCTGGTTGTGAAGGTTAGGAGCGAAGATGCACGCGTCCTCAAAGATTGTGCGGTCCTGGATTATGACCTGGTCGCTCTGGGAGATTTCCACCACATCCTTGAAACGCTTGTTGAGGAAATAGATTTGAAGGTTAAACGACCAGCGCTCCATGTCGTCATAGAAGTCGGCAAGATAGGGATTGTTGGTCACTGATTCAAAACGTGGCTCCCATCCGTAGTGCTCGGCGAGCATACGTGTTAATGTGGTCTTGCCACAACCGATGTTTCCTGATATTGCTATATGCATGTTTTTAAGAATTTAGTTTTCAGTATTCAGTTCTCAGTCTCTTAAATCTCTAATCCCTCATCTTTTTTCATTGGGAAGAGACCATAGAGTAGACTGTCGATGCGGTTGGTGATGCCGATGAAGTCCTCACGTCGGTTCTCGAAGTCGAGATTGTCCTTGTCGACAATCATCACGCGTCCCTTGTAATGGTTGGTGATGAAGTCCTCATAACGGCGGTTGAGATTGTCGAGATACTCGATTTGCATGGTCTGCTCATAGTCACGGCCACGCTTTTGGATGTTAGCCACCAGATGCTCTACCGACGAGCGCAGGTAAATCATCAGGTCGGGCAGCTTGACAATCGAGAGCATGTGCTCAAAGAGCTCCATGTAGGTCTCGAAGTCTCGTTCAGAGATGTTGCCCATCGCGCGGTTGTTGGCCACAAAGACATAGACCCCCTCAAAAATTGAGCGGTCTTGCAAAACAACATCCTTGGCTTGAGATATGGCAAGCAGGTCGCGGAATCGCTCCTTGAGAAAATAGACCTCAAGGTTGAACGACCATCGCTGAATGTCGTGATAATAATCTTCGAGATAGGGGTTGTTGGTTACTGACTCATATCGCGGAGTCCACCCGTAATGCTGCGCCAACAGCTTGGTGAGCGTTGATTTTCCTGAGCCAATATTTCCGGCGATGACGATGTGCATAAGGACTTGGAGTTTTCTTGGTTTGCAAAGTTAAGAAATTCCGTCAAACTTTCCTAACGAAAAGACGATTTTTCTAAGAATATTTGTTAGGGCATTGGTTATCAAAAAACAAGAGTGCGAGACTAAGTAGCCTCGCACTCTGAATATTCTAAATAAGAGCGATTAATCTTATTTTGCATAGAATGTCATCTCGGCACCAGTGCTATCGGCAAGAACGAGACGGTGGCTGTCGAGAGAAACAACCTTCATGTTGCCCATGTCAGGAAGCACCTTAAACATTTCTTTCTTAGCCTCGGCTTTACCTTTCTCAAGCTCTGGTTTAATCATTTGCATCATCATAGCCTTGGTTTGAGCGTCCACGCCTTCAAAATCGATGTCGAAATCAATTTTGGCTTTTCCCTTATCAAGATTAATTTTAAGGTCCTTAGCATCGAGCTTGTAGGTGCCAGGAACTTCAAGTTCAATTCCGATAGACATCTTCATGCCGCCTTCTTTCATATCTTGGATAGCAGCAAGTTCGATTTCACAAGTACCATTGTTCTCAAATTTCATTTCAACTGCAATCTGTTGTCCATCTTCATCAGGTACCATGGTGCACCACTCTTTGCCAGTGAGGCTCTGGGCATTAACGGTTACGATCGATGCAATAATCAATAATAATGTAAATAATGTTTTCTTCATAGTTGTAAAGAATAAAAAATGTGATATCTGGGGTTATTTAATAGTTACTCTTGAGTGATGCGAGTGCGATTGTAGCCGTGCTTGAGTCGGTATTTGCGCACGTCGGCAAAGAGATCGGTTGCGTAAACGAAGTTGTTGAGATTATCGTTGTCGACATTGTAAATCTCGTCTTTGTTGCCAACCCATCCCACGTGGCCCTTGTAGATGAAGACGATGTTCTCGCCAATTCCCATCACCGAGTTCATGTCGTGGGTGTTGATGATGGTGGTGATGCCAAACTCGTGGGTGATGTCGTAGAGCAACTCATCAATCACAATTGACGTCTTGGGGTCGAGGCCCGAGTTGGGCTCATCGCAGAAGAGGTATTTGGGATTCAACGCGATGGCGCGTGCAATGGCGGCGCGCTTCTGCATACCACCACTGAGCTCGCTGGGATACTTGTTCTCGCTACCGGTGAGATTCACACGGTCAATGCAGAATTGAGCGCGCTCCACTTGCTCGGCATGACTCATCTTGGAGAACATCTTCAATGGGAAAATGACGTTGCCCATCACAGTCTCGCTGTCGAAAAGTGCCGAACCCTGGAACAGCATACCAATCTCCTTGCGAAGTTCCTTCATCTGCTTGTCTTCAAGCTTGGTGATGTCGCGGCCATCGTAGAGTATCTCGCCACTATCGGGCTTGAAAAGGCCCACCAGGTTCTTGACCAGCACAGTCTTACCCGAGCCGCTCTGGCCAATTATCAGGTTGACCTTGCCGTCATAGAACTTGGCATTGATTCCAAAGAGAATCTGCCGGCGCTCATCACCATCCATGAACGATTTCTCAACATTCTTTACTTCAATCATAGTCGTGTTGCTTTACATCATTAATAACTTGGTCAGGAGCACGTCGGTGAGCAGAATCATGATGTTGCTCATCACCACGGCATCGGTACTGGCCTTGCCCACCTCGATTGAGCCGCCCTTGACGGTGTAGCCGTAGAACGCCGAGATGCTCGAGATGATGAAGGCGAAGAACAGCGACTTGATGAGCGCAAACCACACATACCACTCAATGAAGAGCGTCTGTATGCCATAGACATAGGTATCGGTATCGATGATTCCCGTTATCACGCAAATCATATAACCTCCAAAGAGGCTCGTTGCCATACAAATAATCACCAAGAAAGGCATAATGGTGACCAAACCTGCAATTTTGGGCATTATGAGGTAGTTGGCACTATTGATGCCCATGATGTCGAGCGCATCAATTTGCTCGGTAACTCGCATTGTGCCTATCTCGCTGGCGATGTTACTGCCAATCTTTCCCGAGAGGATAAGACACAGGATTGACGACGAGAACTCGAGCAGGATAATCTCGCGCGTGGTCAAGCCCACGGTGTAACGCGGCAACAACGGGTTGCTGATGTTGAGCTTGATGAGCAGCGTGCACAACGCACCAATGAACAGCGACACAATCAAGATCAAAGGAACGGAGTCGATGCCCAGTTTATATATCTCACCCATGTATCGCTTGAAGAATTCACGCCACTTGTCGGGAATTCCAATGCTGCGCCACATGAGCATGCAGTAAGAGCCTAATTTATCTAAAGAGCTAGTCAATGCCATATTTGTCGTTTTTATTCCATTTTTAGAAATAACTTGCAAATTTAGAAAAAACTTTTCATTAAAACACCCAATCAGTGAGTTTTTCGTGATTTAAGGGGCGAGTTTCTGTTGCAGGCGCTCGGGGGCGTTGGTGGTGATAAAGTCGACGCCGTAGTTGATGCACCACTCCATGTCGCGGTCGCTATTGACGGTCCACACATTCACCTTCATGCCAAGCGAGTGCGCCTCGTCAATCCACTGCGGATGCTCACGCATCACCTTGATGCTGTAGTCGATACCTGCCATGTCAATCTCGGCAAGTTGCGCTGGTGAGAGTTCACCGTTAAGATAATAGACAGGAGTTCCGAGGGGCGCCATTTCTTTTAGATTTTTCATTCCGGCATAGGAGAAAGTGATGTACTCTACCCTATCCTCCAAGCCTTTGTCCTTAACCATCTTCACGATTCTGCGAGCAGCTTCTTTCTCTTGCTCCTTGTTTTTGTGAGGTTTCATCTCGACGATGAGACGAGTGGTGAGGCGCTTTCCGCATTCCAACATCTGGTCGAGCGTGGGCAGCGGCTCGCCGTTCTTGAGGCGCATGTCCTTGAGTTGCTTCCACTTAGCAGTCTCGATGGTAACTCCTTGATAGGAAGCATCGTGGTTGACCACCAGCACACCATCGGCCGTCATCCACACGTCAAATTCCGAGCCCCACGCCCCTATCGAGTCGGCCTTAACCAGTGAACGAATCGAATTCTGCGCTGAGCCCTCGGTGTCCCAATATCCACGGTGGCAAATCACTTCCTGCGCCCCCACCGTGAGTGCCATGACTGCCATGGCCATTAACCAGAACTTTCTCATACTTCTTGATTATTCTTTTTTCTCATAAATAGCCAAATAACAACCATAGTTGCAAGCGCACTACCTACCGCGAGCAATGGCTGTTGACCTTTCTCGGGGACGCCCAAAGTTTCAATTAGATTGTCTTCGATATAGTGGTTGTTGGCAAGGAATGTGAATACCACGACGAGGCCATTGTTCAAAGAATGGGCTATAATGGGAGTCCACACCTCACCGCTCCAAAGCATCACATAGCCAAACCAAGCACCAAGTAGCAGTCGGGGCACAAAACCAAAGAACTGCAAGTGAATGCCACTGAATATCAATGCCACAACCCACACAGCAACATGGCGTTGCACCTTGCTAAAGTGCATCGAGCCAAGCATCCCAGCGCGGAAGAAAAGTTCCTCGCCCATGCCAGTGAGAATGCCAATCAGCAGGAACCTCAGCAACATGCCGCCCCAAGTCTTGGTTGTGAGTAGGTCGCTAGTAACTCCTTGTGCCGAATCTTCCATCTCACGCAACATGTCCTCAAGACCACGCAACTCATGAGGTAGATGTAATCCCTGGTTCCACTCCACAATGTAATTCATAGCAGGCAATGCCACAATGTAGACGAGCACAATGAGTGCAATCGACTTGAATGTGGGGGCCTTATTCATCCACAACGTCTGCACCACTGGTCTTTTCTCGGTATAGCGACATATCAAAGCAAGTATTACCACTGGAGCCATGAAAATAAGCAAATTCTGCAATGCGATCATGGTCAACTGCGCATTCATACTTGTATAACGGCCACCAAAAGCCACCAATGTAACAAGTGCCACTACAATGAGCATCATCATCGCGAAGGCCGCAAGCAGTAAAAACTTGACAAACCAAGACATCTGTTTCACGTTTTCCATAATAAAAATATTAATTGCTTGCAAAAATAACATTTTCTTGAAAAAAAATTGGAAAAAACATGCAGTAAAATTGTGACCACTGCGTTTATAATATGTAATTTTGCAACAAATCATCCCAAAAACCATTTTTGTTATGAAGAACTATAATTTCATATTACCACTGCTTTTAGCGGTATTGCTTGGAGTGCCATCGGTGGGAATGGCACAAGACTATGACGACATTTATGTGATAGAGAAAAATACACCCATCCCTGCCAACGAGACAAAGAAAGAGCGCAAAGAGCGCATCAACAAGGATCATGAGATTGTGGATTCCATTTTCCACCTCAAGGCCATTGACGCCATCGAGGATGGATACTTTGTGCTGCAGGCAACTCAAGTGAGGAACAGCTACGGCAGCTATGCTATGGGCCTCAACGACAACTCCAACTTCCTGCTCATGCAGGGCGACAAGGGCATTTTCCAGGTTGCTTATAACGTCATCAGCGCAGGAGCTAACGGGCTGGGAGGCGTCACGCTGCACGGCCGCATCAGCAACATGAAAGCCAAGCAGGACAAGAAAGGCAACATGATTGTCACCTTCAACATGATAGGTCGATCAATGAACGCCTACGTCACCCTCACCCTCTTCAAGGGAAGCGACCAAGCCATGGCAATGATTGACCCGACACTAGGAAGAGGACAAATCACGTTGCGCGGGCGACTCGTCCCCTACCGCAACGACGACATCGCCATTGATCCTTAAACAGCAAGACACACATTTCCACTATATTTCACGCCTAAAGCCAAGCGCTGTGGGCGTGTTTTTTATGTATTTAAACATAAAAGCGCAAATTTGGCTCCCGTTATTCTAGAAATTGGCAAAAATATAATTAACTTTGCACGTTCTTATTTAAAAATGACCAAAATAGCTAGAAGTGATGGAAACCAAGAGCAAGAAACTCAAACCGCTAGCAGGAATGAACCTGCAGGAACTGCGTGAAGTGACAGCCGGGCTGGGAATGCCAAAGTTTGTGGCAACGCAACTCGCCGAGTGGATATATGGCAAGCGAGTTCACTCGCTGGAGGAGATGCGCAACATTTCCCGAGCTAATCAGGAGCTGCTCTCGCAGCAGTACTGCGTTGGGCTCTATGCGCCACAAAGCGCGCAGACGAGCGAGGACGGCACAGTCAAATACCTCTTTGACGCTGGCGGCGACAAAGCCGTTGAGAGCGTCTTTATTCCCGAGGACGACCGCGCCACTCTGTGCATCTCGTCGCAGAAAGGCTGCCGCATGAATTGCTACTTCTGCATGACGGGCCGCCAAGGTTTCCACGGCAACCTCACCGCCAACCAAATCATCAACCAAGTGCTCAGCGTTCCACAGAGCCAGGAATTGACCAACGTGGTGTTCATGGGAATGGGTGAGCCACTCGACAACCTCGACAACGTGCTCAAAGTAATCGAGATACTCACAGCTCCCTGGGGCCTCGCTTGGAGCCCCAAGCGCATCACTGTGTCGACCGTGGGCGTGAAAAACGCCCTCAAGGTGCTGTGCGAGACAACTAACGTGCACATCGCCGTGAGCGTTCACAACGCGATTGAGGATGAGCGCAGCCAGCTGATGCCCATCGAGAACGCATACCACATCAAGGAAGTGATGGAGCTGCTTGGTAAGTATGACTTCGCTCACCAGCGCCGCCTATCGGTGGAATATATCATGTGGCAATGGTTCAACGACGACATCAAGCACGCCGAGGCGCTGCGCGAAATCCTGCCCAATGAGCACGTGCGCGTCAACCTGATTCGCTATCACATGATACCCGGTGCCGCCAAGCTCCGCACCTCGAGCGACGAGCGTATGGCCTACTTCCGCGACTACCTTAACAGCAAGGGTATCACCTGCACCATCAGGCGCAGCCGTGGCGAGGACATAGCCGCCGCCTGCGGCATGCTAGCCGGCAAAGTTAAAGAAGCCGAGAAAGACGACGACAAGAAAACTAAAAAGAAATCACAACAATAAAAACTATAACACTACAATGAAACTGCGCAAAATCATTCTCGCCGCTGCTGCTATCATAGCAAGCAACGTTCTCGCCCAGAGTATAGTGCACCCCAAGGTGGGAGAAACAGCGAAATCGGACGATGGTAAACTCACTCTCACTCTAGTTGCCAAGAAGCAAAACTACAGTGTTGCCATGAAGGACAGCCACGACCCAGACATCAACTCACCCAAGTCGGTGAACGTGTCGCCCGATGGCAAGAAATTCTATGTCAACTCCCTTGAGGGAGGAAAGACTGTGGTGTATGAAATGGGAAGCAACAAAAAGCTCAAAACCATAAGCCACAACTTCACCGATGAAGGTTCCAAACACCTGTGGGCTCCATCGAGCGGCCTCTTCAAGTGGCATAAACAGTGGACCAAGCCTAACACCTTCATGGGCAAGCCCGTTGAGGCCACTTTCTCGCATGGTGGCCGCTACCTGTGGGTGCCTTATTACCGACGCACCTACGACTACAATGCCGTGGAGCCATCGGCAATGGCAATTATCGACACCAAAAAAGACGAGATTGTCAAACTCATGGAAACTGGTCCGCTGCCCAAAATGGTTAAGACCTCGCATGACGGAAAAACGCTTGCCGTTACCCATTGGGGAAACAACACCGTGGGACTGATTGACATAAGCAGCACCAATCCCAACGATTGGCATTACACCAAAATTCTGGTAGTTGACTATGAGCTACCTCTAAACTTTGGGAACCGCCACGTAGACCGTGACTCCGAGAGCGGATATTGCCTGCGTGGAACAGTGTTCACCCCCGATGACCAATACCTCATCATTTGCTGCATGGGAGGAGCTGGTGGCCTTGCTGTTATCGACGTCAAGAACCAAGAGTACTTGGGACGTATGCAGGGCATGATGCACAACGTGCGCCACATCCTGCTCAACGACGGCTATATCTACCTGAGCATCAACAGCGCTGGTGTGGTTCAACGCATCAAGCTCGACACCTTTATGGAAGCCGCCAAGCAAATGACCAACAAGAAAGGCAGCATCAGCGGATGGGAGAACTGCAAGGTGGGAATTGGCGCTCGCACTATCGAGATTTCGCCAAGCGGAAAATATATCTTCGCTGCTTGCAACAATGCCAGCCGCCTGTGTGTGGTTGACACCCGCACCATGAAGATGATAGCCCAAATTCCTGTTGACTCCTACCCTGTGGGACTTGACATAAGCAATGACGGCCAATATGTGCTCGTCACATCACAAGGCCGAAAAGGTGGTGGCGGTAACGCTGTCAACATCTACAAGGTTGACTATCCAGAGCCCGAGCCCGTAATCAAAGAGCCTCAACCCGAGGAGCCCGACAGCACTAAAGCTGCAGCTGCCCAAGAGAAAGGCGGCACCAACTCAACCAACCAAATCATGAATTGGCTGGGCACCACTACAGGCAAGGTCACAGCAGGTGCCCTCGCCGCTGTGCTCATCGCTGCCATTGCAGTGCCCGTTTCGATGAAGAGAAAGAAAAAATAAAACCCATTCTAACATGAGGACTAAATCATTAATAGCCCTTGTTGCGGCAATATTGGCCACAAGCCTCACTTGCAACGCAGTAGTGCACCCCAACATAGGTGATGTGACAACATCGACCGACGGGAAGCTCAAAATAACATTCGCCGGCAGGATACAGAATTTCAGCCCATCAATGACCGAGAGTTATGACACCGACATCAACTCTCCCAAGTCGGCCAACATCACTCCCGATGGAAAGAAATACTATATCAACTCGCTGGAAGGCCGAGTTACCATTGCCTATGACATGGCAACCAACAAGAAACTCAAAACCATCCATCACGACTTCACCGACGAGAACTCCAAGCACCTGTGGGCTCCATCGAGCGGCCTCTTCAAGTGGCACAAGCAATGGGAGAAGCCTAACACCTTCATGGGAAAGCCCGTTGAGGGCGCTTTCTCGCATGGTGGACGCTACTTGTGGGTGCCCTACTTTCGCCGCACCTTCGACCTCAACGCCATTGAGCCATCGGCAATGGCGGTGATTGACACACGCTGTGACTCAATCATTCGCCTTTTTGAAACAGGTCCATTGCCAAAGATGCTCGCCACCTCACACGACAGCAAGACGCTGGCTGTAACCCACTGGGGCGACAACACCATTGGATTAATCGATATCTCAAGCAACAATCCCAAAGACTGGCATTACACCAAGATGCTCGTTGTGGACTATATCCTGCCACTGAACTTTGGCACCAGCAAGAAAATCAACCGCAACAACCACAGCGGCTATTGCCTGCGAGGCACAGCATTCACGCCCGATGACAAGTATATCATTGTGTGCTGCATGGGTGGTAGCGGTGGACTGGCTGTTATCGATGCACAAAAACAGGAATATTTGGGACGCATCACGGGCATGATGTCAAATGTGCGACACATTCTCATTAGAGACGGATACATCTATTTGAGCGTGAATGCTGCAGGATATGTGCAACGCATCAAGTTTGATGAATTCATGAATGTGGCAAAAAATATGACCAACCAAAAAGGCAGCATCAGCGGATGGGAGAACTGCAAAGTGGGTGCAGGCGCTCGTACCATCGAGTTCTCGCCAAGCGGAAAATATATCTTTGCCGCATGCAATGACGCCAGTTGCGTGAGCGTGATTGACACTCGCACCATGAAGAAAATTGCTGACGTACCTGCCGACTCCTATCCTGTGGGACTTGATGTGAGCAACGATGGTAAGACAGTGATTATCACATCACAAGAACACACCACTAACGGACATGACTACGGAGGCCAGGCAGTCGACATCTTCCACATTGAATATGCTGAGCCCGAGCCAGTAATTCCTGCCCCCAAGACGGCAGACAGCGACAGCGCGACTGTTGCAGCCAAAGAGAATGGAAACGGGAATGCCTCATCGAGCAACGCCATCATGAATTGGCTTAGTACGACAACAGGCAAAGTCACAGCAGGAGCCCTCGCCGCAGTGCTCATCGCCGCCATTGCAGTTCCTGTTTCGATGAGAAGAAAGAATAAGAAATAATTCCTTTTCCAATAATTTAATATCTGCCCCATGATTATTGCCCTTTAAAGCCTTACTCCTTTAGAGGGGGGAGCTGACAAGACTTTAACATAAAGAGGGTGTGTCAAAATAGAGGAGTCACGCTACGCGTGAGAAATCATTCAAATTGTTCCAAATCTAACAAATAATTAATTTTCTTGAAACCAATAAATTAAATAATGTTTGATTTGTGATGATTTGTTAGATTTCTGCGCGAAGCGCACTAAACCAGAATTTTGACACACCTCCTTTTATCTTGTTAATCAAGAACTTTTTCAAACAAATAATCGACCGTGTCGACAAAATCTAAAACTATTTTCCTACCGGTGCTGTGGGATTGAAATAATAGTTGTCGGTCTTGTTGCCCTCTTCGAGCTCGTGATCGATGTTCTCATACTCGCTGTGCATGCTCTTATACTCAGGCACAAATTGCTTCATGCCCTTCACCATGTCGTGAATGCTTCCGCTTTGAGCTAGCTCGATGATATTATCGATGTTGTTGCACACGTCAAGGTAGTCATACTTGCGCACTTGCGCAATCATGATTTTCTCGTTGTCGGTCTTGACGGTGTTCTCCTTGTCGTTGAGAAGCTCCTCATAGAGTTTCTCGCCTGGACGCAGACCAATCTCCTCAATCTTTATGTCGATGTTGGGTCGCAGACCTGCAAGCGAAATCATGCGGGTTGCGAGGTCGTAGATGCGTACAGGTTGGCCCATATCAAAGATGTAAATCTCTCCACCGTGCCCCATGCATCCTGCCTCAAGCACCAATGAGCAAGCCTCGGGAATTGTCATAAAGTAACGGATGATGTCGCGATGAGTGACAGTCACTGGCCCACCACTCTCAATTTGCTTGCGGAACAATGGAATTACCGAGCCATTGCTACCCAACACGTTACCAAATCGAGTGGTGATGAACTGAGTTTTCTTGCCCATCTTTTGAGCGTCGAAGAACAGCGACTGGCAATAAATCTCGGCAAGACGCTTGGTGCAACCCATGATGTTACTAGGATTGACAGCCTTGTCGGTAGACACCATCACAAACTTATAAACGCCATATTTCAGAGCCAAATCGGCAACATTCTTAGTTCCTTCAACATTGGTGAGCACTGCCTCGGTGGGGTTCAGCTCCATCATGGGCACGTGCTTGTAGGCAGCAGCGTGGAACACATATTTGGGCTGATATTTCTTGAAAGCCTCCTCCATGCGCGCATGGTTGTGGACGTCGCCCATATATAGCACCACATCACTATTAGGGAAGTCTTTTTTCAGCTCGAGGCTCAGGTCGTGCATAGGAGTTTCGGCCTGGTCAACAAGCACGATGAGTTTAGCCTTGTAGCTAGCTACCTGTCTCACAATCTCGCTACCTATTGAACCACAGGCACCAGTGATGAGCACCACCGAATTCTTGACGTGTGAACGTACAAGTGTGTTGTTCAACACAATGGGATCACGGCCAAGAAGGTCCTCAATCTGCACTTCCTTGATATAGGTTGAAATGTTGGAGCCTTCACGCTCATCATCGAGCTCAAACTCCTCAACCTTGTTAATAGCCAACAGCGAGACATTATTCTCGATAAAAGCATCGGCAAAACCATTACGCATCAGCTTAATATTTGACGAGTCAAAAATGAGCGCATGAATGCCACCTCCGACAAAGATTTTCACCACATCCTCAGGGCGATATTTATAAACCTTGAAGCCGTTGATTTCGTCCTTGTCCTTGCCACTCTTGATACTCAAAAGACCTACTGGCTCATACTTGCCTCCAATCTCGTTTTTAAGAGCGTTAGCAAGAATCAACGAGTCGAGCGAAGTGCCAAGCACAAGAACCTTGCGTCGGTTGCTCTCAGTTGCTGTGATGCGAGCGTATATATACTTGATTACCAGCCTCTCGATAGTAAGCATGGCAAATGACAACACTCCCACATAAATCACTCCCCAATAGCTGAATAGCACGTCCTGAGTCACTGCCGAATAAACAAGATTTATTCCAATGAGAATAAGAGTGGAGACAAACACCACAATAAACTCACGATATAAATCCTCGATTACCGACAGACGAATGACACAAGTGTAACTCTTAGTAAGATAGGTAACTAACCCATAGACCGCAACAATAATAACCAAGTTGCGAATGAGCACAAAGGCGCTATCACTTAATTGTGGGTTTAGGCTTGAAATGACAAACACACCGTAGCTACAAGCTACAAGCAGCATGTCGATAAGCAATATCATCCATCGTGGAACTGTATTGGTTTTCAGTTTCTTAAACCATTTCAGTTCAAATAACTGTCGTATTAATTTATCTATCATTCAGAAATAATCTACAAAGTAAATAAGTTTAGACGCTTGCTCTAATTTATCATAAGAAACTCCAAGTTCTTAACTTTTGCGGCGCAAATATAGTAATTTTATTTAAAAACAAAAAAATAAAAATAGCATTAAATATTATTTATTGTTTTGTAGTTTATTTTCTGTTATTTATATAATATAATTTAAAAAAAATTACTACCTTTGCAGCTTGAATTGACTTTTATTAAAAAACGATATAATTGAAATGAGATTTTTCAATCACAAAACATTTATTGCTGTGGCAGTTATAGCACTTGCAGTTATCTCTACTTCGTGCTTTAAGGAAGAGCCACTCAACGCCGAGTGCGACATCGAGATGGCATGGGTGCATGTGGACGACCTTGAAGCCAGCTTCTATAATGCCAACGACACACTCATCAACGTTATCAGCAATGAGGACAAAATTGTGTTCTCGATGCGTGATGATGCCGATGTAACAGCCTTTGCACCACAGTTTAAAATAACACCTGGAGCCACAATCACTCCTGCCAGTGGAACGGCGCACGACTTCAGCGATGGCCCCGTGACCTACACTGTCACCAGCGAGGATGGCAAGTGGAGCCGCAAGTACCAAGTATCGTGCAACCGCATGGCGCGTTACACCACATCTGAAATCGATTTTGATTTCGAGCATTTCGAGCTCGATCCACTATATCACCAGTTTTACGTATGGCATAACTCTCTCGCCGACGGTTCGCTTGGCGACGACTGGGCTACAGGAAACTTGGGCTTCAGACTCTCAATGAGTCAAGCCAAAGCCGACGAATTCCCCACTTCAGTTCTTGAAAACGGCTATGATGGGCATGGCGTGTTGCTCATCACCCGCGACACAGGTCCTTTAGGCCACATGGGAAGCAACCCCAAGCCCATCGCTGCCGGAAATATGTTCTTAGGGAAATTTAATGTGGCTAAAGCATTATTCAATCCCATGCTAGCCACTGAGTTTGGTATTCCATTTATCCAAAAGCCCGTGCGTCTCTCTGGTTACTACCAATACAGCCCCAGCGCACCATTCACCGACAAGCAATTCATTGAGCACCCCGACCGCATCGATGCTGGCGACATCTATTCTGTACTCTATATCAACCACGACCGCAATGGCAATCCTCTAGTGCTCTATGGCGACAACGTGCTCTCAAGCGACAACATTGTGGCTGTGGCACGCGTGAAGAACGTGAATGAGACTAACGGAGAATGGGTGAAATTTGACATTGAGTATGAGTACAAGAAAGAGATTAACCCCGACATGCTAGCCAACCGAGGCTATAACCTCACTATTGTGTTCTCGTCGAGCATTGATGGTGCAACATTTGAAGGCGCGATAGGCAGCACTTTGAAAGTTGACTGCGTTAAACTCACCTGCGAAGAGAAAGAGTGATCAGTTGTCAGTTATCAGTAATCAGTAATCAGATTTTGAGATGAAACGATATATAGCAACAGTATTAATCAGTGTCCTAGCTTCAATGAGTGCTTGGGCCATCATGGAAAATGACGGCGGATGCCAAAACTTGCAGAATTTTTTCCGCAAAGTGGAAGGCTATGGAAGATTGGGTTATTCCATTGGTGGCACAGCTCCAATGGGCATGCCAGCCGAAATAAGGAAACTCAACAAGTTTATCCTGCAACCCAATGTTTCGTTTGGCGCCGACCTAATCAAGCCCGCCAGTGAGCGCTGGGGCATTCTAGCCGGAATTCACTTTGAAAACAAGGCTATGCACATCGATGCCACGGTAAAGAACTATCACATGGAGATCACCAAGGACGGCCAGTCGCTGGAAGGCGTGTTCACCGGCAAGAACGACAGTCATGCCGTGCAGTGGACATTTACCATTCCCATTCAAGCGGTTTATAAGTTCAACGACAAGTGGAAACTCAAGTTCGGCCCGTATTTCTCCTATGTAACCAGCTGTGGCTTCGAAGGCTTTGCCTATGACGGCTACCTGCGTGTGGATGACCCCACTGGGCCAAAAATTCTGCTGGGCACCACTAAAGATGACCGCGGAGACTACGACTTCAAAGAAGACGTGCGCAAAGTGCAGTGGGGCATGGGACTAGGCGTTGACTACTTCTTCACACGCAAGTTTGGAGTCTACGCCGACCTGAATTGGGGTCTGAGTGGATTCTTCAAGAGCAGCTTCAAGACTCTTGACCAAACGCTCTACCCTATCTATGGAACCATAGGAATTGCCTACAGGTTTAAATAATGCATAATGCATAATTCATAATGCACAATAATATTGAAACAAAAAATTTAGGAAACAATAATTTAAACGTTTAAATCATGAAGAAAATTTTCACTTTTTTTGCTGCGGCAGCTCTTGCAATGAGCGCTTTTGCTACCGACTATACCGGTAAAATCACTGTGACAATCAACAACGAGCCAACCACTCAAGATGCCACCATTACAATTAACCAAAACGAGGATGGCACCTATGTGCTAAACATCAAGAACTTCCGCCTTACCACCGATGGAACCACCATGGATGTTGGCAATATTGTGCTTGACAACATGAAAGGTTACACCATCAATGGCACTACTACTGTAGTTGCCGACCAAATTATCAATATTCAAGACGGCGATGACCCAAATGTACCAATGTGGTATGGCCCATTGCTGGGTAATGTACCTATCGTTCTGGCAGCGCAGTTCGACGGCACCAAGGCCAAAGCCGACATTGACATTGACATGAGGAGTGTTATGGATCAGTTCATCTACGTTAAGTTTGAGACTCCCGACTTCAACGGCAAATATGGTGACGTAAACGGTGACGGTGAAGTTACCGCAGGTGACATTACTGCAATCTACAACATCCTTTTAAACAACTAAGATAATTCTTTATATTCTAATGTTAAGTGTCAAGTGCACTTTGGCACTTAACATCTTTATTTAATAGGTAATAATATTACACAATTAACATGAAAAAACTATTCACTACAATGCTCGCTGCAGTGACTGCACTGGCAGCATTGGCAACCGATTACAACGGCACACTAACTGTTAATGGCACATCGTCGCAAGCCACAGTGACAGTCAACAATAACGGAAACGACTACACTGTTGCAATAAACAATGTGAGCGGCATTGGTAACATTGAGATTACCGCCCCTGGCACTACAAGCAATGGACTCACATCGGTTGTAACCAACCAAGACATCGAAGCTGGAAATGCCAACCTGGTGCTGGCCTTCAACCAATATGCCATGACACTCAACCTCGACATCAATAACGGAGGGACTATAACTAACGTAAAATTCGCTCAAGACGGCGAGCTCACTGGCTATCAAATCAAGAACAGCGGCTTTGAGAATTTCAAGGGCAATGGCGAGCCTCTTGCTTGGCATGGTTTCAAGAGCGCTACCGGCACATGGGCTACCATGGCTCCTGGCTCGTTAACATCGAGCGACGACTGCCACGGCGGCAGCAAGAGCGCAGTAATGACTTCGGGAAGTCTTTTTGGAGTGGTTGGAAATGGCACCATGACTACTGGCCGTCTGAATGCAGGTAGCACCACTGCCAACGACCCTGCTAACTGCAGCAGAATGGACATCAGCGACACCAATACAGATGCCAACGATGACCCCTACTACACTGTGATGCATGGTCGCCCCGACGGCATCACTTTCTGGGCGAAATTTGTGCCAAAAAGCACTTCCTATCGAGCATCGATGAGTGCAATAATCACCGACGGCACCTACTATCAAGACCCTGAGAACACTACTTACACAAACAAGCTTGCTACAGCCAAGGATATCAGCAATATCGCCTCTTGTGATTGGACTGAATTCTCGGTACCTTTTAATTACATAGATAATAACATCACAGGTCAAGCGCTGCTTGTTACTTTCTCGACCAACTCCACACCTGGCGGTGGCGCTAAAGGAGACGTACTCTACATCGACGACGTCGCCCTGGTTTATAACGCCGCTATTACTGGCATCACCGTTAAGGGCACTGCCCTTGAGGGCTTCGCACAAGATGTGTATGAGTACAACTTCGAGCTTGCTAACGGCGAGACTATCACCGACAGCGACATTGATGCCACTTTCATCAGCGAGCATGCTTACCTTGTAAAGAAAGTTATTGAGACCAGCGATTGCTACAAAGTAATTGTTGCCGTTATCAGCAATGACCTCAACACTGTGAAGACCTACACTATCAACTACACCAAGGCTATCAGCTACACAATCACCGTGGCCGAGACCCAGAATGGTACCGTTGAGGCACCTGCTACAGCACAATATGGTCAAGAGGTAACCGTAACCGTTAATCCCGCAACTGGCTATGAGGTCGAGACCTTGACCTACACTGTTGAGGGCAGTGAGCCTGTTACTATTGAGAATAACATGTTCTTGATGCCAGCCGCCAATGTCACAATCAATGCTACCTTCAAGGCAATCGACTACACAATCACCGTGGCCGAGACCCAGAATGGTACCGTTGAGGCACCTGCTACAGCACAATATGGTCAAGAGGTAACCGTTACCGTTAATCCTGCAACTGGCTATGAGATCGAGACCTTGACCTACACTGTTGAGGGCAGTGAGCCTGTTACTATTGAGAATAACACGTTCTTGATGCCAGCCGCCAATGTCACAATCAATGCTACGTTCAAGGCCAACACTAACACGCTTGG
The DNA here is from genome assembly GCA_902792435.1 of uncultured Bacteroidales bacterium. GTDB lineage: Bacteria > Bacteroidota > Bacteroidia > Bacteroidales > Muribaculaceae > Sodaliphilus. The sequence goes on from CADAZN010000004.1 coordinate 49,639, forward strand.
CGACGTGAATGGCGACGGTGAGGTTAACACTGTTGATATCACAATTCTATATAACTACATCCTCAATGGCAACACCGAGGGAATGGCCTACGGCGACCAAGATGGCGACGGTTCTATAACAGCAGTTGACATCACAGTAGTTTATAATGTATTGCTTGGTGTTAATGCCAAATAATTAATGACATTAATCCTATTTGGAATTCAGCCATCCCGAGTTTTTCACTTGGGATGGTTGTTTTTTAAATGAAAAACTACTACTTTTGCGCTAGAAAAATTTTAACCATTAAACAAAACTTGAATCATGAAAATTGTAGTTCTTGACGGTTATGTTGGCAATCCTGGCGATTTGTCGTGGGAGCCACTGGAGAGACTGGGTGATGTGATTGTTTATCCGCGCAGCAAGCCCGAGGAGATTATTGAGCGTGCGTTACCTGCCGATGTGTTGTTAACTAACAAAGTGGTCTTCGACCGCAAACTTATTGAGGCACTACCCAACCTCAAATGCATAGGCGTTATTGCCACAGGCTTTAACATTGTTGACATTGAAGCTGCCAACGAGCGTGGCATCGTTGTGACCAATGTGCCTGCCTATAGCACCGCCTCGGTGGCACAAGTGGCTATAGCTCACCTGCTCAACATGACAACTCATGCCGAGCACTACACCCGCGAGGCACGGGCCGGCGTGTGGAGCCAAAGCATCGACTACACCTATTGCAGCGCGCCATTTATCGAACTTGACGGTAAGACTATGGGAATTGTGGGCCTTGGAAACATTGGCGGTACTGTAGCACGCATCACTGCGGCTATGGGCATGAAGGTGCTCGCTTTTACAAGCAAACCACAAGAGGCTTTGCCACCTTATGTCACTCGCGTTGAAACTCTTGACGATTTGTTCCGTCAATGCGATGTGATTAGCCTGCACTGCCCGTTGACTGCCGACACTCGTGGCATCGTCAACGCACATCGATTAGCCTTGATGAAGCCCACTAGCATGATAATCAACACCAGCCGTGGACCACTCATCGTGGAAGAAGACCTAGCCGAGGCACTGAAGAACGGCGTGATAGCAGCCGCAGCCGTTGATGTGCTATGCCAGGAACCTCCTGCTGCCGACAATCCCTTGCTCGCTCTTGACAACTGCTACTTCACACCTCACATTGGCTGGACAAGTGCCGAAGCGCGTCAGCGCCTGATGGACGTGGTGGTCAACAACGTGCGCACCTTCATGGAAGGAAACCCAACTAACGTGGTGAACAATCCTGTCAGGAAATAATATACTAGAATAAATGCAAAAAGAGCCACTCAATAATGTGTGGCTCTTTTTGTATTTAGTTGTAACTAGTGCGGTTAGTTGCGGCGAGTGAAGCGTGCTCGGTTGAAGATGCTGTCCCAACGCAGCTTGATAACGCCGAAGAGCGCCTCGCTGAAAATGCCGCCGCTCATCTTGCTTGTGCCAAGCACACGGTTGATGAACACGATGGGCACTTCCTTGATGCGGAACCCCATTTGATAAGCAGTGAACTTCATCTCAATTTGGAAAGCATAGCCCTTAAACTCGATGGCGTCGAGGTTGATGGCTTCGAGCACCTCGCGCTTGTAGCACACAAAACCAGCAGTGGTGTCGCGCACATTCATGCCTGTAACGATGCGCACATAAGCCGAAGCATAATAGCTCATCAGCACGCGCCCCATGGGCCAGTTCACCACGTTTACACCACTGATATATCGAGAGCCCACGCTCACATCGGCGCCTTCATCGGCACATGCCCTGTGCAATGGTATCAAATCTTCGGGACGATGCGAGAAGTCGGCATCCATCTCAATCATGTAGCTATACCCCTTCTCTAGCGCCCACTTGAATCCTGCAATATAGGCCGTTCCCAAACCCAGCTTCCCGCTGCGCTTCACAATGTTGATGCGGTCAGGAATTTCCTCCATCAAGCGTTCCACTATTGCCGCTGTGCCGTCGGGGCTGTTGTCGTCGATAACCAGCACATCAAACTTGTGCTGCTCTTCAAGCCCCAGCACCGCTTTGATAATCGCCTCTATATTCTCTTTCTCGTTGTAGGTGGGAATAATAACTACGCTGTCGCTCATTGTCGATGAAGTTTGTTGATAATAATTCTGTTATAACAATCAAAACTGAAAGGATTGTTCATTTATTGCACAAAATTAGTAATAAATTCACTAATCCAATGTTTTCATGCGCTTTTTTTATTTTAAAAATAATTAATCTGGCAATTGGTATGTTTCTACTATTAATTTAAAGATAATTAATTTAAATATTTTGAGTTGTTGCGTGATATGGTTGCAACAAGCATCCCATTCATTTTTATAAATCATAAAAAATAAATTTAATTTTTTAATCGTTTTATATTCTATAAAAGATAAAATTGTTATATTTGCAGAAATTTCAATTATAAAAGATATGGATGCAATTATTAGACAAAGTTATCTTGATAAGATAGAGAAGTTTCTTGGTAAGGACTTTATTATTATCTTGACTGGTCAGCGACGTGTAGGGAAAAGCTATATTCTTCGCATGTTTAAAGATAAAGTCCAAACTGATGAGCAAACCAACATAATCTTTATTGACAAAGAGAAGAATGATTATGACAATATAAAGACCTATCAAGACCTTAATGCGCACATCGACGAGCGATACAAAGAAAATAAGATCAATTATATTCTTATCGATGAGGTTCAAGACATTAAAGATTTTGAGAAATCGTTAAGGAGTTACTATGAAATTCCTAATATAGAAATAATTATTACTGGTTCAAACTCAATGATGCTCAGTAGCGACCTGAGTAACAGAATAGGCGGACGCTACAAGGAAATATATGTTCAGGCTTTGAGCTATGAGGAGTTTATGCTATTCCATCAGTTGCCCGACTCCGACGACACTTTGGCATTATACATCCAGTTTGGTGGACTTCCTGGCTTGTTAAAAATTGGGCTTGATGAACAAGATGCAAGAGAATACCAAAAAGATGTATACAACACAGTATTATTGAAAGATGTGATAATGCGCAACTCTATTCGCAATGTTCCTTTTCTTGAAAATCTGGTGCGTTTCCTTTCCGATAATACAGGAAAAATATTCTCGGCAAACAGCATTTCAAAGTATATGGTATCACAAGGGCAAAGTATCACATCGTCGGCAATCATCAACTATATCAAAATTCTGTGTGATTCCTACATTATCCACAAGGTAAACCGGTATGACATTCATGGCAAAAAGCTATTTGAGAGCAACGATAAGTATTATTTTGAGGATAATGGAATACGCAATGCCATAGTTGGAGGAACACGTGAAGGAGACATTGAGAAAGTCATTGAGAACATAGTTTATAATCATCTCATCCGTTTAGGATATGAAGTGAATGTTGGCAAATTGCGCGACCGAGAGATTGATTTTATTGCCCAAAAACCACAAGGGCATAAGGTGTATGTTCAAGTCTCATATATCATTGCCGACGAAGCAACTCGTAAGCGTGAATTCGGCAACCTTCGAGACATTAAAGATAATTATCCGAAATATGTCATCTCAACGACACCTTTACTCACCCAAAACGACGAGAACGGCATCACGCACCTACACCTAAGGAAATTCCTCACACAAGGACTATGATTTCCCATTCTTTGTACACATTTTGCTAGACTGCTATTAATAGCCAAAATGCTAAAAACACAGCCTTTATGTTGGCAGTTTCGCAAAAAAGCAGTAATTTTACCGACTTATTTAAAATGCAGTGCTGGGCCTTATTGTAAACCTCGGCACCCAACAACATAGTTAATTTATTTATACACAAATGAGTAACGACCGAAAAATACGTATAGGAATCACCCATGGCGACACTAACGGAGTGGGCTATGAGGTTATTATGAAATGCTTTGCAAGCAACGACTTTTTGGAACTGTGCACGCCCATCATCTATGGGTCGAGCAAGATTATGAACTACCACCGCAAGGCGCTTGGTATTCAGACCATCCAGCTTAACATCACACGCAATGCTGGATATGTAAAAGAGAACAGTGTCAACCTTGTAGACGTCATCAACGAGGATGTGAAAATAGACCTTGGACAAGCTGGGAAACAAGCTGGAAAGGTTGCCTTCATGGCCCTCGAAGCTGCAGTGAGCGATCTCAAGAAGGGTGTTATCGACGTTCTAGTCACCGCGCCTATCAACAAGGAGAACATTCACAGCGAGGAGTTCTCGTTCCCTGGACACACCGAATATCTCGAAGCAAGCTTGGGCGAAGGAGAAAAAGCGCTGATGATATTGTGCAGCGACAAACTCAGAGTGGCTCTCGTGACAACTCACTTGCCAATTGCCCAAGTGGCAAGCGCTATCAACAAGAACCTTATTGTTGAAAAACTCAAGGCCTTTGACGCCTCGCTTCAACAAGACTTCAATATCCAAAAACCACGCATCGCTGTTCTGGGCCTCAACCCCCACTGTGGCGACAACGGCGTGATAGGCAACGAAGAGAAAGAAATCATTGGACCTGCAATACAGGAAGCCAATGAAAACAACGTCCTTTGCTTTGGTCCCTATGCTGCCGATGGATTCTTTGGCAACGGTCAGTATCGCCGATTTGACGGTGTGCTAGCCATGTATCACGACCAAGGACTCGCACCATTTAAAGTCATATCGATGGACGACGGAGTTAACGTCACTGCAGGGCTGCCCTATGTGCGCACTAGCCCTGACCACGGAACAGGCTATGACATCGCAGGTCAAGGAATTGCCAACGAGCAATCGATGCGCCAGGCAATCTACACCGCCATCGACATCTTCCGCAACCGCAAGAACTGGGACGAGATGCACAAAAACCCTCTCAAGAAGCAATACTTTGACAAAGGTAAAGATAACGTGGTTCTTGATCTCACCAAAATAGAAGACGAGGAACCGTTAGGATAATGCATAATGCACAATTCATAATGCACAATTCATAATTGATAATGCAGGATGAGTATCATCTTCAATAAACGATAAACGAATAACGAAACAATGCACTACGCGATAATAGCAGCCGGCGAGGGTTCAAGACTCGCACAAGAAGGCGTTGAAAAGCCAAAACCACTCGTTGAACTAAATGGCGAGCCAATGGTGATGCGACTGATGAATATTTTCAGGCGTTGCAATGCCGAGAGCATATCAATCATTATCAACGACTTCATGCCCGAGGTAAGGCAATTCCTCGACAACATTGAGATTGACATTCCTCTAAACGTTGTTGTTAAGTCTACCCCAAGTTCCATGCACAGTTTTTGGGAGCTCAGCAAGGTGATGAAACCTGGAAAATTCTGCCTCACAACAGTCGACACCATTTTCCGTGAAGACGATTTCGCACGCTACATCGCAGCTTTTGAAGCCGATGACAAACACGATGGGATGTGGGCTGTGACACCATTCATTGAGGATGAAAAGCCTTTATATGTTGACGTGGACCGCCGCATGAACATCAAGGCGTTTTGCGACAAGCCTTTTGACGGCGCTAAATATGTGTCGGGAGGCGTCTACGCCATGAGCGACAAAGCGTTCCCCATACTTGACCAATGTATCGAGAAGGGCATATCCAGGATGCGCAATTTCCAACGGGCCCTCATCGAAAATGGAATGAAACTCAAAGCTTATAGCATAGACAAAATTATTGACGTGGACCACGCCAGCGACATTGCCGTGGCTCAAGAATTCATAAAATCAGGAGAAACTGAAATCTAATCTCTGAAATCTGATAACTAACATCTATATAATATGGCCGATATTAACATTGCGGGGGTGATGAGGGCAGGCGCCTATTCACCCAATCACATAGGAAACGACACAGCAATCTTCAACGCGGTTGCCGAACAACTGCGCAAGCGAGGATGCATTGTAAACACCTATAGCGAGGAGCAGTTCAACAACAACGAAATCAAGGAGGATATCATAATGAACATGTGCCGTGAGCACAGTTCCATTCTCAAACTGCAACGTCTCGAGAACGAAGGCAAGCTTGTCATCAACTCGGGATTTGGCATCGAGAACTGCACGCGCGAGCGCATGACACGCATTCTGCTTGGCAACGATATCCCCTACCCCGACAGCATTATCGTCAATACCGACGAGGTGGTTAAAGACCGACTCGAGAGAAGTGGATTCCAAAGCTGCTGGATTAAGCGAGGCGACTTCCATGCCATGCACAAGGAGGACGTAAGCTACGTGCGACACAGCGAGGAAGCACAAGAGGTGCTGCAAGAGTACTTCCTGCGCGGCATCAAGCGCGCCGTTATCAACGTTCATCTTGTGGGAGACCTCATCAAGTTCTACGGTGTGAGAGGCACCAACTACTTCTTCTGGTTCTATCCCTTTGATGAAGGACACAGCAAGTATGGCCATGAGGTAATCAACGGCAAGTCACAGGGGCTTAAGTTTGACCTCAAGCACCTGAAGCACATATGCAACCGCGCCGCCGACGAGCTCAACATCGAGATATATGGTGGCGACTGCATCGTAGGTCCCGAGGGTGATGTAAAAATCATCGACTTCAATGACTGGCCAAGCTTTGCGCCCTGCCGCAATGAAGCCGCGCCTCACATTGCCAAGCGCATCATCAACATCATCAAGAGCCGCTGATTCACAATTCAGCAACCCACAAATATAGATCCAGAAATACTAGAAAAAACGAAACAACAACAAACGAACAACGATAATAATGAATTTCAAGGAATTAAAAGAACAATATAATCAATCGCTCAAATCGATGGACACCGAGGAGCACATTGACCTGTGGTTCTATAGGCCACTAGGCTTTGCATGGGCTACCCTTTTCGCCAAACTTGGAATCTCACCAAACATAGTGACAATAGCATCCATCTTTTTAGGTGTGGGAGGTGGCATTCTGCTCTACTTCGGAGCACAACCTTACATTTGGCTCAACTATGTGGGAATTTTCCTCATCATCTGGGCTAACACCTATGACAGCGCCGATGGACAGCTGGCACGACTCACCAAGCAGTACTCGCAGATTGGACGCATCCTAGACGGAGTGAGCGGAGACCTGTGGTTCTTTGCCATCTACTTCGCGCTCGTCTTCCGCGAGTTACACTTTGGCGACGCTTGGTTGGGCGATTTCTTCATGCAGTCGCAGAACCACTGGATTATATGGACAATAGCTATCGCAGCTGGTGTGAGCCATGCGCTGCAGTGCGCCATGGCCGACTACTACCGCCAGTTCCATCTCTACTTCCTCAAGGGCGAGAGTGGCAGCGAACTTGAGAGCACCGAGAAGCTCGATGAGCAAATCAAGCAGTCATCGGGTTTCAAGCGATTGACAATGTTCTTCTACCGCAACTACACCGCTAACCAAGAGCGCCTGACACCTGCCATGCAGCGCCTGCGCCGCGAGCTCAAGAAGCAGTTTGGTGATCAAATGGCACCACAGCAGTTCCGCGACGACTTCCGCAAACTGAGCTTGCCACTGATGAAGTATACCAACATGCTCACCTTCAACACCCGCACCATTGCGATGTTCATCTCGGTGATTGTACGCATCCCTTGGCTATACTTCGCCTTTGAGCTCATCGTGCTCAACACCATGCTTATCTACATGATTTGCCGTCACGAGCGCCTTTGCAAGAAACTCACCGCCGACCTCCAAGCTGGCAAATACAGTGATAAGTAAAAAGTGTTAAGCAACAAGAACTGTGAACTCTCAACTATGAACTCTGAACTAATCAAGGGCATAATCTTCGACTATGGCGGCACAATTGACAGCCGCGGCATTCACTGGAGCGAAGTTATTTGGGACGGATACTGCGACGCCGGCATACCCGTTACCAAGGAGCAGTTCCGCGACAGCTACGTAATGGCCGAGCGTGAACTCGCGCGAGTGCGCCACATACTCCCCAATGACAACTTCCATGATCTGCTACTCAAGAAGATGCGCATCGAGCTGCAAGATATTGTTGACAAGGGGCATTTGCAATGCGATGACATCGAGCCCTTGGCACAGCAAGTAGCACAATATTGCTACGATGCCGCACGTTCCAGCATTGAGGAGGCGCGCCCAACGCTTGAGCTCCTGAGCCAACACTATCCAATGATGCTTGTGAGCAACTTCTACGGCAACGTCGACAGCGTGCTGCGCGACTTCGACCTGCGCAAATATTTCAAAGGTGTGATAGAGAGCGCTGTGGTGGGAGTGCGCAAACCCAACCCCGTGATTTTCAAATTAGGAGTTGACGTCCTTGAGATGGAGCCCAGCGAGGTTCTCGTTGTGGGTGACAGCCTAAAGAAGGACATCCTCCCCGCCGAGTCCTTAGGATGCCAAGTTCTATGGCTCAAAGGCAAAGGGTGGACCGCCGATGAAGATGCACAGACCCATCCCAACACAATCAAGACACTCTCGGAAGTGCTTCAAGCATTTAACCTGTAAACTCTAAAACTCATGAATATCAAACTCCACACTCCTAAGAGCCTGCAAACTGGTAGCGGCATGACTTCAATTAAACAATTTTTGCTTGCACTTCTTGCCACGACCATTTCGATTGTACTCACTTTTGGTACTGCTGCCATCATCGAGAACCACAAGAAAAAAACAGCCAAGAAAGAAATGGTGATGATGGTCTTAAACGACTTTGACAAGACAATAGAGGTTGTAGAGAACATAGACTCCGGACTGTGCGAATGTAGACGTTTGCAGCGGGAAATTGCGATTCATCCCGAGCAGTATGATAGCCTGAGCAAATATCTTATTCAAGAGATGAAAGATTGGAATATTGTGGAATTTATTGAGACTACCGAAAGAATCTTCTCTACCAGCATTGAGACATTCAATACGATTGGCGATGTCAACTTTGTCAATGAAGTCTCCGATTTCTATTTATGTCGACGTAAATATAAAGAAGAGATGATAGACCATCTCAAAGAGAATGTGACTTATAAGGATATTAGCTCATCATTAAAGTCACTCATGAGCATCGAATTCCCAGAATATGCTTTAATGAATAGCACTTTCTTGTCGGACATGAAGGCATACCGTGACAGGTGTATGCAAATGATGAACATTAGCCAAGAAGACTTGGCTAAATTCAGCGAGCAACATACGAGCAAAAAAGCCGACGCCGACCGAGCTGCAATTAAAGAAAAGTTGATGAAAGAATATTTTGAACATCAAGAGGCACTTGAACAAGCAAGGGAAAAGCTTAACGACTGAGGACATATCCCCTCAAAAGGAGGACATTTAGGAACTAACTTAATCAAACAAAAAAAGCAAAGACATAATTGTTGTCTTTGCTTTTTTTGTTATGGACAATTACTATGAATTGCGCATAGCTTTAAACCTTCTAAGTTGTCTCACGTCTAAAAGGTATTGCAATAAAGAAGAAAAAAAGAGTAAGACATTTCAATCGATTGACCAGACACTAACCCCAAAAAGGGTACAAAAAAAACGGCTTTTGACCGCAAAAACTGCGAGGTAGCATTTTAGTTTATTAACTATAAAACACTATTTATATGTGAAAATTAGGTTAAATTCACCAAAACACAGCATCGTTGTGTATATTTAACTATTAAAGTTCATTAAATCCTTTTGTGGTTTAGAAAAAGGTAGTACTTTTACACGCTTTTTTCGTTGAAAAATGCAAAAACGAGACTAATAACTAACAGAAATATAACATTAATTAATTTACTATGAGTAATCCAAATGTAAAACCTGCTACCGGCAAATTAGGTATCATGGTAGTTGGTCTGGGTGCAGTGAGCACCACATTCATGACTGGTGTCATGATGGCACGCAAGGGTCTGGCAAAGCCTGTTGGCTCAATGACTCAGTACGACAAAATCCGCGTTGGTCGCGGCGAGAACAAGAAATATCTACATTACAAAGACATCGTTCCCCTGGCAAAGCTTGACGACATCGTATTTGCTGCTTGGGACGTATATCCCGCTAATGCCTATGAGAGTGCCATCAACGCTGAGGTGCTCAAAGAGAAAGACATCGAGCCCGTAAAGGACGAATTGCTCAAGATTAAGCCCCTCAAGGCAGCTTTTGACAAGAACTATGCAAAGCGCCTCGATGGCGATAACGTAAAGCAATGCAAGGACCGTTGGGACATGATGGAGCAAGTGCGTGAGGACATCCGCAACTTCAAGAAAGAGACTGGCGTTGACCGCGTTGTAGTACTCTGGGCTGCATCAACCGAGATTTACGTAGCTCCCGACAAGAACGTACATTATAAACTTGACCAGCTCGAGGCTGCCATGAAGGCTAACGATGTTGACCACATCTCGCCATCTATGTGCTATGCCTATGCAGCACTCAAGGAGGGCTGCCCATTCATCATGGGTGCTCCTAACACCACCGTTGACATCCCCGCTATGTGGCAACTGAGCGACGAGACCAAGGTGCCCATCGCAGGTAAGGACTTCAAGACTGGCCAAACTCTCGTTAAGAGTGGTTTCGCTCCTATCATCGGCGCCCGCATGCTCGGCATGAGCGGTTGGTTCTCAACCAACATCCTGGGTAACCGTGACGGACTCGTACTTGACGAGCCAGCAAACTTCCGTACTAAAGAGGTGAGCAAGCTCTCTACTCTCGAGTCAATCCTCGTAGCCGAGGATCAGCCCGATCTTTACAGCGACATCTTCCACAAAGTGCGCATCAACTACTACCCACCTCGCAACGACAACAAAGAGGGCTGGGACAACATCGACATCTTTGGTTGGATGGGCTATCCAATGCAGATCAAGATCAACTTCCTGTGCCGCGACTCTATCTTGGCAGCTCCCCTCTGCCTCGACCTGTGCTTGCTCATGGACCTTGCTCACCGCGCCGGCCGCTATGGCACTCAGCGCTTCCTGAGCTTCTTCCTCAAGAGCCCACAGCACGACTACACAGTTGACGAGGTTCCCGTTAACCACCTGTTCCAGCAGCACACAATGCTGAAGAACGCCATCCGCGAGATGGGCGGTTACGAGGCCGACGAGGAAATCGATTAATCACCGAAGCAACACTAACTTCCTAAATATTTGGGTGAGCCTCCCACTCCACAGTGCGAGGCTCACTTTTTCAAAAAATAAGACCAATTGGTTACGAATCCATCGCAACCATCAACCGACTACTAAAATGTCTTTTACCGATCAAGAAAAAATCGCTATTGTCAGCCTGCTTATCGAAATGGCAAATGCCGACAACATCATAGCCTATGAGGAGATGATAACCATCAACCTCATTTGTCGCAGGCTCGAGATTGACCACAACTCATTTGTTGTGGGCCACGGACTAAAGTGCGAGCATGCCATCGAGGTTCTCAAATCCATGAACGATGACAAGAAGCTCCAGCTAGCCAACATGATGGTTGAAATCATCGACAGCGACAACCAAGTTGATGACAACGAGATTGCGCTGCTCAACCACGCCTGCAAGAGAATAGGGATCGAAGATTTGCTACAACAATCTTAACAGCGAGACATTACTTTTTTTAATAAAATTATGTGCTCTTTTTTTTGAATTTCTCAACTAAAACACATAATTTTGCACTCTGTTCACTGACAAGACACCACAGAATGAGGAAAATAATACTGCCAATAATTGCACTTGTAATTGTCTCGGTTGCAACAACCACAACATTCACCAGTTGCAAAAACGAGACAAAGCACACCGACACCCTGCTCGACACTGCGGTAATCGCACCAAAACCCGTTGAGATGACTGCCGACAGCGACAGCGCAAACGTTGAAAACGGTAAAGCTTTGATAACCAAAAGTGTTACAGGAAAAGTCACCGATGGAGCTATGAACAGCGTTTTCATTGAAGTAGCTCCCGACAGCACAGTAGAATTCTCCTATCCTGAGCTCAACCGAAATGACAACAAGGTGTTCTATAATTGGCAAATTGACGACATGATTACAGTCACCTATGTTGAGACCACACGCAACGGAGAGCCCCTTGACAGTGTAGTGAGCATTCAGAAGGCACAATAAACGGCCTGAAACGCAACAACATAAGAAAGTACCAACACACTTTGACTGCGGTAGTAGCTCAGTTGGTAGAGCATCAGCTTCCCAAGCTGAGGGTCGCGGGTTCGAGTCCCGTCTACCGCTCCATTAATAAGGAAGTGCATGCTATCACACATATCAAATAAGGCTTCCTTATCCACAATATTACAACAATTAAAGACTTAGCCAGTGCATTAAACAGCATATACCATGTAAGGCACAACAAAAATGAAATATACTTATGAAATCTACTAAGAAAACATTACTCATTGGATTGCTGACCATTGTCATTGCCTGTGGCGTTACGCCTATATTCACTAGCTGTAATCGCGCCATGACCTTCGAGGACGGCATGTTTGACTATGACGACATCTATAACGATGATGCTACAAACGACACATTCCAAATTAATAGCGAGGTTGACAACGACGACCAAGAAAGATACTAACGTAACTGGTTCACACATCTCAACCAGTTAACTCAACGAAAAAAAGATGCCCATTGCAAGGCATCTTTTTATGTTTTATTGGTGCATGCACCAAGACTATCACCTAGATTTGCAGATGGTGAGATAGTTGCAGTGCAGCATCTCGCCCTCGTCGCCACGCAGGTGGAAAGGTCCGCCGGCACACCAATCCCAAGCTTTGCAGCGAGCACACTCGTCGCGCTTGAGCCATCGCCGGTTGCGCATCTGCTCGAATCGGTTGTTCCACACGTCACTGAAACTGTCACGATAAATATTGCCCTGCGCATAGTGTGAACGAATGCTCATGCATCCACTTATATCTCCATTGGCAAGCACCGAAGCTGTCATGGTGCCAGCGTCGCAGCGATAGATGTGGCTTCTCACTTCACCCTCATAGTCGCCCAAAAAGCCCTCGCAGCTGTAGGACAAGTCAATATCGCCCTGCTTGCGAGTCTCAACGATAAAGTCCATGAGCTCAACATATTGCTCTGGACTGAGAAAGAGCTCGGAATTAAGTTTTGCCCTCCCCTGAGGGAAGATTGTAAAGATTCGCCATTTTTTCACACCAATATCTATAAGATACTGCTTGAGTTGTGGCAAAGTGGAAAAATTGCGCTGGCTCACACAAGTGATAATATCCCATAGCAAACCTTTGGTCCTAACCAAAAGCTTCACAGAGCTGATGGTAGCGTCAAACGAGTTGCCACGCAGCCAGTTGTGTTCTGCCTCAAGTCCATCGAGGCTCACAGCTATTGTGCGCAGCCCGGCATCGAGAAGCTTGCTGAGCATATCCTCGGTTAGCAACACGCCATTTGTCACAGTACCCCAAGAGAAGCCACGGTCGGTAATCGCTTTGCCACACTCCACGATGTCGGGACGAACGAGCGGCTCACCACCCACTGTGTTGACAAGCACACGATTAGGAGCAGTCATCGTTGCCACATCGTCAAGCACTTTCAAGAAATGGTCTAAGGGCATATCGGGAGTCGCTGAAATCTTGCGGCAGTCACTACCACAATGGCGGCACGAGAGGTTGCAACGCAGTGTGCACTCCCAGAACAGCTGCCGCAGCGGATGGTTTTTCTCAAGCCAACGACGCTCACGGCGCGTGTTCTCCAGGTCGATGAGCTGTCGTGTTCTCATAGGACGCTATCAGTTTTATGTTTCTTTTCCACTTCGACATTGTTGACGGCCGAGTCGATGCCGTTAACTGGTGGACCATATACATCTTCCACCACTTCGGGTGTGTCGGGCGAAACGGGAGGAGGTCCATAAACTTTGGGAGAATTGAAGACTCCACCACATGACGACAATCCCAGCATGGCACCTATTGCCACCAAGGCTCTAACACTCCACTTCTTTATTACAAATACCGATTTATTCATTGCCCTATAGTTTAGTTACAGCGCAAATATACAACATTTGCAACACACTTGCAAATGTCAAGAAACTAAAGGTTTACCAAAATCAACGAAAAAACTAATGCCAGTAGAGAAATTATCACTACCTTTGCACACCAATAATCACATAATTATGGACACACTCACATCTTTTGCCAAAGAGAACTTTCAGCTGATAACCCTATTTGTTGGCCTACTTGGTGTGCTTATAGGCATTTGGACCGTCTATTATGAGGTAAAGAAAAAACGCAAGCCGAAAGACAAGCAAAAGAAAGAGCAAAGCAACGACTAAGTTCAAAATCGACTTCAACATGGCAAGCAATCCAAGTTTCGCTCAGTATATTGCCGACCAATGCGCTGGAGCTGGAGAAATTATCACCAAGAAGATGTTTGGAGAATATGGAATCTACTGCGATGGCAAGATTTTCGGCCTCATATGCGATGATTGTTTCTACCTGAAACCCACCGACACTGTGAAACCATTGCTGCGCAATGTTGAGCTGCGACCGCCATATGAGGGTGCTAAAGACTATTTCTTCATTGCCGACGTAGATGACCACGACTATCTCTCGCTGTTGGTGCGTGAAACATGCAGAGCTTTGCCCGAGCCAAAAGTCAAGAAAAGAAATAAATCATCTTCAAAAAAAGACTGAGCTATGAATCTAAAATGGGAAGACGGATTCACTATCGCCGTTAGTGTTCAAGACAACACCGTGACACTCAGGGCTAATCGCGAAGGACTCTTGTCACTCGCCAACCACCTGGTGACAATAGCACAAGACCCAGCAACGGGCGCCCACTTGCACCTCGACCAACACAACTCCCTTGAAGAGAACTCAGCCGAACTTATAATAGAAAAAATAAACAACTAAAACACTTATAAAATGTTAGATCTCAACAAAAAGAAAAAACTTAAACGTGAGATTATCGCCTACTTCCTGCTCGTGATAGGAAGCGCATTGTTTGCCATTGGCGACGTGATGTTTGTGAACCCCTACCTCATGGCTCCCGGTGGAACCTACGGTCTTAGTAACGTGTTTAACACCGTGTGGCCCTGGAAGATTTCGTATTATGCCATCTGCATGGATGTGCCATTGCTCATCATAGGCACTTGGATTTTGGGACCAAAATTCGGCATCAAGACCATCATATCCACAGCCTTGATTTTCGTCTTCACATTCATCCTTGAGAGCTGGTGGGGCTACAACCCCGTGCTCCACGATGGCGACATCGTTAGCCAGGCTACCAACTCGTCGATGGTTCCCATTCCCCACGACGGTGGTTGGTTCTCACCCGACTATTTCCTCAACACAGTGGTTGCCGGTCTCATCTACGGCGTTGCCATTGGTCTGATTTTCCGTTCTGGAGCCACCAGCGGCGGTAGCGACATCATCTCGATGATATTGCACAAGTACACCAAAATTTCGCTTGGCACTCTCGTAATGATTGTAGACGGCATCATCACCCTGAGCACACTTGTTGCTTTTGGCGACATTCGCCTGCCCATCTACTCAGTGATTGTCATCTTCATTGAGGGTAAGGTTATTGACCTCGTGGTCGACGGAATGAAGAGCTACAAGACCATGTTCATCATCACCGACAACCCCGAGCCAGTGCGCGATTTCATCATCAACAACCTGAAGCGTGGCGGCACCTGCATCACTGGTAGCGGACTCTACAAGGGCAACGAGCGCAAGATGGTGTATGTGACCCTCGACCGCGCCGACATGATTAAGCTGCGCTCGGTGCTTTATCGCATTGATCCCAAGGCTTTTGTGAACATCATGGAGAGCAGCGAAATCCTGGGCCAGGGCTTCCGCCGCCTGCCACAAGAATAGACATTATTTGAACATAAGGACTATGCGCATTTCGCAATTTGTGTAACGCATTTTGCGAAATCAAAAAACAAAGGCTTGACAACCGCGCCACTGATAAGGCGCGGTTGTTTTTTCTAGTGTGAATATACATGTGAATGGGTAAAACACGAGTTTTCCTAACAAAGAACTCTGGTTTAACTTTAATGATGTTAAAATTGCGTTATAATTAACATTTATAACACAAAAACATTATTAATTAACGATGAATATTGTGTTCTTTATAATTCAAAATAATAATTTTGCACATACAAAAGAACTAAAAACAAAAATGTTATTATGAATGATACAGTAAACATTCGCGAACTGAACGAAATCATTGCCACAAAGAGTAATTTTGTGAACACAATCACTCAGGGCATGAACCAAACTATAGTAGGCCAGAAACACCTAATTGACTCATTGTTGATTGCTTTGCTAGCCAACGGGCACGTTCTTCTTGAAGGTGTGCCAGGACTTGCAAAGACATTGGCCATCAAGACACTTTCTCAAATCATCGATGCCAAGTATAGCCGCATCCAATTCACACCCGACTTGCTGCCTGCCGACGTTATTGGCACCATGGTCTACAGTATTCAGAAGGAAAAATTTGAGGTAAAGAAAGGCCCTATTTTCGCCAACTTTGTCCTTGCTGATGAGATTAACCGTGCACCCGCCAAGGTTCAGAGTGCTTTGCTCGAAGCCATGCAAGAGCGCCAGGTGACAATTGGCGACAACACTTTCGCCCTTGATGAGCCATTCCTTGTGATGGCGACCCAAAACCCAATTGAGCAGGAAGGAACCTATCCATTGCCCGAGGCGCAAGTCGACCGATTCCTAATGAAAGTGGTGATTGGTTACCCCAACCGTCAGGAAGAGAAAGAAATCATTAGAATGAACATAGGCAGTGAGCAACCCAAAGTCACCCCATTGGTAACACCTGCCGACATTGTTGACGTGCGCAACGTGGTGAAACAAATCTACATTGACGAGAAGATAGAACGATATATCGTTGACATCGTGTTTGCCACACGCTTCCCCGACGACTACGGCCTGAGCGACCTGAAGAGCATCATTTCGTTTGGCTCATCGCCACGCGCCTCAATCAGTATGGCACTCGCAGCACGCGCCTACGCCTTCCTGCGTGGACGTGGTTATGTGATACCCGAGGACGTGCGCGCCGTGTGCCACGACGTGATGCGCCACCGACTTGGCCTAAGCTACGAGGCCGAGGCCAACAATATCACTGCCGACGAGATTATCAGCAATATCCTCGACAAGATTGCAGTACCTTAACAGTTAATAGTTCATAGTTAATAGTTCAAAGTTTTTAGAACTAATACAACTCAAAAACTTTGTATTAAAAGTAGATGGAACGAAGTGAATTGTTGAAGAAGGTACGCAAGATTGAGATAAAGGCCAAAGGCCTATCTCAAAACATCTTTGCTGGCGAGTACCACACTGCCTTTAAGGGGCGTGGTATGACTTTTAGCGAGGTGCGAGAGTACCAGTATGGCGATGACGTGCGCGACATTGATTGGAATGTTACCGCCCGCCAAAACCACCCTTACGTCAAGGTCTACGAGGAAGAACGTGAGCTCACCGTGATGCTCGTTGTTGACGTGAGTGGCAGCAAAAACTTTGGTGCCGTGGGAGAATCGAAACAGGATGTGATGACCGAAATTGCTGCAACACTTGCCTTTTCGGCTATCGAGAATAACGACAAGGTGGGAGTGCTGCTCTTCAGCGACAAGATTGAGAAGTTCATTCCGCCTCAAAAGGGACGCAAACACATCCTGCGTGTAATCAGCGAACTCCTTGACTTCAAAGCTGAGAACCGTGGCACAAACTTGAACCTTGCTCTCGAATACCTCACCAGTGGCATTAAGAAGCGCTGCACTGCATTCCTTATCAGTGATTTCCTTGACACTCAAGACTATTACAAAAGCCTATCGATTGCTAACCACAAGCACGATGTGATTGCTGTGCAGGTCTATGACAAGCGCGAAGCACATCTTCCTAATGTGGGATTAATAAAAGTCATCGACTCGGAGCGTGACACCCAACGCTGGATTGACACCAGCAGCAAAAGGGTGCGTCAAGCCTATGACCAATGGTGGTATAAACGACAGCAAGTCATGAGTGACACCCTCACCCGAAGCAATGTAGACCTTGCGCAGGTAGCAACCGATGAGGACTTTGTGAAGTCACTGCTGGCACTCTTCAAGAAAAGGAGTTAGAGATTAGGCAAAGATATTTATAAGAAAATGAATATTAAACGACACATAATAAACGTAGTATTGCTGCTGACACCATTCATAGCATGCGCTGCCAGCACTACTGTCACAGCAAAACTCGACTCCACCCACATGGTGATGGGCAAAACAACTACCATGCACATCACCATTGCGCAAGACAAGAATGTGAACGGACTTTTGCTTACCCTGCTGTCCGACACATTAAATTCAAAAGTTGAAATTGCCGACAAGGGAAAGGCCGACACTACAACCCTTGACAATAACCGCATAGAAATAAAGCACGACATCACTCTCCAAGCTTTTGATCCTGGAACCTACCAACTACCACCAATCGCTTATTTGGTAGGTAACGACACCATCAAGAGCAAGCAACTAACGCTCAATGTTGACTCCATTCAAGTTGACACCAACGGAAACATCAAAGACTTCAAGCCTGTGATGGATGTTCCGTTCAAGCTCACCGACATAATACCTGATTTCATCAGCAACTACTGGTGGGCATGGCTCCTGGGCATCGCACTGATTGCTGCAGCAATATTCTCTTATCTCAAGTGGTTCAAGAAGGGTATCAATCCGCTCAAAATCGTCAAGAAACGACTCCCACCCTACGAGGAAGCAATGCTCGCACTTCAGCAACTCAAGGAGCGAAACTTGTGGCAAAATGGGCAGGAGAAAGAATACTACACCCAACTCACCGACATCTTGCGTGTGTACATCAACCGCCGATTCGGCATCAACGCTGTAGAGATGCCTTCAAGCGAAATTATGGAGAAAATCAAGCAGAACAATGAGGCCAATCTTGCTAATGACCAGCTCAACAATGTGCTTGAAATCGCCGACTTTGTGAAGTTTGCAAACATGCGCACCCTAGCCGATGATAACGAGATAGCTTTCCAAAGAGCCATCAACTTTGTTGAGCAAACTAAGCCAATAGTTATCCCCGAGCCCGAAAATGCAAGAAAGGAGGAATCGAAATGATTAACAACCTACATTTCATGCATCCCGGCCTGTTATGGCTTTTGCTGCTCATCATTCCTCTAACGGTGTGGTATGTGCTCAAGAATCACAAGAGCGACCCAACCCTGCGACTGCCCACAACTCAGGCTTTTGACTCAATGCCACGAAGCTGGAAAGAGTGGATGCGACACGTATTGTTCGCTCTCGAAATGCTTGCACTGGCTTGCTTGGTGATAATCCTGAGCCGGCCCCAGTCGCCAAACAGCTGGTCGAAGACCGATATAGAGGGAACCGACATTGTTATCGCACTCGACGTGAGCACCAGTATGCTAGCTCGAGATTTCAAGCCCGACCGATTTGAAGCCGCCAAAGACGTTGCAACAAAATTTGTTAGCAACCGCACTAGCGATAACATCGGACTCGTGATTTTTGCCGGTGAAGCATTCACTCAAGTTCCAATGACTAACGATATTGCCACCCTCGTCAATCACATCCAAGACCTAAAAATGGGAGTGCTCGAGGACGGAACTGCAGTGGGCGACGGTCTTGCCACAGCAATCAACCGCATTAAGGACGGAAAAGCTAAGTCAAAAAGCATTATCCTGCTAACCGACGGTAGCAACAACACTGGTATGCTTGAGCCCATAACCGCAGCAAAGATTGCCGCAAAATATGGCATTAAGGTCTATACCATTGGTGTGGGAACTATGGGAGAAGCACCTATCCCGTCGGCCGATATTTTCGGACAACTCGTTTTCACAATGGGTAAGGTGGAAATCGACGAGCAATCCCTTCAAGAAATAGCTCAAGCGACGGGAGGTAAATATTTTAGGGCAACCAACAACAATGTGTTGGAGAATGTCTTCGCCGAGATTGACAAACTAGAAAAAACACGCATGGATGTGCAACAGCACAGCCAAATGGACGACAATTATCAGCCATGGGCCATTGCATTACTGTTGCTGCTTACCATTTGTGCAATAATACGTTACACCGTGCTCAGGACTATTCCCTGATCACAAAAGATATATTTTGACACACGACAATGTTTAGTTTTGCAAATCCTGAATATCTGTATCTGCTATTCCTGCTTCCAGCAATAGCGGGGCTATTCCTGCTTGAAAGAATGGCAAGACGCCGCAAAATAGCGGCATTGGGAAAAGAAGAGCAGATTACTAGACTCATGCCCGATGTGTCGGGGCGCAAGCCCATCATCAGGCTCATCATCATCTTGCTGCTTCTGGCAACAACAATAATTATTTTGGCACGACCTAGAGCAGGAGCTGGCAAGAAGACCACAGGAAACGTTAACGGTATCGAGGTAGTGGTAGCTATGGATGTATCCAATTCAATGAACGCAAGCTGCACAAGCGACCCACAAGACATGAGCCGATTAGAACGCTCCAAAATGATAATGCAAAAGCTCATAGACAGATTGCGCAACGATAAGGTCGCGCTTGTGGTTTTTGCCGGTAAAGCTTACATGCAGATGCCCATGACCATCGACGGACAAAGCGCAAAAATGTTCCTCAACGGCATCAAAACCAGTATGGTTCCAATGCAGGGAACGGCAATTGGCTCGGCTATCGACATGTCGATGACAGCCTTCACCAAGGAGACAAAAGCATCTAAAGCCATAATCCTCATCACCGATGGAGAGAACTTTGAGGACGATGCTGCGGACGCTGCTAAGAATGCCAGCCACAACGACATTCAAGTTAATGTGATAGGCGTGGGAACCAGCGAAGGTGCACCTATCCCTACCGCTGGTGGATTTATGGTTGATGATGCTGGAGAAATTGTCACCACCAGACTCGACGAGGACAAAGCGCAACAAATCGCCAAGGCTGGCAACGGTATTTATGTTCAAGGTAATGCCACCGATGCCGTTGATGCCCTTGATGGCTCTCTAAAGAAACTCGCAAGCACCAATCTGTCGCAGGTGACCTTCACCAAGAGCGACGAGCAATTCCCTGTATTTGCATGGATTGCCCTAGCCCTGCTTGTGGCCAATGTTATTCTTATGAACCGAAAGAATCCATGGGTTGCACGTCACAACTTCTTTAAAACTAAGAAAGCAACGGAACAATGAGATTATCATATAAACATATTTTTATCATTATAGCAACAACCATTGTTACTGCTTTGACTCTCATGAGTTGCGGTAGCGACAAGGAACCTCAACAAGAGCCAGAGTCGAACAAGGCTGAGAGAAACTTTATCAGAGAAGGCAACAAACTGTTTGCTAACGGTGATTATGCCGATGCCGAGATTCAATATAGCAAGGCACTTCAAGCCAACCCTTCATCGGCCATAGCTGCCTATAATATGGGCCTTGCACTCGCAAAGCAAGCAGCGCCCAACGACTCTACCGGGATTATTGAACGAGCCGACTCGCTTTTTGAACACGCAGCATCGCTAACTGCCGACAAAAAGCTCAGAATGATGGCCTTCTACAACAAGGGAAATCTGGCATATAACGCACAACATTTTGACAAAGCTATTGATAACTACAAAAATGCTTTGCGTGCTGTGCCCACCGATGAAGAATCGCGTTACAACTTGCGAATGGCTCAACTCAAGCTACAGGAGCAACAACAGCAGCAACAGAATAAAGACAACAACAAAGATCAAAATCAGGATCAAAACCAACAGAATAAAGACCAAAATCAACAAAATCAGGATCAAAACCAAGACCAACAAAATCAGGATCAAAACCAGCAAAATCAGAATCAAAATCAAGACCAGAACCAACAAAACCAAGATCAGCAGAATCAACAACAAAATCAACAGAATAAAGACCAACAACAGCAGCAAAATCAACAGCAGCAGCAACAAGGTGGCCAAAAGAATCAGCAAGGTCAAGCTGTTAAAATGAATGACCAAAGTGTGCAACAAGCACTCAAGGCTATACAAGACAAAGAAAAAGAAACTCAACAAAGAATTTATCAAGCGGGAGAACGACAACGTGAACAGCAACGACGCGCCACACAAAACAAGTGGTAACACTCCCCCACTATGGTATACATTTACACTCGTTAGACATGAAAACAACACGATATATAGTAGTAGCTTTAGCATTGATGATGACCCTCTTGACGGCCTCGGCTGCTTCATTTAGAGTGCAGGCACCTAGTCAAGTGCCTGCGGGAAGCGCTTTCACCGTTGAGTTCATTCTAGAAGGTTCCGACGGTTCCAACTTGTCGCTACCTAAGTTAGAAGGTGCTGAACTTTTATACGGGCCCGCCCAATCAAAGAGCATGAGCACCACCATCATCAACGGACGCATGTCAAACAGCTTCTCATTAGTCTATACCCTATACTATCAAGCGGTCACTCCAGGAAGGCATACTCTAGGATCAGCTTCAATTACAGCCGATGGCAAGCGACTCACAACCAGGCCGACAACTATTGAGATTCTGCCTGTAGGGAGTGCTCCTTCACAACAACCTGCTATACCACAACAACAGTCTCCCACTCCGGCTCAATCATCACCAAGCAACAAGATGCCAACCAATGGGGGCAACGACCCTAGTGTAAGAGATAAAGACATCTTTGTGAGAATGACTCTGTCGAAAGATGTAGTTTATGAGCAAGAGGCAGTGCTGTGCACTATAAAAATTTACTCGCGCATCAATGCCAACCTCTCTTGGAGCTGCAAGCAGCAACCTTCTTTCAACGATTTTCTTATTGAAGAGCTTCCTGTGAACAGAAATTCACAACACACTGAGGTCCTAAACGGGCAGACCTATAATACTGTAGAGGCCAAGAAATACATTCTATTCCCTCAAGAATCAGGAAAACTCACAATCTCACCAGGAAAGTATGAGGCTAGTATCACCTACGACCCATTTGATGATTTCTTTGGCTTTGGTTCATCCAATCCAACCACATCTTCAGTCATCAACATTCCGGCTTCGCCTGTCACATTAGATGTAAGACCTCTGCCTAGTCCTAAGCCCGCCAACTTCAGCGGTGCTGTCGGCGATTTTTCGGTAATCACACGCATCAAACCCAACAACAATTTCAAGACCTATACTCCCGCCACCTACAGCATAATCGTTAGCGGAACAGGAAACTTGAAAGGCATTCAAAATCCTATCATCAACATGCCCAAGGAGTTTGACACCTACGACCCCCAGAGCACTGTCAAGATGGTTCCTAATGATGAGAATGCTAGAGGCTCGGTAACTTTTGACTATCTCTTTATTCCACAGTATGAGGGAAGTTTCAAGATTCCCGACAGCTATTTCGTGTTTTTCAACACCGAGACACAACAATATGACAGCATCAAGGTAGACGGATATAATCTTAATGTGGGCAAAGGCGAAGGCAAGCCTTCAGAACACTACAAGCTTCGTAGCATGGACATTCGCGACATCGACAAGGGCGACAACGCATTGTCAAAAGGACAAAGCTTCTTCATCACAAGTCCAATTTACTGGATTGCTGCTTTACTGACTCTGCTGGCTGCATTGGGAGGAATAATCGCCTACAAGAAGATGGAGAAAACACGAGCCAACACCAACCTCATGCGCAAGCGTCGTGCTAGCAAATTGGCTCAACAAAGACTAAAAGCTGCGCAAGCTAGGATGCTCAGTAACGACCGCAACGGATTCTATACCGAGACCCTTACTGCACTGTGGGGATACCTGAGCGACAAACTTAGCATACCCGTATCGGAGCTCAGTAAGGACAATATCGCTACCGAGATGACCAACTTTGGTTTCACGCAGCAACACATCGACGACACAATGCGAATGCTCGAGACTTGCGAATTTGCACAATATGCTCCTGAACTCGAAGGAGGCAACATGGAGCAAGTCTATAACGAGAGCGCTGCGCTCATCGACAACCTCGAGAAAGTAAAACGCAATAAAGCACAATCGCTCAACAACACCATGCGAGCAATCACTATAATCACTACCCTACTATTCTCTTTCACCGCTATGGCAGCAGGTGACAGCCTGGTTTCACAAGGCAATAAGGCTTATGAGAGCAAACAATTTGACAAAGCCGTGGAACTCTATGAGCGTGCTTCTAAAGATGGAGTATCATCTCAACTGTACTATAATCTGGGCAACGCTTACTACCGACTAAACAAAAGAGAGCATGCCATTCTCAACTATGAGAGGGCATTGAAAATTGACCCTGCCAATGGCGATGCACGCTATAACTTGGAATTCGTGAGAGAGAAATCGCAGCTTGTTGACGACAATGGCGCCAACTACTTCTCTTCCCTTCTTGGGAACTGGGTGAGCCATGCTTCAAGCAACACCTGGGCGGTGATTGCATTTATCGCGTTTTTGCTCACTTTGGCTGGTGTTGCATGCTACCGCATTGTAGATAGTATTGCCTTGCAGAAGTTAGGATTCTTTGGAGCTATTGCCATGGCTCTGATAACTATCATAGCAGTAATTTGTTCTTTCTATATGCACAACCGAAGCACTAGCAAGAGCCAAGCTATCATCATGGTCAACAATGCTCAAATCAAGAAATCGCCACACGATGGCGACAAAGATGCGGCATTCAAACTAAGCAACGGAGCTAAGATAGAAATAATCGATTCCATCTCTAATAAAGGCGAAAAGAACAAGTGGTATAAAATCATGACTGCCGACGAAAAAAGTGGATGGACACAACGCGACAAATTTGAAATTATTTAATCCTTAATAACTGATAACTCTTAAGCTATGGATGCACTACAACAATTCGACGCCGGCATTTTCTCAACGCTCAACGGGTTTCATGCCTACTACTTTGATAGTTTCATGTATCTTGTGACTAAAATAGCCACATGGATTCCCATGATCCTCATGTTGCTATATTTGCTCTTCATCAAGAAAGGATGGCGCAAAGCAATTGCTATAGTACTTGCAATAGGACTGGTAATCCTGATTGCCGATCAAGTGTCGGCATCAATTATCAAGCCACTTGTTGCTAGAGCGAGACCATCACACAATCCCGATCTTGCATCCACCATACACATTGTCAATGGCTATAGAGGCGGTCCGTTTGGATTTGTTTCGAGCCACGCCGCCAACTGCTTCGGCATCGCTCTACTACTAGCCATGATTTTCAAGAACAGGCTCTTCACCTGGACTATGGTAGTGTGGGCAGCACTCATGTGCTACAGCCGCATCTACCTTGGAGTGCACTATCCTGGTGACATAGTGTGCGGTGCCATTCTTGGATTTGTTTCGGCTTGGATTGTTTACCGCATTTTCCTGTGGGTTGGCAAGAAACATCCCGAATGGGCGCAAGTCTCATTCTCACACGAAGAAAGCCGACAGATGATTTATGCTGCAGTCATCAACATAACACTGCTAGCTGTGTGGGCAGTATTTTATGAGGTCAACTAAAAAAAACTCACAAATATTTTTATAGTACTAAAAAAAGCACTATCTTTATAGCACAATTCTAAAAATCTTTTTTTCTAAATCATAAAATCAATATTATCATGCCAAAGACGATTACTTTCAATGAGCTTAGACGCATCAAGGCTAGCTTGCCCGAAGGCTCTACCCACGAGATTGCCGAGAAGTTGAATCTCAGTGTTCAAACAGTTAGAAACTACTTTGGCGGTTCAAACTATGACTTCGGTATTCACATGGGAGTTCACATCGAGCCAGGACCCGATGGTGGTATTGTTGTGCTCGACGATCCTACAATACTCGACATGGCATTAGACATCCTTGAGCGTGATAAGCTAAAAGAGCAAGTCTAAACTCTGGAACAAGAGTAAAACACATGGAATCCCCACCACAAGTGAAGATTCCATGTTTTTTTTTAATATAATACCAATCTTTAAGGCTGTTTTACGCCTTTCATGGAGAGGGCGATGCGCTTGCGCTCAAGGTCGACACTCTCAACTCGAACTCTCACATGCTGGTTGAGTTTCACGGCCTTAGCTGGGTTCTCTACACGCTTATCGCTGAGCTGCGACACATGCACTAACCCTTCTTTGTGAACGCCCACATCAACAAATGCTCCGAATTGAGTGATATTGGTCACGATACCTGGCAATTCCATACCTGGCCTGAGGTCGGTAATTTCGTGAACGCTCTCATCAAACTCCATTGCCTTGACCTCGCTGCGCGGGTCACGGCCTGGTTTCTCGAGTTCTTTCATGATGTCGATTAACGTCAACTCACCTACCTCACGCGAAATGTAACGCTTGATGTCGATGAGATTGCGTTTGTCAGGATCCTTAATGAGTTCAGCCACCGTGCAGTTGCAGTCACGAGCCATGCGTTTCACCAGTTCATATCTTTCGGGATGCACTGCGCTGTTGTCAAGCGGGTTGTCACTCTCGGGAACACGCAAGAATCCAGCGGCCTGAGTGAATGTCTTTGGACCGAGCTTGGGCACCTTGAGCAATTCGGCTCTTGAGTGGAAATCGCCATTCTCGGCACGATAATCCACAATGTTCTGCGCAAGAGCAGGCCCAAGTCCCGACACATAGGTGAGCAACTCCTTGCTGGCGGTATTGAGGTTCACACCCACACTATTCACGCAGCTCTCCACGGTGTAGTTCAGCGCCTCTTTAAGCTTCGTTTGATCCACATCGTGCTGATACTGCCCTACTCCAATCGACTTGGGATCGATTTTCACAAGTTCGGCAAGCGGGTCTAGCAGGCGACGACCTATAGATACCGCACCGCGCACTGTCACATCTTTGTCGGGAAACTCATCGCGCGCTATCTTGCTCGCACTGTAAATCGACGCGCCATTCTCACTCACAACAAACACGTTAATATCACGATGATAGCGAATGCGCTTGAGGAACTTCTCGGTCTCGCGGCTAGCTGTACCGTTACCCAGAGCAATAGCATCTATCTTATAAGTTTCCACCAAGTTATGAATTTTCTTGGTAGCGCCCTCTATATCGTAGTTGGGAGCTGTGGGATATATCACGTCGTTGTGCAGCAGATTGCCGTTCTCGTCAAGGCATACCACCTTGCAACCGGTGCGGAAACCTGGGTCAACGGCAAGAATGCGCTTGTGACCTAATGGTGGCGCAAAGAGCAACTGACGTACGTTCTGAGCAAACATATCTATTGCCTCGGCATCGGCGCGCTCCTTGGATATAGCGGCAAACTCATTCTCTATTGATGGCTTTATAAGTCGGTCGAAACTGTCCTCGGCGGCCTCCTCTACAAGCTGGGCAGTTTCGCCCTTGCCGCGCACCACAATGCGACACACATTATCAACGGCACGATTGTTGTTGATGTCGATGCTCACCTTGAGGAAACCCTCTTTCTCACCACGGCGAATGGCGAGAAGTTGGTGCGACGAGATTCGCTTCAATGGTTTGGAGAAATCGTAATAGAACTCATAGTTGCGTCCCTCAATCTCCTTGCCTTTCACCACACTGCAGTTAAGGATAGCATCGTAGCGGAACGAACGACGCACACTGTTGCGCACCGTCTGATTCTCACTCACCCACTCGGCAATAATGTCGAGAGCTCCATCGATGGCCTCGTCGCTACTTGGCACCTTGTCGCCATCGACAAAACGTGAAGCCATTTGATTAACATCGCCACCTTTCTGTGCCATTATCATCTTTGCAAGCGGCTCAAGACCTTTCTCTCTAGCCATTAGGGCACGAGTGCGACGTTTGGGCTTATATGGCAAGTATATGTCTTCCAACTCAGTAGCGTCCCAGCAATTGAGGATTCGGTTAGAAAGCTCGTCGGTAAGTTGTTCCTGAGCCTCGATTGTTTTTAGTATTGTCGACTTGCGCTTCTGCAGCTCATCATAGTAAGCCATGCGAGCGTCAATTGACTGAATCTGAGTCTCGTCAAGGTTGCCAGTCTGCTCCTTGCGATAACGACTAATAAAAGGAATTGAATTGTCGTCACGAAGCAAACTCACGGTCCCACTCACCTGATTAATTGGGATGTTGAGCTCTTGAGAAATGAGTGTTGAAATTTTGTCAGCCATCGATGTTATATTTAGTTCATAGTTTTTATTTCTTTAGTCAGCGATTTTATTACCGTTGCCATCCACGATGCATGGACCACGTCGCTTTAGGGTGATGAGTGTTATTTCAGGATAAGCACTAGCCAGTCTCACCGGCATCCCCACCATACCGAGCCCTATGTTTACATAGAGTTTGTGATCGCCTTCAGTATATAGACCGCCCCAATATTCATACTTGAAACATGCTGGAGAGTATTTTCGCCCAAATAATGTGAACATGCACTGCATTGCATGGGTGTGCCCCGATAGCATTAGGTCGGCCTTGTCGGCAGGGCGCACCATTGTGACGCGACACTGGTAGAATCTGTCGAGCTTCCATTGCTCGGGACTGTGCTGCAGCAAAATCATGAAGCGCTTAGACTTGTCATATTCAGCATAAGCAGTGTCGAGATAGGCATACCGTGGGAAAGGCCACCCCTGAAAGCTTTTGGTACCCACTACAGCAATCTCGCTAGAGTCGCGACGCAAGATAATGTGGTCGTTAACAAGCACTTTCCATCCCATCTGCTCTTGCAGTTTGATAAGGGCTTGCACGTCGGCCTGCTGTGCCTTTGCCGAGGGCCACGCCTTGTAATGACCATCGTCATGGTTACCAAGCACCGATATCACACCGTCGGGAGCATGGAGCCTTGACAATGTCTTAATAAAAGGCTTTGCTTCTCCCGAATGACGACTCACAAGGTCGCCAGTGAAACAAATCAAGTCAGGCTTCAGTGAGTTAATGCTGTCAACACAAAAATCTATAAAACGTGTATTACCATTGTAAGTGACTAAATGGGTATCGCTGAACTGAGCAATTTGGTATCCGTCAAACTCTGGTGGAAGATTCTCAAACTCAAGTTCCAGCCTATTCACATTGATGCGATAGGTAGTAAAGAACTCTCCTGACCACATGAAAAGGAACACCGCAATGCCTAGCACTGTGGCCACTATCCCGCCCACGCGACGAGTGCGAGGGCCGCTCTTTTTCAGGTGGGTGGGAATCCATGCCAAGCCAGCAATATAGCGAGGCACATAGAATGAGTAATATAAATAGATTGCCCACATAACACCCAAGAAAGTTGCGTCGTCACATTCCTTCCTTGGTATGGCTATCACTGCTACTATCAAACCTAGCAGCACAAGCGACAAGACAGCATGGGCCCCACTCTTGAGACGGGGCCAACGCTCACTGCGCTTGAACTTGCGAAAAAGCCACAAGTCAAGAACAAAGTTGACTACAAGCAACGTAATCAGGGGTATCCATTGTATTGTCATAGGTGTGCTTTCACATTAGTTTATCCTATTGCCTCAAGATGGTTGGTCAGCGGATTGCTATACATCTGCAACATATATTTTAGCATATAGTTGCGGTCACTTGCATTGACAGGGATATCATCGATGCGGTCGACCTGGCCATTGAGGTAGTCACGGAACTCTTTCTCGTCCTGAGCAGTGTAATGCTCGGCAAAGTCTTTGTTGTCAAAGAGTAAATCGTGAGCGATGTAGTTGGTTTTGAAAATCTTATAATTGGCGTGGATTGAGTGGTCGATGATGTTGCAAATGCGCTGAACCATGAGCAGGCGGTCAAGGTCGGCAGGAATTTTATCCAATCGTTCGTTGATGCATGGAGTGAATGCATAATGGATGTGTCCCTTATTCTCCATGATACCAATCTTCATGCTCTCGAGATCATCCTCTTGAGTCTTCTTATAGTTAGGATTCTTGCTCTTGAGCAGATACTCACGTGCCTTGAGGCGGTCGTTGGGGTCATATTCATAGCTAATCGCGATAGGAGCGATATTGAGTTCCTTAAGGCTCTCAATGAATGGAACATCACGATTGCCATAGGTGAGCATCTTCAAGAGGCTCTCCTGAGTGCGGTCATTGCCGTCCTTGCAGCGACCTTCACGCTGAGCTATCCACACCGAAGCGTTCCTTTGAGTAAGAACATAGTGAATATATCTCGAGAGCTGTATGGCGGCGGCCATGGTTTGCAATCGACCCAAGTTGCGCTTTACCACAAAGCACTTATTGAGTCTCACAAGCCTTGTTATCCAGTTATATATCAACAAATTGTTACCAATAGCAATCTCGCAAGTGTCCATTCCGTTCTCCAGCATCAAGTAGCTAAGTTGAGCTGAGTCGAGAACGATATCGCGGTGATTGGTGATGAACGTGTTGGGCACGTCTTTCACAAGGTTCTCTTGTCCGCTGAATGTGAGACCTTGAGAGGTTTTCTTGAGCAATCCCTCAACTACGGGCTTCATGACCTTGGTTTGGAATTCTTGTTTTGAATTTAGGCTCAGCAATAGCAATCTGATTTTTGTGAAGCTATAGTCGGGAGCAATCATTTTCACAATGTGCCTGAACATTGGTTCATTTACAAGCATCGACATCTCGTTGTGGAAATCCTTGTCCTGAATAGGACAAATATCGACAAACTCGCTAGGTATTGTGCTGTTTTTATTTTCCATAATCTGTGATATTATAACAATTTTCAAAGGTACACCATTTTTTTTATCTAAACAAATCAAATGTTTGCTATTTATTTATTTTTATGTACTTTTGCACTATGGAACAAGAATTTGCTTCTAGACTTTTGGAGAACGCTGTAAGCGAGTTTGCACAACTGCCGGGAATAGGCCGAAAGACCGCTCTCAGGCTGGTTTTATACCTACTCAAGCAGCAAGAGGATGTCGCCACTCGATTTGGCGAGAGCATCATCAAGCTGCGCAAGGAAATTCGCTACTGCAACGTGTGCCACAACATCAGCGAGACCGAGACTTGCCCCATCTGCTCCAACCCAGCACGCGACCGCTCAACAGTGTGCGTGGTCGAGAACGTAAAAGACGTGATGAGCATCGAGAACACAGCTCAGCACCATGGGCTCTATCATGTGCTGGGAGGTCTCATCTCGCCCATGGACGGCATCGGGCCTCAAGACATTGAGATAGAAAGCCTGGTGGAGCGTGTGAAAAGCGGCGAGGTGAAAGAGGTGATTCTTGCTCTGAGTGCAACCATGGAAGGCGACACCACCAATTTCTACATTTATCGACGCCTAGCGCCCTACCCCGACATTAAAATCACCATACTTGCACGAGGTGTGAGTGTGGGTAACGAGATTGAATACACCGACGAGCTCACCTTGGGCCGTTCAATACAGAACCGCACCCTCTTCAGCGACTCTTTCGCCCGAGAATAACAAACTGACAACTCACAATGGCCGACAACTACGTTGAAAACCACTATAACGACTATCTAAAGGCGAAGGCTAAAAAAGAAGCCGCCCGCAAGCACAGGCAGCACCAATATCTTGAGGCCTATCGCAAACGCCTCAAGCAACAAAAGGAAGAAGAGGGAAAAACCGAGAAATGATATAAGAATTGTCTGTAATTGTCTGAAAAAACAACATAGCTAATTATGCATTACTACAGTTTTTTGTGCTTCCAGTAGAAATAAAGCAGCGCTTTGATGTGCATGCGGCCCAACTTGGAGAACGGGCTGCGGCGGGTTGAACGACGATAGTCGTGGATGATGGTGTAGTTGTTGAGGCAGTGAGTTTTCCAGCCTTCACGCTTAATGCGTATGCACCAGTCGGCATCCTCGGGACCGTAGAAGATGTGCTCGTCGAGCATTCCCACCTTCTCCACTACTTTGCGCCAAAACATCTGGCATGCTCCAATCACATACACGGGTTCAATGATGCCATCCTTATCAGGCACATAACGCATTTTGTTGCCTATTCCAAGCACATTCCTAACCTTTATCATCAGCCCGGGATAAGGCTTGCAACTGTCTTGTGGAATGCCGTCTTTATCCACCAGTCGGCAAGAGCACAGTCCCACATCGGGGTGAGCATCCAGATAGTCGCTCATGGCATTGATGGCATCATCGTTGGCCTCGGTGTCATTGTCGAGCAGCAGCAATTTCTCTCCTTTAGCCACAGCAATGCCTTGATTGCGTGCAGCTGCCACACCTCGGTTCTCACTGTTGAGAATGAGCTGCAACTGTGGATAGTTCTCGCGCAGGAAATCGAGCGTGCCATCGGTAGAATAGTTGTCAATGATTATCACCTCGCACGTGTCGTCTTCAATAAACGTGCGCAACGATGCTAAGCATCGGGTCAAGAACCCCAGCCCATTATAAGTGATTAGAATTATTGACAACCGTTTCATTATCCGAAGAGCTTGATCTTCAATGCGCGCGCCGCATGAGCAAACTCGCTCCAGCTAGTGAATCGCTTGAGTTGCTTGGAAATGAAATTCCACGACAAGAAGTAACTCAAATTGTTCTTGAACAGGATTTTCTCCATCTCGTCACTGCTGATGTTGGGCAAGTTCAAGATTGACTCGCGCTGAACATCGGTGGGCACATAGTCGGGTGTCGACAGCCAGTTATTCTCTTTGCACAACTTGTAGTACTCGGTGCCTGGGAATGGCGACACAATATTAAACATCACCTGGTCAACCTTGAGTTTCTTTGCCTCCTTAAGAGTGTGGCGCAAAGTCTCCTTAGTTTCAAGTGGACTGCTACCAATGAGCACATTAAGTTTCACCGGCACGTCATATTTCTTTAAAAGACCGATTGCCTCATAGATTTGCTCGGTGGTGATACCTTTGCGCACATACTTGAGAATCTCGTCATTGAAAGATTCCACACCCAAATCAACATATTGGCAACCACTCTCGCCAAGCATCTTGGCGATTGGCTCGGTGATAGCGTCAACTCGAGCCTGGCAGCCCCACAGCATGCCATATTTCTTCATGATCTCGCACATGAGACGAGTGCGCTCCTCATTCCAAATGAAGTTGTCGTCCATGAAGCCAATGGCCTTGTAACCCTGCTCGTGCAGCAGCGCCATCTCGCGGTCAACACTATCGGCAGTGCGATAAGATATAGTGGGTTTGCGACCATTGAAACGCTTGTATTCAATTTCACGTGCAAAAGTGAGCGAACTAGGCACGCAGTAAATGCAGCGATAGGGGCAGTTGCGCGAAGTGAATGCTGTAGTGTAGCCACTACGCTTAATCTTGGGATTATGGTAACGACGATTGGCAATAAAATGACGAGCTGGCAATGGCAGCGCATCAAGGTCGCCAATGAGCGGACGGAAACCATTATTCACTACCTTGCCATCGTTGTTCATCCACGAAATGCCAAGGATATCGCTCAAGGGCTTGTTCTCGTCAAGAGCATGCAACAATTCAACGATAGTTGCCTCGGGCTCACCACGCACTATGATGATGCGCTTGTCTACAAGGCATTTCTCTATAAAGTAAGAGGGACCAGGGCCCATCAATATCACCCTTGCCTCAGGGCGCATCTTCAACAACGTGTCAATTGCGAGCATGTCACTCTCTATCGACAAGTTCACTGTCCATATGCAATAGATGTCGCTGTTGTCGCCGCTAAGGAACTGTCGATAATCCTCTTCTTTTTTCTTGTAGAAAACAAAGTCCTCATAGGCCACTTCTCCAAGTTTCTCGGCCTCGACAACTCCTATGACTGTGAGTTCATATATATTTGGCGCAAAATACACCACCCTTGTGCATCCCGCCGAGCGCTCGGCTGGTCGCTGTCCATCAAGAACTGGTGGCACCAAGAAAGTAATCTTCATATATTGTTCTCAAGTTGTATATTTCAAATAAAATGCAATAGCAAAAATACGTTCTATATCTAGAACGTAAAAAGTTATAATTTATTACATAAAAAACGCTAGATGTTTTCCACAAAATCTTTGGGCAGAATGATATTCTCCACATCGATTGCGGCCTCAAACAATGGGGCTATTTCTTGAACCGAGAAGCCCGCTATACCACATGCGATTCGGGTCACTAAGAACTTGTATTCAGGATGTTGCGAGGCATAAGCTATAAATTCATCAACATAGGGCGCAATGGTCTCAACACCACCTTGCATCGTCGGGATAGCATAGCACTGTCCTTGCATGCCCACGCCCTGGCCCCACACGGCACCAAACTTATCAACTGCTACTCGCGCAGCACCCCCACCATGCATCCCCTTGAGGTTGCTACCAAACACAAAAATCTCGTTCTCTTTTAATTCCTTAATAAAATCAGGTGTAAACTCTCTATCGTACATAGTATCTAAATCTTAATGTTTGCTTGCAAATTTACTAGATTCTCCCTTCCCACACAACTTTTTTGACAATAAATGACATCTATCCTTCAATCTAGTAATGTGGGATTTTTAGTGAAAATTTTGAATCCCTGTGCTCAAAATGACATGGAATCAACATCCCCAGGGGCGGTTGCGTCGAAGACGCCGAGTGCTTCGAAGAAGCTATTTGTCATTAAGACCATGCAAGAGGGTCGAAGACCCTCGCAGCTTGGTTCCCGGGGGCGGTGTGCGTCGAAGACGCCGAGTGCTTCGAAGAAGCTATTTGTCATTAAGACCATGCAAGAGGGTCGAAGACCCTCGCAGCTTGGTCCATGTAGAATCTAATGAACAGTGCCCCGGAGGGGAACTTCATAGCCATCATTACAAGGAGAGAACAACAAACTAACGTCAGTTCGATGAATTCACTATTTGACAATCATTGCGTCTGTAGGGACAAGGCGTGCCTTGTCCGCAAAGAGGGCGGGCAAGGAAGTCATCCAGGTTTGTCACGTTGAGCTTCTGGGCGATTCGTACTAATATTTTCAGCTCATTTTTTATATAATTCCGTTTCAATTTAGGTGAATTTGTGCAAAATAATCAAAGGGCACATTTTTGACGCTTGTTACTAATTGATTTACAGCAACTTGTAAAAAGTAAGGGCACGGGCAAAATGTTTGGTGGTTAACAGAAAACGTGCTAAATTTGCAACGTTTTAAAGCACCATTATGAAGAAACTATTATACATTTCGCTCTTGGCTGTTCTGCTCTCGGCAGCGATAAGTTGCAACCGCAGCGTTGACAAGCGCCTTGTTCTAGCCGATACGCTTATGTGGACTAACCCCGACAGTTCGCTTGCCATCCTCTCAGCAATCAACCGAGATTCACTGCAAGGTGACGAGAACCAGGCATATTATGCCCTCCTTTTCACACAAGCACAGTTCCGCTGCAATATCCCACTGACAAGTGACACGTTAATCAGCAAAGCAGTCGATTACTATAGCGACAACCATAACCGTGAGCACTACACTCGCTCATTATTATATAAAGGTGGAGCCTATGAAAACATGAATAACCCCGTTGAAGCAATAAAGTGGTATAAACAAGCCGAAAACAATGCTGACACCACCGACTACAGAAATCTCGCTCACATCAATATGCGATTGGGAATACTCTATTTTAAGAATTATGCCAGCAACAACCTCGATTTAAACAAGTTCCAAATGGCTGCTCATTATTACGAGATATTAAGAGACAAAAAAATGACGATGGTTGCCTTAGAATATTGTGGAAATGTGCTAAGAATTACAGATGTTAATGCGGCGAAAAAATGCTATGACAAGGCTTTGGCAACGGCAAGTGAGTTAAATGACACTACAAGTATTTACAGCATCAATGTCAATTATGCATTAATGTATATTGAAGATTCTTTATACTCGCAGGCAAAGAAATATATTTTGGAGGCTTACCGGTTGAATAACAGTTTTACAGAAAATAACAATTATTACATGCTGAGCCTTATTTACGCTAATCAGAAAGATCTTGATTCAGCTAAATATTTCATCTCTTTGCCTGATAAATCACAAAATACTGCCTACGACAGCCTGCTGATGTATAAAGCCATGAAGGAAGTTGCTTTGTGCGAAAATAACCTTACACAATATCGTAAATTTGACAAACAGTACAATAGAATCTCTAACTCTCTCGAACACAACGAAACAAAATATGCACTTAGCAAGTTTGAGGATGATTTTGATGCTGATAGAATTGCATCTAAAGGCAAGAAGGTGAGCTTATTAAATAAAAGCATATTTATCCTTGTTGCTTTATTCTTAATCTTAGCATTGGTTACCGCAGCACTCTTTATCATCAGCCGCAGGAAAAATCGCAAAGATCAGCAGCAGATGATTGACGAACTGAAAGAAGAGAGTTTCGGCAATTATGAGGAGTTGAGGAGCAACCTTGCCGACATTGATAACCACTTCAGCAAGACCATGACCGAGAAGCTAATATCTCTTGAAGAGATTATGACTGGTGCCTACAATCCCAACCAGGACTCAAAGAGCAAGGAGGTGGAACACAAGATATCGCCTATTGCCGACGATGACACGAAGTTCTGGGAAGGGCTATATTCCTATATCAATATCAAGCATAATGGCGCAATGGACAGGATTGCCAATGACTACCCGCAACTCTCGGCGAGCGACTTGAACTTCATCAAGCTGATGTGCTGCGGCTTCTCCGATGCCGCCATCGCCGTGTGCAGGAATTACAGGAATGTCGCTTCGGTCAGAAGTCGTCGACGCAAGATAAGAGACAAGATGGGTATAGAAGGTAACCTCACTGACTATATTAGAAACATCACTGTCCGCTGAAATCAAAAAAGAATGGCATTAACCCATGAT
>CADAZN010000005.1:0-790 GCA_902792435.1 uncultured Bacteroidales bacterium
AGTCAAATCCACGCCCACTTTAGGACCAAAAGTAAATTTCTTCTGCGCCATCGCTGCACCGGCAGTCAACAGCATGCACATCAGTGTGATAGTTATTTTCTTCATACTATTTATTGTTTTAAGTTGTGGCAACCAGCATCAACGCCACAAAGTTAATAATTTACTTGATTTGTAAAAGAAAACGTGAGGCTTTTACCTGCTTTCAACTTAGAGGCATCGCCAAACGCCCAACATAGTAAAAACAGTCTACCTCACGCTTTGCCATTATATCATTCACCTGATAGGTGGATATGGCAAACGAAGGCGTTTTTGACTGTTTCATCCGACTATGTTTAAAAATTTGGCGAATTTCTAAGTTTGGTGAAACACAAACGCATTCTCTATGTCAAAAAGCACTGTGTATAGCCTCTGCTATGTGCTTCAATGTTGCAAATTTAGATTGTTTTTTATTTAAAAGCAAGAAAATAACAAAAATAATGACTAAATTTGCGCCAATTTGAACAAATCGCTGCTGTGTGTAATCTCACAAAGCTGCAACTATCGTTTTCGAAAAGTCTGCTTACGCAGGAATTTTGAAACATGGAATCGGTGGAATCAGTTTGCCGTGAGGCTGAATGGTTGCTTCGCTTAAAATTTAATGAAAATTAGATTGAAAATTGCATGGGAGATGCAAGCGTCAGCAGGAATGTTGGATAAATTAGGCTGCACCTCGGAAACAAAAATGAAAAACTTTGTCTTTCATTTTGTATTTCACTCGGTTTGCACTAATGTTAGATAAATTAGGCTGCAC
>CADAZN010000005.1:864-113164 GCA_902792435.1 uncultured Bacteroidales bacterium
ACTCGGTTTGCACTAATGTTAGATAAATTAGGCTGCACCTCGGAAACAAAAATGAAAAACTTTGTCTTTCATTTTGTATTTCACTCGGTTTGCACTAATTTTGCGCTACAAAATTTAATAAAGTATGAAAAGGATATATCTAATATTCATGTGCTTGCTATGGTGTTTGTCAATGACAGCAGCACAGTTCACAAAGGAGCAGGCAAAACAAGTAGCTGAGCAGTTTTTGAAACAAAAAGTCAGCAAGGTCTCCACTATTAAGGCGACCAAGGTGGTACCCATCAAGCAAGCTAAGTCATCGGCGACAAACAATGAGAGTAAGACGATGGCCTATGCTGTAAACATGGGCAAAAATGATGGTTTTGTGCTGGTGGTCGGCAATGACCATAGCAATGACATCATAGGCTATTGCGACCATGGCTCACTAGACGATCAAAACATGCCATCAAATATGCGCTCATGGCTTGAGAGTTACATGGCAAGCGCTAATGAGGATGTGAATGCTGCAAGCACACCACGCTCCACTCCGCCGGGTATACCAACCAAGACTCCCATCCATCCATTGCTCACAAGCAAATGGGGACAATCAGAACCCTATAATGGCCAGACACCCATAATAGACGACATGCATTGTCCCACAGGATGCACCATCACGGCAATGGCTCAAGTGATGTATTACCACAAGTGGCCCAAAGCGGCAACACAAGCCATTCCTGCCTATACCCCCGACAATAGCGCAGGCACCAGCTACCCATCGTTGCCAGCACTGGAGCCCACCACATTCAACTGGGACAACATATATCCCTCCTACGAATACGGCGAGGACGGCACCGAAGTTGCTCGCCTGCTCAAGTATATAGGCACCGCTTCGTGCGCCGTATATGGAACTGCCGCAACAAGTGCCACAGGCTATAGAGCACTGGAGGCCGCCATCAAGTATTTTGACTACGACGCCAGCGCACATGCAGTGTGGCGCCGCGAGCGCAGCTACGATGAGTGGGTCGACATGCTCTATGCCGAGCTCAAGGAGAATCGCCCAGTGATGTTCAGTGGCACCTCGGTGGATGGAGCACACTCTTATGTTGTTGATGGCTATGACGAAGATGACTTCTTCCACGTGAACTGGGGCTGGGACGGCACTAGCGACGGTTATTACAAGGTGATACTCATGAACCCTAAGGAGCAAGGCATTGGTGGCAGCACCAACAACGAAGCCTACATTGCCGACCAAGTGGGATTCTTCGGCGTGAAATCCAACAGCGGTGGTGCCAGCCACTCTCCCAGTCTGACTGTGCTCAAGAACTATCTATACACCGATGCTAATGGCACTGGCGACTACACGACCCCAGGCATGGTGAGCGTGAGCCCCTACTACAACGGCTATGGCTATCTCGTGACTCCCGCTTTCGACAGTCACAATTTCAACATCGACGCTGCCGAGTTTGAACTTGGATCCAGGCTCATTAAGGACGACGGCAGTGTGACTGTAGATTTTATTTGGAGTCAGTCGGCCAATTTCGCTCCCAACATGGGTTTTATGGACCATTCAAAGCCCGTATACCTCGACCCCATTGCCGACACTTACTTGACTGACGGAAACTACAAGATGTACTTCACAAGCAAACTGAAAACCAGCGACACCTGGCAAATTGATAAGGACAGCGAGAATCATTACACGATAATCAACCTCGACCATGCCGCCGGAAAACTCACGGCCACAGCAGTGTCGCTTGAACCCGAGCTCGTCATCAAGGAGGTGAAGTTCAACCCCGAAACGCCCGTTGTCAATAAGCCTTGTGTGATGACCCTCAAAGTGGAGAACACCGGCACTGGCACATTCCACGGCGATCTTGGAATGTTTAACCAAGATTTGTCGGGAGCGCTTTCCTACATGACCTGTGACATAGAGCCTGGAGAAACCATTGACCTCAACATGAGAATCGTACCCAAAAAGACAGGCACGATAAATTATGAAATAAAGAAGAACCGAGTTATACCAATCTACACAGGCACCATGACAGTTGTCGAAAACGTTGAGACCAGCAACTGCGACCTGACAATCACTCATCAGGTTACCAATGCCGAAGGCACCGAGATTGCCGCTCCCAAGGCAAAGATTGACCTCACTATCACCAACAACAGCGACAACAATTACTTTGGTGCAATCTACATCTACTGCTTTAAATACACAGGCGACGAGGGCAATATGGTTTCTACCAGCTACGTTGAGACAATTCCAGCTCACCAAACCGTGGTATTACATCGCGAATCGCCCGAACTAACGGGAGGGGACAGCTACCGCTTCTCTACTATGTATATCAAAAATGGACGGGAAATAGAACAAGACATACCTGAGACTTATTATACAACGGTGCCTTATTACATCAGCTACGATGCCTATGCCAAGGAAAGCTCCAAGCGATGGTCGGCAACTTTGCAGCCCGACGCAACGGAATGTGCAATCGACCTAACTGTGGCTCCCGAGGTGACCAGCGTCAACACCAGTGCCAATCCTAACTTGATAATCTTTGTGTCGGACGATAGTCCACTCACGGGCGACAACATCGTGAAGAAAGAGCAGGCCGAGAATGTGAAACTCAGCGACCAATATACCTACTACATTCCTTTCCCATTCAAAGCCAATCACATCAGCTACACTCGCACTCCCGAGCGCTACTATGATGTCGAGGGAAACAAGGGATTGACAACTCTGGTGCTGCCATTTGCCGCCACAAGCTGCCATGCTACAATCGATGGTGTGGTTAAACCGCTCAACTGGTACACTAACAGTACTGATGGTGATATAATGCTTGCAGCCTACCAATATGAGAATGGCAGTGAGATGATATTTGGTCTCCCTGAATCCACATTAAAATCTTTTATACCTTATATTTTAGGTGTTCCATCGACACTGAATCGTGGCAGTTCGCTGGTGAACGCCCCTATAACATTCAGTGCCGACAATGTAGAACTGAACATTGGCAACCCGGCTATTACTGGACGTAATTATATGATGAAAGGAACTTTCTCGCCAATCAAGGACGAAGAAGACATTTATGTGCTCAATGCCGATGGCTCAGCCTTTGTCTACGGCACCCACTCGGTGAACCCATTCAATGCTTACTTTGAGTGTATCAGTTCCCAGACACCGGCCGACATGCTGACGATTAGCCTATACTTTGATACTCCCACAAGCATAAGTGAGATAATTGACCAGCAACAAAAAGACTTGCAAGGTCCTTACTACAACCTCAACGGCCAGCGTGTGTCGAGGCCAAGTAAAGGCATTTATATCGTTAATGGCAAAAAGGTGATATTTAAATAGTCATTAAATATTTGATAATGGCCTAAAAAAATCCTGCTCTACGCGTTGAGCAGGATTTTTCTAATTATGCATTCATTTAGAACTGCTTGGCAGCTGCCATTACCACCTCACTGAGGGTGGGATGACCGTGGATGGCGCTTGCCATCTTGGTCACTGGCATGCCAGCGTTCATCGCTGTAACAGCCTCCTGGATGAGGTCGGCAGCATGTGGTCCACAGATGTGGCAGCCCACGATGGTAAGATCCTCGCTGCTGACGATGAGCTTCACCATTCCATCGGTCTCGCCCATTGCCACGGCCTTACCGTTGCTGCGGAAGAACGACTTGGCAGTCACAACCTCGATGCCCTGATCCTCGCACTGCTGCTCGGTCAAGCCAACCATCGCCAGCTCGGGAGTGGTGAACACAGCGCTCGGCACGATGTCGAGCTTCACGTTGCTCTTCTCACCAAGAATGTGAGCCAGAGCCACACTGCCCTGTGCACTTGCTGCGTGAGCGAGCATGCAACGACCATTAACGTCACCAATGGCATAGATGCCCTCGACGTTGGTCATCATGTTGTTGTCAACCTCGATGCCACGACGGCTAGTCTCAACACCTGCAGCCTCAAGTCCCTCGGGAAGTTCTGCCTGACGTCCTACCGACATCAGCACCTTCTCGGCAACAATGCTCTTGGCCTTGCCCTTGTGGTCGAAGGTAATCTCGAGGCCATCATCGGCCTTGTGGATTCCGTTGACCGCAGCTTGAGTGAGGATATTCACGCCACGCTTGCTCATAACAGTCTTGAGTCGCTTAGCGATGTCCTTGTCGAATGGAGGCAGAATCTCCTTCATGAACTCAACAACAGTCACCTCAACGCCAAAGCTGCTGAACACGCCGGCAAACTCCATACCTATCACGCCACCGCCCACGATGCACAAGCTCTTGGGGAGCTCTTGCATAGCGAGGATATCGTCGCTGGTCATCGCCAAATCGGCGCCCTCAATGGGAAGTCCGCGTGGAATAGAGCCCGTGGCAATCACAATTGCAGGAGCTGTGTACTGCTCACCAGCAACCTCAATGGTCTTGGCGTCGACAAATTTTGCCTCACCATTGACAACGGTGATGCCGTCGCCACCCATGAGCATAGCCACGCCGTCGCGCAACTGCTTAACGACTTCTTCCTTGCGCGCAAAAGCCACACCGTAATCAACAGTCACCTCGCCAGTGGTAACACCAAATTGTGCAGCCTCACGCACAGTGTTGATAACCTCGGCATTGCGACAAAGAGCCTTGGTGGGGATGCAACCGCGATTAAGGCAAGTGCCACCCAGCAGGTCGCGCTCCACGATCACCACCTTCTTGCCGTGGTGAGCAGCCTCGGCGGCCATCTCATAACCGCCGGGACCTGCACCTATTATAATAATATCGGTTGAAATCATAACTCGTCAACGCTCAGGAGTTCGCGATAAGTAACAATCTGCTTCAACGCAGCCTTAGTATCGTCAAGACGACGAACTGGAGTGTTGTGTGGAGCAGTCTTCACGAGCTCAGGATTCTCCTTAGCCTCGATGGCAATCTTCTTCATCACCTCGATGAACTCGTCGAGGGTCTCCTTGCTCTCGTTCTCGGGAGGCTCAATCATCATAGCCTCGTGGAAGAGCAATGGGAAGTAGATTGTGGGAGCATGGAAGCCGTAGTCGAGCAAACGCTTAGCCACATCGAGAGTGGTAACACCTGTGCTCTTGTCCTTCAAGCCATCGAACACAAACTCGTGCTTGCACACGCCGTCAAGAGGCAGCTCATAGTAATCTTTGAGCGACTCCTTAACATAGTTGGCATTAAGAACTGCAAGAGGACCTACGTTCTTTATCTCGTCTTTACCCAGAGTCAAGATGTAGGTGTAAGCGCGCATCATCACGCCAAAGTTGCCAAGGAAGCCACTGATAGAGCCGAGTGAATCCTCACTGTCCTCCATGTGGTACCAATAGATATCTTCGGAAATCTCCTCGCGGGTAACGCGTGGGTTGGGGAGGAATTTCTCAAGACCCTCACGCACGCCCACAGGGCCGCTACCAGGACCGCCACCACCATGAGGTGTTGAGAAGGTCTTGTGCAGGTTGATGTGCATGATATCGAAGCCCAGGTCGCCAGGACGA
This sequence comes from uncultured Bacteroidales bacterium, assembly GCA_902792435.1. Classification (GTDB taxonomy): domain Bacteria; phylum Bacteroidota; class Bacteroidia; order Bacteroidales; family Muribaculaceae; genus Sodaliphilus. The sequence continues at coordinate 6,327 of CADAZN010000005.1, forward strand.
CACTTGCCCAACATTGGGTTGAGGTTAGCACCATCGTAGTACATCAAGCCACCAGCCTCGTGAACGAGCTTTGCAATCTCGGCGATATTATGCTCAAAGATACCCAGAGTGTTGGGGTTAGTCATCATCATACCTGCGATGTTCTCGTCGAGCAATGGTTTCAAGTCCTCAACATCAACGGTGCCATCGGGACGGCTCTTAACAACAACCACCTCAAGGCCACACACTGCAGCACTGGCAGGGTTGGTACCGTGAGCGCTGTCGGGAATGATAACCTTAACGCGGTTGGGATTGCCATTGTCAAGATGATAGCTGCGCATAACCATAAGGCCAGTGAGCTCGCCATGAGCACCAGCATAGGGGTTAAGTGTGAACTCGCTCAAGCCCGAAAGCTCGGCGAGAGAGCGCTGCAGGTTGTAATAAACTGCGAGAGCGCCTTGCACATTCTCCTCGTCCTGCAATGGGTGCAGCTGAGTGAACTCAGGCTTAGCGCACATCTGCTCGTTGATTTTGGGATTATATTTCATAGTGCACGAGCCCAGTGGATAGAAGCCGGTGTCGACACCAAAGTTGTTGTTACTCATGTTGGTGTAGTGACGCACTACTGTCATCTCATCAACCTCGGGAAGGCATGGAGCCTCCTGACGCTTAAGAGCGTCGGGCAGATCGGCGAGTTTATACTCAGCGAGCTTGTTCTCGGGAAGGCTGTAGCCTTTGCGACCCTCTTTTGAGAGTTCGAATATCAATTTGCCATAGAATGTATTATTCATTGTTCTTGTCCTCCTCGCCTTCTTCGATGAAATCGTTAATAAAGTCAATCAGGTCATCAATATCCTCCTTGCTAACAGTCTCGGTAGCGCAAAGCAACAACTTGTCGTCGTCGATGTGCACACCAAATCCAAAGTCTTGATTGAGCCAGCTTGTCAAGTCGTCAAGGTCAAGAGTTGACTTAACAACAAACTCATTCAAGAATGGCTTATCGGGATATTCGAGTTCAAACTTGCCGGTCTTCACGAGCTGGTCGGCGAGATAGTGAGCATTGCTATAGCTAATTTCGTTAACCTCACGCAAGCCCTCTTTACCCATCAGCGACATGTAAACGGTAACAAACAGTGCCATCAAGCTCTGGTTAGAGCAGATGTTGCTGGTGGCCTTCTCGCGGCGGATGTGCTGCTCACGAGCCTGAAGAGTGAGAACGAAAGCACGCTTGCCGTCGGCATCGGTGGTAGCACCCACGATGCGGCCTGGCATCTTGCGGATGAGCTTCTTGCTTGTGCACAGATAGCCAACATAAGGACCACCAAAGTTCATAGGGATGCCCAAGCTCTGGCCGTCGCCAACTGCGATGTCAGCTCCCCACTCGGCTGGAGTCTTGATAACGCTCAGTGCGCTGGCGGGGCAGTTCATGATGAGAAGGGTCTTGTGCTCATGGCAGAAGTCAGCCCATCCGGTGTAGTCCTCAAGGATACCGAAGAAGTTGGGAGAAGCCACGATAACGCCAGCTACATCATCGGCGCCAACCTTAGCCTCAAAGTCGGCACGACTTGTAACACCATTCTCGGCCTCAATCATCTCAACATCGATGCCGTGGAACTTAGCATAGGTCATCACCACGCGGGTAACGAAGGGGCTAACTGTCTCGCTAACAAGCACCTTGTTGCGTTTCTTAGCGTTAGAAACAGCCATCATCATAGCCTCGGCAGTAGCAGTGCAACCGTCATACATCGATGCGTTGCTCACCTCCATACCGGTGAGCTCGGCCATCATGCTCTGATATTCGAAGATGTACTGAAGAGTACCTTGAGAAATCTCGGCCTGATAAGGAGTGTAGCTAGTTAAGAACTCGCTGCGGTTCACGATATCCTGAACCACTGCGGGAGTGTAATGGTCATAGACACCAGCACCCATGAAGCACTTGAGTGGGGTGTTGTCCACAGCGAGGTCACCAAAGAAGTTGCGAATCTCAATCTCGCTCATAGCACGTGGCAGGTCATAGTCGCGCTTGAACTGGAGATCCTCGGGGATGTCCTTGTAGAGCTCATCGAGCGACTTCAATCCGCACTTGCCCAGCATTTGGTTCACATCGTCCTGGGTGTGTGGAAAAAATTTATAGTTCATTGTTTGTTAATGTGAATTTATTGTTTTTTAAAAATGGGAAAAAGCCAAGGGCCGGGCACAATAATGCCAGCCACTTGGCTTAGATGTTGAGTTGTGTGTTACTCGTTGATGAAAGCTTTGTAGGCTGCTGCATCCATCAGGTTCTCGAGCTCGCTCTTGTCGCTGAGCTCAACCTTGATGATCCAGTTCTCAAAAGCATCCTTGTTGATAAGGCCTGGCTCATCCTCGAGAGCCTCGTTAACCTCAACAACGGTTCCACTAACGGGGCATACCAGGTCGCTAGCTGCCTTAACGCTCTCTACTGCGCCAAAGTCCTCGCCTGCCTCTACCTCGTCGTCAACCTCGGGCATGTCAACGTAAACAACGTTACCAAGCTCGTGCTGTGCATAGTCGGTAATACCTACATAGCCAAAGTCGCCTTCAACTTTTACAAACTCGTGTGACTCGCTGTAATAGAGTCCGTCAATAATTTTACTCATAATAGAATTTATATTAAAAAGATTATTTGATTTTTGTTTTAAACTTTATGTGCATCGTGCATTACTTCTTGTAGCTCTTATCGTGGAATTTCTTCTTCACAACTGTTGCGTCGAAGTATTTCTTGCGGATGTGAACCTTGAGTGGAGTGCCAAGCTTGCCATAGGCAGCGTCGACGAGGGCAACAGCGATGCTCTTGTCAACCGAGATGCCACGGTAGCCAGTGGTAACGTAGCCCACAGGCTCGTCGTTCTCGTTGCAAACCTCATATCCGTGACGAGGGATAGCCTTGTCGTGGAGCTCGAGACCTACCAGTTTCTTGGGAGCACCCTCAGCCTTTTGCTGAGCGCAAACATCCTTACCGATGAAGTCTTCCTTATCGAGCTTAACAAAGAAGCCAAAACCTGCCATGATAGGAGTGATATCCTGGGTCAACTCATCGCCATAGAGTGGCAAACCAACCTCAAAGCGCAGGGTGTCGCGGCAACCAAGTCCACAAGGCTGAACGCCAGCAGTCATGAGCATGTCCCACATGTCTTGAATGGTCTTGTGGCTTGCATAAACCTCAAAACCGTCCTCGCCAGTGTAACCAGTGCGGCTCACGATGATATTGTCGCCATTATAGTCAACACACTTGAAGGTATAGAAAGTCAAGTCGGTGCAGTCGAGATTGAGAACAGCCTTCATGGTTTTCTCGGCCTCTGGGCCTTGCACTGCAATCTGTCCGTAACTCTCGCTCTGGTTGTCGACTTTCACGTCAAAGTTTGCAGCCTGCTCGTTAATCCAAGCCACGTCCTTGTCGATATTGGCAGCATTGATAACGAGGAAGTAGTCGTTCTCGCCCATGGTGTAAACCAGCAGATCGTCAACAGTACCACCGTGAGGATAGAGCATCATGCCATATTGGATGCCGCCAATCTCCATCTTGGTGATGTCGTTGGTGAAGATGTAGTTCACAAACTTTTGAGCCTCGGGACCAGTGATGCGAACCTCGCCCATGTGAGACACATCAAAGACGCCTACGTTGTTGCGCACTGCATTGTGCTCCTCAACGATGCCCTTGTACTGAATGGGCATATCAAAACCGCCAAAGGGAGTCATCAGCGCTCCTAAGGCAACATGCTTGTCGTGCAGACAAGTGAATTTAATTTCACTCATAATAGTTGTTTTTTAAGATGTAAAGTATTTTATTAAATTGTTAATCAGTTAATTCATTGCGTCAAAAGGTCAAAAAACGCATTTTAAAAATTTGATTTCGTAACCCTCACAATCGAGGGAACCTCAAATTTTCCACAAAAGTACATAATAAAAATGACATAAAACAACTTAACTCAAAAAAAATAATATTTTATTTATTAACAAGAAGCAAAGCCAACTCAACAATTTGAGCTGGCTTCCAAATTTAACCTAAATGTAATTATTATTTATATGCTCTACTGTTGCATCAACAAGTTGATAAAATCACTGTTTTTGAGGTTCATAATCACCCGTGAGAGGTCCAAGCTACCAATTGCTTTATCTATCTCGCTTTCAACAAATTGACAACCTTTAAGTTGAGCAACGATGCTGTCAAGGTCACCCAGGAGGAAGAAGTCGCCAGCGATGTTGACATCGCGGATGACATTGCGGTTCAGCTCAAGGGTGATTTTAAAGTCGCCCACACCCTCAATCCTGCCACTGCGCTCCATGTTGCAACGCGGGTTATTGCCAAGGATAAATTCGGGTGTGAGATAGCCTGCCTCAATGCTCTCAATTGCTGCTATATCGTTGTCATCTAGGATTATCTCCCCGTCGCACAAAGTGGCTCGGGCGTGTTGCTGAAACTCTTCAATACTCATCGTGAGATACCGGTTCAACGTTGTGATGTGGCTCTGCACACTTTTCACGCCCTTTGAGTCGAGTTTCGCTGCCGACGGAGTGATGGCCTTAACCATGTTTTCCATGTTGGTGTCATAGAGCATGGTGCCATGCACAATGCTGATGCCAGGCAAGTGATAGAATGCATTTCCACTCACCTTTTTATCCCCAATCATTATGTCGTTGCGGCTAGTGTCGCTGGCGTCAAGCCCCAAGTCCTTGAGCATCTCCACAATAGCGTTGGTGTAGTGTGCAAACGTGGTGGTCACATCGTCGCTGCGTGTAATGTAGCTGAACATGAGGTTATCCATGTCGGCATAGACACATCCACCACCGCTTTTACGGCGGTAATACTCAATGCCATTTGCCTTGCAGTAGGCCACGTTTACCTCGCTGTCAATAAGCTGGTTTCGACCAAAAATCACAGTGGGTCTCACGCGCCAAGTGAAGAAAAGCTCGTCGATGCTTTTGTCGTCTTTGAGCAACTGTGCAGCATGCTCCTCCATGGCGAGATAGAACGTGAGCCTGCGCACCTCATCATAAGGCAGTTGTAAATATTTCATAGTCAATTAAAACGTTGGAACAAACTATTATTGGTTATGAATGGGCAAATTAAGACATATTTTTTGATGTCTGCAAGTATTTTGTTCAGGATTTGTAGCCCGACAAGAAAAAAACATTTTCAAGCTGTTTTTACTTGATGTTTATTTACTTTTTCGCAAAAAAAATGCTGATTTTCTTTATTATAATAATTATTTTGAATAATTTTGTAGAATATAAAAACAATTTATTGTTGATAGATTGATTGTGAATTAAAATCTAATAAATTATGAAGAAATTATTTTTGTTTTTCATCATTACCCTGACTGTGGTCACTGCCAAGGCTCAGTATCTGTCGATAGGTAATCTCAAGTATTATATAACCGACGATTATGGCTATACTGTAGAGTGTGTGGGCCTGTCGAGTGCCGGTGAGAGCGCTAATCCCACCGAGATTGACCTCCCCGGCAAGATAAATTATGGCGGTTCTACCTACACAGTGACCGATGTGAGAGATTACGCTTTCTCGGGCAACACAAGAATCACAGTGTTGAAAGTGTGTCATGGCGTCACCAGCATTGGCTACCGTGCTTTTTCGGGCTGCACCTCGCTCAAGTATGTCTATCTTCCCAGTTCGGTGACTCTACTTGACAACTACTCCTTTGCCAACACATCCAGCATGATGCAGTTCAACTATGCCTCTCAGAGTGTTCCCACGTTCTATAGCGGCACATTCTCGGGCATGCGCTCGGCGTCTCTGGTAGTGTCGACGTTTGAGGCCAAGACGGCTTTCAGTTCCAACAGCACGTTCAGTTCTGCCTTCAGCAGTATCAATGCCAATGGTCGTGGTGCCTATGACTTCTCTTCTGGCTCAGGATGCTATGTTGTGAGCGGCAGCAACACCTGCATGCTCGTGGGCTTACTCTCCAACACCCCCTCCATCCCTGTGAGCGCGACAAATAATGACAACTATACTTATGGTGGTCTCACATCACCCGAATACTACAAAGTCACTGTGGCTGCTCCTCGTCTTGCTGAGTTGAGTGAGAGGCAATCGAGCCTCACCTCCTTCACATGGCTGGGTTCCGAAGCCAAGAAGATAGGCATTAGCGCTTTCCAGGGCTGCACGGCTTTGACCACCGTCAAGGTGAGTGCTGATACCCTCGACAATTATGCATTCTACAATTGCCCGGCAATCACCACTTTGCAATTGTATGAAACAGGCAGTGAGTATAATGGTGTGAAACGCATCAATTCAATGGCCTTCGCCTACGACCATGGGCTTGTAAACGTTTACATTCCATCGAGCGTCATCTATATGGCCGAGGGCGGCAACATGCCATTCTACATGTGCAACAATTTGGAAAAATATACAGTCTCTTCAAGCAACCAGTATTACGCCTCATCGGGTTATAGTAATCTCTATAACAAGTCGCTTACCAAGCTGATACACATGCCCAGGAATGGCGGCGGTACAAACTACTCCTATTTTTTGAGTGGTTATCAAATGGAGCAGCCATCGACACTCACTGAGATTGGTGACTATGCTTGCTACTATCACAATAAATTACAACAAGTTGTGCTTAATTATGGAGTAAAAACAATAGGGAACAACGCTTTCGCCAATTGTGACAAACTCACCTACATGCTCATTCCAAGTTCGGTAACTAACTATAAAACAAACTCTTTCTATGGCCTGTACAGTCTCACAGACCTCTATTTGAACCGTGATAATTATCCTTCGCAACTTGCTGACCTCGTTAACCGTGCTAACATCAATCTGCATGTGCCTTACCCCATGGTTAATTATTATAAGAATACGTCGTTAGGCTCATCCTTCAAGTCAGTTGACGGTAACGCCTGGGACATTTATTCTGGGTACCTGTTTTTTACTGTGACAAGCACTGAGCCTTACTCCGACCCCAATAATACTGTCAATTACGATGGTGGACAGGCGAAACTAGTGCATGGCCAATCGGTATATGTCAATAGTAAGTACAATTTATATGATATCCAAATTTCCCATTCTTTAAATGTTGGGGGCGATCTTTATTGCCCTACTGCCATAGAAAAGAACTACTATCAAGTTCTGAAACAAAATTCTTCAACTGAAAATATTATTTATTATGGACACACAATTAAAGAGGTTGAGGATTCGGCATTCTACAACTGTCAAAACTTGAAAATCAGCAACGGCTCGTTAGACCATCTTAAAACTATAGGCAAGGCGGCATTCTCTAAAACTACTAATCTCACGTCAATGAGCTTTAGTGACGTGGAAGTGATCAAAGAATATGCCTTTGACCACTCGGGACTCAGCGGCGACATTGAGCTGCCTAAGATACGTAATGTAGGTCTCAATGCGTTCTTCTACTGTCCTGGCATAACAAGCATGACTTTCTACGGTGAGCCCTATCTGAGCACTGCTTGCTTTGGCTATAATGCCAGCAACTGCCTCTACTATGTCGACGCCTCACAGTACTATCGCCTCACTCATCAGCAATACACATGGTACATCAGTGACGACATGACGACCGCCGATGAACGTATGCGCCCCTTTGTGAAACTAGACAATGACACTCGCATCTTCTCGTGCCATAAGAGTGTGGAACAGCCTGCCGGAGGCAGCTTCTACACCATACCGTCGTATGACGCATCAAAGAATCGTCTCACCACGTCGAAATGGAACGGTGCCATTCCAGCTTCTACAGCAATGCTCATGAAGGGGAGCAAGGGACAGGTCTATAAGTTTAAGAATTTAGGAACATCGACCGCCACACCCACCAACATGCTTGTGCCAGTGATAAACGATTATTTTGTGAACACCGTCGGTGGTTATCTCTACAATGAGCAGACCCACCAGTTTGATTATGACACTGGCAACGAAGTGAGCCCTTATAGCACGATAGAGCCAAGTTATGGCTATCTGTCAATCAACACGTTGCAGAATCATGTGAACATCGACTTGTTTAGCAGTTCCAGTGTTCCTGGCGACGTGAACGGCGACGGCACTGTGACAGCCGCCGACATCACCGCACTCTATGACTACATGCTCAACAACGACAGCAGCCACATCACCAACGGCGACCAAACCGGTGACGGCATCATCACCGCTGCCGACATCACCGCGGTTTACACCATCATGCTGGGCAGCAATTGATGACGACTGAACAAGAAGATGAGACTGGGATTACTCTCAGTCTCATTTTTTATTGAATCCATAAGAAAGCAGCATGGCAACTTATTTTTTAGTGGAGTGCTGCGAAAATGCTTAAAAACTCAATCTACTATTGCCCTTAATTCCGCAGAAAGTTTAGCAATATAATATTATTGGATGCGGTTATTTCATTGTTCCCTAATGGATATTTAATTTGGTTCCTAGGACTAAGGAACAATGGCGAGGCGTAAGCCTATCCAAGCGCTTGAGCCATTGGTTTTCCAGCGGGCTGTCAAGCGGCTGTCTTTGGCGTTGTCATCCCAGGAGCTGCTTCGACACATATTGTTGGTCGAGACATTGGGATGAGTGGGGTCAACTTGAGGCTCGGCGGTGTAGTCATAGGTGTCGTCAAGGCACCACTCGGCGATATTGCCACACATGTCGTAGATTCCAAGTTCGTTGGGAGCCTTGGTAGCCACCTCGTGCAAGACGTCGTCGCTGTTGCCTGCCCACCAAGCTACGTCATCGAGGTTAGCACTACCGGCATAGAGGTAGCCATGAGTAAGGTTTCCACCACGAGCGGCGTACTCCCACTGCGCCTCGGTGGGAAGAGTGAAGTTCAAACCAGTAAGTTGGCTAAGTCTCTGGGCAAACTCCATGCATTGATCCCAACTCATCCTTCTTACAGGATAGTTGTCGCCAAGCGTGAAGGGCACGGCATCAACTTCCATCACTGCCTTCCAAAGCGCCTCGGTAACTTCGGTCTCGCCAATCCAGTAGTCCGAGAGCGTAACCTGATGGGCTGGACGCTCCAGGTCGTATGCCTCGGTATCACTATCAGGCGCTCCCATCATGAAGGTGCCGCCGTCAACCTTTATCATGTTGAATACTGCGCCATTAACTGAGAACACCTTCTGGGTTATAGGTCCTTCGGCGAGACGCAAGCCAATGTAGGATTTGTGCTCATTTACCAATGCATTGTCACGGAAGGTGACACGGCAGTAATCGGTAGTGTACCATGCCCAGCATCCGCCACGAGTGATGCGGGCATCACCAGTTGCAGGACCTGTAGGGTTAGTTTGTGGTTCGGAAGGATATTGGTCGGCATACCAGTCATAGCATAGCTCTTGGACATTTCCACTCATGTCGTAGATGCCCAGCTCATTAGGAGCTTTAGTCCCCACTGGTTGTGATACCCTGCCAGAATTATTGGTGTGCCATGCCACCTCGTCTACATTGTTACTACCAGAGTATAAGTAGCCATTGCTCTTATTTCCACCACGAGCGGCAAATTCCCACTCTGACTCAGTTGGCAAGCGGAAATTGCGCCCCGTCAGAGCATTGAGCCTTGTGATAAACTCTTGGCACTCATTCCAGCTTACATAATCTACAGGCAGATTGTAGCCCACATTTTGGCTCGGATTGCTACCCATCACAGCCTCCCACAACTCTTGGGTCACTTCGGTCTGTCCTATGGAGAAGTTGGATAATGTAACTTGATGAACAGGGTATTCGTCTTCGAGAGCATTCTCATCACCATCCATAGCACCCATCATGAACGTGCCACCGTCAACCTCCACCATCTTGAATGTCACTCCACCCACAGCGTACTCAGTCACTTCAGGTTCCTGTCCATTAAGGATGATATTATAAACTTCAGTGACATCGGCACTGGTGATATATCCGTCGCCGTTAACATCGCCGTTGACAAGGCTGCTTGAATCGCTGCTTAGCAGGTAATTATAAAGAGCCGTGACGTCAGCGGCTGTGACCGAGCCGTCGCCATTCACGTCGCCTTTCATGGCAAAGCAGCCAAGCCATGTGGCAACAAACAATAAAAATAAAAATTTTTTTTTCATAATTATTAAAATTCTTTTTTTTGCAAATTTATTAAATAAAATAAAAATGTACAAATTAAAAATATATATTTCACATTATCAAACCTTAAATTTGTTGAAATTTCGGGAAACATTGCTCTTGTTTGAGAATAAAGTTGTATCTTCGTGCAATCTTTGCAAACAAAGAGTAAAAACACCAAAAACTATATCACATATGAAAGAGAAAATCATCGCTTTATTCAAGGAACGCTTCGGCGAGGAGCCAGTAATGTATGCATCGGCTGGCCGCATTAACCTGATTGGAGAACACACCGACTATAACGGCGGCTTTGTGTTCCCCGGTGCAATCGACAAATGTATTATGGCAGGCATTAAGGAGAATGGTACCGACAAAGTGCGCGTATATAGTGCCGACCTTGACGCTTATACCGAGTTTGGCCTAAACGAAGAGGACAAGCCTGCTGAGCAATGGGCATGTTATGTCTTTGGCGTTTGCCGCGAGACCATCAAACGTGGCGGCACAGTGAAAGGCTTTGACGCTGTGTTTGCCGGCAATGTGCCTCTGGGCGCAGGCCTGTCGTCATCGGCAGCACTTGAGTCATGCTTCGCCTTCGCTTTGAACGACATGTTCAACGACAACAAGATCGACAAATTTGAACTTGCAAAGATAGGTCAGTCAACCGAGCACAACTACTGCGGTGTGAACTGCGGTATCATGGACCAGTTTGCCTCGGTATTCGGAAAGAAAGACCACCTCATGCGTCTCGACTGCCGCTCGCTTGAGCATCAGTACTATCCATTTGACGCTAAAGGATACAAACTTGTGCTCATCGACTCAAGAGTTAAGCATGAACTCGTCGACTCGCCATACAACAAGCGCCGTGAGTCGTGCGAACGTGTGGCTGCCACTCTTGGTGTCGATACACTGCGCGACGCTTCGATGGAAATGCTTGAGGCCAACCGCGACAAAATCAGTGATGAAGACTACAAGCGCGCCGTATATGTGATTGGCGAGAAGCAGCGCGTGCTTGACGTGTGCGACGCCTTGGAGCGTGGCGACTTCGAGACCGTGGGCAAATGCATGTATGAGACCCACCATGGTCTTAGCAAGGACTACGAGGTGAGCTGCGTTGAGCTCGATTACTTGAACGACATTGCCCGCAAGTGCGGCGTTACTGGTTCGCGCATTATGGGTGGCGGCTTCGGCGGTTGCACCATAAACCTGGTGAAAGATGAGCTTTACGACAAGTTCATCGCCACTGCCTGCGAGAAGTTCAATGAGAAATACGGCCACGAGCCCAAAGTTTATGAAGTAATCATCAGCGACGGCGCCCGTCGCCTGTAAAATCTGATTTCTGACATCTGATAACTGACAATTAATATATGAAACCAACATTATTTGTTCTTGCTGCAGGAATGGGAAGCCGCTATGGTGGCCTAAAGCAGCTCGATGGCCTGGGCCCTCATGGCGAGACCATCATGGACTATTCAATCTACGATGCCATCCAGAGTGGATTTGGCAAAGTGGTGTTTGTAATTCGCAAAGATTTTGAGCAGGAATTCCGCGACAAGATTCTCTCAAAATATGAGAGCAAGATTCCTACCGAGGTTGTATTCCAGTCGGTGGATGCTCTTCCTGAGGGGTTCACCTGTCCCGAAGACCGCACCAAGCCATGGGGAACCAATCATGCCGTGCTCATGGGCAAGGATGTGATTAAAGAGCCGTTTGCCGTCATCAACAGCGACGACTTTTACGGTCGCAACTCATTTGAGGTTCTTGCCAAGGCTCTAAGCGACCTTCCAGAGGATGCTCACGACCAGTATTTCATGGTGGGCTTCAACGTGGGCAACACCATGAGCGAGAGCGGCACCGTGTCGCGTGGCGTGTGCGAGACCGAGAACGGATTGCTCAAGAGCGTGGTTGAGCGTACCAAGATTGGTTACGACGAGAACCACGACATTATTTTCACCGAGGGCGACCTCGTGGAGAAACTTGAGCCCACCACTCCTGTGTCGATGAACTTCTGGGGCTTTACCCCCGACTATTTTGAGCATAGCGAGAAGTCGTTCGTCAACTTCCTCAATCACAGCATCAACGTACCCAAGAGCGAGTTCTTCATCCCTATTGTGGTGAGCGAGCTCGTTGAGAGCGGACAATCTACTGTTGAAGTGCTGCGCACCGACTCCAAGTGGTTTGGCGTAACCTACAGCGAGGATCGTCCAGCAGTTGTTGAGAAATTTGCTGAGTTGCATCGTCAGGGCATTTATCCCGAGAAGATGTTCTAAAACTCATTTATGCCACATCGACAATGCTAAAAAAGAAGGAGATAGAGCCACAGAGCAACGACGTTATCATTGAGAAGTTCAGCAACTATCTCAAAGAGAATGGCAAACGTCGCACGCCCGAGAGGTTCTTTATCCTGGACCAGGTTCTCACTTTTCCCAAGCAATTCACTGTCGATGATTTGAAGCGATCGATGCTGAGCTCAAAATTCCTCGTAAGCCAAGCTACATTATATTATACTGTGGAACTTTTTGTCAATGCTGGTATTCTAAGACGAATAAACACCGGAGGCAATGCAGTAGCTTATGAGAGAGCCGACAACCTGCGCCACATTCACTTGCAGTGTATTGAATGCGGAAGGGTTAAACTTGTAAAAGATCCCAACTTCATGGCATATATGAACGCCCGCAAGTTTGCAGCCTTCACCACGAGTTATTACGACCTCACTGTGTATGGCACTTGCAATGACTGCGCTCGACGTCTCAAACGTAAAAACAAAACCGACAAGAAATTATAAACTTTCAATAATCACTTTCATTTACACAATTAACATTTAAACAAAGAAACTAGAAATCATGGCAAATGTAAAACCTTTCAAGGGACTTCGTCCTCCCAAAGAGTTAGTAGAGAAAGTAGCTTCTAAGCCTTATGACGTACTCTCAAGCGAAGAGGCAAGAGCCGAAGCTGGTGACAATGAAATGTCGCTCTATCACATCATCAAGCCCGAAATCGACTTCAACGACGGCACTACCGAGCACGACCCTCAAGTCTATGACAAGGCAGTTGAGAACTTCAAGAAGTTCCAGGCCAACGGATGGCTGGTACAGGACCCCAAGGAAATGTACTACATCTATGCTCAGACTATGGACGGACGCACTCAATATGGTATCGTAGTTGCTGCCAACTACATGGACTACATTGAAGGACGCATCAAGAAGCACGAGCTCACTCGTCGTGAGAAGGAAGAGGACCGCATGAAACACATTCGCGTCAACAACGCCAATGTTGAGCCAGTATTCCTCTCGTTCCCAACCAACGAGCCTCTCGAAGCAATCATTGCACAGGTAGCAAAGGGCGAGCCCGAGTATGATTTCGTTAGCGAGGATGGCATAGGTCACACCTTCTGGTGCATCACCGACGATGCTATCAATGAGCAAATCACCAAGGAGTTCGAGAAGATTCCTTACCTCTACATCGCCGACGGTCACCACCGTACAGCTGCCGCTGCTCACATCGGTGAGGAGAAGGCACAGGCCGACCCCAACCACACCGGCAAAGAGGAGTACAACTACCTTCTGGCAGTTTGCTTCCCCGAGTCACACCTTAAGGTGATGGACTACAACCGCGTGGTTATGGACCTCAACGGCAACACACCCGAGGAATTCCTTGCTAAGGTTGGCGAGCATTTCGACATCGAGTGCAAGGGAACCGAGGAGTATCGTCCCAACCGTCTGCACAACTTCTCGCTCTATCTTGAGGGCAAATGGTACTCATTGACCGCAAAAGAAGGAACCTACGACGACAACGACCCAATTGGCGTTCTTGATGTGAAGATTTCTAGTGACTACATTTTGCGCGACATCCTGGGCATCATGGACCTGCGTACCGACAAGCGCATCGACTTCGTTGGTGGTATCCGCGGTCTTGGCGAGCTCAAGAAACGTGTTGACAGCGGTGAGATGAAGATGGCGTTGGCACTCTATCCCGTTACCATGCGTCAAATCATCAACATTGCCGACAGTGGCAACATTATGCCTCCCAAGGCTACTTGGTTTGAACCTAAACTGCGCTCGGGACTCATCATCCACAAACTCGACTAATAACACACATTAAACTATCAGTGGCGACAACACAAGAGTATTGTTGCCACTCTTTTTTTATGGTAAAAGCACAAAAAAGGATGTGTCACATGACACATCCTCTAATTCTCTAGTAACATTTCATAACGTTTTTCAAGCGCAGGGGCCCTCGTTGATGTAGAAGGTGTTGCCTTTTTGCATTATGAACCAATGGTCGCTGCGTCGCTCCCACACGTTCTCTATTATGCCCCAGTCATACATATCCTTGCGGGATAGGCGGTAGCCACTCTTCTTGAGAAGAGAGATGAACGCCTGAGCGCCTTTCTTGGAAAGGAATGTTACCGACATGTCATAGCACAGCCCCACGCCTGCTCCTATCTCCACGTAGCTAGCGTAGCCGTTGCTTACAGTAGCCTTGGCCGATTTCACATCTCCTGAGCGTGACACAGTAACATTGCAACCCTTGGCATAGACAATGTTAAAGCCTATCTCGCGATTGTAATGACCCACCTTGCTGTAACCTGCTTTTGTAAGCATTGCTTCAGCCTCATTAGAGCTAGAATCCACCACTTTTTCCCAAGCTTGGTGGAAAATAAATGGTGTCATCCCTGATTGTAGGGTCTGCGCGCTCGCCAGCAATGGCAACAGCGTGCATGCAATTAGTAAAAGGTTCTTTTTCATATCATTGAATATTAAGCTGTTTAAAATATTAATTGCAAAAATATAGATTATTCTCAAGATATCCAAAAAAAAGTTGCGTTAAAGTATTTCTCAACACGACCATTCAAGTTTTGGTTACTTTCTAAACTTGAATTTGAAATTTTAATATAAAATGCTTATCTTTGCGCTGCATTAACTAAATAATCAACATAAATCTTTATTGATGGACTTTTTCGAAATCACCCAGACCATTAGCGATTACGTGTGGGGTTGGCCCATGATAATACTATTGCTTGGAACACACATTTTCCTAACTTTCAGGCTGCGAGTGCCTCAGCGCAAAATATTCACAGCCATTAAGTTATCGGTTTCTAAAGACAAGGACTCGACAGGCGACGTGAGCCAGTTTGCCGCACTTGCCACCTCACTAGCTGCCACAATAGGCACCGGCAACATCATCGGTGTAGCAACGGCTGTGTCGCTAGGAGGGCCCGGCGCGGTGCTATGGTGCTGGTTGACAGGAATATTTGGCATTGCAACTAAATATAGCGAAGGCCTACTTGCCATCAAATACCGTGTTAAAACAAGCGACGGCAATATGCTAGGCGGTCCTATGTATGCACTTGAAAGAGGTTTGGGCCAGAAATGGCTCGCTGTGCTTTTCTGTTTATTCACAGCTATCGCGGCATTTGGAATAGGCAACAGCGTTCAAGCCAACGCTATTAGCGAGAACTTCATCATGCTGCTCAACGACAACAGCACCGTGGCTAACGCCACCTCATGGCTCAACAACGCCATGAGCCTAAACTTTGAACCCAGGTTTTACCTGAGCATCATCATGGGCATCCTGGTAATGACACTTGTGGGTGTGGTAATCATTGGAGGTGTGAAGAGCATTGGAAGAATTTGCTCAGCACTTGTGCCATTCATGGCCGTGCTCTATGTCCTTGGATGTCTGTATATACTGTGCATTAACTACCAATATGTGTGGGATGCTATATGCCTTATTTGCAGTGAAGCATTTTCGATGAAAGCTGGAATGGGTGGAGCAGTTGGCACAGCCATCATGATGGGAGCACGCTATGGCATCGCGCGAGGCTTGTTCAGCAACGAGTCGGGTATGGGTTCGGCGCCCATTGTCGCCGCAGCGGCACGCACCAAGAACCCTGTGCGTCAAGCGCTCGTGAGCTCGACTGGCACCTTCTGGGACACTGTGGTAGTGTGCGCCATGACGGGGTTGGTGCTCACCACCAGCATCATCGCTTATCCCGAGATTGACTTCCACGACGGCGGCCTGCTAACGAAAAAAGCTTTTGGCATGATACCCTATGTGGGTACACCAATTCTAACCTTCGGCATTCTAACTTTTGCTTTCTCTACAATACTTGGATGGAGCTACTACGGTGAGCGCGCCATGGAATACATGGCAGGAAAACGCAGCATTCGTTTCTATCGCATAGCTTGGCTCATAGTGTGCTTCATCGGCTGCGTGATGAGCCTGGGAGTTGTGTGGAACGTCGCCGATATCATGAATGCCATGATGGCGCTTCCTAACCTCGTGGCCCTACTACTTTTATCAGGAGTAATAGCCCGCGAAACAAAGCATTACCTATGGAACGGCAACCTCGACCAAGAAGCACCCGAAGAGACCACCTAGTTTTTTGACTTTGAAACCATCTCCTCCCTTTGACCCCCTATCCCCATTATCACTAAACTACAACTCTATAGGCTTCATGGGTCACCCAAAATAGTAGCTAAGTTGTTAAAAAAAAAAATTAGGGCATTTTTAAGTCATAATTGTTTCACTAGTTGGTTATTTTTGACTAATTTTGCACTCTGAATATAGTGTAGTGTAACCAATAAGATGGTTATATTGCATGTAAGGCTATGATTAATAGTCAAGTATGCAATATTCTATCATAATAAAGAAAGATATAAGATATGGGATTATTCTCATTTACTCAAGAAATCGCTGTTGACTTAGGAACAGCCAACACAATTATTATCCATAACGACAAGATAGTAATTGACGAACCATCGGTGGTGGCTCTCGACACCAAGACCCAAAAACTCATGGCAGTGGGTGAAACCGCTCGTGAGATGCGAGGCAAGGTGCATGAGGGAATCAAGACCGTGCGTCCATTGCGCGACGGTGTGATTGCCGACTTTAATGCTGCCGAGCTCATGATTCGCGGAATGATTAAGAAGGTGAGCCAAAAGAACCATTGGTTCTCGCCTTCATTACGCATGGTAGTGTGCATCCCTTCGGGTTCTACAGAGGTGGAGATTCGTGCCGTGCGCGACTCTAGCGAGCATGCTGGCGGACGCGATGTTTACATGATTTATGAGCCCATGGCAGCAGCTCTGGGTATTGGCATCGACGTCCTCGCCCCCGAGGGCAACATGATTGTCGACATAGGCGGTGGTACCACCGAGATTGCCGTAATCTCACTTGGCGGTATCGTGAGCAACAAGAGCATACGTATTGCTGGCGACGACCTCACCGAGGACATTCGCGAGCACATGCGCCGTGCCCACAATGTGAAGGTGGGTGAGCGCACAGCCGAGCGCATCAAGATTAACGTAGGATCGGCTCTTACCGAGCTCGACAATCCACCCGAAGACTACATCGTGCGTGGTCCTAACCAGATGACAGCACTCCCAATGGAGGTGCCTGTATCTTACCAGGAAATCAGCCACTGCATCGAGAAGTCAATCTCGAAGATTGAGGCCGCTGTGCTCAGCGCTCTGGAGCAAACTCCTCCCGAGCTTTACAGCGACATCGTGAAGAATGGTGTGTATTTGGCTGGTGGTGGCGCCCTACTTCGTGGCCTTGACCGACGCTTGACCGACAAGATCGGCATTCCATTCCAGGTGCCCGACGATCCCTTGCACGCAGTTGCCAAGGGTACCGGTGTTGCTCTTAAGAACATCAAGCGTTTCAAGTTCTTGAAACGATAAACCCACTGGTTGCTAACCCAAGCAACACCTTACAGGTGGGGATGGGGTCATTGCGACACAACCCACCTTTTTGTGTTGTATAACCACACCGAGGTTTTGAAGAGATGAACAATTTAATTAACTTCTTCATAAAAAACAGTTCATGGTTCATTTTCGCGTTCTACGTGATTTTGAGCCTTGGCTTGTTGTTCCAGTCCAACCCATTTCAGCAGAGTGTGTACCTTACCTCGGCCAATGGTACTGTTGCTACCATCTCGAAGGGAATCAACGGCGCTTCCAATTATTTCCATCTCAAGGAGATAAACGAAGATCTTAATCTTCAGAACGCCGCTCAAAAGCAAGAGATTCTCGCATTAAAAGAGCAGCTCACAAAACTCGAGCTACAATACGGCGAAAAGCCCGGCGACGAGGTGAGTGGCAAAGGCAACTACTCATTTATCTCGGCTCATGTGATTAGCAACAGCGTGGTAAATCCAAGCAACTACATCACAATCGACAAGGGTAGCGCCGACGGTATTGAACCTTATATGGGTGTGATGGACATGAATGGAGTTGTGGGAATTGTAGATGCTGTCAACACTCACTCGGCACGCATCATGTCGATGCTGCATCCCGACACCAAAATCACCTGTACCCTCAAAGGCAACGGTAACTTTGGACTGCTAGTGTGGGACGGCAAAACCACCGACCATGCTATTCTCAAAGACCTCCCAAAGGTTGATGAGTATCATGTGGGCGACACTGTTGTGACTAGCAGCAGCTCACTGAGCTTCCCCGAGGGATTCATGGTGGGTGTGGTTGAGCGCATATCTCCTACAACCAAGGACGACAGTTTCATGACACTCATCGTCAAGCTTTCGTGCAAAATCACCAAGCTGAGCAACGTGCATGTCATCAAGAACAACATGAAGGAAGAATTGAAACAACTGGAGTCGGAAGACGCCACAACGCTCAAAGAGGAAGGAGGGATGAAATGATGAAAAATACACTTGTTCATTTCCTAATCCTTTTTGTTGCACTGCTTGTGGCTCAGGTGATTTGTAGCAAAATCATCCTATTTGGTGTTGCTATGCCTATCATCTACATCTATCTTGTGCTTCGTTTGCCTGTCAACTACTCACTGAACTGGACCCTCACTATAGCATTCTTGTTTGGACTTTTTGTCGATATGTTCAACAACACTCAAGGCATGAACGCTCTGGCATGCACCGTGATGACGATGTTGCGCAGGCCAGTGCACGACATGTTCATGCTCAAAGATGATGAGGACAACGACCCCATCCCATCGATGGATTCATTGGGCATTACCAACTACCTCAAATACATGGCATCGCTCGTAACAGTTTACTGCGTGGTGCTGTTCTTGGTACAAGCTTTCACATTGCACAACTTTCCCCTCACACTGCTGCGCATCATTTCGAGCAGCCTATTATCTATTTTATTGATTTTTGGTATCGACAGTTTAGTGAGCACCGAACGTGAGAAAAGATTATAACTTAGAGAAACGCAAGTTTGTGATTGGCGGCTTTATTGTCGTCATTGTCGCTATATACCTGTGCAAACTCTTTGACCTACAGATTCTCGATGACAAGTACAGCGAGATAGCAGTCAATAATGCGCGTTCGACCAAGATAACACATCCTTCTCGAGGACAAATCTATGACCGTAACGGCAAGCTTGTGGTGTATAACGAGCCAGCCTACGACCTAGTCGTGGTGCCACGAGATGTGCAGGAGTTCGACACCCTAGGCATGTGCAAAATCCTTCGACTCGATCGCAAAGATTTCGAAACGTTGTGGAAGAACATGAGCGACCCTGAGAAGAACAAAAACTACAGTGCTACTACTCCTCAACCACTGGTTCAAAATCTTGATTCCACAACCTATGGTCATCTGCAGGAAACCCTTCACCGTTTCCCAGGTTTCGACATTGCTCAGCGCATCATAAGGCGATACAACTACGTGTCGGCCGCCAATGTCCTTGGAAACATTCGTGAGGTCAATGCCGAGGACATCGAGCGCGACAGCGACAATTATTACTTGCCTGGTGACTACACTGGCGACATGGGCGTAGAGAAGAGCTACGAGAAGTACTTGCGAGGAGTGAAAGGCAAGGAAATTTTTGTTAGGGACGCTCGAGGCAGAATCGTCAGGGACGAACAAGGCAAAATTAAGTACTACAACGACGGCAAGGACAATGTGGATCCAATCGCTGGTAAAGACTTGCAGCTAAGCCTCGACATTGAATTGCAACAGTATTGTGAGGGACTCATGCGTGGCGCTGCTCAACGAGGCCAAATCATGCATGGCAAGCGAGGTGCTATTGTTGCAATTGAGCCTAAAACCGGCGAAGTGCTTGCCTTGGTAACAAGCCCGAACTATGACCCAGCAATGCTCGTGGGAAAGGATCGTGGAAAAAATTATGCCAAGCTAGTTGACGACGGGACCAAGCCTCTTTATGATCGTGCCATCATGGCCGCCTATCCTCCAGGCTCAACATTCAAGCCCACACAGGGATTGATTTTCATGCAAGAGGGCATAACTAACATCAACACCTCTTATCCTTGCTACCGAGGTTATATCAATAAGGGACTCAAGATTGGATGTCACGGTCATGGCTCACCCATCGCCTTGCAACCAGCTCTCGCAACATCGTGCAATGGTTACTTCTGCTGGGGACTTTACTACATGCTCAAGAATCACAAGTATGAGAACCTTGACTCGGCATTTACTGTATGGAAGAACTACATGGTACAGATGGGTTACGGCTACAAGCTCAACATCGACCTTCCTGGAGAGAGCCGTGGTTTTATCCCTAATGCGAAGTTCTACAACGACAACATTGGCGAAGGCAAATGGGGCGCAAACACTATTCTCTCAATAGCCATTGGTCAGGGTGAGATTATGGCAACACCGCTTCAAATCGCCAATTTGAGTGCTACTATCGCCAATCGTGGATACTACATCACACCTCACGTGGTAAAGCAGATTCGTGATGTGGGAATCCCCAAAGAATACACCGAGAAACACCAGCCAAGCATCAATCGCGAGTACTACGAGAATGTAGTTACCGGTATGCGCATGGCTGTAACAGGAGGTACTTGTAAAAACGCGAACTTGCCAGGACTGGAAGTGTGTGGTAAAACTGGTACCGTTCAGAACCCACACGGCCAAGACCACTCGGTGTTCATGGGCTTTGCTCCTAAAGACGATCCTAAGATTGCAATTTGCGTCTATGTTGAGAATGCCGGTTTTGGTGCACAAGTTGCGGTGCCACTTGGCTCCAGAATTTTTGAGAGATACTTGCTTGGCAAGAGTCGTAACGAGAACGACGAGATTGTGAGCGAAGATACTGTGAGCAATGAGATAGAAAATGGCGCCAACAAATGGAGCGACAAGTGGCTCCAGGAGAGACCTTCGGTCTTTGACAAGAAAGAAGTGCCTGCACAACTCAACCCCGACAACACTCCTAAGCAAGAATCTGAAAAGACTGCACATCATCCTTCACCGAGCGACCCAATTAATGGATTGCCACAAAATAGAGAACAGGAACAAGCGATATTAACACAACCTATAGTCGACATCTTCACACGGTATGGCATCTACAAGGGATAATAACGACGACAGCAACAGACTATTGGCATCGGTCGACTGGTTTACCGTGCTGCTCTATGTGGTGCTTGTGGTTTATGGTGCCGTGAGCATCTACGCCTCAACTACTGCAGCTAACGCCAGCGATGTGAGCATGTTTGACTTCGACACCTACTCGGGAAAGCAGTTTGTGTGGATAGGCTTGTCGTTTATTATTGGTTTCTCGTTGCTGCTCATCGACCGCAGGCTCTACGAGGCCTACGCCTACCCCATCTATGCCGTCATGATTATCATCTTGATAGCAACGGCATTTCTGTCGCCAAACATCAAGGGCTCGCACTCGTGGCTGAAGTTTGGTGCGGTTAGCCTCCAGCCGGCAGAGTTTGCCAAGACAACCACTGCTCTTGCCCTGGCCAAGCTGTTTAGCACTTATGGATTCCAGCTGCGTGGATGGCGCACCTATATCGTGCCGGTGGGCATAATCTTTCTTCCTGTTCTATGCATCATCCTTGAGAATGAGACAGGTTCGGCACTGGTCTATTTCTCGCTAATCTTTGTGCTCTATCGTGAGGGAATGAACGGGTTTGTGCTTTTTGCGCTGCTGTGCGCCATAAGCTATTTTGTGATTGTGCTAAAATTTGCAGGGAGCCTTATCATGGGCATACCGCTCGGCACTTTCATCGTGCTCACTTGCGTGATGATAGTGATTGTGCTCATGCTGCTCATTTATTGCCGCTCCCTCATCCTGGGTCGCAACGTGGCACTGGGCTACATAGCCTGCGCCTTGATAGCGTGGGGACTGAGTGCGATGGGAGTGCATATCAACGGATATGCCTTCTTCTTCACCGTAATCCCATTGTCGCTCATCTACCTGCTCATTGGAATGTTCCGCGACGACCTTAACAAGGTGCTCATGACAGTGATATTTGCCGCCGTGTCGATAATCTATATGTTCTCGGTAACTCTTGCTTTCAACCATGTGTTGAAGCCCTATCAACAGAACCGCATCAACATTGCGCTCGGCATTGAGGAAGATATCAAGGGCAAGGGCTACAACGTGAACCAATCGAAGATTGCAATTGGCTCAGGCGGGCTAACAGGAAAGGGATTCCTCGAGGGAACGCAGACCAAACTCAACTATGTGCCTGAGCAGCACACCGACTTCATCTTCTGCACCATTGGCGAAGAGCAGGGATTCCTTGGAACCTCGGCGGTGCTACTTCTCTTCTTGACACTGATACTGCGAGTGATAGCCATCGGTGAGCGACAGCACACCACCTTCGGGCGGGTCTATGCCTACTGCGTCGCGTCGATTCTCATCTTCCACCTCACCATCAACATAGGCATGGTGATAGGAGTTGTGCCTGTGATTGGCATACCCCTACCCTTCTTCTCCTACGGCGGATCATCGCTGTGGGGATTCACCCTGCTGCTGTTCATCCTGCTGCGCATCGACGCCGTACGCTCCGAGTACGGCACCTGGTAACAGCGAATTATTACGGCGAATTATGCTAATTGAGCAAATCATTAGTTATTAGTTATCAGTTTTCAGTAATCACTCATCAGTAAAGAGCTCTCAACTCTTCCCTCTCAACTCTTCCTTAAATGGGATTTCGAGTTCTATCCATTTATCATGGATGGATTGGTCTTCTTGGGACAGGGTTCGGGTAACTGAGAGGCCTAGCAGGCGGATGGGGTGCTGGCTGTAGTCGACTTGGTCAATGAGCTGCTTGGCGAGGGGCAGAATGTCGCTTTTTGCCTTTAGAATTTTGTCCTGAGTAATTGAACGTGTAATCTGCCTGAAGTCGTGGAACTTGACCTTGAGGGTGAGTGTGCGGCCTTCAAAGTCGTATTTCTCCAAGCGACGCACTAGCTCATCAACAGCATTCATGAGCCTTGCCTTCACTTCCACAGGATTCTTGAGGTCTTGCTCGAAGGTGTGCTCGCATCCCATCGACTTGCGCTCCCAATCGACCACAACAGGACGGTCGTCGATGCCTCGTGCAAAGTTGTAGAACACTGGTCCCATCTTGCCAAACACATCAATCAAGTGCTTGAGGGACACGGCACGCAGGTCGGCACCAGTGAAAATGCCCATCTTGTGCATGGTCTCGGCCGTTTTTGGTCCCACAAGCCAGAACTTCTCAATGCGCAACTTGTCGATAAAATCCTGAGCACGACTAGGATGGATGGTGCACAGCCCATCGGGCTTGCGCTGGTCGCTGGCAATCTTGGCGAGGAATTTATTGTAGCTCACCCCAGCCGAAGCAGTGAGGTTCAAGCGCTCTTTGATTTTGGTCTTAATCTCACGTGCGATATCAACAGCAAGCTCAATTCCCGGTTTGTTAACCGTTACATCAAGAAATGCCTCATCAAGCGAGATGGGCTCAACAATATCGGTATACTCGTGGAAGATGGCATGCATCTGCCTTGAGACCTCCTTATACACCTGATATCGGCCTGGCACAACAATGAGATGTGGACACAACCGCTTGGCAAGCTGCATCGACATGGCCGAATGCACCCCAAACGGACGCGCCTCATAGCTTGCTGTCGCCACCACCCCACGCTTCACGTCGGCACCAATAGCAATGGGTTTTCCACACAACTGCGGATTATCGCGCTGCTCCACCGACGCAAAGAACGCATCCATATCAATATGTATTATCTTGCGCTCCATAAAGCAGTGCAAAGATAACGATTTTATATCAAAAAAGGTGAGGACTCACAAGAATCCTCACCTTAAAAGGTTTTACACATCAAGAACCGCTATGGTTCTACTGTCGCTATTGAGCCAGCACTATGGGCAGTGATTTGTGGAGCATACTGGCATTGTGCCGTTGCGATTCCCACGTTGTACTTGCCCGGTGCAGTGACATAAACGTCGTAGCTAATCACGTGTGTGCCCTTGTCAAGGCTGGTGAAGAAGATGTTAGTCTCACTATCCTTGATCTCCAGGTAGTAGTAGCAGCCGTCGGCATAGCGGTAGCCCGAAAGCTTATCCACTGGCTCGAAGCAAGAGCCGCGCTCGTCTTTCACAGTCACGAAGTCAAGATCCTTGGCGTTCTTGATAACGGTGCGCACCTGAATCTTGTCGCCAACCTTGAAGTTCTCCACCTTGCGCAGACTGCCGTCGGTGTTGTAAGCGTAGAACTCCTTGTGAATCGAGAGGTCGTAGATGCTAACCTCCTTGATGTCGCTCATCTCGGCCTTAAACTGGCTGTAGATGGCTCCCCAAGCGGGACTTGCACCGTTACGCTCGATGTTGAGCGTTGCGAGCGACAGAGCAGGAATCTCCTTGCGGCAGTAGCCAAGATAAGAGTCAACCTTGTTAAACTCTAATGGCTTGCCGTCGATAGTAATGGTTGGAGTGCCATTGCGCTCGAGCCACTTGCTGCCAGTAGAGAGCAGGCTGTAAACGGCATCGGCAGCCAGGCTGCTAGAGCCCCAGTCGTTGGTTTGCTTCATCAGCAGAATCCACTTGCGCACCTGGTCAATCTCGGCAGTGCGTGGATCCACCTCGTTCATTGCCTGAAGGATAGTAGATGTCACAGCCACCTTGTCAAGGTAGCGCCATCCGGCTTGAACGTTATCCCAATACATGCCGGTCTCAGGCTTGGTGAGAGCAAACTGGCGAATCGACTCAACGATGTTCTTTGCCACACTCTGGTAGTTGTTGCGGTTGAGCGTGAGCGCATAGAACGCCTTGTTGCCCAAACTTGTACCCTTCCAGTCCTTGGTCATCGCCTTGAGGCAATTCTTGAGCATGGTTTTATTCTCTCCTGTTACAGGAATCTCGGGATAGAGTGTGCGAACATACACATAGCTGCTGAAGCCACTGTGATTGTTCTTATTGAACTTGAGATGCTCCTTGTAAACACGCAGATACTCTTTGTCGAAATAGACAATCGCACGTTTCACCATTGCATTGATGGCGGCATCATCCTTGAGATAACCCAAGTGGTGAAGCTCACCAATGAGCTCGAGCACTGTCTCGGTGGTGTAGAGCGAAGACTCGCAATTAGGATACAAGTACCAAGTGAAACCACCATCACTCATCTGCAGGCGTTGCAGACTCTCGACGATGCGCTTGTGCTCGGCAGCCATGAGCTGCTCGTCAAAGAGCTCATTCAAGCGTGACATGCGCAGCGTCTGTCGGTCGGCCTCATTCACCCAAGGTGACGCAAGCAGTGTGCCAATCTTGAGGTCACTATTGCGTGCAAGCATCGACACGAGAGTAGAGTCTTGCTCGTTGGCTTTCCAGTAGTCGACAGCTTCCTTGATGTTAGGCTGCGACTTGGCGATGCCTTGCGCCAGTGTCTCGGCAAAGAGGCTGTGAGCCAACGTTGTGGCAACCTTATAGTTGTCGCTGAAGATTGTGGGCAGAGCCTGAACGCAATACCACACGGGATTGTCGCAATACTCAAGAGTCACGCGTGCATCCTTAGCAAACTGTGGCAACTGAGTAGTGAACGATGGCGTAGCGGCATCGATGTAGAACGGTTGTGTCTCAAT
This sequence comes from uncultured Bacteroidales bacterium, assembly GCA_902792435.1. Taxonomy (GTDB): domain Bacteria; phylum Bacteroidota; class Bacteroidia; order Bacteroidales; family Muribaculaceae; genus Sodaliphilus. Next base: position 32,123 of record CADAZN010000005.1, read on the forward strand.
CACGGGCGATATAGCTTGGAGCACAGGAATCATCACCTGCTCACCGTCGCCAAAGTTGCCTGTAGCAGCCTTAACGCGGAAACCAACAAACGGAATAGTGTCGGGCACCTCCCAGTCGATTGTGAGGGTGTTGGTACCACTGGCGGCAATATTCTCATTGAAGGCACGACGCATAATCACCTCATCGGTGCGAGGATTGAACAGCTCGATGATGGCGTCGCATGGCAGAGCGTTGTCGGTAGAGTTCTGCAAGCTAGCAGCCAGTTGTGCGCTGTCGCCCTGACGCAAGAAGCGTGGCAGGCTCGACTTCACCATCACAGGTTTGTTGGTGAGCACTTGCTTGTTCAGCTTGTCGGTATTCAGGTCACGGTTGTAGGCAAGTGCCTGCATTATCCAAGTGGTGTTGAAGTTGGGAGCGTCAAACTCGAGGCTCACATTGCCCTGCGCGTCACTCACAAGCATGGGTTGCCACAGGGCCACCTTCACATCGCTCTCACGCACCTCAACCTTCTCGAGTGCTGCCTCATCCACCTTAGGTTCGGGAGACTGAGCCTCTTCTTCGTCGAGAGCCTCGGCCACACCACCTCCCAGCTCGGCCATTCCATTAGCACTGGTTGCTCCCCTCACAAGGATGCGCTTGTCGGCCGCCTTTGCCATGGGCGCTTCCATAGGCATTCCATCTTCCATTGCCGAGGCTGTCTCATAGAGCACCATGCCGCGGCCAGCTCCTAGCATTCCATAGGCCCTAAAGTTCTCGAAGAACACCTCGTCGTAGGTGTTGAACTCGGCAATCGAAGCCGAATTAGTATCGAGAAGGTCATGTCTCCACCATGGTCTGTCATAGAGATAACCACTCAAATGATTGCGGTCAAATCTCATCACATATTTACCAAAGAGGCTTGGTGCAAAGCTCCAGTTATTAGCGCTGATATCGTTGATGGCCTTGTCCATCATCTCGAGCAGCATAGCGCCTTGCTGAGGCTTGTCGTTCTCGTCAACAAGTGTGAACGACCACTTCTCGTGTTCACCCGAAACAAGCTTGTCGCGGAAGGAATTTACCTTAACCTTGAGGGCCTTAGCCTTAACATTGCTTTTCAGGTGTACATTATTTCCATACACATTGCCCCCAGCAACGCTATAGAAATGTATGTCAAGATATCCTCCAGGGGTGTTCGGCATTTCTATCGCGAAGTCGTTGATGCCCTGCTTCATCTTGAGCCATCCCTGCTTCTCGACCTTGTCACGCGAGTTGGCGATGTAGTAGATGTAAGCATCCTGCGCACTACCTATCGTGATGTGTCCAACGTTTTTATCGTCCACTTTGCGTCCGTCGCTTGGCAACCATAGCGGGTTATCCTTGACGGGGCTAGTCTTCTCGCCCATGCGATAAAGTGTAAGGTAGCCAGTTGTGATTTCGTCATCGCCAAGCATGTTAACAGTAACTTTATACTTGCCCGAAGGCAGCTTAGTGAGGTCAAGAACTGGATTCTCGCTGTTGATGTTGCCAGAGGCCACTACATCACCATTCTCATCTTGAATTTTGTAGTAGCATTCCACGCCTTTCTCGTTCTCGTCGGTGCTGTTAAACACGAGCGGCAGCTTAATGGGCTCTACATTGTTGAATTCCTTATCGCTAAGTGTCACGCCACGACGACTGCCAATGATGAAGCGGTGGCTTGCCTCTTGCGACTCGCCAGCCTCGTTGGTGCATTGGGCTTCAAGCACATAATTGTAATGCCAATGCTTAGCTTCATTCTCCTTGAAGCTCGACGCTGGCAACTCAAGAGTGAACTCGCCCTTCTCATTGGTGGTCATCACTGTGTCGACAATGTTTTCGCCGCGAGTCGTCGACCAACGCCACCACCAGCTCCACTCGTTGCGATACAGGTGCAACTTAACCTGAGCATTAGGCACTGGTACACCGCTGTAGGTCGCAGCCTTGCCAGTAATCTTTACTGGCTGGTTGCGGGTGAACACTTGGCGTGCATCGGGGAAAGAAACGGTGAACGTGGGAGCCTTGTACTCACTTACGTTGAACGAATGATATAATAGATGCTTATTGCCCGAACTGAAGTCCAGCGAAAAGCGTCCATTCAAGCGATCGGTAGGAATCTTGAATTCTCCTTGAATGCGTCCGTAGGCGTCACTCGTCGTCTCAAGCGTGTCAACTGCCTTGTGGTTAGGATCATAGAGTATTACCCGCACCTTCTTGCCGTCGACAGGGCTCATCTCTTCGCTGGTAATAATGTGAAGGATGGCGGCAAACTTCATTGTCTCGCCTGGACGATAGATGTTGAGGTCGGTAAACACCCTCGCTGTTGTTTGACTATTAGGTTCTGACTTGCTGAATGGATATACAGTCATCGACGGAACATACTTGTCGTTGTCACGAGTGGCAGTTACATAATGATAATTGTATTTCGTATCGTTAGGCAACAAAGAACTACCATCATTATCGGTTATGGCTTTCGAGTTATACGTCCTGTTCCCGCTGTAACGACTCTCAAAATCAACGTTCACCCCTTGCTGCGGAGCACCAGTACGAGTGTCGACGGTGAACACACGGTCGGGGAAGTTCTCACCACCTGCACTGAACATGGTAATGTTATGTACTGTAATGACCTCGTTTAGACTCACCTTTACCAATCCACTTTCCTCGCCAGCTCCGTTGACGAAGTAGCCAACAACAATATATCGGCCAAAAGGAAGCGGTGGCACTGTCACATCTACATGGTCATTAAAGGGCACCACGCCTGGGCAATGCAGCTTGTGAGTGCGTACAAGCTCCAGTCTTTTCACATCAACCCTGTCATATGACGACTTATTCTTCAATTCATTGAACAAATTGTCAGGAATGCGGTAGATGCGAGCCTCGGCATTGTTCACATTGTTGAAATAGCCCGAAATCTTGATTGAGTCGGTATTAGCCAAATGCTTCTTTACACTCAAGTTCACGCTCTGGTTCTCAGCCTCGTAAATTTTGTTTTGAACAGCTGGAGTATAATAAGAATTGGGAAAGCGGTTAACATATTCCTTAAAGTCGACATAGTGCTCGGTAGCAGACGACTTGAGCAGGAACATGGCACTGTGCTCATTGTCCTTACACATCTCATACTCCTTGAAATCATCATCATAGGCATCGGTCTCGGTCATGGCATATATCCACTCAGGGCTGCCCTTAGTGCACGAGTCTATCCAACGCTTTTCCAACTCTTTTTCTAACTCATTATCATCCACCAGTCCTTTAAAATGAATGCACAGAGCCTGGAACAGAGTAGGAACATAGACAGCTCCCATCTCGTTGCCATCAACAAAAAGCTTGCTGTAGTTACCTATTGGGCACTGCTTGAGCGCCGCCTCGTCGGCAAGAGCAGCATTCATGAGCTCCTTAATCTTGGAGTCACATTGCGCCTTGTCCCACTCGGTGTAGTCGCCCGAGGCCTCTTCGTCAACAGCGTTCTTGCGGTCATTCATTCCATAGGAATTACCATAGCTTCTAAAAATCGCTGCCTCAAGAAAATTGAGAATCGCCTTGTAGTCGGCACGATGCTCCTTTTTCTTCACATCCTCGATTTGGGTGATAATCGTGTCCATCGTTTCCTGCGACACTTTGCTTTTAGCAATCGAGTAACGCACAAGAGCGTCGACCATCATTTGGCCGTCGCCTCTTTTCTGTGCCTTTTTCAGTTGCGCCAGCGCATCTTTACTCACCTGCTGAGGATAGTCAAAGTCGGGCTCATCGTCAGCATAAGTGTTAAATGAGAAAAGACCCATAATCGTTAAAAATAAAATGAATTTAGAAAGTAATTTATGCATACAATATAAATTATTAATTACACACAGATTTTATTTCAGTTTGAAACAAAAAAAGCAACAAACTCCTATTATAATAACGTTAGAAATTAATTATTATTTTATAATAATAAGACTTGGTTAATAGCTAAAAGTTTAACACCTAGGATTATCAAAAAAAAGCAAAAGGGAAGATAAGTTGAAAAAACTCACCTTCCCCTTTATTATTTTATTTTACAACTATGATCGATTATCTGCCACCCAACAGGATGTTGTAAACTGCAGTAATATCACCAGAAGTAATTACGCCGTCACCTGTCTGATCGCCATTTACTACACCTGTCCAGTCATCGTTGAGCAAGATGTTGTAAAGCAATGTTATATCGGCAGCAGTAACTTGTCCGTCGCCGTTAACATCTCCAGGAACAGCGGGAGTGCTATTAGCCACAACAGTGAGGGTCATGTCATTAGCGTTGATAGTGAAGGTGTAGTTGCCACCGTTCTCCATGCGGAAGTTCGAGCCGTCAACCATTGCTAAGGGCACATTGAGCAGGCCGTTGTTGATCAGGAAGTAGCCAACGTTGTTCTCGTCAACGCCACCATACCATGTCCAGCCATCGCCGTTGGGAGTGATAACCTTGAACTCAGCGCCAGCCTCAAGGTCGCCTTGAGCCTCGTAAACGCCTTCCTCATCGGTTTCGGCAAATACCAATCGACCACCATCAGCCTCTTGATTCCAGTTATTGAAAGATCCCACAAGGTAGAACTCGCTTGGTGGAACTTCACCTTGAATGATGGTTAAGTCATGGTGGTGACCAATGATAGAGAAACGAACAACCGCCTTGCGACCTTCAACGCCAGCAGGCAGTGGAGCAACCTGGATGCCCACATTTACCTCACCTGTAAGTTCTCCATTCTCATACTCATCCTCAGGAGTGAGAGTGAGCCAATCTGGAATATCAGAACCATCGGCAAGCGTGATGTCCCACATTTCAGAGGGCTCGGTTGTATAAGCCGAGAAGTTGCTGCCATAGTACAAGTCATCAGTGCCGTCGTAAGTCAAGTTGCCAGCTGCGTCATACTTGCGAACGCTTGGGTCGTTGGTGTAGTTGTTGATAATGAATGGGAAGGTTACATCCAGGAAGATACCAGGAGCGCTATAGCCTTTGAAACCATTGAACATGGCATTCAAACTGCGAGCAGTGCCAATGTTGCCGTCTTCGTCGAGCTGGATGTTGTAGCCAGTCTCACCAATGCCCTCATCCCAAACGTCGGCGCACAGAGGCACAGCAAATCTTTGGATAGCATCATTGTCGTAACCACTGAGCACTACATAAATCTCATCGTCAATCTCGGGAGTGATCTCCGAAACCAGTCCATATTCCTCATCAACCTCAGTGAAAGTGAAATACAAGCCGCCCGAAGTCTCCTCGCCTACTGAAGCAGGAAGAGTAGCTTTTGCCTCGGCAATCATCTCGCCAAAGCTCATCTCACGTGGCTCGTGAGCGCCAACCTTGTAGATGCGCATTGTAAGCTCCACGGGCTCAGTGCTCATGTAGAAAGCATAACGTATTGCGGCACCGCGCAGCACGTAGGGATTCTCGGGTTTCTCACAGTAGATTGCACAAGCGTTCCAGCCAGTGTAGTTCTTACCAAACCAGAAGGCGGTGCTGCCACCGTCGCTGTCGAGCGCTCCAGTGAGATAGCGAGTAATACCTGAGTAATTCAAGTCGCGGTCACGTGAAGCCCAATATTTTGGAGAAGCAAACCAGCCCTCAGAACCATTAGTGTTACTAGCCAAGCGGGTGGCTATGTCGTGGTGGGCATAAAGTGTGATAGGTACTTCCTCATCACTCGAGTTGTGGCCTATCAAGCAGAACTCACCACTTTCATCAAAGATGTAAGGTACCGAGTCGGTCTCGGTGATGAAGTTGAGGGTGAGGTTTTGCTGGTCTTCTACCGTAATCCATGGGCGGCCGCTAACTGTGCGGTCCCACTTTTGATAAGACCAGTCGGCAACTTTTGTGCCGAGGAAGGTCACGTCGCGGAAGTTGGGCATGTACAAGTATGGAGAATAATACACGCGCGAAAACATTGGGTTATAACCCACATAGAACGATCCATGAGGACGACCGTAGAAAGTCTCACCCTCTTGAGGCTGAGCCTTGAGCTGAATTGGCATGTTGTCGGGGGCTGCCGTCTCAGTTGTTACTATCGCCTTCCCATCGGGCATTGAAGCCATTACTGGGCGGTCGTTTTTCATGTTTGAATACTTTTGGTTGTAATCAACCTTAGCTGTTGCCACGCTGGCAATGAGCGCAGCTGCTAGCAATAAGTACAATTTCTTCATAAAAAAACTGATTTTTTGTGTTAGTATTAATTTATTTTATATGGTTTTGTCAATAGTAATTCATATAATTTGCAAATATACTAATTATAATTTAAAATTTATACTTTTTTCATCAAAAATCATTATTTTTTCAATAATTAGGAACCACCCTTACACTTGAACATCGTCAATGCCTGCCGCAACATTTGTTGCAGATAGCCAAACTTACATCATGTTAACATCTTGTTAATAAAAGTGACGCATTAATATTTTGCACTCCAATAAGAATGAAGTAACTTTGCAGGCACAAAAACACACCATGCTATGGAATTTGAAACTGGAAAATCATCTAGAAACCGCAACTATAACCGCAAGAAGCCTCAGCATGAGAGCGAAGTTTTGAGCGAATTGGGAAAGACCCAACCTCAAGACATTGCCATCGAGGAAGCTGTGCTGGGTGCATTAATGCTTGAGAAAGACGCTTACTCAATCGTGAGCGACCTGCTCAAGCCTGAGTGCTTCTATGACCATGCCAACCAGCTCATCTATGAGGCAATAATGTCGCTCGGCGTCAAGCAGCGCCCCATCGACATGCTCACCGTAACCGAGCAGCTGCGACTCGACGGCAACCTCGAAGAAGCAGGAGGTGCATTGCGCATTTCGGAACTCACCGGCCAAGTGTCGAGTGCCGCCAACATTGAGTATCATGCACGCATTGTAGCGCAAAAGTATCTGGCACGTGAGCTCATCAGCTTTAGCTCCAACATTTCAACACTGGCCTTTGACGATTCTATCGACGTCTACGACCTCATGCAGGAGGCCGAGGGCAAACTCTTTGAGCTGTCGAAAAACACCCTCAAGCGCGATGTTGTGCAAATCGACCCAGTAATCAACGACGCCATCAAGAAAATTCAAGATGCCAGCAACCGAAAGAGCGGTTTGAGCGGTCTTGCCACTGGATACCACGATCTCGACAGAATAACGTCGGGATGGCAGAACAGTGACCTTATTATTATCGCCGCACGTCCTGCTATGGGAAAGACCGCACTTGTGCTCTCGATGGCAAAGAACATGGCAGTGGAATACAACACCCCTATCGCGGTGTTCTCACTTGAGATGTCAAACATCCAGCTCGTGAACCGACTCATTAGCAACGTGTGCGAAATAAAGGGTGAGCAAATAAAAAGCGGACAACTCTCGGATCAGGAGTGGGATATTCTCATGTCGCGCGTTAAGCAACTTTATTCGGCACCCATTTATGTCGATGACACACCATCTCTTTCTATATTTGAGCTCAGGACCAAGGCACGACGACTCGTGCGCGAACATGGCGTGAAGATGATTATCATCGACTATCTGCAGCTCATGAACGCTACTGGAATGAAATTTGGCAGCCGTGAGCAAGAGGTGAGTACCATATCGCGCTCGCTAAAGCAGCTTGCCAAGGAGCTTGACATACCAATCGTAGCGCTGTCACAGCTTAACCGTAGCGTTGAACAACGAGGTGATGACAAGCGCGGTAAGCGACCTCAGCTTAGCGACCTTCGTGAGAGTGGTGCCATTGAGCAGGATGCCGATATCGTTTGCTTCATCCACCGACCAGAGTACTATACCAAATCGAGCGAAGATAGTGAGGGTAACGACATTCGTGGTCTTGCCGAGTTTATCATCGCAAAGCATCGTAGCGGTGCTACCGACACCATTAAACTGAAATTCGTGTCACGTTTTGCACGATTTGAGAACTGGAACGACAGCATCGAGTCGCCCAATGCTCCAACCCAAGGTATTACTGAGTCACGCATGAATAGTGAGAATCTCTCTTCGTCGATTCCCGACAGCGTTCCGCCTCCAGGTCCCGACGATATGCCACCCCAAGGCAACGTAGACTTCCTGCGCGACAATGACGAAAGCGCTCCACCATTCTAATTTTTCACATTACCCGTAAGCAACACTCTTGCGGGTTTTTTGTTGCAATTATTTGTTTTGACAACCATTTTTCTTATATTTGCAAATTAAAACAATAAGAAAAGCATTTCTAACAAAAACTTTACCATCATGAATAGCTCAAAGACTTTGCTGGTAGTTCTCATTGCCACCTTGATCCCGGCACTTAGTTTTGCCTACGATTTCAAGGAGGGCGGTTTGTGCTACAACATAAATAAAGATGGAAAAACTGTCACTATGACCTATGAAAATCTAATCATGTTTGCATTTGATGCTCCTGCTCCAACCGAAAAAGGCTATAAAGGCAATATCATAATCCCCGAGACAATAAAGCATAATGGCAAAACCTACAAAGTTACTGCCGTTGATAGGGGAACATTTAGTTGTAACACTGATTTGATTAGTGTGGTCATGCCTAAATCGGTGAAAAACATTGGAAAAGAGACCTTTATGTATTGCCCTAGACTCAAAGAAGTCATACTCCCACCCAGTATAACCGAGATTAGTGATTACATGTTTGCCGAAAGCGGATTACAAAACATCAACATCCCCGAGAATGTAAAGGCCATTGGCAACTATGCATTCGCAAGCAGCTCATTGAAATCGATAACCATTCCCAGTTCGGTAAAGACGATTGGACGGTCGGCTTTCAGTGGTTGCAGATGGATGAATGAGGCAACCATGAGCAATAATGTGGAATCGATTGGCGAAGCGGCTTTCAGCATATGCCCTAGCTTGAAAACAATCCATCTGTCATCAAAGCTTAAGGAGATAGGCTCTAAAGCATTCTATGAATGCTCTGGCCTAGAAGAGATCACTATTCCAGCCTCGGTAGTAAGTATTGGTGATGGTGCTTTTAGTAATTGCCATGGACTAAGATCAATTAAAGTGCAGGAAGGCAACAGCAAGTATGACTCGCGAGACAACTGCAATGCCATTATCGAAACTGCCACCAACACTCTGATTGCAGGCTGCGATGCTACGGTGATACCATACTCAGTCACAGCGATTGAGGATGAGGCTTTCGTTGGGTGCAATGGCTTTAAGAGTATTGAAATTCCAACGTCGGTGAAAACAATAGGTAGTCAGGCATTCTTCTACTGCAAGAATATCAAAGAACTCAATATCCCTAACTCTGTAATAAGTATTGAAGAACGCGCCTTCTGCGGATGCGACAGCTTGGAAACTGTAGTGATTGCCAACTCCGTTAAGAGCATTGGATATGGTGTGTTCCTACACGACGACCACATCAAAACGGTCACCATTGGCAGCGGTGTAACCTCAATTGGTGGATGGGCGTTTAAAGGACTGGATTCAGTGAAGTCCATAACTAGCAAGATTGAAAATCCAAGCAGTGTGAAAATGGGCGAAAATGTTTTCGATGAGATCGACAAGAAAGCTTGCACTCTCTACGTTCCTCGTGGCACTGCGGCCAGCTATAAAGAAACGCCACAATGGAAGGACTTCAAGAATATTGTTGAACAATAAAAGTTATGGAAACCTAAAACTGACAACTTGTATGAAACGTTTATTAAGATTTCTTATTATTATACTGCTTCCACAAGTAGCAACAGCCCACCAGTTTGAAGTTGATGGCATCTATTATAACTTTATTGATGAAAATAGTTTGGAAGTGACATTTTACTCCGAGGCGCACACTATGGGGGATTACAAGGAATTGCAACTATACTCTGGAAAAGTAGTTATCCCTCCAACCGTGACATATGAAGGAAAGACCTACAAAGTCACAGCTATTGGCTATAAAGCATTTGCATCATGCTTGATTACGTCGGTAACTATTCCTTCCACAGTCACAAGCATTGGAAAAAACGCTTTTTGTCAATGTTACAAGTTAAAGAAGATTGTCATTCCAAGCTCTGTCACCAGTATTGAACCAGCATTCTCCTGGTGTAAGGATCTCACCTCAATCAAGGTTGAGAAAGGCAATCCCGTTTACGACTCGCGCGATAATTGCAATGCCATCATTGAGACGGCCAGCAACTCACTAATTGCCGGATGCTGCAAGACCAAGATTCCTAACACAGTAACCAGCATTGGCAATTCAGCATTCAGTCATTGCCATAATCTCTCTTTCATTACCATACCTAATTCGGTGACAGAGATTGGAGATAACGCCTTCGATTTTTGTGAAGACTTGCGCACCGTGAATATGTCAAACTCAGTAACTAGTATTGGAGCAGGAGCATTTGAAAATTGTATAAATCTTAAGAAGTTAACTCTCCCTTCGTCACTCAAGACTATTAAAGCTGTAGCTTTTAGTTACTGCTATGAAATGGAAAAGGTGACAATTCCCAAGTCTGTAACTTTCATTGGCAAAGCGGCTTTTTCTCCCTCAGGATTGAAATATATTGAATGTGTTGACGATAACCCAGAGAGCATTGAAGTTGCAAAAGACGCATTCCAATGGCAAGTCAAAGCCAACAGCAAATTAATTGTTCCGGTCAATGCTGTAGAAAAATATAAGTCGTCGAACCAATGGAAAGACTTCAAAAACATAATCGAGCAATAACTATTTGTTTCTCTAACACTTAAAACTTTAAAAACTTGCCATACTTTTCAGTCATAATTCCAGTATATAATCGACCTGCCGAGGTTGAAGACCTGCTGCGCAGCCTTGCCGAGCAAACGTGCCAAGACTTTGAGGTCTACCTCGTTGAGGATGGTTCTACCGTGCGTTGCGATGAGGTGGCATCGCGATATAACGACCGTCTCGACCTCCACTACCACTACAAGGACAACGAGGGTCGAAGCATCGCACGCAACTACGGCATTGAACGTGCCTGCGGTGACTATTTCATCTTTTTCGACAGCGACTGCGTTATACCACCTCAATACTTCGAGACCTTGAAGGCCGAACTCGAGAAGGAATATGTAGATTGCTTCGGTGGACCCGATGCTGCAAGCGATGATTTCACCGATGTGCAGAAGGCCATAAACTTCTCGATGACTTCGTTTCTCACAACAGGCGGCATTAGAGGTGGTAAAGTGCAGCTCGAGAAATTCGTACCTCGCTCGTTTAACATGGGTTACTCCAGGAAAGTGTGGGAAAAGGTGGGTGGCTTCCGCGAGATGTTCAGCGAGGACATCGACATGAGCACACGAGTGCGTCAGGCAGGATTTACCATTCGACTCATCCGCGATGCTTATGTCTATCACAAGCGACGCGTCGACTTGAAAAAGTTTGCACGCCAAACCTATGTCTTTGGCATGTCGCGCATCACGCTTAAACTACTCTATCCCGACTCGCTCAAGCTTGTGCACTGCTTACCAGCGGTGTTTGTGCTTGGATGCCTAGCGTTGATTCTGCTTGCCATCTTCTGGCGCTGGTGGGCAATTCTGCCTTTGGTTCTCTATGTGTTGATGCTTTGGGTTAGCGCTCTTCTCAAGACCAAGAGCCTCAAGATTGCCAGCATAGCCGTCGTTTCCAGCTTCATCCAACTGGGAGCCTACGGCTTTGGATTCATCAAGGCTTTCGTGTGGAAGATACTACTTGGCCACGGCCGCGATATCAACGAGGAAATAGCAATGCGTAAAGGAAAATGATGTGCGTTGCACAGATTAGAAATTAAGAATAATTATTTTAGTTGTTTATGGAAAAAGATATTGAGCAGCAGGACATCAAGTCACGAGCGCTGAAACTTAACACCTCGCTCGATGACCGGCCAAGAGAGAAAGCCATGAAATATGGCTTCTCCGACTTGTCGCCGGCCGAGCTGTTTGCTATCATCATTGGTAGCGGCAGCCCAGGCGAGAACGTCGTGGACCTGTGCCAACGTCTGCTCAATGACCATGACAACAAAATATATAAGATCGCAAGGCTCGATTACAATGACCTTGCACGCATGTATCGCGGAGTTGGCGAAGTGAAGGCCTTACAGATTCTTGCCGCCATCGAGATTGCACGACGGTTCCAGGGCGAAGAGTTTGACGACGGCTTTCAAATTACCGATGCCAATGCTGCTTACCGATATCTGCGCACCTTCATGCTTGATAAGAACCACGAGGAAATGTGGATGCTTATCCTTGACAGGGCAAAGCACGTGAAAGCTAAGGTTATGGTTAGTTCTGGCGGAACAGCAGCCACTGTTGGCGATGAGAAGATAATTCTGCGACAAGCAATAGTGGGGCTCGCTAGCAGCATTATACTAGCCCACAACCACCCAAGCAACAACCCACGGCCAAGCATCCAGGACGACACCCTCACACAACGAGTTAAACGCGCCTGCGACGCCGTAGGTATCCCTCTCGACGACCACATCATCGTCTGTCGCGGCGACTACTACAGTTACCAGGCACAAGGAAAACTCTGAATGAAACTTCAACACACAAAACGATATGAAAACTTTAAAGAATAATCTCTTATTGATTGCCGCAGTGTTTGCTCTAACCACAAGTGCCAACGTGCCAGTGGGATACTATAACAGCATCAACGGCAAGCGTGGCCAAGACCTGAAAAACGCAGCGCATCAGTTACTCAAGAACCACACCGTGATGACTTACAGTAGTCTTTGGTATCACTTCCAAAGTACCGACTGCCACTTCGAAAACCCTAACCAGGTGTGGGACATGTACAGCAACATCACTCGCTATTACCGTGGGGCGAGCGCAGTGAGCGGCATGAACCGCGAGCACTCCTTCCCTAAGAGCTGGTGGGGAGGAACACAAGTTGATGCCTACACCGACCTCAATCACCTCTACCCTAGCGATGCTGAAGCCAACCTGGCAAAAAACAACTACCCACTGGGAGAAGTGTCGACCGCCAGTTTCAACAACGGCTGCACCAAAGTGGGCACTCCAATGGCGGGACAAGGTGGCGGCTGTTCCACCGTGTTTGAGCCCGACGACGAGTATAAAGGCGACTTCGCCCGCACCTATTTCTATATGGCAACCTGCTATCAAGACTACACATGGAAATACACCTATATGGTGACCAACTCCTCGTGGCAGACATTGAATCAGTGGTCTATCAATCTCTTGCTCAAGTGGGCACGTGAAGACCCTGTGAGCGACAAGGAGGTAGCACGCAACGAAGCAGTTTATAAAATCCAAAACAACCGCAACCCATTTATCGACAATCCACTGCTCGCAGAGTACATCTGGGGAAGCCACTATGGCGAAGCATTCTATGTGGACCAAAGCGGAGAAGAGCCTCAAGGCGATCCAACACTTATTACTCCCAACCTGGAAACAGCAATCGAAATGGGAGAAGTGGCTATTGGCAAGAGCTTGAGCGTAACGGTATATGTAAAAGGACAATACCTGAAAGAAGACCTCTCGGTTTTGCTCTTCCGTGACGACGCCAGAATGTTCAGCATACCAGTTAACACAATTCCACGCAGTGTTGCCAACAGCGAACAGGGCTATCCACTTGTTATTACCTACAGACCTACCTCTCTTGGCAGCCACAAGTGCCGACTGCTCATCTATGACGGCGGCCTAACTGGCAGCTACGGTGCCGACATTTCGGCCGAGTGCCTAGAGGTGCCTTCCCTAAGCACCCTCAACGCCCTGCCCGCTACCGACATCGAAGGCCAGAACTATGTAGCACACTGGGATCCAGCACCTGAGACCGTTGATTACTACATCCTGAACCGTATCGTCTATGACGACCACAACAACATTGTCTCGAGCGAACAGTTCACAACCGAAGAGACCGTTTACTTCTTCGACGACCTCATGCCAGGCCAGACTCACACCTACACCGTTCAGAGTTTCCGACTTGGTTACACTTCTACCCCATCAAACGTGATCACCGTTGCCTACTCGGCAATCAATGGCATTGAGGCCGACAAACCCATCGCATTCATCCCCACCTATGGTGGCGTACTCATCAAGTGCAGCGAGCCACACCACGACGTTGACATCTTCAATGCTAGTGGACAGCATGTTAAGCACATCGATGTTGTGAACAATGATGACTTCATCTTCCTGCCACAAGGCATCTATATCATGCGGTCGTCCTCGGCACGCAAGCCACAGAAGCTGGTGATAAGGTAAGAAATCAGAAAGAAGATAATAGAGGGATTCTCTAATGAACAAAAAAACTCCCCGTAGCTTGATGCTTCGGGGAGTTCATTATTGTTAAACGGGCGGCTTAACGCACGCGGCCTACGTAAGAACCGTCGCGAGTGTCGACCTCGATCTTCTCGCCAGTGTTGATGAACAGGGGCACCTTAACGGTGGCGCCAGTCTCAACGGTAGCGGGTTTAAGAGTGTTAGTAGCTGTATCGCCCTTGAGGCCTGGCTCGGTGTAAGTAATCTCGAGCACGGTCTTAACTGGCATCTCGGCGAAGAGTACGGTCTCGGTCGAAGCGTCGGTGACAACCTCTACAATGTCTCCTTCTTTCATGAAATCGGCGCCAGCGATAACCTCCTTGAGGATAGGAATCTGCTCATAGGTCTCCTGGTTCATGAAGATAGCGTCGGTACCATCCATATACAGGTACTGATAGGGGCGGCGCTCAACACGCACGTCCTCGAGCTTCTCACCAATGTTGAAGCGACGCTCCAGCACGCGGCCGTCTACCACGTCTTTGAGCTTGGTGCGCATGAAGGTGTTGCCCTTACCGGGTTTTACATGAAGAAATTCGATGCAGAAGTAAAGTCTGCCGTCCATACGGATACAAGTTCCGTTTTTGATGTCTTGAGCGTTAATCATAATTTTGGTTTTCGTTCTATAATTGATGAATTTTATTCTTTATAAGTCGTTATCAGGTGCAAAATTAGGTCAAATTGAGAAAAAATGCAAAAAGTTTAGACATAATTTCGCAACTTTCTTGGTTATTTGCTAAAAAAGCACTAATTTTGCAGTCCGAAATCGAAAATTAAATAAAAAGTTAGATAAAATGAAACGTACATTCCAACCATCAAACCGCAAGAAAGCTAACAAGCATGGTTTCCGTCACCGCATGCGCACAGCCGATGGACGCAAGGTCCTCGCTCGCCGTCGCGCTAAGGGTCGTTACAGCCTCACTGTTAGCGACACTGTTTACAAATAAAAAGCCGTAAACAGCATGGTGCCGTCGAGAGACAGCACCTTAAGCAACCCACAGCCGTTGTAATCACACGATTACGACGGCATTTGTTGTATTGTTCCGACACGGCAGAATAATATGGGGCTTGTGTGAGACAAGCCTTTTAGCAAAATAAATACTAACAACACGAGGTCCGTTTTGGTCCATAATTGCTGTTGTGGACAAATAATCAACAAATAGCCGTTGATGCTTGTTTGTTGAATTGTTTTTCATTATATTTGCATCATGAAAAAAGAGGCAATAGATATCATCAATGCTAAAACTCTTCTCAAGCGAAAGTTGGAAGAGGTGTATAATCGTGAGATTTCAACACCTCGCGACTTCCTGTGGCTAAGTAGTCAGCTCGAAGCGATGGGCATGAAATTGTCGCCCACCACTCTAAAGCGATTTTGGGGATATATTCCTGAAAGTGCCACACCGCGCAAAGCTACACTTGACGCACTCTCGCAACTGCTGGGCTACTCATGCTTCTCACATTTCGTGGCCTCGGCAGGCAGCGATGAGGAAGAGTCAAGCGCTCCCGTCCTTGGCTCATCAATTCACCCCAATGCCGAAATGAATGTGAACGACCGCATCATGCTCACTTGGCAGCCAGGTCGCCAGTGCCTAATAAGGTATTTGGGCGAAGGTCAGTTTGTGGTTGAGAGTTCAAAGAACACCCGGCTGATGCCAGGCAACACCTTCAACTGCGAGATGATCATTGAGGGTGAGCCTTTATATCTTGACAACCTCGTGCAGTCGGGCCGCAAGCCATCGGGCTATGTGTGCGGCAAGCGCAACGGCGTTCACTACAGCATTCTTCAATAACCAATTTTACTACCCCACCACTCCCTATGGACACCTCGTCGGTATCAGGATATCTTGAAGACGGCTTCGAAGGCGTTAGTCTCGAGTTCTCACAATTCGAGCAACTGCCCTCACGCGGCTTCAACCTTCTCACCCGTGCCAAGCGATACGGACGGTGGTATCTTCTTAAATCCCTTAACGATGAGAATAAAGACAAACTTGTGTATCAGGAGATGCTACACAAGGAGTTTGACATATTGATGCGGCTCCAGCATCCCGGGGTGGTGCAGGCCATAGGGATGGAAGTGGTGGAACCATTGGGGCAATGCATTGTCATGGAATGGATTGAAGGGGTGACACTCAAGAAGTGGCTCGAGGGAAGCACCACCCTCGACGAGAGGCTGCATGTGGCAAGGCAACTGCTCGACGCCACAGCCCACATTCATGCACATGGCATAGCACATCGCGACTTGAAGCCAAGCAACATCATGGTGACGACCAATGGCAAGAATGCTAAAATCATCGACTTTGGACTTGCCGACACCGATGTGCACGCCATCCTCAAGCAGCCAGCCGGCACCGAGCAATATATGGCGCCAGAGCAGGCTTCAACCAACCTCCCCGACGTGCGCAACGACATTTACAGCCTTGGGGTTGTGTTGCGCCAAATGGACTTGGGCAGGTCTTTCAAGCCTGTGATAACACGTTGCCTTCTTCCCATCAACGAGCGTTATCAGAGTGTGGAAGAGTTGAAAGCCGACTTGCATCGACGCGAATCCAGGCGGCGCATCATAGGCCGAGGGGCTGTGGCAGTGGCAATAGCGGCTTTACTTGTTGCCACCACGACCTTTGTCGCCAAGTTCAACCAAGATGAGAAAGCAACTCCAGCCACATTGGTGCTAGAGGATAACCAAGCGCGTGGGCAGGTCGACTCACTGCGCAACGCTTTAGGCAGCACCTCAATCCAGATGGAGCAGAGTCAGCTCAAGCAGGACAGTCTGCGCAGCCACCTAACTGGGCTTAACGACACTATCTCATCACTCAATGCCTCCAACAACCAGCTGCGCAATGCCCAGATGCAGATTGAGGAACGTGAGCGCAAAGTTGATGCAGCCATCAGCCAAGGGCTTAAGATTATTGACACCGCCAATGCGGCCACTCACATCAAAGAGCACGTCGACACGCTGACCAATGCCGAGTACCTGTGGATGGACTGGCATTTCCAGACCAAATGCGGCGAGAACAAGATTCCCGAGTATATGAACTCCATTCGCAGCAGTTTCTCCAGCAAAGAACTTGCCGAGATAGAATACTCACTGAAAGAACACTGCAACAACTACGAGAACCAAATGATTGCCAAGCTCCACAAAGTCAAAGGCTTCTATCTTGTAGTGGACTGAAATTTGGTGGAACGTGGAAGGATGAAAGAGTAAAGTGAGCTCTTCGTCCTTCATACTTATTGCTTCATACTTCCTACTTGATACTTTTCTTGGACTTCGCTTTTCGCAGGGCATCTATCTCTGCCTTGATGCGTTGCTCTTCTTGTTGAACTTTTTGGAGTTGGCTTTCAAGACTGTTGATTTGCACATCAATCTCATCAATCTTGAGCTCATTGCCAGTGGGCATGTGCGACATTATGACTTTAAACTCCTTCCAGCCAGTAGCGTTCCTGTAGGCATCCTCGCATCCCTTAGGCACCACAATGATGGTGGTGAGCGTGTGGTAAGGCTCTATCACCTCATCCCATTTGCCGCCATAGAACGGGTGCGCACTCTCAAGCAAAGGAGGCTCCTTGCTATTAATTTTAATAACACGCAAATTTGGGCAGCCGAGCAATGCGCCCTTAAGAAAACTGATTTTATTGTTGAGCTCAAGTGTTATGAGATTGTGGCAACCGCCGAAGGCTCCCGGTCCTATCTCAGCAACCGGATATTCACGGCCATACCAAGTGACGACATCAGGCACCGTGACTTGCGTCACCGACTTGTCGAGGCACGAGTCGAGCGTGAGATAAGGAGCATCCCAGTTACTGTAGAGGAATACGCCCTGCTTGATACGCTTCACGCGCCCCACAGCACCACTCTCAAACGCCACCCCGGCAGCAACCCCAAGCAACACCGCCACAACCAATATTTTGCAATAACGCTTCATAAACCACTGCAAAGATAGCTAATTGTTTTGAGTTATCAGTCATCAGCCGTTAGTTTTCAGTTGTCAGTGGACTGCGCATAGGTGTTTTTGCCACACAAGCGTGGAAATTAAAGCGCTACGCGCTAAAATTATTATAATTAACATTCCCTGAAAAAGACAGCAAGCCCTGACGGAATGTTCCGTCAGGGCTTTGCCTTATAAGTTAATCACAAAAGAAGTGCCACGGCATGGTGGCACGAGGTTGACCGATGTTACTCAGCAGCGGGAGCCTCCTCAGCAGGAGCCTCAGCGGCGGGAGCTTCTTCAGCGGCGGGAGCCTCGTCGGCAGCCTTAGCTGCGTCCTCAGCGGCTTGTGCCTCGGCAGCTGCCTCAGCCTCAGCCTCAGCTTTTGCCTTAGCGATCTCGGCGCGCTTTTGAGCTACGGCCTCAGCCTTAGCCTCGTTCTTCTTAGCCTCGTCCTCAAGACGTTGCTTGCCAGCGGCCTTCTTGTCCTCACGAACTTTGTTGCGAACAGCCTCGAGCTTAGCGTCCTTCTCGGCCTTCCAAGCGTCGAAACGTTTTTGAGCCTCTTCCTCGGTGAAAGCGCCCTTCTTCACGCCACCTTGGAGGTGCTTCATGAGCATAACGCCCTCGCGTGATAGAATGTTGCGAACGGTGTCGGTTGGAATTGCGCCAACGTTGATCCAATAAAGAGCTCTCTCGAAGTTCAAACTTATTGTAGCAGGATTAGTGTTTGGGTTATACGAACCAATCCTTTCAATAAATCTACCATCTCGTGGTGCCCTGCTATCGGCGATGACAATTGGATAGAACGGATAGTCTTTGCGACCATGACGTTGCAGTCTGATTTTTGTTGCCATGTTTAATAAGTTTTGTTTTGTGCGGCATGCCCTACACTGAAAGCTACCGCGGTTAATAATCATGGGGTTACCCCCTAAAGTTCTCAAAAATAAAAGTGGCCGCAGTGGTCACTTTTATTGGTTGTCCTGGTAGGATTCGAACCCACGCAAACGGAACCAGAATCCGGTGTGCTACCGTTACACCACAGGACAATTTTTTCAATTGCGGGGCAAAGTTACTACTTTTTTCTAAACTACCAAAACTTTTTCAAGATTTTTTGAAAAAAATGGTGCTTTTGTTTCGGGGAGCGGGGCGCGAATGACTGCCCCGCTCCATTTTCAATGCACGAAACGTTAGTTTCCTAACAAGATGTTGTAAACAACGGTCACATCGCCTGCGGTGATGCTGCCATCACCGTTTTGATCAGCGTTGACAACGCCCGTGTAGTCATCATTGAGCAGGATGTTGTAGAGCAAGGTGACATCGGCACTTGTGACCACTCCATCGCCGTCAACGTCGCCAGGCACGGCCACCACAGGGGGCTCTGTAACCACGTCGATGAGTTTGTAGCAGTTGACGTAGTTGCCCACAGTGCCTTCGATGGAGCCATGTTTTGCTTCGACCATGATCAAGTAGCGCCCAGGCTCGAAGTCGATGCGACTGGAGATGTTGATAGTTTTCTCTTCGCCTGCGGCAATCGTCTGGTTACCCATGTAGAGGATTCCGCCGTTAGTAAGTGTGTACTGACGCATGCGCACATAGACATATCCGCTGTGGGCTGTGGGTGCGCTGAGAGTTACGGAGCCCACTAGTCTCTCACCCTTGACCACATAGCCAGGCAGGTCAAATGAAACGGCATTGAGGAAGATGTTGTCGGCCTCACCCACCGTGATAACGAGAGGATATACGTCGTTGTTGGGGTCGAGAGTTATTTCCCCATCATCGGTCACATAGCTGATTACCACCTTATAGTTACCGGGATCAACTGGCAACTTGCGGTAGAATGTGAAATTCTTGGCCTCGCCGCGCTCTACCGTGCCATTGCTCTGCTGGTAAATATAGCTCTTCGAAGGGTCGTTAACGTCAACCAGATTAAGGATTACACCCACATTGCCTGCAGCGCCATAATTGCGGGCATTGAGCGCGAAGTAGATGTTATCGCCTTGATTGATGAAATCTTGCGAGTCGGCGCGACGCCACTGGACAGCGGTCGTGAGACGCATCACTGGCGTTGTGGCAGCAGGCAACACATTGACGATGCCGTCGCCTTGAGTCTGCTCAAAAGGATATTGCTCAAAACCTTTCTCAAAGGCCTTGAGACGATACTCGCCTTGTGGCATATTCTCGTCAAGATTCACAAGCAGTGACACATTCTCCTCAACTGCATCATAAACATTGAGCTCGTTTTCATAGTCGAAATACTGGCTTTCATCGTCGGTGCTTGTGAAACGCACAACGATGTTGCGCAAGCGCACGTCGGGACTGTTGTTGCGCAGGTGCAAGTTAAAAAGTGCGGAGCCAGCTGCATAGACCTCGCCTTGAGGCTCAAGTGGTGATAGCAGAGTTACATCGGGATGCGAGCAGCTGTCGTCGAGAGTGAGAATGCGGCCACCAGCCACCTGAGTAGTGAAGAAGCCTACATAGGGATTGTTGCGGCTGTCGCGGCCACGACAATATCGCATAAGCTGCCATGGCGACTGGCTGTCCTCGCGAAATGCCATCCACACTGTGGCCTCACCATCGGGGATGTCATTGCCTACTTGCTTGGGAATGTCGTAAATCGACGCCATTGCAAGAAGGCCGGTGTGACCATTGGCAAAACCCGCGATATTGCGCTGCTCGGTTTTAAGCACCTTCAGAATCTGACCATCTCGCACCAAAGCCACGCCCAAATCGCCCGTGAAAGGCTTGGTGTCGAAATTCTCAACGGTAATCATCACGTTGAAGTCATTGGCGCTTTGAGTTATCAGTCGCATGCTGAGCGAGTTGTAGAGCGGGCGTTCATAGGTTGTGCCACTCGCAGGAGGCTGAATGCCTGTTATTATCTCTTGATCGACATTATAGCCACCAGTTCCGCCGCCAATGCCAAGGTCATCGGGATCGAGATGGCTAACAAGGAAGTAGCCATTGCTGGTTCCGTACCATCCCCAATTGATGTGAACGAAACCTTCGCTGTCATATCCGTCGCACACAAAGGCATGGCCGCTGCTGCCCACGTCGCTGGAGGCCGCATAATAAACTGGGCGGCCTGCATCGAGTTCGCTCTTGATGAGTTGCAACCACTCAGTGCTGCTGTAATAGTCTCGCTTGCGCATGGTTGTCGCTGGATCATAGCAGAAGTACTCACGCAGTGCATTGGGCACCTCCATCGAGTGAGCGCCACTGCCTGCGGGCTGATATTCCATGTTTACCGCAACACCAAAATGGGCGGCAAGCGTAGCAACTGCATTGGCTTGAGCTGTGGTGTAGTTAACATCGTCGTAGGTTGGAAGCATGTTGTTCCAGTCGTAGGTGGTGTTGCCAAAATCGGCTGTCACACTTTGGCCATTGACGGTAATGGTCTTGCTGCCCACGCCATGCTCGGGATAGCTGTGATAGCGCATTATCTGAGTGGCGGCAGTTGCCACGCAGCCCACATAATAGTGGGTGCCTCCGTCGTAGGTTGGGCACATATTATTATAAGGAGCGCCCTGCCCCCACAGGATGTCGCCAAGCAAAGGAGCGACAACGGGAGTGCCCTGAGAAACCTGTCGCTCTACCCCTTGGCGGCTGGCGCATGCCTTGACATACAGTTCGTTGAGCTCAATCCACTGACGCAAATTGTCGGGCATATTGTCATAACTGAAAGAGCCTTCAGTTGAATATCCTAAAATGGGCTCAGCTGCATCATCGCCGGCAACAATTATAAAACCATGGCCATTGGCACGGTTGAACACATAGAGCGGCGCATTGTCATCCTGCGACACTGTGCCCATGCGGGCAACACGATGCCATTGGGCTGATTGTGGCTGCGAAACTGCCGATTGAGCAAAACGAGTGGCTACCGCTTCGGCCTTAGTCCAATCAATAGGACTACCCCAAGCCGACATTGCCACTGCAGCCAGCATCGCTAAAGTCATAAACAAATGCTTCAAGTTTTTCATAATATGTTTTTTAGTTACTAAATATGCTTTATCAATTACGGGCCAATAAACCGCAAATATAATAAACATTTCGAGAAACACCAATTTGCACCCAGAAAAAAGTATGAACTCAGTGAATCACTAACAACAAATTGAGCGAATTAGCGAAAGATGGACTCACTTGACTCACTTGACTCACTTGACTCACCTGACTCAGTTGACTCAGTTGGGTCGCGCTGCGCGCGAAAAATTATTGCCCTGCGGGCTAAAATTGGTAGTGTGGTGCCTACGGCACTAATATTTATTTTTGCGCTGACGCGCTAAGATGTCACTGTAAATGGAATCGGTGGAATCACCGGAATCAGTGGAATCAGTCAACCTATTCCAGGAATATGAGTGGATAGGAGTTGCTAAGAACAACTAGGAGTTACCAGAAACTACAAGGGGTTGAATGTCAAAGAACGCTTTACCATAGTGGCGAAGCAAATATATTGCATTATTAATAATAGACACAAGATTAAAACACAAGAACACCGCACCTGCGATACAGGGTGCAGTGTTCTTGTAGTGTGTGATGTTAATGGGAAGGTGTCAGCTCAGGAGGCGAGCAATTGCCTTGGCATCGCCATGGCTAAAGCCGTTGGCGACAATCACTTGGCCACCGTTGGTCTCAATGATAATATCGGCAAAAAGCAGATGCTTGTCAATTGACACGCTACCAATAGCTGCGAAACGAATCTTCTTCTCCTCATAGCCAATCACCTTAGCCTTGCGGTAAATAAAGAACTCGTCGGTAATGATAATCTTGTCGGGGAAGACGGCATTGCCGCCCGTCACCCTGCTCGCTGAAAATTCGTAATGCATAGTTAAAAATTGTATTATTGTTTTGGGATAGTCACTTTTTTATCTGTTTTTTCAAAGGTTATATATTCTCCATCTTTGTAAAGAATTCTAAAGCTATCACGACTTTCTTTAAGGACAAATTGCCAAGCAAAGAACTCTTTAAAAAATGGAATAAGATTCTCGGCTTGTTGCTCAATAACAGGATACATCTTTGTGTTGACATCTTTAGGGCTATAATTACAATAAACTATTTTTGTAATATTATTGTTATTCATACTAAATGCCATGTAATTATACCGACTATCGTTAAATATTGAATAAGAGCCCGAAGCCTTTACTCCATAAATATTTTTAATGTCTCCCTCTTTTGGAATCTTTTCTTTTGCTATTTCGGCAAAGAATTTTTCTGTTTTAACATCCTCTTCTGTTTTAAATGTTTGTGAAAGCAATATCGCCTCAAAGGTTTCGTTTTTCTCATCAAATGTGATTTCCAAAGTATACCCACCAATATTCGTCACCCAAGTTCCACCTGGGAAAATTTTAGTTTCCACATAACTAGGCAGGCCCGAAACACGAAGCCATGTTGTCTCAATCCATTCTGTGGCATTTCCAAAAATATCATAAGTGGTTTCTCCCTCGATCAATTTGTTTCCACGCAAAAAAACTGTCACATAATTATTAGGATAACAATCATGATCAAAAGAGAAAGACAGTCCACTTCTAAAAGGCTCAGCTTCCATTATTTGTGAAATATGTCCATTGTCATGGCAGAACAATTGTCCATAATAAGATCCGCCTTCCCTTTTAATTACCAGATATCGCTCAAAACCAGCTTTGTCCTTATCAACAAGTTGCCATGTCCCCACAAATCCACCTTTATTCGTAGCCTTGCTTTTGTTGGCTTTTCTATTCTTCTTAGTGTTTTTGGCGTAAAGTTGTTCTTGAGTATCATTTGAATAACTTCCCAAGAGCAGTCCATCATAAGCCTTTGTATCAAAACCAAATAAAAGGACTGCTAATAACAATGTAAATAAAAGAGTCTTTTTCATTTTTAAACGTTGGTGTGTTAGGATTAAAAATTAAATTATATATAATAAAATACGGAAGATTCCTAGCAAATGCTAATCATCATCTTTATTTTCGGTTTTCTCCTTATTAATTTCGTCCATAAAACCAGCTGTAATTATACCAGAAGGCAAAGCGATAATAGCAATACCCACAAGTGATGAAAGAATACTAATTACACGTCCTGTGGTAGAAATGGGGAAAATATCACCATAACCAACAGTAGTAAGAGTACAAGCCGACCAATAAAACGCATCAAAAAAAGTTGCAAATAAATAATCTCCATCATTAGGATTTATTTGCTGCTCGGCATTAAACATGATAAGAGCCGTAACAAACATATAGAACAAGGCCAGAGCAAAGACAGTGGCAAGAATTACACGCTGCTTCTTGATAACTGTCATAATAATACGTAATGGTTCGAAATAGCGTATAACTTTAACCATACGTACAATTTTCAAGAGTCGGATAATCCTTGTTAGCTTGAATGCGTCCTTTACAAAATTGAATGTAGGAAGAATTGATAGTAAATCGATAATAGCTATTATAGTGAATGGATAAACGACAAATGCCCAAGCTCCTCGTTTCGGGTTTCGATAATCGGCAGTAATCCATCTCAAAATGTAGTCAAGAATAAACAGACCGCAAGGTATAACATCAAAATAGTAAAACAAAGTTGATTGCTCGCGAAACATAAGAGGTATTGTTGCTACAAGGATAGCTATTAGCATTACCCAATCATACATTTTAGCCAATATAGTGTTATTATAATTAGGCTCTATGATTTGAAAAATTTTCTCTCTGATTTTCATTATCTAATTGTTCGTTTTTTGTACTATGTGTTATTGTTATACCCTTCTCACTTAAATGATTTAACAATCAACATGAATTACTAACTTTGAACTTCTTACCTAAAAAAATGTCCTCTAAAGAGCAACAACAAAGAGCACTCTTTAGAGGACAACACCCTAAAAGATTAAGTAGTGTACAAGATAGTATCTTCAACTCCTTCGGTTCTGCGAATAGCATCTGTGAGCTCTCGTAATGTGCCATCAGTAGTAACTTCAAGTATAATATCGGCACGATTCTCGAAGAAATAACCAGCATAGACGATGTTATACTTATCAGAAGCCGCTAAGTTCTTTAACGTTTGCTCATGCATGCCACGCTCGGCTTTCACGAGAACGATAAATAGCTCCTGGCCAGCAGGCATTTTCTCTGTAGGTTGCACAACCACATCAACAGGAATCAGCTGAAGGTCAAGAATACCTTCAAAATCTTGAATTGCACTCACTTTCTTCACATTTTCCTCTGTCATTTTCAGGACTGTGTAGAAATCGGACAATTGAGCAAGCCTAGACATAATTGGGTTGCCAAACACCTCATTAATCTTGTCGTAGACAACATCTTCAAATCCAGCACGCGGATTTACTTGTAAAATAAGTTTAATCATAACTGAAATAATTTAAAAATTAAAACTAAAATATACTTAACTCTTAAATGTTTTCTGAAATATCGCAATAAGAGATAGATCATCAAATCTTTAATCAACTCTATTTCAAGGTGAGTAATCATGAAAAACCAATGGATTTTCTTCTCTCTCCATTTAGAACGTCGAGTTGTTGTGCCAAATTATCATATTTGGCACGAAAAACTTTCATTTCGGCAGCATTGTTTTTATGAATGAAATCCATGATGCAATTGGTATTAATATTACATTTTGAAAGCGCGCTTTGAAGGGCAGCATTTTCTACTACATTTAATATATTAGCAACCGTAAAATTCTCGCTAGCTTCAACAATTTGATCGTAGTCAATCTTTTCAACAGGACGCCCTTTCAAACTCTGTTGAAATATAAAACCACGCATATCTTCATCAGGGAATGGAAGATAAAACAATTCGTTTAGATACCCTGAATATCCAATTTGTGCATCGGTATCTTGTGGGCGGGATGTTGTTGCTATAAAAAGAATATTTCTTTCATAGCCTTGTTTTATTAAGTCCAAAATATTAGCAACATCCAAACGCGAGGAGCCATTCTTTACCGTGTCACGGTTGGGTAAGATAGTCTCAACATTTTCTAAAACAATTGTACCAGATAGCTTTGCCGCCATTTCAATAAGACATGCAAAACTACAGCTCAACACTTTATTTTCATCCCTCAACAACCTGTGCCGGTTCACAATTATATATGGCCTGTTCAGCATTTGAGCAAAAGATTTAGCTATAAACGTTTTTCCTTGCCCAGGAGCACTAAACAATAATAATCCTAAAGGGCGTTTCAGTAAATATGGATTGTTTCCCTCATATTCTTGCAATGGAAACATTATTTTCTCCTTAAACCGCTCAAATATTGTATTGGAGTGGAAGAGCGCCTTTTGGCATTCCTCGAATGGAGGTTCAAAGAAATCATAAGATCCATATTTCTGTTCTAAATCAATCATATGCCTGCCCTAGATTTAATTGTTCTGACGAACTCGTTATCAAATTGTTCAGATGTCAATGTGCTATCAAAATGATTCTCATCCTGGGCTTTCAGCTCAAATCCCATGCATTTAGTGGTCTTGAATGCTCTTGTGTTGAAAGCAAAAGAACCACTGCGTATTATAGCATTAGGATAATAATTGAAAAAATGGTTTATAAAAGCCACACCAGAGTAAATGCCATACCCACGATTCTGAATCTTAGTAGGAACGAAACCAGCAATAGAGTAAGTCTTATCATGATTTTGAGAGAACTTAGCCATAGCTATCTTTCTCTTGACACCATTATGTTCTAACACACATACATATTTAGCTTCATATTTCCAAGGAAGAAAATATCCTAATACTCTACGCTTATCGTCAAACATGAAACGTTGAATAGACTTGTCGGTGACAATCTGAAATTGAAACCAAAAATCTCTATACCAATGATATGGTCTTACTAACGTCTTCATATTGTCTTAAGTAATCGGATTGGCACAGGAGATGTATAAAAATCCTCTTTTGTGAGTCTCAGCTTGTTAAATAGTCGAACGTCGTAATGCATTTGACCGATAACATGAAACCCCATAGACATGTTCATTTTCATTGAACGTCTATTATTCTCATAAATAGCACAATGGAGCTCAGTACAACTTGTTGACTTGAAATAATTATCCAAAGCAAACACGTAACTGCGAATACTTGTTGCGCTATTATGAAAGTGCTTTATCATTCCACCAAAAACATCGGTCCATCCGCCTTTTCTTTTAATGAAATGACAAAAAGCAACAGGTTCTCCAGTCTTATCTAAAGACAGCACCCACTTGGTTTCACAATCATTTTGAGGGCAAACAAAGCGAAGGATCTGTTGGTCAGTCACAAAATCATCTGCTGAAAAACCACTATTCTCAATCCATTCAGGGTCACGCAGCATCGAAGCATAAAAGCCAATGTCTTCAACTGTTGCTATATGAGCGCAAAACATAGGTTATTTAAACTTCAACATTCAGGTCTTTTAGCTCCTGTTCAATTGACTCTAATAGTGGAACGATTTTTTCGATTGCCTCAAGTGTAGCCATTCTAGATTGCAGTTCTTCAACCGAAAGTGAATTGGTATCTTCTTTGCTGTTGACGATTCGGTCATATTCATACTTAGCAACTTCAAGAGTACGAACTTTCTCCAACTTGCACAAATTCATATCGCGACTGCCTATGCTACCACGCTCAATGTAATTTGCGCCATAGCAAGTTGGGCAAGTTGGATACAATGGGCATTTAGAGCACTCTTCTGAGATATATTCTTTGGGGTTAGCCCAGTCGATGTCGTGCCAAGCTTGTGATTTTTCTTTACCGCAAACGTTCTCAAAGAACAAATGACATGGATATTGAGAACCATCAATGTTATAAGCCATCATCTCTACACCTGCCCCACACCAGCGGCGAGTACGCCCTTGCTCCGAAACAAGGATTGGAAAGCACAAATTGAAAATAGAATCCTTCTTTAAATCAGGATTCTCTTTATAGAATTTGGCGAGACGACGCAACTCTCGTTGGTAAACATGGACAAAATGTGGTGCGCTCCAGTCGACCATATAAGCCAAATTAACTAAGATGTTATGGAGGCCAACCGAATGAAGGAACATAACACCATCAGCCAATGTCTCAATTGACTTGGGGCTGACAGTCATTTTGACACCTTGATTGGGCCAAGTTTTAGCAAAGAAATCAATATCAATAAGGTCAAACGAGTTTGATCTATTCATATTCTGCATTTCACGTGTTCCATCAAGACTTAACCCTGCTACGAAACGGTGACGATTCTCGTACAACCAGTCTTTTATCTCGCCATGAACCTTGGTGCCATTTGTCGTTGCAAAAAAGACATAGTGGGTCTTAAAATCCTGTGCCCATGTCCATTCACAAAGTTCTTTAATTTTTGAAAATACTAGAAACGGTTCACCTCCATGTAGATTGACAATTACCGACTCATCAGAAGGTGAACTAAGTTGTTCAAAGAGCTTCTGTTTTGTCTGTTCCACATCAAACTCGTCATTGCCAATCTTGTTTTCGTAGCAATATACACAACGCAGGTTGCAAGCAACATTTGTAGTAATATATATATTTTTCTTTGTTTGTTCTAGTTCCATTATCATGAATATAGCTTATAACAAAACTAAGGGCATAATACTATGTCCTTAATGTTTTCTTCGTAAATCTCAATTTTATAAGTAATTAAGATTTACCACAGCCTTCGCATCTGCCATCACATGTATCATCACATGAGCCCTCACAACTCCCACTGCAGGAACACGCATAGATACTAAAATCTTTTTGTTGTTCTATGGGCTGAATTGAGGATAAACGAGTAGTAAACTCTTCTTTTTTATCTTGAATTTTTTTAAGATCAAACATGATTATTGTTTATAATTTCGATGATAAAGAAAAACTAAAAAATAAACCATAGTGTCCACTAAAAAACATGACCAAGCAAAAAGCTATAAAATGCGACCCTTGCTTTTTAGTGAACACTCTAAAGAATTAGGAATTAATAATTTTGAAATAATTTCCTTCCTTTTTTAGCTTCTATTTTGGCTCTTCTCTCTTCTAATGTAAGATGTTTCTTTTTTCCGATTTTCGTACCTGAATTTTTTTCAAGACCTGCAACGAAGTCTTCTAGCAGGACATTACCCACTTTTTTTGAGGTTTTCTTTACACTACGACCAGCTGCGTGTTTCAATCCATTATAAGTACCCCTTTTTGTTACTTTTCTAGCTTCAACAGCATTTGGCATAGCTATAGCAATAGCCGCTAAAATCAATAATAATTTTTTCATTTTTCTTAAAGTTTTAGTTAGTAAATATTATTAAAATCACATTTTTTAGTTTGCACAAAATTAAACAAAAAAACAAATCGAAAATAATTCAAATTGGGTCAAGTTTTGAATATGGTAAATTGAATTGATTTGAACAGATTTGGTAGGATATTTGGGGGGAGGTTGTTATGAAAAATGATGGAAAAAATCACAAATTTTAAGTTTCGGAGCTTTTTTGGCTTTGAAGTTATGCTTTCGATTTTTAATAGAAACTAGAACGGTTTAATTCAAATTGGGTCAATTTGTATCAGGATTGCTAGTTTTTTGTATTATTATTGTGGTGGTGGGGAAAAATGTTTAACTTTGCAAATAATATTCAATTTATGAGTGATAAAGATAAATATGTAAAACTGCTGACTGGCGATGTGGAAGAACGCCTTGGTCGTGGCATGCTTTCGCCCAAAGATTTTGAGTACCTTCATGGCATAATAGCTTCGGAACTTAATGAGAGTGTGAGCGTGTCGACACTGAAGCGCCTGTGGGGATATTCGAAGTATCTGTCGAGCCCCAGCGTGAGCATTTTATCGATCCTTTGCCGTCTAGTGGGCTATCGCGACTGGGAAGACTACAGGGCAAATCGTGAAAAAGAAGATAATGCTCCTAGCGCTATTGTGCTGAATGACAAGATAACTGTTGCTACCGACCTTGAGGAGGGTGACCGCATCAGGCTCACATGGGCGCCACAGCGAGTGTGCGACGTGATGTACCACGGTGATGGCGATTTTGAAGTGCTAGCATCGCAAAACACTGGCATCAAGGCTGGTGACTGGTTTTGCTGCAGCCTTATTGTGAGCGGCGAGCCTTTGTGGCTTAGCAACTTGCGCCAGTATGGAAAAGCTCCCGTGGCCTATGTGTGCGGAAAGCAGGGAGGAGTACGGTTTCAGTTAATGCATAATTCATAATGCACAATTTTCAGTTTTCAGTTCTCAGTTTTGGTTTTTGATTTGTATAATTTGTGACGTTTTGAGCGAGAATAGTAGCATACATGACAGCCAGGTGTCGGGTATTGTTCCCGATGACTATGAGGGCATTGAGTCGCAGTTCACTCAGGTGAGTGAGTTGCCGTCGCTAGGCCATTGCCGCCTGATGAAGGCTATGCGCTATGGCCGCTGGCATGTGCTCAAGGGGCTGAAAGCAGAGTATGCCGCTGACCCCACTCACACACAGCGCTTGCGCAAGGAACTGGAAATGATGATGAAGCTGTCGCATGCTGGCATCCTGCAGGTGCATGGCATGGAGAAGGGCTGTAAGGATGCCGAGGTGGGCATGGACACATTTATTGTGATGGAATGGGTCGACGGCTTGACACTTGGAGAGTGGCTTGCCACAGGTCCTAGCCTAAGTCAGCGCCAGCGAGTGGCCGATGAGATGCTCGATGCCACGAGCTACATGCACCGCCAGGGTGTGGTTCACCGCGACCTAAAGCCCGAGAACATCATGATAACGCGCAACGGAGCTAACGTGAAGATTATAGACTTTGGGCTTGCCGACAATGACCAGTACGCCGTGTTTAAGAATCCTGCTGGTACCGAGCAATATATCGCTCCTGAGCAATTAAACTCTAATGTTGCCGACTCGCGCAACGACATCTACAGCCTGGGCATAGTGTTGAACCTCATGCACATGGGCAGCATCTATAAAAGAGTGGTTAGGAAATGCCTGATGCCCATTAGTGCTCGCTATCAGAGTGTGGATGAGATAAGGGAGGATCTTGAGCGAAGCAAGCGCCGGCGCCGGCTGGCTCGCATCGCCGGCTTTGCGATTGCGGTGTCGCTCGTGATTGCGAGCATCTTGCTTGGACTGGGATATGCGGGGCGTCAGAAACTTGAGAATCCTTCGGGGAACTTCACATTTCGCGACAGCAATGATTTTGTCCACACCAATTGGGATAATGTTACATCAACTCTAACTTCGGTGCAATATGCAGGTGGGAATAAAGCAAATGTAAGGCTCAGGTCAGACTACCGCTTTAACGGTAACACTTGGATAAGTGGCGAACTTGGGTTCGGTTGTTTTCGCAACATGGATAAACTTGAAAATGTGACGCTTGACCCTCCAAGTTTTGGCATACAAAAAAACTCCTTCAAGGGTTGTAAGAGCCTTAAAAGCATCACTATGCCTAATATCATTCATCCTCCACACATTGGCAACGGCGGCTGGGTGACGGTGATTGACTCAATTTTTGAACCGTACCATTTTGACCGCGTTACGCTCTATGTGCCTGAGCCCGAGATGTTGCGCAACGATGCCTCATGGCGCAAGTTCAAGCACATTGAGCCTTATCAGCCAAAGCAATAGAGTTTTCAGTTGTCAGTTTTCAGTAGTCAGTTTTTCATACCCCCTACCCCCTCTATCTTAGAGGGGGAGTTGATTTTGGTGTAGTAAACTTTTTATTTCAGGTTGTTTTTAATGCTGAGGACGGCGGCGATGAAGTCGTCGTTGGGCATATCGTATGGAAGCCAATGGATGTGGGTGCCTCGACGTTCCATGCCTCGGAACCAAGTCATCTGGCGCTTGGCGAACTGATGGATGGCCGTTTCGAGCTGTGTGAACATCTCGTCGTAAGTGAGCTGCCCGATGACGTGCAGAGTGATGAATTTGTATTCTAAGCCGTAATAGATTAAGTCTTCGGGGGCTACCCCACCCTCAATTAAGCGTCGCACCTCGTCGACCATACCGGCCTCGAGACGCGCTTTTAAGCGCTCGGTGATGCGGTTGCGGCGTGTGTCGCGGTCGATGTCGACACCGATGACCACTGCATCGGTAAGCGGATGTGGCTCGGTCTGTGCTTTGAGGTGCGGATTGTCGTGGTAGTACATAGCAATCTCAATGGCGCGGATAGCACGTTTGCAGGTGTCGATATCGCTGTTGTTGCGCAACGTTTTGTAACGCTTGAGGATGACGGTGAGTTCGTCTAGGCTCTTAGTGCTCAATTCCTGGCGCAATTCACAGTTCTCGGGCACAGGCGGCAGCGCAATGCCCTTGACTACACTCTCGACGTACATTCCCGTGCCTCCACACAGAATGACCGGTTTGCCCCGGCTCGTTATGTCGTCGTAGCAAGCCTGATAGTCGCGCAAGTACTCGTAGAGGTTGTATTTGTAGCCCGCATCGCAGATGTCAATCATGTGGTAAGGCACGCTGCCATACTCGTCGAGATCCTTACCAGTGCCCAGGTCCATGCCACGGTAGAGCTGGCGAGAGTCGGCGCTGATGATTTCGCCGCCTATCGCCTGGGCAAGGGCTACTGCCTTGCCTGTCTTGCCTGAAGCTGTGGGACCGGTTATTACTATCATAGAGTTATGAGTTAAGAGTGGAGAGTGAGAGTTCATAGTTATGTTCTCTAGATAAACTAGATTCACTAGAAACACTAGATATTATAGAAACTACTGAAAACTGATTACTTCTTGAGGTGCTGGTCGAAGAAGTTGAGCACTCGCTGGTAGAGGGGCAGGCGCACGCCGCAGCCGTTGATGCTGTGGTTCATGTTGGGATAAACCATCATGTCGAACTGCTGATTCTCGCTATGTAGCTTTGCGACGTACTGCATTGAGTTGACGATGCGCACGTTGTCGTCGGCACTACCGAACATGAGCAGGAGCTTGCCCTTGAGTTTGTCGGTGAGGTCGAGTGGTGCATAGTTGTAACCCTCGGGATTTTCCTGTGGGGTGAGCATGAATCGCTCGGTGTAGATGCTATCGTAGAACTTCCACGAGGTGACAGGGGCGATAGCCACACCGCAAGCGTAGCGGCTGTCGTCCTGTGACATTGCCATAAGCGACTCAAAGCCGCCGAAACTCCATCCCCAAATGCCGATGCGGTCTGCGTCGATGTAGGGCTGCTCGGCCATGTAGCGTGCTGCAGCGAGCTGATCCTCAGTCTCGTGACGTCCCAGGTTGAGGTAGATGGCCTTGAGGAACTCTTTGCCCTGACCGCCAGTGCCACGTCCGTCAACACAGGCTATGACATAGCCTTGCATGGCGAAATATTCCTCCCATTCCATCTTCCACTTGTTGAGCACCTGCTGTGAGCCAGGACCGCTGTATTGCGACATGATGCAGGGATATTTCTTAGCAGGGTCGAAGTTGACAGGCTTGATAATGTAGCCGTTCATCTTGTCGCCGTTGTCGTTGTACATAGTGAAGAACTCGCGGCGTGGAATCTCGGGCGAGGTGTATTTCTCGGCATATTTTTCGTTGAGCTGCAGGTCGCGTACCTTCTTGCCGTCGATGCTGTAGAGCACGAACTGGTCGGGCGTGGTAGCGTCGCTGAAACGGCGAATGTAGTAAGTGAAATCGCTGTTGAAACTAGCGCTGTAGGTGCCGTTGCCATCGACAAGTTCCTTTACCTCGCCCGTGGCATCGTTGGCACAGCGGATAGTGCGGTTGAGAGCACCTTTGTTGGTTTGGAAGTAGAAGAGCTTGTGAGGTTGATCGTAACCATAATAGGCAGTCACGTCGTAGTCGCCTTTAGAGATTTGCTTCAGGAGCTTACCCATGTAGTTGTACTTATAGAGGTGCTTGCGTCCGTCGCGATTGCTCATCACTACGAAGAAACCGTCGTAATATTTCACGCCGGTGGCCACGTCCTCGTCGATCCACATATCGCTCTGCTCGTCATAGACTTCTTCGGAGTTGCCAGTAGCGGGATCTACTGAATAGATGTTCATGCGAGTTTGTGCGCGGTTGAGCTTCACCACCATGAGAGTGGGATAAGGCTGCTTTCCAAACTGGATGTTGGGCACATAGTCCTCCTCAATGAGTGGCAACTCAATCTTGCTCAGGTTGCCTGTCTGTGTGTCGTAGCAGTGCACGCTAACCACCGAGTTGTGCTCGCCAGCAGCTGGATATTTGTAGTCGTAGCGTCCTGGGTGGATTGAATATTCTTCAACGGGATAGCACATGCCCTCATAGAGTTCCATAGAGCACATGGGGACCTTAGACTCGTCGAAGCGGATGAACGCCAAGTAACGGCCATCGGCGCTCCAGGTGAAGGTGTTGAGCACTCCAAATTCCTCTTGGTATACCCAGTCGGGGACGGCGTTAATGATTTCGTTCATCTTGCCATCGGTAGTGACAGTAGAAGTTGTGCCAGATGCCAAATCCTTTACATAAACGTTATTGTTCTTGACATAAGCCACCTTGCTGCCGTCGGGCGAGAGTGTTGCAATTTCTTCGCCGCCAGCGTCGGAGAGTCGATTAAGCTTGTTCTCCTTTATATTATAAATATAGTGGTCGGCGGTGTAAGAGTAACGATAAATGGGCTTGCTATTGGTCCACAGCAAGATGCTCTTCTCATCGCTCGACATAGTGTAACCATACCACGCCTTGATGGGGTTGTCGGGGATCTTGGCATTGTCGAAGAAGGTGGTTACATCTTTCTCCTTCTTGTAGCTTAGCTTCTTGATCATCGTTCCCTCGTTGTTGAACTGATAGTAGTAACGTCCATCGAGGGCGGGCTGACTTGAAGGGATTCCATGTACACGCACTCCACCGAGCACAAAGTCCTCTAACTCAAAGGCACTAGCCACCATGCAGCACATCACGGCAGCTATCACAGGCAAAATAAATTTCTTCATATGGTTTGTTGGTTTTTAGTTTTCTGCTACAAAATTAGTGTAAGTCGAGTGAAATACAAAATTTATTTAAGTATTTCCTAGACATCGCCTCGATTGGGCCGCGCTGCGCGCTAAAGATTGTTGCCCTTCGGGCTAAGATTGGTAGTGTGGTGCCTACGGCACTAATATTTATTTTTGCGCTGGCGCGCTAAGATGTCGCTGTGCATGGAATCGGTGGAATCAGTTGGTTCGGCTGGTTCGGCTGGTTCGGTTGGTTCAGTTGGTTCGTTTGGGGCGCTTGGGACAGATGGGACAGATGGGACAGTGAGTCAACTTTTTTCAGGAATAGGAAGGACTAGGGGTGGCAGTTTGTCAATGAGCGCTGGGCAAAGGTAATACCTTATTTTATATAGAAACAAGGTTGAAAAGCAGTTAGGGGAACGGCGTCTCGCCGTCCCCCTAACGAATCAGATGAAAATATTATCTAAAACTTTTTATTTCAGAACTTTCACTGTGCTTGTAGAGCCATCGCTGTAGCGAGTAACCACGATGTTAACACCCTTGAATGGAGTGTCGCTCTCGATACCAGCTGGGTTATAGTACTTCTCGCTAACAACCTGACGAGCACAGTCGAGACTCATGACACCAGTAATAACCTCGCTAGCAAGTGCAGTGTGTGGAATGGTCTGCTCAACTATGAAGTACTTAGCCTCATCCTGGTCGCCCTCGGCACGCAAGAGTGGAGCACCGTTCTGGGTAGTTTGTAAGTTACTCTTCTTGGTGAAGTAGATGCGAACCACGAAGTTCATGTCAAGCTCATCAATAACGCCTTGCTCATCAGCACCCTCAGTACGCAGCTTGCGAGCGCCAAAGGTGCCAGTGTAGCCAGTATAGGTGTGGGTAGCTTGGTCGGCACCAACAACCTGGAATGACTTAGAACCACTACCAAGCTGATATGTATATTGGTCGCTTGCATCGCAATCGGGATAAGTGATCTCCTCAAAGTTCACTTTTGCGCCCATGCGTCCGCTAAGCTCGGTGTACTCCTCTCCTTGCATATTGGCAGGAACCTCACGCCAAGCACGAATCTTATAGATTTCGTAAGTGTCATCGGGCAATGACTTCTGATCAAACTTGAGGCAGAAGTTGTAGTAAGCGTACTTGTTACCATTAGCATCGGTCCAGCTGTAAGTACTCATCATTGGCTGCTCAGTTGTTGGTTGGGCAACACTGACTTGCATCTTACCTACTGCAGCACTCTGCAATGGACCACCATAAGTGTTGTAGTCACCACGGCCAGAGAAGGCCTCAACAACAGGAGCATAAGTATAGGCAACAGCAGTAGTGCTGGCACCAGGAACCTCATCAACGAATGTTGCAGTTCCTGAACCACTGGCTACTGAAGTCTCGCCATTGGTCTCATTATCGGTGTCAGGATTCATCGAAATGGTGTAATACTCACCCTGGTTCATTGCCAGACCAGTTGGTGGCAAGTCTTGCTCATCGTCGCCATCAGCCCATTCTATGATGTAGCGGTCTTCATTCTCACCCCAACGGTAAGTGTCGTAACGCAGAATCTCAGTTCTTGAACTCAACTGAACACCTACGCCAAATTCTATATTCTCAGCCAAACCAAGAGCACCACCAGTATCGGCATTTACTTCATCAAGGCTAAATGAGCCATTGATTTGTGAACTGGTCTTGTAGATTGGAATACGGAATGTGTTACTGTGAGCCTGGTCGTAGATCACATCACCTGCCCAATAACCAGTCATGTCCCAACCATAGAGAGTGAATGTTTTACCCATATAACCCACAGTGCTCAAGTCACCAGTCCTATTCCAAGTTGCACCATCAAATGAAGGCACATTGCTTGCTGCAGGATTCATGCGGGCAAAGATAATGTTATTCTTGGCAGGTCCGAACTTCAATATGCCACCTGCTTGTGGAGTACCGAGCAACCACTTTCCATCGTTATCGTTATTCCAAGTCCAAGCATACCAAATTTCATCACCGGTAGAGGTTACACCAGGATTCAGATATACTGCAGTTGGCTGGTTGTTATCGCACTCATAGTTACTGGTCACATTGTAGAAGTATCCATTTGGATGTGAGTTGTCAGATGGAATAGCCTGTACAAAGTTGTCGAAAATCTCTAATGTACCAAGGTTGATAGTTCCATTTGTGTTCTCGGCATAAGTGCCAGTCCAGCTACCATTACCCTTAACAGTTCCACCATTGTTGGCGTGATAACCTGCTCTTGAGTGATCAGCACACTCTGGGAATTCGGTCTCATCAGCAGCCTGATCAAACATCTGAACAGTGTAACCATGGTTA
This sequence comes from uncultured Bacteroidales bacterium, assembly GCA_902792435.1. Taxonomy (GTDB): domain Bacteria; phylum Bacteroidota; class Bacteroidia; order Bacteroidales; family Muribaculaceae; genus Sodaliphilus. The sequence continues at coordinate 69,281 of CADAZN010000005.1, forward strand.
CTTGGGTCGAATGTTACAGTAGCAATAGTTGTTGGCTCAGTAGCGCCCTGTGCCTGACGAGTAATGGTCAGTTGAGTGCTCGAAGTGAGGTTTGCTTGCTTAATACCATTAAGATCATTCTCCATCGTCAGCTTGTTAGAGTAGCAGTTACGAACACGCTCTGCATCGAAACGGCTGTAGTGGGTAGCATCATCAAGAAGAACAATCTCCGAAGGATCTGTACCAGGAACAATGTAGCTCTGGCGGTTAGAAATCTGCAGGCTGAGGAAGTGCTTGCCTTCACTATCGGCGGCATCACGACCACGGATTGCATAAGTCACCTGCTGGCTATGCTCCATACGCGCTACATAAACATTTGGATAGTTCTTAATTCTACCAGCCTCCATAATTAGGATGATAGGAACCTTGTTAGCTTCGTCAACAACGTTACCCTGGGCATCGGTATATTCGCCATTTGCATTCATGTAATATACAGGAACGTAGATCTCGTTACCATTATCGTCAACAACGATCTGCAACAACTCAAACTCCTGATCTTGACTTGGCAAGAAGTCGTCAAGGTTGGTACGCCAGTTAAGCTGGAGCATATAATAATCCTCTGCCTCTGTAGTTGGAGTAATCTCATCTTGACGGATTACATAAAGACCCATAGTGGGCATGTGCTGAGGATTATAATTCAAGAACTTAGCATTAGCATCACGAGAGCTATGATACATCATGCGATAATCGGGAATGAAGAACATTAGGTCGCGAACGTCCTGGCAGTCGGCTGAAGGACTGTCTTCACCGTACATCATGAAGTGGTGACCACTAGGACTAGCCATTGGTACAGTTACACAATCATGCTTTACACCAAATGATCTCATATTGATGAGGTCTTGATACAAATCATCATTATCACCTTGAGTTGCCAAGTCATAAGGGCTAAACTGCTCAAACATGTGATAGAACAACTCACCAGTATTTTCATCTATGAAGCCACCTGAGGTGTTCGCCTCATTTCCGTCATAGTACAAACCAGAATAATCAGACTTAGCATACAGAGGCAAACGGCAGAATGTTGCATATGGATAATAAGTAGTATTATTCGGATCTGAGAAATTAGCAAATACTCGTTGCGAATTAAAAAGATAGCGCATTTGTCCCTTTGCAATCAAGAAGAACTTGTTCATCTTGTCGCAATCAATTTTGAACAATGTACCACTATTTACACCTTCGCCAGTGCGTTTTGCCTCTTTAACTACACGGATAGACTTAACCGATTCAGCGAACTGAGCTTTAAGCATATCATAAGGTGTATCGTAAGTCGTATTATAAATCTTATTCAAATAAGAATTAAGTGTATAATCATCCTTAATCTCAACTAAAAGAAGGGTAAGGCCATTCTCATTAGGCAGATATTTTGTAGAATCCATATAAGAGTAATGAGCCATGAAAGTCTCATCATATCCATACTGAGTATGAGTGGTGTTACCAGTGTTACCAGAGATACCCCAACCATAACCATCAGCCCAGCTATAGTGTGATGCGCTATTAAAATCGCTTGAACCATCATGTACAATAGTTCCTACACCAGTATAAGCCACATCATTGTAAGGTTCGTTTCTACCCTTAGAAGAGAAACCACGTTTGAGGTTGCCAGGAATAGTCTTGTCGGTGTAAATCTTCTGAATCATTGCAATCATTTGTTCTGGCTTAGTTGCAATTTCAGACAAGTTACTTGTGTGATTACCATCACCATCTGTCCAAGTGTAAGTTTTTCCTTCAAAGAAATCTTCACCATTAATAGCAACATCAAGACCTGACTCGATAGGTGGAGTAGTGTAATCAATGCTCATCTTAGGCAAGAAAGCCTGAGCTGCGCCAGAAGCTGATGAACTACTTGCAGTAAAACTTGAGCCACTTGTAGCACTCACACCTGTCCAATAGCAATTAACCCAACTTCCTGTTGTGTTCACATAAGTATCAATCAGCAGATTGCCACCATTGTATGTATAAGGCTGAGTAAACGTTATTGTCATCTTATAGTCACCTGTTGGCAGATATCCATTGAATACAGATGTCTTGTTATTACGATTGTTTCGCATTGTCGATGCATTGCTAATTGTAGTAGCAGTTACCTCACCGATTCTTACTTCGATTTTGGCGGTACCAATCTTAGCTGGCACAACTCCATCTGCCTGATCTGAATGAACGTAGAATGTAATAGCTGTAATCTGGTCACCAGCACTAAGACCTGTCCCTTTAATTGTTGCTGATGGGTAAATCATCTGAGATTCGCAACCATATGTATCAATATATGATCCATAAACAGGCACAAAACCATTCTTCTCTGTTCCAGCACATATTGTAAACTCAGGATCTGGTGGAAGAGGCCTTGTTATAACCACGCCTTCATGAAGACCATAGTATAAGCCATCTACATCTGCGTCTTTAATACACAAATAACTTGTGGTCATTGTCAATTTACCCACTGTTGAATTATAAGTGAAAGAGACACTACTTTGTTCAACTCCATTAGAGTTCTCACCTACAAACCAAAACTCATCCTCTCCTTCTTCAGTAAAGAACTGAGGTGAAGGAAATGTAACATTGGTACCATTGATTGTTCCTTTTACCCAGGCATCTGGAAAATACACACAAAACCCGGCTATATAAATGTCATTGCCATCTATTGCAACTTTAACACTATTGTTATAGTTGGCAGTTTGCCAACCATTATTGTAATAATGGTAACTAGATGTCATGTTCCAGTATTCAACTTCAGCATTTGCTGGTGGGGTTACTGTTACCTTGTCGGCCTTAAGAGAAACACCTTTAGTGTTTTTCTTGCCAGAAGCTTTCTGGCCCCTCATTGCTGCTACAGGAACTGAAAAATCAGCCACTTGCTGTGGCGTATTTATCTTCTCGTTGTCAACATGCTTGCCTTCTGGTTCATTAGCAACCTGTGTTTTAACAACAGATGCTTTATGACCATTCTTCGACAAGCCTACGTTACAGATGTCTGCATGAGACACCTTCATTTCTGCCACCGAAACATTACTCTTTGCTTCAGGAACAGCATCTTGAGCCGCTGCGGGCTGCCACAGGGGCAAGGCGACAGCGGCGATTAGTAGTAATCTCAGAATACGTTTCATAAATAAAAAGTTTTAAATTTAAATTTTATAAATATCTTATTTTTAGTTGATTTTCTGCATAAAAAGTATCAGTCGCTTCAAAGATGGCGACAAAAAAGCACGTAACAAAGATGTGTCTTAGCGTTGTTTCAGATAAATGATTTTCAGTCTATTCTGCACTTAAACAATATAAGCAAATCACATCAAATAAAAATCATGCCATCGTATCATTAACAACACACATCTACAAAATCGGTTGCAAATTTATGTTATTTTTATTGAGTATACAATAATTAAATATACAAAAAACGCAAAAAAACTCATAAACTATCGCAATTGATTAACCAATATAGGTAGCAATAACAGACAAATTAGAAAAAATGTGATTAAAGTCTTGAAAACATTGATTTCCATCAGTTTATGTCAAATAAATTATACAACTTAAAATAATTAATCTAAATTGGTTGGTTAAAAAGGGTAGTTTTTGAGATCAAGACTGATTTAATGCATAAAATTGTTGCATAATTTATAATTATAGCATAATTTTGCACCGTCTGATTAACATGATTTGCGAAACTTAGTGATTAACAGAGAATGTGAGTGTCTTGATTTGCATTACCATCACCACGAGAAACACGTGTAAATCAACATTATAATCTCACATGCACTAGTTAAATAGGATTGACACAGGCTTATTGGCAAATGCATGAATTTCAGTGCTGCCCCATTTCCTATTCAAGATCACTATTGTTTTGGAGTTTATTGACATTCCAAAACGATGTGCAAGTTATGCTAATTTGCACTCAAAACAAGCAACACACATATTTTAGATAAGGTTTTTAAAATAATTACCGTAAGTCGAGGCACGATGCGATATCGAGCCTCGATTTTTTTTGTTAGAAGACAATTAAGGACAATATCTTATTTTTCATTTTAATTAAGGACAATTGACTCGGACTTTTTACGCAAATTATCGTGAATGGAACGTGAATTGTCAAACAAATAGTTTTCAGTTTTTTTGTCATACAATTACAAACAATTTAAAACAATTTATTGTTGTCCTGTGCAACGATGGGACTGTGAAGTTCCCCTTCGGGGCACTTTTCATTAGATTCTACTTGGACCAAGCTGCGAGGGTCTTCGACCCTCTTGCATGGTCTTACACACAAAGTCGGGTCTTCGACCCGCCCAGCATCTTCGATGCTCACGCAGGTTTTTTAAGACAATTAAGGACAATATCTTATTTTTCATTTTAATTAAGGACAATTGAGATAGATGGATTGCACCGATTAGAGAAGAGATTTAGATTGAAGAACTGGAACAACATTGAGATAACTGGTACAACGAGGACAACAACGTGTACAACTTCATTTGATGGGTGGCAAACATCAAAACGTCGCAGATTTTGCGACGTTACAGCATAAAAATTGTCGCAGATTTTGCGACGATTTTAAAGCAAAAAACGGGAGTCGCGATGGTGGCGGCTCCCGATTCTCATTATAGTAATTTTCTCAAAAATCAATCACTGTTGGGTGTAGAGGGCGGATTCTTCGGGGGTGAAGTCGGCAATGAACTTGGCGTTGGCGGCGAGGCGTGCCTCGGCGTAACGCACGTAAACGTTGGCCGACTGCATGAAGAGCTCGGGCTCACGGCTGGCGTCGTAGCACAACAGGTAGCTCATGATGGTCCAAGCAGCCATCTCGACCATGCGGCGTGCGTGGAAGGTGATGTAGTCGGGGTTATCGTAACCCTTCACCTTCTCCACTGCTTCCTCATAGGCTGCCATCATCTTATCGACGCGAGCCTTGAGAGGAGCAACTTCGTCGCTATACTGACCCTCGGCATACTCCTTCATCTGCGCCAGATAGGTGCCAGTGGTGACATGGCGAATTGCAGCAACGACCTGAAGCTGAGTGGTTCCCTCGTAAATGTTCATGATGCGGGCATCACGATAGAGGCGCTCGCAGGTGTAATCGCGCATGAAGCCACTACCGCCGTGAATCTGGATGCAGTCGTAGGCGGTTTGGTTGGCATACTCGCTCGAAGAAGCCTTTGACAGAGGAGTGAAGGCATCGGCAAGACGATTGTAGCGCTTCATCTCGGCACGCTCCTCGGGAGTGAGCAGACGTTCGCGGGCAATCTGTTCCCAAATCTTATAAACATCGACAAAACGTGCAGTCTCATAGAGGATGGTGCGTGCTGCGTCGAGCTTAGCCTTGATGTTGCTGAGCATCTCGGCTACAGCAGGGAAGTTGATAATAGCAACACCAAACTGCTCACGGCTGCGGGCATAGTCGATAGCCTCGTTGTAGGCTGCCTGGCACAGACCAACGCTTTGCGCTGTGATACCCAAACGGGCACCGTTCATGAGCGACATCACATACTTGATGAGGCCCAAGCGGCGCGAGCCACAAAGCTCGGCCTTGGCATTCTTGAACACCAGCTCGCAAGTGGGGCTACCATGGATACCCATCTTGTCCTCGATGCGGCGAACGTTAACACCACCGTTGCGCTTGTCGTAGATGAACATTGACAGGCCACGGCCGTCCTTGCTGCCCTCCTCGCTGCGTGCGAGCACCAGGTGAATGTCGCTGTCGCCATTGGTGATAAAGCGCTTCACACCGTTGAGTCGCCAAGTGCCGTCCTCGTCCTGAGTGGCCTTGAGCATCACGCTCTGGAGGTCGCTACCAGCGTCGGGCTCGGTGAGGTCCATCGACATAGTCTCACCGTTGCACACGCGTGGGATGTAACGCTCGAACTGGTCCTCATCACCAGCCTCAAAGAGGGTGTCGATACAGCTCTGGAGGCTCCAGATGTTCTGGAAACCGGCATCGGCCTGAGCAATCATCTCGCTCATCATTGAGAAGGTGACATTAGGGAGGTTAAGGCCGCCATACTTGCGGGGCATCGACACGCCATAAAGGCCTGCCTTGCGAGTTACATCGAGGTTCTCCTGAGTCTTGCTGGCGTAAGCCACACGACCATCAGCATGATGTGGACCTTCCTTGTCGACGCTCTCGGCATTAGGAGCGATAGTCTCGGCAGTAATTTCACCGGTAATCTCGAGAATCTTGTCGTAAGAGTCGATAGCATCGTCAAAATCGACAGGTGCATAGTCAAACTCCTGGCTCTGAGTGTAGTCACGCTCCTTCATTCCCACGATTTTCTCCATCAAGGGATGACGCAGATGATACTGCAGAGCTTTATTGTCTTTATAAAAGTTAGCCATTGTTTATCAGTTTTCAGTTGTCAGTTTTCAGTTGTCGGTTTTGACACCCTAAAATTCTGCAACTATAGTGTTATTTGGAATTTTTCTTATAATACTTGATTAGTTTTGGGATAATCTCCTCGAGGTTGCCGGTGATAACATAGTCGGCAATAGCATTGATGGGAGCGGCAGGGTCGTTATTGATAGAGATAATGATAGAGCTCTCGTTCATGCCTGCCACGTGCTGAATCTGTCCCGAGATACCGCAAGCAATGTAGAGCTTGGGGCGCACGGTGACACCAGTCTGACCAATTTGACGCTCATGCTCACAGAAGCCAGCATCGACAGCTGCGCGGCTTGCACCCACCTCTCCGCCAAGCACATCGGCAAGCTGGAAGATGAGGTCGAAGTTCTCCTTGCTGCCCACACCATAGCCACCAGCCACGATGATTGGCGAATTCTTGATGTTGATTTTCGACTTCTCAACCTCGCGGTCGATAATCTTGACGATAAAGCTCGCAGGGTCAACATATTTGTTGGCATCGATGTTAATGACTTCACCCTTGTAGTTGGGATCGAAAATCTCCTTCTTCATCACACCCTCGCGCACGGTAGCCATTTGTGGACGGTGCTCGGGGTTGACGATAGTTGCCACGATGTTGCCGCCAAAGGCAGGACGAATCTGGTAAAGCAAGTCTTTGTACTCAGTCTTGCTTATGGGGTCGGTGTGATCGCCAATCTCCAGTGCGGTGCAATCGGCAGTAAGACCACTTGTAAGGCACGACGAAACGCGTGGACCCAAGTCGCGGCCAATCACGGTGGCACCCATCAGGCAGATTTGTGGCTTGATTTCCTTGAAAAGGTTGATAACGATTGAAGAGTGTGGCAGCGAAGTGTAAGGATAAAGACGCTCGTCCTCTACCTTGTAAACCACGTCAACACCATAGGGGAACACTTGCTCCTCTACTCCATCGAGCTTGTCGCCGAGGATGAGGGCCTCGAGCTTAACGCCCAAACGAGTAGCAAGGGTGCGTCCCTTGGTCAACAACTCCAGACTGACGTCGGCAACGCGACCGTCGTCAAACTCGCAGTAAACTACTAAATTATTATTGTCGTTCATAGTTCTTTCCTGTTTTAAGTGTTAACCAATGATGTGGTCGGCAATGAGTTCTTGCACGAGACCTTCGAGCTGGGCTTCGTCGCCACCCTCGATGGTCTTGCTCTCCTTGGCCTGGAACACAACGTTTACTACTGTCTTAACCTTAGTGGGCGAGCCCTTCATACCAATCTGGTTAGGGTCGGCCTCGATGTCGGCAACACCCCACTCGCGAATGTTGAGATAAGGACGAGCCTCGACGAGCTTCTGACGATCCTCGCTGAGCTGTGCCTTCTCGCTGGGAGTGACGGCATATTTGTACTTCTGAATCAACTTGGCGTTGCGTGGACGGCAAGCATCGGCACTGCCGTTAACGGTAACAACCAATGGAAGTGGACAAGTTACGGTTTCAAAGCCGTTCTCGATGCGGCGCTTGATGGTGGCAATGCCATCTTCAACCTTAACACTCTCGGCATAAGTAACTTGTGGCAAACCAAGTTTCTCGGCAATCTGTGGCCCCACCTGAGCGGTGTCGCCGTCGATAGCTTGGCGGCCACCAACGATGATATCCACCTTGTCGAGGTGACGGATGGTCTGCGCCAGCGAGTAGCTAGTTGCGAGGGTGTCGGCGCCACCCAATGGGCGGTCGGTGAGCACCACGCCGTCATCGCCACCGCGATAGAGGCTCTCGCGCACCATCTCGGCACTGCGAGGCAGACCCATTGTCACGAGTGTGATTTTTGAACCAGGATGAGCATCCTTGAGCTGAAGCGCTTGCTCAAGCGCGTTCAGGTCCTCGGGGTTGAAGATAGCGGGAAGAGCAGCACGGTTGATGGTGCCGTCGGCCTTCATCGCATCTTTACCCACGTTGCGAGTGTCTGGCACTTGTTTTGCCAGCACAACGATATTCAAACTCATAAGAATTTTTATTTGTTATTTGATTATTAATTTACTCTTTTTATTGGGCAATAGCATATTAGGCTTCATGCCCGTTTAAAACGTGCAAAATTACACAATTCCCCCCACACGGCAAAAACTTTGCACCTTAATTATAGTTTATTAAGAGAAAGAGAGAAGGCTGTCGCAATTATTTTTGCAACAGCCTAACTGCTTGCATGCTTTGACAGCTTAAAGGATTCTAGCAAGAGAAAATGGGGCTATTTCTGAGGGGTGCTCACAGGTCGCACCGAATATCCATTACACCTGTGTGCGTTGCCCCAGGTTCCTCCATCGGCATCAACATCCAGTATGTAAGCGATGTAGGTGGTACCACCAATCTCGCCCGACCAATAGTAGCCATTAACACCGGCTTGGTACCAGGTATCCGTATGGTATCCGGCAGCAGGAAAGAAAACTGTCTCGCCATTGATTCTGCTGGTGAACAATTGACCGTAAACACCATTAATTGCAGTCCATTCAGTAGTACATTTGCTTGTCAACTCCTTAATCTGAGCATACGTCGGCATGTACCAACCAGGTCCCCAGTTGGCAGTGGCGGCATCATCCTCGGGATAGAGCACTCTCACGTTATCAACAAAGCCATTATAACCATAGTCTTCTTTGTAGCAATACTTGGTCAACGTGTTGTTGCTACCGTTGCACCACAGGTAGGTGCTCCAGTCATATACATCCTTGGTAGTGGTCTCTCCCCAGGCGAAGAAGTCGCCGTATTCTTCAGGGCTGTTAGCTCCAACGTTCATCGTCGCCCACAGTGTGCCGCTGGGCAGGCCCAAATCTACATAAGCGTGCCCATTGATGCTTGGCAAAATGCCTAGCAAATGGTCATAAATCGCTGACACATCGGATACTGTGAGCTCACCATCACCATTCACATCAAAACGTGAATGCTGTGATTGTGAATAACCTGTCAAACTAAATGTTGCTACTATGAATAATGAAATATATAAATTCTTCATGATTTTATCTGATTTTTTTATGAGTGGTTAAAAGATTCGTTGAGGAAGGGAATCAATCCTGAGCGCGCACAGCTCTCACCGAATTTCCCTGAAACCTGAAAGCGCTGCCCGATTTTCCGGCGTTGGCATCCACCTTCAAGGTGTAAGCTTTGTAGCACACGGTGTTGACAACCTCGTGCGACCAATAGTTTCCAGTAGTACCAACTTCGAACCCTACACTCGAATGGTAGCCTGCTGCAGGAAAGAACAACGTCGCGCCATTGATGTCGCTGGTGAACAAACGACCGTAAACACCATTCCTTTCGGTCCATTCACTTGAACAATTGGCTGTCAACTCCTGAATCTGCTCATACGTTGGCATGCGCCATTCAGGTCCCCAGTAGGCAGTGGCGGCATCGTCCTCAGGATAAAGTTGTGTTATGTCATCAACAAAGCCATAGGGGTACTGGGTACAGTACTTTGTCAACGAGCTAGAGCTACCATTGCACCACATATAATTATCCCAGCTATATATATTTCTAGGATAAGTCTCACCCCATGCAAAATAGTAGCCATAACTTTCGGGACTGGCGGCACCAATGTTCATCGCTGCCCACAGTGTGCCACTAGGCAGGCCCAGGTCAACATATTCGTGAGTACTGAAGCCTGGTTCAACTCCTAACATTTGGTTATAAAGAGCTGTTACATCAGATATTGTGACCACACCGTCACCATTCACATCATAACGATAGGTCTGTGAATAACCTGCCACACTAAATACGGCAGCAACACACAATAAGATAAAAAATTTCTTCATGATATTTTTGAGTCTATGTAAAACATGCAAATATACATAATAATTTGTGAAGTTTGGGCGGTTATGGTGAGAAAAAATGAAATAGTAGCGCGATGCAACTTTTCACACGTTTTGAATTGCGGTTTTGAAGAAAAGTATTAAATTTGCACGATTATCTTGAAAACTACAAATACTAATTTTATAAACCGTTTTATGAAGAAAAAATTAATTGCCGCTGCTGTAGTGGCATTGGCATCAACAGGTATTGCTATGGCACAGAACAGCAATTTCAATTACAACGTGGACCGCTTTGCCGACATTGAGGTGTTGCGCTATCAGGTCCCAGGTTTTAACGACTTGAGCTTGCAGCAAAAGAAGTATGTCTATTACCTCACCGAGGCAGCCCTTCAGGGCCGCGACATCCTTTTCGACCAGAATGGCAAGTACAACCTCGTGGTTCGTCAAGTGCTCGAGGCCATTTACACCAACTACAATGGCGACCGCTCAAGCGCCGACTTCAAAGGCTTTGAGAAATACCTGAAGCAGGTGTGGTTTGGCAATGGTATCCATCACCACTATGCACAGGACAAGTTTGTGCCTGAGTTCTCACAGGAGTTCTTCGATGCTCAGTACAAGGCTTTGCCTCTTGAGAAGCTTCCCATCCAGTCATGCGACAAGTGCAGCAAGGAGAAGAAATGCGACAAGGCCGATGAGCTGCTCAAGACACTCGACAAGGTGATTTTTGACCCCACTTTCATGGCTAAACGCGTGAACCAAGCCGATGGCGAAGACCTCATCCTCACTAGTGCCAACAACCTCTATGAGGGCGTTACCCAGCAGGAAGTTGAGGCATTCTACGAGGGTATCAAAGATCCTAACGACGAGACCCCCATCAGCTATGGCCTAAACCGCAAGGTGGTTAAGGAAGATGGCAAAGTGGTAGAGAAAACCTACAAGATTGGTGAGCTCTATAGCCCAGCCATCGTCAACATCGTTTATTGGTTGCAGAAGGCTGCCAGTGTTGCTGAGAACAGCGCACAGAAGGCTTACATCGCCAAGCTCATCGAGTACTACACCACTGGTGACCTCAAGGCATTTGACGACTACAGCATCATGTGGGCCGAGGAGACTCAAGGCACTGTAGACTTCATCAATGGCTTCATTGAGAGCTACGGTGACCCACTGGGCATGACTGCCAACTGGGAGAGCATCGTGAACTTCAAGAACAAAGACGCTTCGTTCCGCACCACACTCATCAGCGAGAACGCACAGTGGTTTGAGGACAACTCGCCCGTTGACAAACGCTTCAAAAAGCAGAATGTGAAGGGCGTGAGCGCCAAGGTTATCACCGCTGCCATCCTTGCCGGTGACAGCTATCCCTCGACCCCTATTGGCATCAACTTGCCAAACAGCAACTGGATTCGCGCTGCTCATGGCTCGAAGTCAGTTACTTTGGAGAACATCACCGATGCCTACGATGAAGTAGCAAGCGGAACAGGCTTCAACGAAGAGTTTGCCTACAGCGATACCGAAGTACAGCTCATGAAGAAATACCTCACCATTGCCGACAAGCTGCACACCGACCTTCACGAGTGCCTTGGCCACGCCAGCGGACAACTGCTGCCAGGCGTTGACCCCGACGCACTCAAGGCCTATGGTGCCACCCTCGAGGAAGGCCGCGCCGACCTCTTCGCTCTCTACTATCTTGCCGATCCAAAGCTCGTTGAGCTTGGAATCTTTAAGGATGCCGACACCTACAAAGCTGAGTACTACAAGTACATCATGAATGGTCTGCTCACCCAGCTCACCCGCATTGAGCCAGGCAAAGACATTGAGGAGTCGCACATGCGCAACCGCAAGTTCATCAGCGAGTGGTGCTACGAGAAGGGAAAGAAAGACAAAGTTATTGAGATTGTGAAGGACAAGAAGAGAGGTGGCAAGACCTTCGTTAAGGTTAATGACTACCAGAAGCTCCGCAACCTCTTTGGTCAGCTTCTTGCTGAGGTGCAGCGCATCAAGAGCGAGGGTGACTTCGAGGCAGGCCGCAAGCTCGTTGAGACCTATGGAGTTAAGGTTGATCCAAAGATTCACGCCGAGATTCTCAAGCGTTACGAGAGCTTGAACATCGCTCCTTACAAGGGCTTTGTGAACCCAGTTTACAAGCCTAAAGTTCACAGTTTATAGTTATTTATGAAAAACTGAGAACGTTAACAATCATCAAAGAGTGCTGTGCTTTAATGGCGCAGCACTCTTTTAAAGAATAATCATATATGATACAGGAGGTTAAAAGGGAGTTTTTTGCTTATCGCAACGGCATCATTGCCGAGCAATTGCGAGCAGCTGGTGATCCACACACGATGATAATGGGATGCCAACTCACCGATGTAATAGCGATAGCTGAACACTATGAAAAAAGTGCTGAATTGGCTCAAGCGCTGTGGAATGATGTGAATCACCGTGAGTGCCGCATGGCAGCGACAATGCTCTACCCTACCGAGAATTTCGACATAGAAACAGCCGTTGCATGGTGCAAAAGCGTGGAGAGCGTGGAGATTGCCGACGTGCTGTGCCACCGTCTGTTGCGACACCTGCCCTATGCTATTGAGTTGTGGAAGCAACTGCTTACATGTAATAAAAAGCTTGTGCAATACACCGCTTGGCGACTGCTACTCAATCTCCTTATTATGAATAGAATAGAAAAAACTGACGGATTGCGCACAATGGTGGAAAAAGAACTGAAGAGTGCCCAACAACCCATTCAATCACTTCTCCAAAGAATACTTGAAGAGCTGTAGAAAATATTAATAACGATGGTGCACTGAGAACTGATAACTGAAAACTTTTCACTACCTTTAGATAAATTAGGCGGCGGCTCGGAAAAACTCAAATAAATTTGGATTTTCACTCACCTTGCACTAATTTTGCACCACGATTCAATGAGTTTGGGGGTGCTGCACCGTTAAGGCTCTTGAGAGTCAATTGCTTGTCTAGGCAATACTCACTAGCAGCTGGTGTGGCTGAGAACATACCCATGGAATCTGAACCGGGTAATTCCGGCGTAGAGAACAGAACTTATTAATTTTTATTTTTAGGAAACGTAAATGAAGAAGACAATGCTTCTTGCTGCCGCTGTGATGTGTGGCAGCCTGATGGCCACCGCACAACTTAAGGTGGTCCGTGACTCTGTGCAACTCCAGGAAGTGGAGGTGCTGGCAACGCGTGCGACGAGCAACACCCCTGTTGCTTTTACCAACGTGAGTAAACAACAAATAGAAGCTGTGAACCACGGCCTTGACTTGCCCTACCTGCTGTCGCTAACTCCTGGCGTGCTAACCACCAGCGATGCTGGCGCTGGTGTGGGCTACACATCGATGCGCGTGCGCGGCACCGACGCAACTCGCATCAATGTGACAATGAACGACATCCCCATCAACGACTCAGAGAGCCATAGCGTGTTTTGGGTAAACACCCCTGACCTCGCTTCATCGCTGCGCGATGTGCAAGTGCAACGCGGCGTGGGAACCTCGACCAACGGCTCTGGTGCTTTTGGTGCCAGTGTGAACATGCGTTCTCAAGCATCGTCACTAACCCCCTATGCGGAGCTCTCGGGTTCTTATGGCTCGTTCAACACCAATAAAGAGACCATTAAGTTTGGCACCGGCCGCCTGGGTGACCACTGGGTGTTTGACGGCCGCTTGTCGCACATTTCAAGCGACGGTTACCGCGACCGCGCCACCACATCACTGTTTTCCTACTATGCTCAAGCAGCCTATTTCAATGACAAGACTCAGGTGAAGTTTATCACCTTCGGTGGTAAGGAAGACACTTATCACGCTTGGGATGGCATAAGCCGCAGCAAGCTCGAGAGCAACCGCAAGTATAACCCCAACGGCGAGATTAAGCATGATGGCGTGGTGACTGGCTTTTATAATGACCAGAAGGACATCTACAAACAGTTCCATTTCCAGTTGCTCTTTGACCACAGGTTCAACAACAACTGGAAACTCAATGCCGCTCTGCACTACACCGATGGTTATGGCTACTACCAAGAATACAAGAACCAGCGCACGCTCACTGAATATGCCCTCGAACCATTTTTGGTTGATGGCGAAAAGATAAAGAAGTCGAACCTTGTTCGCAAGAAGATTCTCGACAGTGGTTTTGGTGGCGGTGTATTCTCGGTTCACTACACTGGAGAGCGCCTTGCAAGTGTGCTGGGCGGTGGTTTCAACAAATACAGCAACAACCACCATGGTCAAGTGATTTGGGTGGAGAACTATATCGGAACTCTTGATCCCAATCATGAGTACTATCGCAACAAAGGCAAGAAGACCGATTTTAACATCTACTGGAAGAACAATTATATGATTTGGCGTGGATTGAGCGCTTATCTCGACCTGCAATATCGCCACATCAACTACACAATAAAGGGCGTTAACGATAAGTGGGACTGGACCGCAAGTCCCGAGCACATGCAGACGCTTGACGTAGACGAGAACTTCAATTTCTTCAACCCCAAGGTGGGCCTTAACTGGCAGATTAACCTCAATAACCGAGTGTATGCTTCGTTTGCAATAGCACAGAAGGAGCCCACCCGCAACAACTACAATGACGGTCCACTCACCGTGCATCCCAAGGCCGAGAAACTCATGGACTGGGAGGCTGGTTATGAGTTCAAGAGCCGTCGTTTCTCAGCTGGAGTTAACCTCTATTATATGAAATATAAGGACCAGCTCGTGCTTAATGGCAAGCTCAACGAGATAGGCGAGCTGATGGCCGAGAACGTGCCCGACAGCTACCGCTGCGGTATCGAGCTGATGGCAGGTGTAAAATTCACCAACTGGCTGCGCTGGGATGTGAATGCTACCTTCAGCCGCAACATCATCAAGAACTATGTGGGCTACGTGAGCGACTACGACGACAACTGGGAAGAAATGTGGACCCAAACAGCCATCGAGAAAGGCAACACCACCATCGCCTTCTCGCCTAGCGCCATCGTAAACAGCGTGCTGCAGTTCAACTTCAAGGGCTTTGAGGCTCAGTTCCAATCGCAGTATGTGAGCCGCCAGTATCTCGACAACTTCGAGAGCAAGGAAGACTCGCTTGACCCCTATTTCATCAGCAATCTGGGACTATCCTACTCCTTCAGCCTGCCTCACGTGAAGAAAATCACTGCCGGCGTGACAATCTACAACTTGTTTAACAAGAAGTATGAGAACAACGGTTACTCGCAGACAGCAGCAGTCTACAAAGACGGCGACAAGAGCAACCAACCCACTCTTGCAAGCGACCCACGCTTCTATCCCATGGCAGGCACCAACGTGCTGGCTCACCTCACCTTCAGCTTCTAAAACTATAAAAAGAAGCCTATGGACTGGCTGCGATTGATTGACATTATTGGCTTGGTGCTCGGGCTGCTTTACCTGTGGCTTGAGTACCGTGCCAACATTTGGCTATGGGCCGTGGGAATCATTATGCCTATTGTCAATTCCTATCTGTTATTTGCCAAGGGGCTTTATGCCGACTTTGGCATGGAGTTCTACTATGTAGTTATTGCAATCTACGGCTACTACTGCTGGAGATGGGGGAACAAAACAGACAAGGGGACGGAATTGCCTATTACTCATTACAAGTCACGGCATATAGTTGCCTCGACAATCACATGGTTGATACTATGGGGAGGCATTTACTGGTTCCTGAAATATCACACCAATAGCACTGTGCCCATCCTCGACAGCTTCACCACATCATTGAGTGCCGTGGCAATGTGGGCTTTGGCGCGCAAATACTTGGAGCAGTGGCTCTTGTGGCTTGTTGTTGATGCAGTATCGTGTGGTCTTTACATCTATAAAGGTATCCCTTTCAGAGCTTGCCTCTACGGTCTCTACACTGTTATTGCCGTGCTTGGTTTCCTCAAGTGGAAGAAGATGGTGGCAGCAGATGCCACAACCCTTAGCTAAGACACATTTTACATGATAAAAATCACCCCTGTGACTAAGTGGTCGCAGGGGTGATTTTGTGAATTATATTCTTTGATATTACTCACCGAGGATAACGTTGTAGACAGCCGTAATATCCACCGAAGTGATTTCACCGTCGCCACTCTGGTCGCCGTTGACCATGCCCTCGGTTTCACCATTAAGAAGATAATTGTAGAGAATGGTCACATCCACTGTGTTGACCTCGCCATCGCCATTCACGTCGCCATAAAGAGATGGCTCCTGCTGTTCAATCACTTCCATGTTCACGAGCCATGAATTGTCGGGGAGCTGCATGAGCTGTGTAGCCGAAACCTGGCCAAGCGTTGGGTTAATCTCATAGAGATAGCTCTTCTGGTCATTAAGAACTACAGCCCAGTAGAACTTGCCTGTGCGCTTGTCGTAGGTCATAGTGCTGGGGTTAGTAGAAATATTATCGATGCCAAGGTCACCCATAGGGAACACCTCAATCTCACCTATAGCACCTGGATTGGCTGTGCTGATAGCATAAAGCCAACCTTCTTCTCCTACACCATAGAGAATGCCTTGATCGCTGAAAGCTATGGCTGCCATTGGGATGGAAGCTGTGCCAATTATATTTCGTGTGGGTGTATTGGTCGAGAAGTCAATAGTGGCAAGCTTACGGTTCACAACCTCCCAACTCATGTTGAAGTTGTAGAAAATACCGTAGTTCTTACCAGTCACGTGGTCGTGAGCCAAGCCGCAGCTTGAAATGTAGTTGCGATCCATAGTGCTCAACGCATAAGCCTTAACGCGCTCCCAAGTGGTCATGTCGTATTGCACATGGTAAAGCACATAGGTATAGGTCTGCTCAAAGTCGTCCCAAATGGTCTTGAAATGGACGCCCTTCATCATGCCGTCCTCATAGACTGCGCCACCAAGAGGGGCCTGATAAACGTCACGGCCCTCGGTGAGTTTAGTGAGCGTTGCATTGGCAAGGTCAAACTCATAGATGCCCTCCATGTTGTTACCATCAGTCCAGGAGTCGGCTTTCACCACGCCACACAGGAATTTAGGTTGATATTCTCGGGCTTGAGCCAAGAAACAGCTGGCAATCACAACCAACACAAAGCATAAGGTTTTAATTGTTTTCATTAGATAAGTTGTTTTATTGATAAGAATGTAAATTTGGGCACAAAAGTACATTATTTTCCCGAACAAATAGGTATATTAGATAATTATTTCAATATTTCAAGTTTTGTGGCGCCAGCTTTCTGCAGTAATAAAATATTAATTGTAATTTTGCATCACCAAAATTATCACAACAACATCAATGATTGGTGAAAGAGGAAAAGCGCATGCGGGACTACTATTTGCTATGGTGGCATTTGGACTGATGTCGCCACTGAGCAAAGATATCATAAATCAAAGTCTCACTGGACTACAACTAGCAACGCTTCGCATCAGTGGAGCGGCATTGCTATTGTGGTGCGCCGCTCCATTTGCTCCTCGCCAGCATGTGCCACGCCACGACCTGATGCTCATGGCCATTGCCGGACTGCTAGGAGTGGTGATTGCGCAAGGTGGGTTTATCGTGGGCGTTGAGCTCACATCGCCCATCAACTCGGCCATCGAGGTCACATCGCAACCCATCTTTGCCATGCTCATGGCTGCGATTATCATGCATGAGCACATCACGGTCAAGACTTCGGCAGGCATATTTTTAGGTTTTGCCGGTGCTTGCCTGTTGATAATGAGTAATGCCCCACAAGCGGGTCACGCTGCCGACTATCGTGGCGACTTGATAATTCTCGGCAGCCAGTTGGGGTTTGCTGTTTATCTTACGGTTTTCCCTTCGGTAATACGCCGTTATCATGTGCTCGTGTTCAACAAGTGGATGTTCACTTTTGCTGCCATAGCCATCTTGCCTGTTACTATTCACGAAATGCTCTCGCTTGACATCCAAGCCATTACTTCTCAAGTATTTCTTGAAATCGCATTTATTATAGTGGTGTGCACTTTTGTCAACTTCATCATAGTGACCAATGCTCAACGAGTGCTTGCCCCCACCACAGTTAGCACCTATAACTATCTCCAACCACTAATAGCAAGCATTGCCAGCATTGGCATGGGCCTTGCGACCCTGCGCTGGCAGCACTTCGCTTCTACCCTATTGATATTCACAGGAGTGTGGCTCGTAATCAACAGCAATTCACACCACAGGATTAGGAAATAGACATTTGCTCCATGCGCTCGAGACTTTGAGAGATTATCATGGTTGCATGAGAAATATCTTCGTTAGTTAGGCTTACTCCATTTACTTTATATTGGGAAACACCTGTTACAATAATAAAGTTTTTAAGTAAAGTCACATCGTCATCACTAAGCGAAGCGTCGTAATGATAGGCCACAAATGCTCCCAGCAGATAAGGGAATCGTAGATTTGAGTAAAAAACAGGGGTACTTCCTTCAACATCAATAATGTTGTCTATCTTATTGAAAATCTCGGCTGAGAGACGTGCCAGCTGCTCTTGATTCAGCGCATTATAATCAACTGCCGTCATCAAGAACAAGGATAGTGCATTGAGCCCAAAACCAGTGGTGGTGTATTCTTGCTCACAATAGAGATTGAGCAGTTCCAAAGCACCTGTCTTGCGCTGCATCAGTTCCCTGTAACTGTTGGCTTGAGTCATGAAAAAGAAACCTTGATATATTACGTTTTGCGCTGTATAAACAAAAGCGTAGGGATGATTATAACAAGTGCGCGCGAGGTTTGCTGTGGACATGGCATGCAGCTTGTCGCTGGGGATATCGCACATAGCCATAAGTTCCTCGGTTGTTTGAGCCTCATTTTTATGTTCTTGCCAATAGGAGTAATCACCAGCCTCTCCAGTAAGTCCGCTGTCGTCAACAACTGTTGACGGCCACATTGTGAGTCCATCGTGTTGCTGTGCATAATAAGCAAGAAGTGGAGTCGCACGTACTGGAGCCTCGCGTTCAATCTCAAACTGAGTGCGATTTAAAGGTTCATCATTTTTGTCGCATGCCGTCATAATCACGGTAATTGCTGCAAACAACATAAAGTTCAGTTTTAGTGTCATAATCTCAAAAATTTAATAGTCATTTCTATTCTATTAATGCACAAAGCTAGAAATCTTGCATTATTTTTGCAAAAAAGTGCCATTCTTGATGCAAGATTTTTGATTTCGCTCATTCTATTAATAAAAACGATTATGACAAAAACAACACAAAAATTATTTAAACTGCTGATGATGCTCGCAATTGCAGGCATTACGCTTAACTCGTGTGAAAAACAAAGGTTGCCTGGTGATGGTGATTGGTATCCAATGGAATGGAATGATGTGAGCGGACTTTCAATGGTTGACAATGCGTATCAAGTGCCGGCAAGCGGTGGCAGCTATAAGTTTCATTGCAAGAATTACAGCGCTTTTTGGATTTCGTCTATTGAAGAAGACGGTGAGTTATTAATGCCCAACATCGATAATAATGATTGGAAAGATCTCTCTGGACAATGGACACATGTTCAGTGTTTGCCCGATGGCGACCTCGTCGTTACTTTCGAACCATTATCATTTTACAGCTCTGCTTCTAAACGCACGATGAATTTGTGTGTCTCAGCTGGTGTTTTCTATTCTTTCAGATTTGTGCAAAATAATAACGCCAATTGATGCAAGATTTCTAACTTTGCTCATTCATAATAATAATAATACGATTATGACAAGAATAACACAAATATTATTTAAACTGCTGATGATGCTCGCAATTGCAGGCATTACGCTTAACTCATGTGAGAAACAAAGGTGGGATGGTGATTGGGATTCAATGAAATGGGAAGATGAGAGCGG
Source organism: uncultured Bacteroidales bacterium (assembly GCA_902792435.1). Classification (GTDB taxonomy): domain Bacteria; phylum Bacteroidota; class Bacteroidia; order Bacteroidales; family Muribaculaceae; genus Sodaliphilus. The sequence goes on from CADAZN010000005.1 coordinate 89,197, forward strand.
CCTTACAATAGTTGACAATGTGTATCAAGTGCCAGCAAGCGGCGGCAGCTATAAGTTTCATTGCAAGAATTACAGAGCTTTTTGGATCTCGTCTATTGAAGAAGATGGTCAGATCTTCATGCCCAACATCGATAATAATGATTGGACAGACCTCTCTGGACAATGGACTCATGTTCAGTGTTTGGCCGATGGCGACCTCGTCGTTACTTTCGAACCATTATCATTTTACAGCTCTGCTTCTGACCGCACGATGAATTTGTGTGTCACAGCCGGTGACATTTTCAATCATTTCAGATTTATGCAAAAAAATAACGCCAATTGATGCAAGATTATTAACTTAGCTCATTATAACAATAGAATATGAGCAATATTGCGGGAGCTGACGAGAGACGACTCATCCGCGACATCATGAAGGGTAATCGCATGGCTATGCAAGAGTTGTATAACCTCACGGTGCGCAACATGACTGCCGTGTGCTCTCGCTATGTAATTGATCAAAACGATGTTAATGATGTGCTTCAGGAGAGCTATCTCAAGGTGTTTTCTGGAATTGGCGCATTTACTTCACATGACGGTGGGTCGCTTGTGGCTTGGATCAGGCGAATAGTGGTGAATGAGTCGCTGCAGTTGCTGCGGCACAAGAAGTTGCTAAACCAATTGGTCAGTCTCGACGATGTGGAAGATGAGCCAGAGGACTTGACTGTTACTGAACAGGTCACTAATTATGTTTCATCGATTGACATTGGCAACTTGATGGAATTAGTTCAACAACTGCCTGATGGATACCGTACTATCTTCAACCTTTATGCAATAGAAAAACTGCCTCACAGCAAGATTGCATCTATGCTAGGAATAAGCGAGGGGACTTCGGCCTCGCAATACCATCGCGCACGTAAACTTCTTGCGCAACGAATACTTGAACATCAAAACAAGAAGCTATGAAACATGACTATATCGACATATTGCATGACCGATTGTCGCAACACGAGATGACAGAACCATCGGGGTTGTGGCAAGAGATTGAGAACTCTTTGGATAGTCATGGCACACACAAGAAGAAAGGCCTTGTGGCTAGCCGCAGTGCCATCTATAAGGTTGTGGCAGGCGTGGCTGCAGCGGCTCTTGTTGCAATAGTAATGTGGACTGCGCTTAACGATGAGAACAACACATCATTAGAAGGGGACAAACAAGACTTGGCGACCAACGAGCAAGTTGCTGAAAGTCATACTTCTCCCGTTCCCGTCGAGCAACGCACACCTAGCCCCAACAGAGAGGGAAACATTAAATCTCCTGCTAAAAATCAACTGGCAAGTGCTCACACCTCTCAGTCACGCCCTAATGAACCCAAGAGGACAATGAAACTATCGTCTTTAGAGCAATCGGCTGGTGATCCCACTCATCAGCCTCTCGCCCACTCCTCTACCCTAACGAGCACTTCCTCTCAGACACAGGAGGAAGTCACCTCCATTTCCTTAAAGGAGCAAGAATCCTCTATGTCTCAAAAAGTGGAGATAGAAGATATAGCCCAATTCACTACCGACACATTAATTAACCAGGTTGACACCACTATAATCATTCAATATGAGCCCGCGCCACTGCTACCGCATCTATTCACTGTGACAGAACCAGACAGTAAGAAGCAAAGGGCACTTGAGTTCACTTTGTCTTATAATGGAAACTTGGCATCGGCAGGTTCTTCAAGTAATACAGGTTTATATGACTCACAGACCGGAACGATACCAGGCAACACCTCTCCCGACCCCAACAATCCTCAAGATCAAGAAATTGTTGATGTTGATAAGAAAGAGCAAATAGTTCCCGTAAGAATCGGGCTTGAAGCCTGGTATCCTATTGGAGAGAAATGGCGTATTGGGAGCGGCCTTGTTTATACCCGCTTGACTCGTAAAAACACTACGACTTACATTCAGATCGACAAGACCACATGGTCAAGAAAGACAGAGACTGCCAGCTATTTGGGCATCCCTCTTGAGGTATCGCGCTTCTTGTGGAACAATAGAAGGTGGGCACTATATGCAAGTGCTGGAGCAATGATAGAATTTAACCTAAAAAGTAGGTCACGCCAAGAAACCCAAACGGAAGTATATAACAAGAAAGAATATAGAGACAAGCGTCCTCAATTCTCGGCAATAGCAAAGCTAGGACTGCAATACAATGTGATTGATAGATTTGGACTATATCTTGAACCTGGAGCATCCTACTATATCCATAATGGAGCCGATGATAACATATATATGTCGCACCCATTTAGATTTGACATTAACCTAGGAATCAAGATAAACCTTGGCAAATAAGACAGAAATGACACAACTGCATCGAGCACAGTTGTGTCATTTTTAAGTTTCAGCTCCTGTTAGAATGTGTCGTGAGGGCGCTTGGGGTTGTAACCTCCATGCACTCTACCCTGGGCATCGTGGTCGGTGCGATAATTGAGGGTGCCATCGGCATTATAATGGTAATTGGAATAAGGTGCTATCAACTCGTGATTTTCCACCTTGTCAATGATGGGCTTGAAAGCATCTTCAACTTGTTTCAGCAGGTCGCTCCCGTCGCTATATTCCACCATTGAATATTCTTTGCCGTCTGTTGTCTTCATTGTAACCAGCCAACGAGGTTTAGTAAGGTCCTCATCATCAAGTTTTGTGAATTCATTGCTTGACAGAGCTTTACTCTCGGCTATACGGCTAAGCTCAAGCATAAGATCGGCACACACGCCTTTGGCAAAGTCAAAGCTCCAGCCTTCATATTTTCCAAATCCACGAAAATAGATATAGTCGCCATACTCAGTCTGGCTAGCTGAGTAGACTGCACTGGTTTTGCAACCTCGTCCTTCTGCTTGCTGATATTCCAGACGGAATTTCACAAGCATTTCTTTAGGTTGAGATTGACTCTTGGCTTTCGTTATAATATTGTTGCTTGTTTTGGGTTGTTTTTTATGCTTAGTTCTCACTTTTGGTGCAGCACAAACCAATAATCCAACAATGGACATAACACTTATAAGAGCAATAAATCTTTTCATAATATTGTTTTTTATATTATTATCTATGCAAAGATAATCATTTGTTTTGAATTTAAGAGAGATATTTGCCAAAAAACATTTTTCTTGCTAAATTTGCAAATTATATAATTACGCAAGAATGAGCGAAACCACACGCATAGAATATAAAGAAATTCTTACTAAGGAACTTGATATTGAGAAAGAAGTTATCGCTTTTCTCAATTACAAGGAAGGTGGCTATATCTATATTGGAATAGACAAAAACGGCAAAGCCATCGGCGTTGATGATGTAGATAACTGTATGTTGAAGCTTAAGGACCGTATCAAGAACAACATATCACCTTCTGCTATGGGGTTGTTTGATATATCAGAAGAGAAACTAGACGATAAAAATATAGTAAAGGTAACAGTAGCAAGTGGCATTGAGAAACCTTATTTTAAGTCAAAATATGGTATGACGTCCAAGGGCGCATATATCCGTGTTGGCACCTCAGCTGAACAAATGCCGCAAGAAATGATTGATCGACTTTTCTCTATGCGTACACGAAATTCTATTGGTCGAATAGTATCTAATCGCCAAGACTTGACTTTCGAACAGTTACGTATCTATTATGACGAACATGGCAAGCGGCTTAATGATAATTTTGCACGTAGCTTAGAACTACTTACCGACAGTGATAAGTACAATTATGTTGCTTATTTGCTAGCCGATGAGAATGGAAACTCAATTAAGGTTGCCAAATACTCAAGTCTCGACCGTTGTGATTTAACAGAAAACAATGAGTATGGCTATTGCTCTCTCATAAAAGCAACCAAAAGCGTTTTGGCAAAATTAGATATAGAAAACAGAACTGCTGCAACAATTACACCCGTAGAGCGCAAAGAAACTCCGTTATGGGACAAGGTCGCCCTGCGTGAAGCTGTAATCAATGCAATCGTTCATAATGACTATTCATTTGAGGTGCCACCCAAGTTTGAGATTTTCCCTGACAGACTTGAGATAACTTCTGCTGGTCGTTTGCCTGAATCTTTGACTCGTGAGGAATTTTTCAGTGGTATTTCTATTCCACGAAACAAGGAATTAATGCGAATTTATCGCGATGTGGAGCTAGTTGAATCTTTAGGTTCTGGTATACCACGCATCCTTAGAGCTTATGGAGAGGAATGCTTCAAATTCACTGACAATTTTATTAGGATAACGTTCCCAGTTAGTGGGCAAGGTAAAAGTGGGGAGAAAACTACCCAAAAAGCTACCCAGAAAACTGCCCAGAAAACTGCCCAGAAAATATTACACTATATAAAACAAGATGCATCTATTAGTAGGAATAAATTAGCTGAATTATGCGGCATAAGTCCTGATGGCATCAAATGGCAGTTAAATAAAATGCAAAAGAATGGAGTCATTCGTCGTGTAGGCCCTAACAAAGGCGGCTATTGGGAAGTTATTGAGCAAAACAATAATAATAAATGAAAAATAATGAAAACAAGTAGATATGCGATAATAGTTGCAGGTGGAAGCGGGAAGCGGTTCGGGAGCGAGCTGCCCAAGCAGTTCCTGCCTCTTGACGGCAAGGCGGTGCTCATGCGCACGATTGAGAAATTTGACGAGGCTGGCGCGACCATTGTAGTAGTGCTTCCTATTGAGCATCAGGAGATGTGGATGACGATGTGCAAAGAGAACAACTTTGCTGTCACCCATACTATTGCCGATGGCGGCAAGACTCGCTTTGAGTCGGTAAAAAACGGCATCGCAGCCATCGAAAGTCTTGCTGATGGTGACCTGGTTGCTGTGCACGATGGAGTGCGCCCGTTGGCAAGCGTGGAGCTGATAAATCGCTGCTACGATAACGCTCAAGAGACAGGCAGCGCAATCCCTGTTGTTAATCCCAGCGACTCCATACGCCAAGTGATTGACGATGGAACGTCGCGACAGCTGCTGCGCTCGTCGCTTCGAGCTGTCCAGACACCCCAAACTTTTCGTGCCGAGCTTTTGAAGGGAGCATACGATGTTGAGGAATCTCCGCTGTTTACCGACGACGCTAGCGTTGTGGAGAGTGCAGGGCATCAAGTGACCCTTGTTGAGGGCGAAGTGACAAATATAAAAATCACCACCCCCATCGACATGATAATTGCAAGTGAGTTGATAAAAGAAAGCGAATTGTCATACTCCCCCCAACCCCCTCTATCTTAGAGGGGGAGCTATTGCCATAACCCCAGAGAAATTAATGATGGAACGGCTTGCTAAGACCGACATAAAATTCCTGCCAGGCGTGGGACCGAGGCGTGCCGAGCTACTTGGAAAAGAGCTCGACATCCACACGTTCTATGACCTGCTCTACAACTTTCCGTTCCGCTATATAGACCGCTCTACTATCCATAAAATCAGCGAGATGAACGGCGAGATGCCCTACATCCAACTTAAAGGACAATTCATCTCGTTTACACCCCAAGGTGAGGGAGCTAAGCGCAGGTTGAACGCTTTGTTCAGCGACGGCACTGGCACGATTGAGGTGGTGTGGTTCAACCGTGTGAAATATATCATGGAGAACTACCACACGGGCAAGGAGTATATACTCTTTGGTAAGCCAACCATCTACAAGAGCCATTACAACATGGCACACCCTGAGGTCGACCCCTACAAACCCGAAGCGATGAACCGCGGGCTAGTGGGTGTGTACAACCTCACCGAGAAGATGCACAACCGCTCGTTCACAACTCGTGCGATGCAAAAGATTGTCAAGTCGTTGCTTGACCATCAAATTTTCCAGAGCATTCGCGAGACACTACCTCAGAGCATAATTGACCGATACAAACTCATGCCCCTGAAAGAGGCACTCATCAACATACACACACCTCAAAGTATCCCACTGCTGCAGCAAGCTCAGCGGCGACTGAAGTTTGAGGAGTTGTTCTTCCTGCAGATGAACATTCTCAAATATGTAAAGGGCCGAAACGCACAAGTGCCAGGACACGTGTTTGCTCATGTGGGCGACCATTTCAACAACTTCTACAAGAGCTACTTGCAGTTCCCGCTCACGGGTGCACAAAAGCGTGTAATCAAAGAGATGCACCACGACATGCGCAGTGGCAAGCAAATGAACCGCTTGCTGCAGGGCGATGTGGGCAGCGGTAAGACCATTGTGGCATTCATGACCATGCTGCTGGCTGCCGACAACGGATATCAGGCATGCATTATGGCACCCACCGAGATTCTTGCCACTCAGCACTTTGAGAGCATTGGCGAGATGGCTCAGGCTGTGGGTTTGAAAGCGGCGTTGCTCACTGGCTCCACCCGCAAGAAAGAACGCAACAAGATTCACGAGCAGCTCATGAGCGGTGAGCTGAACATCCTCATTGGTACTCATGCGTTGATTGAGGATACCGTTCAGTTCAAGGATCTGGGGCTTGCGATTATCGACGAGCAACATCGGTTTGGTGTGGCACAGCGAGCCAAGCTGTGGCGCAAGAACACGATACCGCCCCATGTGCTTGTAATGACGGCGACACCCATCCCGCGCACCCTCGCTATGACAGTATATGGTGACCTCGACGTGAGCGTCATCGATGAGCTTCCTCCTGGCCGCAAACCGGTGACCACCGTTCTACGCTACGAGAACAACCACATGGCTGTGTATAATTTCATTGGTCAAGAGCTCAAGAAGGGTCGCCAGTGCTACATAGTATATCCTCTCATTGAAGAGAATGAGAAGCTTGACTTGCGTGCGCTTGAAGAGGGGTATGAGATAATTCGCGAAAACTTCCCGAGCTATCGTGTGGCCTATGTGCACGGCAAGATGAAGCCTAGCGAAAAGGATTACCAGATGGGGCTTTTCGCTAGTGGTCAGGCACACATTCTTGTGTCGACAACGGTGATTGAGGTGGGTGTTAACGTGCCCAATGCCAGCGTGATGGTTATTGAGAACGCCGAGCGGTTCGGACTCTCGCAGCTGCACCAGCTGCGTGGCCGTGTGGGCCGTGGCGCCGACCAGAGCTACTGCATCCTCATGTCGAAATACAAGGTCACAAAAGAGACGCGTCACCGCCTAGAGGTGATGACGCAGACTAACGACGGCTTCGTCGTCGCCGAAGAAGACATGAAACTGCGCGGACCAGGCGATATGGAGGGTACACAGCAGAGCGGCGTAGCGTTCAACCTGCGCATTGCCAACCTAGCCAGCGACGGCGTGGTACTGCAAGCCGCACGCAACGAAGCACAGCGCATCCTAGACGAGGACTTCGAACTGCAATCACCCGATGGTCAACTACTCCAACGCACCATGCGCTTCCTCTTCTCTCGAAGCACCAACTGGGGAATGATTTCATAATGCATAATTCATAATGCACAATGCATAATCGGGTTTCACCGTGTTAATGCACAATGCTTTCCTCTTTCTTTTACACTTCCACTCTCACCTCTCCACTCTCACCTCTCCACTCTCACCTCTTAGCTCTCACCTAAAAATACATATTAAATTTGGTGGAGTGATGAGATTTTTTTATCTTTGTGGCAATAAAAGTGATTATTTGTTAATTTATAGAAAATTATAATTATGAAGAAGCTTTTAGTTATCACTTTACTTGCACTGGTGGCATCGTTTTTCACTATTGATGCGCAGCAGTATTATGGCCGCGTAAGTGATCCTGACGGCTACACCAACATACGTACAGGCCCATCAACCAGATACCCTATTACAAGAAGATATAATTCGGGCTACTATCTCTACTACACCCCCATGAACAATGGATGGAGCAAAGTGTATTCAGGCGCTCGCAGCAATACCTTCATGGGGTACATGAGCACCAGCCGCATCGTGAGAGTGAATCCCAACAACGGTTATAGTAGCTCTCCATCCACAACCTCCAGCATGAGGAGTGGCTACATTGTTGACCCTCGCGACAATTATGTTAACGTGCGCACTGGACCAGGTACAAACTACGCCATCCGCACCCGCCTCTATGTGGGTACCTATGTGTATTACAGCGGCAGCTCAAGATGGGTTAAGGTGTATAATTCCAACGGTACCTATTTGGGCTATGTGTACTATGACCGCATACGTCGTTAATATCAATTTATTTACATATCTTATACAAAACATCATGAAAAAACTATTATCAATCACGCTGTTAGCCATTTTGGCATCTTTCGTCACTGTTGATGCTCAAAAATATTATGGCTACGTTTCTGACCCCGATGGATTTGCCTACATTCGCGCTTCGGCATCCACTAAAGCTGAAATCGTAGGTGATTTCACTTCGGGTGAATACCTGTATTACACCCCACTGAAAAACGGATGGAGCAAAGTGTACTCCGATGCCAGCAGCGATAGCTTCTTGGGATATATGCACTCTAGCCGCATCGTTAGAGTTGAAGCACAAAATGAGGACGTTGAAAACGCTTACGAGAGTGCATATGAGAAAGGTTACATTGTTGACCCTGACGACAACTATGTAAACGTGCGCAGAGGACCAGGCACTAACTATGGCATTGCCTGTCGCCTTGAAGTGAGCACCGATGTTTACTTTGAGAAAAGCAACTCGAAATGGGTAAAAGTCTATGATGAAGACTTTAACTATCTGGGCTATGTGCATCGCAGCCGCATCTCGCAGCACCTCTAATTGCTGAGCGAAACCGCATTTTCAAGGACGGCCACAACGGTAGTCCTTGTTTTTTGCAGCAACATCGACATTTCCTCTAACCAATTAATCACTACATGTTGTGATTGTGTGATTTGTAAAAAATGTGTACTTTTGCAGCTGTGAAAAAACTGCTGTTTATATTAACTATCACATTCTCAGCCTTGTCGATGTGGGCGACCGACAATGAGGCCGCTATCGACACTGTGACCCTCGCCGATGTGAGCGTGACTGCTATCAAGCAAGGCGCTGCAACCGACCTCACCACGGCCAGCACTGTGCTCAACAAGAGCGATGTGGAGCGCAATGGCATTGTCACGGTGCGTGGCGTGAGCGACCTCGTACCCAACTTCTTCCTGCCCGACTATGGTAGCCGCATGACCTCGACCATCTACGTTCGTGGCCTTGGTGCTCGCATCGACCAGCCATCAATGGGCCTCAACATTGACAATGTGCCCGTGATGTGCAAAGAGAACTATGACTTTGACATCGCCGACATAGCCCGCGTGGAGATGCTGCGCGGACCACAGAGCACCCTCTATGGCCGTAACACCATGGGCGGACTCATGAACGTGTACACCCTGTCGCCCATGCAATGGCAAGGCACTCGCATCATTGCTGAGATGGCATCGCACATGACCTTGAAGGTTGGCGCAAGCCACTATGCACGCATCAATGACAAGCTGGGGATAGCTGGAGGAATCTACTACACCTCGACCAATGGTCAATACACCAACCAATATAACGGCAAGAAATGCGACTGGGAACGCCAAGGCACAGGACGCCTAAAACTCGTGTGGCAGCCCTCATCATCGCTAATGCTCAGCAACACCCTGAGTGCATCCATCAGCCGTCAGGGCGGTTACCCCTACGAGTGGGTCGAGACTGGACAGATAGCCTACAACGACACCTGCTTCTACCGCCGCACCAGCATTATGGACGGATTGACCATCACCAAGCGATTCGACAGCTGGTCGCTCTCGAGCATTACCAGCTATCAGTATATTGATGACAACATGACCCTCGATCAGGACTTCACACCTATGCCCTACTTCACCCTCACGCAGGCTCGCCGTGAGCATGCCGTGACACAAGACGTGGTGGCACGTGGTGACAACAGCCGCGCCTATAAGTGGCTCGTGGGTGCCTTCGGCTTCTACCGACGCTACAAGATGGATGCCCCTGTGACATTTAAGGACACAGGCATAAAGTCCCTCATTGAGGACCATATCAACAGTGTCAACCCCTACTATCCCGTGGTTTGGAACGAGCGCAGCTTCGTGCTTGGCAGCCGTTTCACCAATCCCACTTGGGGAGTAGCGCTATACCACCAGTCGAGCTATGACTGGAAGCGCTTCACTTTCACCGCCGGACTGCGTTTCGACTATGAGCACACATCACTCAACCACCACAGCGAGACCCACACTGGCTATAGAGTGATGGACGCTGCCACTGGCGAGGTCTTTCACAGCAACAACATCGACATCGACGACGGTGGCAGCCTAAGCAAGCATTTTACCGAACTACTGCCCAAGTTCAGCATTACTTACCACCTGCCCACGGCTGGCGAGTCGAGCATCTATGCCAGCGTGAGCAAGGGCTACAAGGCTGGCGGATTCAACACCCAGATGTTCAGCGATGTGCTGCAGCAGCGCCTCATGGGCATAATGGGAATTGGTGCTGCCTACGACATCAACGATATTGTGGGATATAAGCCCGAGAAGGCGTGGAACTACGAGATTGGCGGTCACTTCGAGAGCGCCAACCGCCGCGTCAGGGGCGACCTTGCATTGTTCTACATCGACTGCCGCGACCGACAGATGACCATCTTCCCCGATGGCACTACCACAGGCCGCATCATGACCAATGCGGGCAAGACCCGCAGCGTGGGTGCCGAGGCGAGCATGAGCGTCAACTTCACCGACAACCTGGGCATGAACCTGAGCTACGGCTACTGCGACGCTCGCTTTGTGCGTTACAACGACGGCAAAGCCGATTACAAAGACAAACACGTGCCCTACTGCCCGCAGCACACCCTCTTTGCCCAAGCGTTCTACACCTACAACTTTAAAGGTGGCAGCGACTGGGCACAGAGCATCACCCTCGACGCTAGCCTCAAAGGCACTGGTGAGATTTACTGGAACGAGGCCAACACCCAGCGCCAGCCTTTCTATGCTCTACTGGGCAGCAGCATCACCATTGCCGGCAAGCACTACTCGCTGCAACTGTGGGGCCAGAACCTCACCGGCACTCACTACAACACGTTCTACTTTGTGTCGATCAGCCACGAGTTCCTGCAGCGCGGCCGCAGCCGCATGCTGGGTGCAACATTGAGAATAAACATATAAACTAAATAACAATAAAATTATGAACAAATTTTTATTATCACTTGCCCTTGTGGCAACAGCGCTTGCGTTCACCTCGTGCACCGATGACGAGCCTAACCAAGAGCAATCAGTAAAAGAGACCATCCAGGGCAAAGACCTGATTAACTGGACAATTAAAGCAGTTGACAACACAACCAACTATGTTGAGACTGCCGACTACACCTTCAACATCGAGCGCACTAAAAATGAGGCTACCGTGAGCGTGCTAGCACAAGGCGTGCAGTTTGACTCGCACATGCCCTTCAAGGTATCGTTCCGCATGGAGGACATCAAGGCTAGTACATTTGACGACAACTTCGTGCGTTTCAAAGCCGAGAGCGTGAAGTTCTTTGACCCCGAGACTGGTGAAGAAAACGCAAAATACAAACTTACCAATGTAAGAGGCTACGTCGACAAGAAGAACAACGTGTACTCGCTCGACTACACCGTCAATGGCACCTGGCGTGTGCTTGTGTGCAACTCCACCGTGAGCTCGCTTGTGACCGACAACAACTACAACGCCACATCCGAGCTTTACTACACCTACAAGATTGATGTCGCCAACAGAAAGGCCGAAGTCTTTATCTACAACGTTCAGTTCCAAGTGGGCGGAGCCACCAGCCCAGTGCTGAAGAAAATCTCAATCCCAAATCTCGATGTGGAATTCACAACTCTTAATTATACTGAATTGACTGATGTTGACGATATCACAATCATCACCGATCCAATAATCAAACTCACTGGCGACAATATTGTGCCCATCTACTACACAGGAGAAAACCTCGATCAGGCAACACCCTATCCTGCACTCGTGGTCACAAACTTCAACAGCGCACTCTGTATTAATCAAGGCTTTTACACCATTTACTTCAACGCTCGCGGCGGTGAGCATAACAGCGCTAATAACCCCAACTGCAACCTCTACCTATGGAACAATGGACCTGCCAGTAGCCCAATCCATTGACAACAGTCAACAATTAACGATAATTTCACTAATTTAGTTTAAATATCAACGTTATTATAAAATAATGTGCTACTTTTGTGGCACATTATTCTTTATTTGACATTATTCACAAACCAATAACACTATTATGAAGAAAGTATTTTCAATTCTCACATTAGCGCTGCTCATGCTCAGCTTCACAGCGTGCAACGACAACGACAGCGATCAGCAGACCTATAAGATTCAAGGGCAAATGCTGAACAACTCGGTAAACATCTCGAACGGACAGTCGGAGAAAGTTGGCATAAGCCCAGTTGAATTGACCTGGAAAGCTCTCGATTCAAAAGTGTCGGTCGTTTACTCAGTGCAAATCAACAATGGCACCACTATAAATGTGTCACTGCAGGATGCCGACATTAATCCTAACAACACCTACCAGTGCTACACCTTCTCGGCCGCCAACGCAGGCAATGGCGTGACCAACCTCACCGGTTATTACCGTCCCGAGACAGGATGCCTCTACATCGAGTTTATTGCCAACAGCACTTACCGCGTGATAAGCATTGCGCAGATGTACTATCCCTACACGAAGTATAACTTCACCAACACCGAGACAGGCAATTCTAAAGAAAGCCTCAACGGAGAGTTAGCAATCAGCGTCGATCCTAGCAACATGAACGCAAATGTTGCTTTTGGCAAGTTCGCCCTCAACGAGGATGGTGGACTTATTACAGCTGTAGTGTTCCAAGGAGTACATGCCGAGGCAACATCCACTGGCTACAAGATTACCTATAGCGGCGAAACCGGACTGCGCTCGACCGATGGCAGCTATGTGCTCAACGAGCTTGAACTCATCGTCACAGGCAGCGGACAAGTTGTAAACGGCACCGTGAAGATTAACGAGAAGTACAACGGCACAATCGCCGGAAAAGCCTTCGCCAACTAACGCAAGGCCCAAACTACACACGAAACACCTGCACCACCGGCGCAGGTGTTTTTTTGTGAACTCACGCAAATGACACTTTAATCAATGCATAATTCACAATGCATAATTGGGCTGCGCGTGGAGTTTTTTACACAAATTACCATGAATGGACCGTAAATTATCAAAAACGGTGAAATACCGAACGGCGAATTGGGCGAATTTGACAAAGATGGAATAACTAACGGCGAATGGAGCGAATTAGGCAAAGATGGAATAACTAACGGCGAATGGAGCGAATTAGGCAAAGATAGAATCACTAACGGCGAATGGAGCGAATTAGGCAAAGATGGAATAACTAACGGCGAATTGGGTGAATTGGGCAAAAGATGGACTCAGTGGAATCACTTGACTCACCTGACTCACTTGACTCACCTGACTCAGTTTCGGATTGTAAGCGGCCTCTATATTGGAATGGGACGGGTGGGACACTTTTTGTTTTTTTTATTTTTCCGTTTTGAGGGTTTGTAATCATTGTGGGTAAAATTTGTTTTATATATTAAGGGAATCAAGGCGCGCTGCTTAATGTTTGATTGCGGACTGATTGGGTCAGCTGGATTACAAATTATAAGTTCGTCTAACTCATTTTATGCACATACCTCAAATATATCATGTCGCTAGAGGGTTCGATAATCTCAAAAAGTTGCACCTATAGGTGTCGAAAAGCCTGCTTACGCAGGAAATAATGGGCTGCGCATGGAGCATTTTACACAAATTTCCGCGAATGGACCGTTAATTTATTATTTAATGAGTGGGCTGCGCACAATGCAGAACTACAATCTTTTAGAGGGTGGCAGTATGTCAATGAACGCTTTATTGGCAAAAGTAACACATTATTATATATAAAAACAATATCAAAAAAATTCTTAGTTTTATGCGACAGTTATTGTACTTAGCAAGACTCCATTAGTGGACAGGAATGCTGGAGTGGTTAGGCATTAACAAGAATTGATGGGAAACATTATTAACAGAATATTTTTTTAAGAACAGAGTTTTAAGGCTGGTTTTGATCTTTTTTGATCACAAATCATAAAGAATGATCTAATTGTATTATTGTCGTTTTATTACTGTATTTTTGTTATAAAATAAAGGGTTTAATAATAGAACATGAAATTAGACTATAATAAAGCAAGGCCATTCTTGAAATGGGCTGGGGGAAAAAGACAGCTTATACCACAACTAAATGAGTTGCTTCCTAATGAGCTTTATAATAACGATTTCACCTATATAGAACCTTTTGTTGGAGGTGGCGCAATGTTATTTTTTATGCTCGATAAGTTCCCCAACATCAAAAAAGTCATAATCAATGACATAAATAAGAAATTAACTGACGCATATAGAATAATCAAAGATGATGCAGAAGGATTAGTTTTAATGCTAACTAATATTGAGAATGAATATCATAAACTCAAAGTTGAAGATTCTAAAAAAGAATTCTATTTAAAGCAGCGTGAAAGATTTAATGAAGCAAATCTTGATTTATTGGAAATGACAGCTTTATTAATATTTCTTAATCGCACTTGCTTTAATGGTTTATATAGAGAGAATTCTAAAGGAGAATTTAATGTCCCATTTGGAAGATATGTTAATCCCACAATTTGCAATGCAGAAATTCTTTATGCTGATAGTAAATTGCTTAACAAATGTAAGATAGAGATTCTTACAGGGGACTTTTCAAATACTGCAACTTTTGTTGAAGAAGGAAATCTTTCTTTCTTCTATTTTGACCCTCCATATAGGCCTTTAAGTGCAACATCAAGTTTTAATTCATTTGTAAAAGAAAATTTTAATGATGATAGTCAACGTAAACTATCAAACTTTTGTAGACAGTTGGCATTAAAAGAGAATGTTTTATGGATGCTGAGTAACTCTGATTGCTCTGCAAAAAACCCAAAAGACACTTTTTTTGAAGATCTCTACAAAGGATTTGATATTCAACGAGTAATCGCCTCAAGAGCTGTAAACGCAAATGCAAGCAAAAGAGGCAAATTGACAGAGTTACTTATTAGAAATTATACGACATCAACAATCAAACAAAAAGCAATCTAAAAATGGCAGCACATACAGAAGAACAGTTTAATCAATTTATGACTCAATTGTCGGAGACTAATGCAACTTTAAGTTTTTGGACTGATTTCGAGAAAATCAAGAAAAATGTTGCAAGTATCGAGATAAAATTAAATACTCTGAATTATTTAATAGGCAAACAAGATTTACGCACTGCTGTATCTGAATTATGGGATAATGACAAAAGTGTTTTTGACGTTTTGCTAATTCTAGTCGCTTGCAGAAAGAAAGACAAGAAAAAAGTTATTAAAGATAATGCTGAAGTTGTCCTTCTAGATAGTTATCTTAAAACAAAAGAAGGGGTAATCGAATATATAGAAGGCACTGGACTAGCTCAAGTTTTTCTTGATAAAAGTATAAAAAATCTTGTCGATTATGTTTTTGGTGTTGAAGCTGGTCTAGATTCCAACGCGCGTAAGAATCGTAGTGGTCATGCCATGGAAGATACAGTGGAGCGAATAATAAAGAATTCTGGTATTGATTACCGCAGAGAAGTATATTCAAGCGAATGGCCTGAATTGACAGCCGCATTAGGAACTGATAAGAAACGTTTTGATTTTGTTATTCCAACAAATGAGAAAACATATTTGATGGAAGTCAATTTCTATAGTGGTGGCGGTAGTAAACTTAATGAAACTGCACGTTCTTTTACCGAATTGGCTCCTAAAGTTAATTCTGTTCCAGGCTTTGAATTTGTTTGGGTTACTGATGGTATTGGATGGAATAGTGCAAAAAATAAATTGCAGGAGGCTTATTACACCATTCCAAGTGTTTACAATCTTTTTACCCTTAATACTTTTCTTAATAGTATCAAAATATAATGGCAGCAATTCTTCCATATTACCGCAGTGTGAATCGTGACTTCACCTTGCTTCATGGTAATTGCATGGGGTTGTTAAATCAGTTTGATTTCAAATTTGACATGATATTTGCCGATCCCCCATATTTTTTGTCGAATGACGGCATAAGTTTTCAGTCAGGAAAGATTGTTAGTGTGAATAAGGGCGAATGGGATAAAGGAAAGAGTACAGATGAAATCAACGATTTCAACATGCGCTGGTTGTCAGCATGCCGTGACAAGCTTAAAGATAACGGGACAATATGGATTAGTGGCACATATCACAACATCTTCAGTGTTGCAACAGCACTGAAATCTTTAGGTTACAAGATACTAAACGTAGTTACTTGGGCAAAAACGAATCCCCCACCCAACATCTCATGTAGATATTTCACATATTCAACCGAATTTGTGATTTGGGCAAGAAAAAGTCCAAAAGTTCCACACCGTTTTAATTATGAGTTGATGAAACTACTTAATGATGGCAAGCAGATGACCGACGTGTGGCGATTGCCTGCAATAGCGCGTTGGGAAAAGTCATGTGGAAAGCATCCCACTCAAAAGCCGTTAGCACTGTTGACCCGCATTATCTTAGCATCAACCGATGAGAATAATTGGATTCTTGATCCATTCGCTGGTTCATCAACTACTGGCATAGCTGCATGCCTAACAGGACGTCGTTATCTTGGCATTGAGAAGGAAAAAGAATTCGTAGTGATTAGCAAGAACCGACGTATTGAACTTGACGATATTAACAAGTGGACAGAATACCGTTCCCGCATTAAGGACATAGGCAAGTCGTGCCAGCTTGAAGTACCTGGAATAGCCAGTGAACCGAGCATTGCTTACGACCTCCCATTTTAGTAGTGTTGTATTAGGCGACTCAAGTTCAAGATAATGAGTTGCATTGGATTCCGTCTTGAAAAAGCACTCCACATTAATTATAATCCACACAGTTATTAATTGTGGGGTTGGATAAAAAAAGTGGTGGGTAATAAGTGAAAAATGAAAAGTTTTTTGTACCTTTGAGGCGGTTTTTTAGAAATAATGGCGACACGAGTAAAATACGACGAGGCCGAAATAATTGAGCAACTGCACAAACAGGCCACTTGCCGCGCAGCATTCGGGAAAGTGATAGAGCACTATTCCGAGCAGTTGTATTGGCACATTCGTCGTATGGTTATCGACCACGACGACACTAACGACGTGCTTCAAAACACGTTTATCAAGGCTTGGACAAATATTGACAACTTTCGTGGTGATGCGAAACTCTCGACGTGGCTCTATAAGATAGCCATCAACGAGTCGATAACTTTCATCAACAAGAAGAAAGTGCAGAATAATATTTCGCTCGATGATGACGACTCATTCCTTGTAAACAGCCTCGAAGCCGACAAGTATTTTGACGGTGACGATGCACAAATCAAATTGCAGAAAGCCATCTCTACGCTTCCTGAGAAACAGCGCATTGTATTCAATATGCGTTACTACGACGAGATGAAATATGAAGAGATGAGCGAGATACTCGGCACGTCGGTTGGAGCTTTGAAAGCTTCTTACCACCATGCGTTGAAGAAAATTGAGACATTTTTTGAGAACAATGATTAAACCTTTTTGTGTTATTGTAGTCAAAAAGTTGTAATGAAAACCGAAAATTCCAAAATATTAGAAAAGCTAGGGAAAGATCCGGGATTTATCGTTCCAGACAATTTCTTCGACGACTTCAACAAAAAGATGGCAGAGTCGCTTCCCGAGGTGAAAATCACCGAGGAAGAGAAGCCCACAATGTGGGTTAAAGTTAGGCCCTTCATCTACATGGCTGCAATGTTTGCCGGAGTGTGGCTGATGATGAACATCTTCTCGCTAGGCAAGTCGAGCGCAACAGGCGAGCAACGTGCCGCCAACATCTCGGCTGGCGTTAGCGTAGAGAAGAATGCTGAGGACTTTATCGACTACACCGGTGCCAACGACTATGACGCAATCATGACTTATGAAGACTCGGTAGCCATGGAAGAGAATGAGGCTGAAATGATGCCCTAAGAATTAGTTAGAACGCATTTTTTGAGATTTAGATGATGATGAAACGGACTTCCTTCATAGCATTAGCACTAATGCTTCTCATGAGCTTTTTGCCTGCCACGGCTAAGGATAACAGCAACAATAGCCAGTGGGCGCAGGAGATGCTCAACTACAAGCATGACTTCATTGCTGAACAAACTGGTATGACCCAGGCTCAGCGCGATAAGTTCATGCCCATCTATGAGGCTATGGAGAAAGAGATTTTTGCAGTTCACCGCACTGCGCGTGAGCAAGCAAAGAAAATTTCAACAACAACTAAGGCATCGGATCAAGACTATGCTAACGCTGCACGAGCCATGTCGCAAGTGAAGGTTAAAGAAGGCGAGATTGAAGGTCGCTACTTCGAGAGGTTCTCAAAAATCCTGTCAAAGAAGCAAATGTTCCTACTCAAGCAAGCCGAGATGAAATTCACGCGTCAAATGTACTCACAAGGCAAGCGTCAAGGCAAGAAGAAATAAGCCCCCTAAGCTTTAAAAAATCTGCGACATCTACACAATTGTAAATGTCGCAGATTTCTTTTTCTGTAACAATAAAAACGATGACTGCGAAGCCGTTGGAGTGTTACTTCACATCGAGCGTTAAATCCTCGGAAGCCTGAGAGAGCTGCTTTTGGAGGATATTAATCCATTTCACAAGGTCTTCAACTTCTTGACGCTTCTTGACGCTGAAAACCCAGCCCTGGCCACACTTGAGCCTTGGGTTGTAACGACCTCCCAATTTCTTAATCTCGGACTTGAAGAGTTTGGTGTTGCCCGTAACGACAATAGCCTTCTCAGAATAATCTACGACTTTGAGTTCCTCAACATCAAAATCTAGAGTCATCTCTCTTGACTCGCCCGTTAATTCATCCAAAACTTTTATCTGCATAATAGTATAGTTTTTTGGTTTCCAGTTGCAAATATACAAAAAGTTCAATAAATTGGCATAAAATTGTAACAAAATTATTATAATTCGCAAAAATAAGGCAAGTAAAAGTGATGTAATTAACGAAATTAATGTGTAACTTTGCATTTTATGATTGATATCAACCAAAAACAATAATAAAGATGAAAGTTTACAGAATTATATCTTTAGTTGCTATAGCGCTCCTGGCGACAGCAGCAAGCGCTAATATAAGATACACCGACAAAGACAATCGCCAAACCATCAAGGTAACGACACTTTGCAACGACATCATGAAAGTGGAAATCACGCCCGACGGATGGGACGGCAAGCGACTACCATCGCTAGCAACAGGCGAGAAAGACTTGCAAAATGTATCGGAAAAAGGTGATTTGTTGAACGATTTAGAGATAATAACCACCGGCGGTGGACTGCGAGCTGTGCTTGACCGGTCGCTCAAGAGCTTGACACTGAGCAATGGCAGCAACTTGTATGTGGCCGACCTGTGCGAGCGCGACGGGAAGACCGTGCGCCTGTTCCATCGTGGTAACGAATCGTTTTACGGTGCTGGCGAACGCGGCTACTCTTTCAATCTCGTTGGTGACACGCTGGTGAACTACAACAAGCAGAACTATGGCTACGTGGCTGGCGAGAAGCGCATCAAGCAAATGGGCATCACTATGCCGTTTGTGATTTCATCTAAAGGCTACGGCATCTTCTTTGACGACTTCTGCAAGTCGACGTTGCGAGTTGGCGATGAATGCCTGGAATATACCAGCACCTCTCCTCAACCACTCACCTACTACATCATTGACGGTCATGGCAAAGTGGAGAACGTGGTGAAGAACTTCACTGCACTTGTGGGCCACCAAGAGTTGCCACCACTGTGGACGTTGGGCTACATCACCTCGAAATATGGCTACCACAACCAGCGCGAAAGCGAGGGTGTTGTTGACACCCTCAAGCGCAACGGATATCCCCTTGACGGTATGGTATTTGACCTGTACTGGTATGGCAAAGAGCAAGACATGGGCCGCCTGGAGTGGGACAAGGACCAATGGCCCGACCACCGCAGCATGCTCAAGAACTTCAAGGAGAAAGGCATCAACGTGGTGACCATCTCACAGCCCTATGTGCTCACCAATGGCCGCGCCATCAACAACTATAACGAACTAAACCCCAAGGGCATGTTCTGCAAGACCAATGATACCAACGAGACTCAAACCGTAACCATTTGGGTGGGACAGGGAGGCATGTTTGACGTGTCGAATCCCGACACCCGCCAGTGGCTGCGCAACCGCTATAAATCGCTCACCGACGAGGGCGTGACAGGCTGGTGGGGCGACCTGGGCGAACCTGAGGTACACCCCGAGGCCATTCGCCACTACAACGGCCTAACTGCCGAGCAGTATCACAACTACTACGGCAACGAGTGGAGTCGCATCATCTACGACCTATTCAAGGAGGAATATCCCGACCGCCGTCCCATGATCATGATGCGCGCCGGCACAGCAGGCCTGCAGCACTACTCAGTGTTCCCCTGGTCGACCGACGTGTCGCGCTCGTGGGGAGGTTTCCAGCCACAGGTAACCATCATGCTCAACTCGGGATTGAGCGGCCTGGGCTACATGTCGCACGACGTGGGCGGCTTTGCCCTCGACCCCAATAAGAAACGCGATGGCGAGCTCTACATACGCTGGCTTGAGCTTGGTTTGTTCTCACCTGTGCTGCGCACCCACTCACAAGACCTTGCCGAGCCCTATCACTACACTGAATATGGCGACCTGCCACGACGCATCATCAGTGAGCGTTACCGCTGGCTGCCTTATAACTACAACCTTGCCTATGAGAACGCTAGCCAGGGCCTGCCACTGGTGCGTCCACTAGGTTTCTACGAGAAGGACAACAACATCAAGCGTTTTGACAATGTGAGCGACCAGTACTTGTGGGGCCATGACGTAATGGTGGCTCCTGTGATGACTCAAGGCGCTACAAGCCGCGACATCACCTTCCCCGAAGGCACATGGGTTGACATCAACACCCCCAGTAATCGTTACAACGCCTACTCAACAATAAAATATGAAGCACCCATTGAGGTGCTGCCACTCTTTGCCCGCGCAGGAGCTTTCATACCACAGGCCAGCTACAAAATGGACAATGTGGGTGACTACAATCCTAACAAGCTCGATATCATGTACTACATGAGCGATGAGCCATCGGAGTACACTCTCTTTGAAGATGACCTGCAGTCGACAGGTACGCTTGCTGATGGAAAGCACCGCCTAATTCACTTTGCTGCTGCACCTGCTGCCGACAAATGGGTAATAACCATCAAGGGCGAAGGCGGCGGCACACCAGCCAAGAAGGAGTATCGCCTCCTGGTTCCTGGGCTGGAAATAAAACCATCGCAGGTGAAGGTCAACGGCAAGAAGGTTAAGATGAACTACGACCCCACTATTCCAGTGCTCAGAATCCCTATCACCATCAACGATATCAATGCGACAACTACAGTGGAGATTGTGAAGTGAAACTTGGATTAAACAATAAAATAAGCGCATCGGGCAAAAGCTCGATGCGCATTTATTTCTAATGGGAATCATACTCCCCCTTACCCCCTTTAGAGGGGGAATTGGTGGGGAAATTATCAGATTAGTCCTTGATGAGGGTAGCGCCCTTCTTGAGAGCTTCCTCGTTCATTGGGATGAGGTGCCAGTGGCGCTCGGGAAGGGTCTTCTTCAAGCCCTTGAGCACGTTCTCGATGGTAACGATGGGCTTAACCTTGAGGTAAGCGCCAAGGACGATCATGTTGAACGCCTTGCTGTTGTTGATCTCGATAGTAGCCTCGGTAGCCTCGATGCGATAGATCTTGATATCTTTACGGGTTGGAGGAGTGTTGATACCATAGCTGTCGTAGATGAGGACGCCGCCTGGCTTCACCATCTTCTCAAACTTGTCAAGACTCTGCTGGTTGAGCACCACTGCAGTGTCGTACATGTTAAGGATAGGTGAGCTGATGCGCTCGTCGCTAACGATTACGGTAACGTTGGCAGTACCACCACGCTGCTCGGGTCCATAAGATGGCATCCAGGTTACTTCCTTGTCTTCCATCAATCCAGAGTAAGCGAGAATCTTACCCATTGAGAGGACACCCTGTCCTCCAAATCCTGCTATTACTATTTCTTCTTTCATGATTATTCTTTATTTTTTAAATCACCCAATGGGTACTTAGCAAACATGTTCTCTTGTAGCCACTCGTTGGCTTTCACTGGAGTGAGTTTCCAACCAGTGTTGCAGGTGCTGACAACTTCAACAACCGAGCATCCCTTGCCGTCCATACTGTTTTGGAAGGCTTTCTTGAGAGCGGCTTTGGTCTTGCGCACTGCAGCGGGGCTGTAAACAGTTTGACGGGTTACGTAGCAAGTACCGTCGAGCTGAGCCAGCAGGTTGCTGATAGCCAGAGGATAGCCGTTAAGGTCGGCACGGCGTCCGTAAGGGCAAGTAGCGGTCTTTTGACCGAGCAGAGTAGTAGGCGCCATTTGTCCACCAGTCATACCATAGATAGCATTGTTGATGAAGATGATGACGATGTTCTCACCGCGGTTGGCAGCGTGGATAGTCTCGGCAGTACCAATAGCTGAGAGGTCACCATCGCCCTGATAGGTGAAGACGAGTTTGTCGGGCATGAGTCGCTTGGTAGCTGTAGCCATAGCTGGAGCGCGTCCGTGAGCGGCCTCAAGCCAGTCGATGTCGATGTAGTTGTAGGCAAATACGGCGCAACCTACAGGAGAAACGCCGATAGCCTTTTCTTGCAGTCCCATTTCTTCGATAACCTCGGCAACGAGTTTGTGCACAACACCGTGGCTACAGCCAGGGCAGTAGTGCATGTGTGCATCGTTGAGAAGGCTCGGTTTCTTATAAACCCTATTTTCGGGGCGGATTATATCGTTAAGTTCCATAATGGTCTTGTAATGATTAAAAAAGTTGATTATCCTAATTTGTTAACCAGTTTCTCTTTGAGTGCGTTGAGAATCTCGTCGGGAGCGGGAACGTTGCCACCCAGGCGGCAGAAGAGGTCAACTGGGTAGTTGCACTCGGTAGCGAGCTTGATGTCCTCGATCATTTGACCAGCGCTAAGCTCCACACTAAGGATGCCCTTAACGCCCTGAGCAGCTTTGCGGATAGCGTCAACTGGGAAAGGCCAGAGAGTGATGGGTCGAGCGATGCCGACCTTGATGCCTTCCTCGGCAGCGAGCTCCATAGCCTTCTGGCTAATGCGTGCCATACTACCAAAAGCAACGATGAGGTAGTCGCAGTCGTCGGTGTTGATCAACTCGCAACGTTGCTCGTTCTTCTCGATCTCGCGGTAAGTAGCTTGGAAGCGGTGGTTGTTCTCCTCCATCTTGTCGTCGTCAAGCTCAAGCGAGGTGATGATGTTCTTGGGACGCATACCCTTGCGGCCGTTAACAGCCCATGGGCAGTTCTCACGAATCCATTCCTCGGTGTGACGTGGACGCTGCTCGGGGAGCACCACTTTCTCCATCATCTGGCCGATAACGCCATCGGCGAGAATCATAGATACTGCGCGATACTTGAAAGCCAAGTCCCAGCCAAGAGCTACGAAGTCAACCATCTCCTGAACCGAAGCAGGAGCGAGAGTAATCAAGCGGTAGTCGCCATGACCACCACCCTTAACAGCCTGGAAGTAGTCGGCCTGTGATGGGTGGATAGTACCCAGACCAGGGCCGCCACGCATTACGTTAATCACCAATGCGGGAACCTCGCTAGCTGCCATGTAACTCATACCTTCTTGCATCAAGCTGAAGCCTGGACTAGAGGTTGAAGTGAGCACTGTCTTGCCGCACGAAGCGCCAGCATACACCATGTTGATAGCAGCCACTTCACTCTCGGCTTGCAGAACTACCATACCAGTAGTCTCCCAAGGCATTTCTTCTTCAAGTTTCTCGAGAACCTCAGACTGCGGGGTAATAGGATAACCAAAATAACCGTCGGCACCATAGCGAATAGCAGCGACAGCGAGAGCCTCATTACCCTTCATTAATGTTACTTTATCGTTCATCGTTTCTACGGTTTTGTTTTTTAAAGATTGATTACTTGTTTACTTCTCTACAACACGATATACCTCAATGCAAGCGTCGGGGCA
>CADAZN010000006.1 GCA_902792435.1 uncultured Bacteroidales bacterium
AGATTTTTCAAGGACTCGGTCGCCGAGTGAGCCTTAGAGTTCTTTAAGTGAAACCGCTATCTTTGCCGATGGCAGAAAACAGATTGAATTATGGCAAGAAAAACAAGTTTTTGGCGAAAAATTATTGGAGTAGATAATTGATAACTCCCATGTCTTTTGAGGGGGAAGGCGGTTGGTTTACCTTTGTGGTGTGAATCAACCGCTTTTCTTGTGAAACAACAGATTAAACCTATAGACGCGTGCCGGCTTGACCTACTATATACTTAACCCTTACAACTAATCTCATTATGCCACGTTGATATTGTTTTATTGAGAAAAAGTTGTAACTTTGTAGCAGATAAATAATATATATTAGATATGAAAACAAGAGACGAACTGATTGATGAGTTGATAGACCTGGCATTTGCCGAGGATATTGGTGACGGTGACGCAACCACATTGTGCAGCATACCTGCCGATGAGATGGGGCGTTCGCGCTTGATAATCAAGGAGGAAGGAATCCTCGCTGGTGTGGAGATGGCAAAGAAGGTGTTTGATAAATTTGACCCCGAGCTCAAGATGACAACCTACATTGAGGACGGTGCCCATGTGAAACCAGGCGACATCGCTTTCATTGTTGAGGGCAAGGTGCAGTCGCTGCTGCAAACGGAGCGCCTCATGCTCAACATCATGCAGCGCATGAGTGGCATCGCTACTGTAACCGCTCGTTACCAGAAGGAACTTGAAGGCCTTCACACCAAGGTGCTCGACACCCGCAAGACCACTCCCGGCATGCGCATCATGGAGAAGGATGCAGTGAAGATTGGTGGCGGATGCAACCACCGCATAGGCCTCTTTGACATGATTCTCTTGAAAGATAACCACGTGGACTTTGCTGGCGGCATCACTGCTGCCATTGAGGGTGCAAAACGTTGGTGCAAGGAGAACAACAAGGACCTGAAAATTGAAATTGAGGTACGCAACCTTGACGAGTTGCGCGAAGCACTTGCCGCTGGTGGAGTAGATCGCGTGATGTTTGACAACTTCACCCCCGAACTCACCCGTGAGGCTGTGAAAATCGTTGACGGCCAGGTTGAGACCGAGTCGAGTGGCGGCATCACCATCGGCACGTTGCGCGCCTACGGCGAGTGTGGGGTAGACTATATCTCGGTGGGTGCTCTTACTCACAGCGTGAAGTCGCTTGACATGAGCTTCAAGGCATTCTAAATGTGAGACATTAGATGTCGGAAATATTAATGATTTCATAATTGACCAGTGGACTTAGGTTCACTGGTCAATGTTTTGAAGACAATAAAAATGTTTTTAATAGTTGGCAATAGTTTGATAAAAAAGATGTACCTTTGCAGCCGCAAAACACGATTTGACATCAAGCAGTGGAGCGGCTTGTCGCTCATGCCTTGAGCATGAGAGGAAAGTCCGGGCAACACAGAGCATCGCATTTCTTAACGGGAAGCTGGGGGTGACCTCAGGGTTAAGGTGACAGAAAACAACCGCCACCTCACGGTGGTAAGGGTGAAAAGGCGGGGTAAGAGCCCACCGGGCGCCACGGCGACATGGCGCGCCGCACTACCTGCGAGTTGCAAGGTCAAGTATACCGTCAGGGCTGCTCGTCTATTGGCGGGGGGTAGACTGCTATACTGGCGTGGCAACACGTCCAGACAGATAAATGACAAGCGGCGTTACCCACGGGTAGCGACCACATAACCCGGCTTATAACTCCACTGCTTTTTTACAAAAAATGAGACTCAATTGAGCCTCATTTTTATATTTTCAGGTGTTTGAACAAATCACCTAGAACATAGAAGCTGCCACCCAAGAATACAGCATCACTTGGCTTGGCAGCTTTTATTGCTGCCCTATAGGCACTGAGAGCGATGGGGTAGGCCTCACCTTTTAATCCGTGCTTTGCTCCCAGAGCTTGCAGCGCTTCGGCTTTCATCGAGCGTGACGATTGGGCTTGCGTGAAGTAGTAGGTTGCGTGCTTTGGCATCATGCCAAGCACTGTGTCGATGTCCTTGTCGGCCGAGAAACCGAGCACCATGTGCAGCTTGTCACATTCCAGCTCTCGCAGCTGCTGCGACTGAATGGTCCACGCGCCTGCGTTATGCCCCGCGTCGCAAATCACCGTGGGATTATTGCCAATAACCATCCAGCGGCCCATGAAGCCAGTGTATTGGGACACTTGCGCCAAAGCCTTTTTTACTGCGTTTTTCTTGATTTTCACGCCGTTCTTCTTCAGTACCTCGATGGCATGAAGCACGGTGTTGACATTTGCCACTTGATAGTCTCCGCTAAGTTGGCACGTGAGTGTGCCGTCATAACCGTTGGCAAAGATTGACAAAGTGCCATCGGCATTTTTTGCCGAGTTCTCAACAAGAGGTTCATCATTGGCGATGATGATAGGGGAGTGGCACTCACGAGCAGTATCCTCAAATACCTTGCGCACCTCTGGCTGCGAAGCATCGCCCACCACCACTGGAACGCTTGGCTTGATGATGCCGGCCTTTTCGCTGGCAATCTCGTTGAGCGTGTTGCCCAGGAACTGCGTGTGGTCAATAGAGATGTTGGTAATCACGCTCAAGATGGGCGTGATGATATTGCTGCTGTCGAGACGGCCACCCAAGCCCACCTCAATCACGGCATAGTCCACCTTTTGTTTCTTGAAATATTCAAACGCTAGCGCTGTCGTCAACTCAAAGAATGACGGCTCACAGGTCAGTCCGCTATCCAGCCATCGCTCCACGAAGTGGCTCACCGAGCGCTTGCCAATCATCTCGCCGTTCACGCGGATGCGCTCGCGGAAGTCCACCAGATGAGGCGATGTGAACAACCCCACGCGATATCCGCTCGCCTGCAGTGTGGCAGCAAGCATATTGGCCACCGAACCTTTGCCATTGGTTCCCGCCACGTGGATGCATGGGTAGGCTTGATGAGGGTTTCCCAGCCAGTCGTCGAGGGCAATGGCTGTGCCCAATCCTGGTTTGTAACCACTTGCACCCTGTCGCTCAAAGGCAGGGAGCTGGCTGAAGAGATAGTTGATGGCGTCTTGATATTTCATATAGTTATCAGTTGTTAGTTGTCAGTTGCGCAACTGACAGAACATTTTTAAAAGAGGAAGAATCCGGCGATGCCTGCCGCTATAATTACTATAATGGGGTGAATCTTGGTGAAATATACTGTGCAGAACGATGCAATGCAGATGATGATTGAAATAAGCTGGTCGCTGGAACCTGAGATGCCAAAATTCTCCTTGTTCATGAGTAGTAACGCGGCACTGGCAATCAATCCTACAACCACAGGCCTCAGCCCCATGAAAGCGCCCTTGATGATGGTACTGTCGCTGTGACGTGAGATGTAGTGGCTGGCGTAGAGCGTGAGCAGGTAGGGCGGCAATACAACTGCCAGTGTGGCAATTATTGAACCCCACACGTTGCCCGTTGTCACATAACCGATGTAGGTGGCGCTGTTGATGCCAATGGGGCCAGGCGTCATTTGCGAGATTGCAACGATGTCGGTAAACATTTGGCTGCTTAGCCATCCGTTTTCCACGATTATGTTCTGTACCAGGGATAACATGGCATAGCCACCTCCAAAACCGAAAAGTCCAATCTTCAGATAAGCCCATATCAACTTTAGGTAGATGTTCATTGCTCAACCTCCTTTCGCTGCTTAAGGGTAACGTGAGTGTAGTAGATGTAGCCGCCTATTCCTCCCAGCACGATGTAGAGGATTGGGTTGGAGACCACAGGTAATCCCGAGTAGATGAGTAAGGCCACTGCAATGGGGATGATGATAGTCTTCCAGTTGATTTTGGCGGTTCGCGCTGTGGTGATTACTGGTGCAATGATAAGAGCCACCACGGCGGGCCTTATGCCCTTGAAGATGCGAGTGAGCACCTCGTTGTTCTTGATGGTCTCGGGGGTGAGAAAAATGGCGATGGCAAGAATGATGAGAAACGAAGGCAGAATTGTGCCGAAAGCAGCCGCCATGCTGCCCTTCACTCCCTTGAGGCGATCGCCAATCACCACGGCAATGTTAACGGCTAGGATGCCGGGCATCGCTTGCGCAATGGCGAGCAGGTCGAGAAATTCGTCTTTGGCAATCCACTTGTGGTTGTCGACTATCTCACGCTCGATAATCGAAATCATAGCCCATCCACCACCAAAGGTGAACGCGCCAATCTTCATGAACGTCAACCATAATTGTAGGTATAAATTCTTCATTGCGTAAGCCTCGTTTAGCAACGGCAAAATTACACATTTCCCGCCAACAACACTCTTGTTTTCGGTAAAAATTATTAACTTTGCAGGTTTTTTGGAGACAACAACTGAATAAATGAAGAAATTCAAACATATATTTACCAACCAGCATTACATTTACTGGCTTTTCCTTTTCATGGTGATATTGCCCAATTTCATCATGTTTTTTACCGAGTCAACATCGTTGCTGACTCGCATTGTCCAAATAGTATTGCCTCTAGGCTTCTATGCCTGGGCTTTCACATGGGCTCGCAAGCCGGGAAAGATGTTTTGGTGGCTGTTCTGGTTTATGTTTGTTGACGCTTTCCAGATAGTGTTGCTGTGGCTCTATGGCGAGTCGCCAATTGCGGTGGATATGTTCCTCAATGTGCTGACCACCAATCCAGGCGAGGCTACCGAGTTGCTTGCCAACTTGCTCGTTGCTGTGATATTCGTGATAGGGCTTTACGGCTTTGGCATAGCAATGTCGATAGTGTCGCTTCGTGCTAAGACTACGCTGAGCGACAAGTTCCGTCGCACGCAGCGTCGCTGGAGCATCCCCTTGCTTGTGGCAGGATTGGTGATGCTTGCGGCAAACTATATGGTCGACAAGCGCTTCAGGGCTCAAGACGATGTGTTTCCCATCAATGGTACCTACAATATGGGGCTGGCCATCCAGCGTGCCATCAAGCAGTCGAAATATGACGAAACCTCAAGAAATTTTACCTATCATGCAACGACGACTCGCAACGACAGCGTGCCCGAGATTTATGTGCTTGTGATAGGTGAGACCTCAAGAGCCGACAACTGGAGCCTCTACGGCTACAATCGCAACACCAATCCTGGATCGTCGGCCCTTGATAACCTGGTTGTGTATCGCGATGCTATAACCATGTCGAACACTACCCATAAGAGTGTTCCAACATTGATGTCAAGCGCTGGATGTGAGGCCTATGATAGCCTATATTACCGCAAGGGCATCATCACAGCATTTAATGAGGTGGGTTACAAGACTGCTTTCTACAGCAACCAGCAGCGCAACCGCTCGTTTATAGACGCCTTCGGTAGCGAGGCTCAAGAGGTGAAGTTCCTCAAGGACAAAGTGTCGCTCATGGAACTAAGGGTGAGCAACTATGACGATGAACTCGTAGACTGTGTGAAGAAGCGCCTTGAGCAATATGACGGTGGCAAACTCTTCATCGTGGTGCACATGTATGGCTCGCATTTCAACTATAAGGATAGATATCCACGCAATGAGGCATTTTTCAAGCCTGATAATGTGATTTCGGCCGAGAGAGTTTATCGTCGCGAACTTATCAATGCCTATGACAATACCATACGTAACACCGACAAAGTGCTCGCTGCTATCATTCGTGAGGTTGATGCCAAGGGTGTGAACAGTGCTGTTGTTTTCACTAGCGACCATGGCGAGGATATATTTGACGACAACCGCGGTCGCTTCCTCCATGCATCACCAATTCCAACCTATTATCAACTGCGTGTGCCATTGCTGGTTTGGACATCGCAGAGTTTTGCCGAGCAACATCCTGATGCGGTTGCTCAACTCAAGGCCCATGCACAGGTGCCAGTGTCGACCAATATGGTGGTGTTCCACACCTTGCTCGACCTGAGCGGTGTGAATACTCCTTATAAGAAGGATTCTCTTGCATTAAGCAACAAGGCGTTTAAAGGACACAAACGCCTCTATATTAATGACCACAACGAGTATCGCTCACTCGACAATTGCGGTCTCAAGCAAATTGATGTGGATGTGTTCAAAAAGAACAAACTACAGTTCCCTTGATCAAGGCATAATGCATATTTTTTCAGTCATTTTTTGCCTGTCATACATCCCCTCTGAATTGTTAATAACTTTTTTGAAAAAATATCTCTATTTTAAATAATAATAGGTGGTTAAGTGCGTTATATAGATGTAACTTATAACAGAAAGGCTGCCTATGCAAGAAAACTACACCGAAGAATTAAAATTTGAAACACATGAGGAGCAAGTTGAGATGGGACCAAGATTGTCGACCATCAATTTCCTCAAGCAATTTGCAAGGGCCTACACGCCCACAGGCATCAATCAGCCAGGACTTGAAGGTTTTATTGCAAATTAAAAAAAGAGGTGAGTGAAATCATCTAATTACAATCTCCATCAAGATTACACCAGAACAGAATAGCTGGTGAGAAAGTGAAAATCGGGACGCATCACTGATGCGTCCCGATTTTTACGTTTGTTTTTAGGAGTTATTAGTCGGCCATAAGTCGCTCGATGACGGTCTTCACCAGGTCGTTGACAGCAGTCTTGTAGTTGGGGTTGGCAACTGTTGCAACGCGGTTGGCGATGATTGAGCAGATGGTGATTGCGCGGTGGCCCATGAGTTTGCAGAGGCCTTGCAATGCGGCGCCTTCCATTTCGTAATTGGTGATGTGGCCGCCATCATACTCAAACTCCTCGATGCGCTTGTTAAGCTCAGGCTCTGCCAGTGGCAGACGCACCTCGCGTCCCTGTGGCCCATAGAATCCTACAGCCGAGATAGTGTAGCCGCGTACCATGTCGTCACGACCAATCTTCTCAACGAGTGTTGGGTCGGCCTCAACGATGTAAGGCTTGCAGAACAATGGGTTCCATTTCACGAACTCGCAGAACTGACGCTCAAACTCCAGGTCGCAAGCCTCGTTGCGGCCAGCATAGTAGTTCATCACGCCGTCAAAACCAAGCGCCTTTGCAGCAATAACGGGAGTTCCTACGGGAACATATGGCTGCAAGCCACCGCTGGTGCCAATGCGCACGATGTTGAGTGTGCGGTGCTCGTCCTTAACGGTGCGAGTTGCGAAGTCAACGTTGGCGAGCGCGTCGAGCTCAGTGACAACGATGTCGATGTTGTCGCCGCCAATGCCGTGTGACAATGCCATGATGGGCTTGCCCTTGTAGGTGCCACCAATGGTGTGGAACTCACGGCTCGACACCTCAAAGTCCTGAGTGTCGAAGTAGGATGCAATCATGTTGACACGACTGGGGTCGCCGCAAATGATGATGTTGTCGGCGAGCTGCTCGGGTTTCAAATGGATGTGGAAGATGGAACCATCATCGTTGATGATCATCTCGGAATCGGGGATATATTTCTTTTCCATATATTTGAGAGGTTTTTATTAAATGTTCTACTTAATACTATCAAAAAGCAAAGATAATCATTTTATTCCAATATTGTAAAGCCTTACGAGCTTTTTTTGAGAAAAAATGCTATTTTGCCGATATTTTGAAGAAATTGTACTAGGTTGGCTGTGCCGAAGTATGGCTGCGTTATGGAAAAACTCAAACAATTTTGGTTTTTCTCTGAACTTGCACTACCTTTGTACAAAAATATAGGCTTTGACACAAGGATTAGTAATAAAGAACACTGGTAGCTGGTACATTGTGCGCACAGCCGATGGTACCGAGCGCAACTGCAAAATCAAGGGAAACCTGCGCTTGAAGGGTTTCCGTTGCACTAATCCTGTGGCAGTGGGCGACAACGTGGAAATTGAGGTTAAGGATGATGGCACAGCGTTCATCCGCTCGATATTGCCTCGCCGCAACTATATCATTCGCCGTGCAAGTAATCTCTCGCGCGAGTTCCAGATTCTTGCTGCCAACCTTGACATGGCGGTTCTCGTGGTCACGCTCGTCAATCCCGAGACAAGTACCGTCTTTATTGACCGCTTCCTTGCTACTGCCGAGGCCTATAACGTGCCAGTGACAATTGTTTTCAACAAGATTGACTTGCTCACCGAGCCCGAGGACCGCGAGTTGCTCGAGGCTGTTATATATTTATATAGGAGTATAGGTTATACTGTTGTGCCCATGTCAGTCATTACAGGTGAGGGGCTGGACTTGTTGCGCGATGAATTGCGTGGAAAGACAGCATTGTTCAGCGGCAACTCGGGAGTAGGGAAGAGCTCTATCATCAATCTGCTGGTACCCGAAGCACGGCTCAAAGTGGGTGATATCTCGGAGGTACATCACACAGGCATGCATACAACTACCTTCAGTGAGATGCTCGACATCCCTGGCGACGACGCTGGCCACATCATCGACACTCCGGGAGTGAAAGGCTTTGGCACTATCGATTTTGAGAAGAGCGAGATTGCTCACTATTTTCCCGAGATTTTCAAGGTTTCAAAGGAATGTAAATATAGCAACTGCACTCACACCCATGAGCCCGGGTGCGCCGTGCGTGAGGCGGTGGAACAAAGCCGCATCAGCCAGTCGCGCTACAACAGTTACCTGAGCATCATGGAAGACACTGATCCCGATAAATATCGCAAACCGTTTTAACCAATGTATAATTCATGATGCACAATATGAGTTGTGCATCATCAAACAATAATTGGTAACTCATAAAAGTAAGCGGTAGAACCTCCTAGGAGCGTTCTACCGCTTGTTAATTTAATAAGGTGTAGTCCTTATTTGCCTTCTACGGCTGCCTGAGCGGCTGCGAGTCGTGCGATGGGCACACGGTAAGGACTGCAAGAAACGTAGTCCATGCCGAGGCCAGCGCAGAACTTCACGCTCGAAGGCTCACCACCGTGCTCGCCACAGATACCCACTTTGAGTTCGGGCTTAGTTGCACGGCCCTTCTTGGTTCCCATCTCAACGAGCTGGCCAACGCCTTCCTGGTCGAGGACTGCAAATGGATCAACCTTGAGGATGCCAAGCTCTTTGTACTTGCCAAGGAACTTAGGAGCATCGTCGCGTGAGTAACCAAAGGTCATCTGAGTCAGGTCGTTGGTACCGAACGAGAAGAAGTCGGCAACCTGAGCGATTTGGTCAGCAACGAGAGCAGCACGTGGAATCTCAATCATGGTACCTACCTTGTAGGCAACAGTCTCGCCACGCTCGGCAAATACCTTCTGTGCGGTCTCGTTGATGATGCGAGCCTGCATCTCAATCTCAGGAAGAACACCTACCAATGGAACCATAATCTCGGGGTGAACGTCGATGCCGCGAGCCTTCACGTTGAGGGCTGCCTCGATGATGGCGCGTGCCTGCATCTCGGTAATCTCGGGATAGGTACATCCCAGACGGCAACCGCGGTGGCCGAGCATTGGGTTGAACTCCTCGAGGTTGGTGCAAACGTTCTTCACATCCTCAAGAGTGATGCCGAGTTCTTCGGCAAGCTCCTTCTGAGTAGCGAGCTGGTGGGGTACGAACTCGTGCAAGGGAGGATCGAGCAGGCGGATGGTAACACCAAATCCGTCCATAGCCTCGAAGATGCCCTCAAAGTCACCACGCTGTAATGGGAGCAGCTTGTCGAGTGCAACTCGGCGGCTCTCCTCGTCGCTAGCGATAATCATCTCGCGCATAGCTTTGATGCGGTCGCCCTCGAAGAACATGTGCTCAGTGCGGCACAGACCGATACCCTTGGCACCAAACTTGCGAGCAACCTTGGCGTCGCGTGGTGAGTCGGCATTGGTGCGAACGTACATCTTGCTGTATTTCTCAGCCAGATTCATGATAGAAGCGAAGTCACCGCTCATGTCGGCGTCAACGGTCGATACGAGACCCTCGTAAACCTCACCGGTGCTACCGTTCAATGAAATCCAGTCGCCCTCGTGGTAAACCTTACCACTCATCTCAACGGTCTTGTTCTTGTAGTCAACAAGAATTTCGCCAGCGCCCGAAACGCAGCAGCGACCCATACCGCGAGCAACAACGGCTGCGTGGCTGGTCATACCACCGCGAGCGGTGAGGATACCCTGTGCTACGCTCATACCGCGCAAGTCCTCGGGAGAAGTCTCAAGGCGAACCAAGATAACTTTCTTGTTGCGCTGTGCCCATGCCTCGGCATCGTCGGCAAAGAATACGATGTGACCGGTAGCAGCACCAGGACTTGCGGGAAGACCCTTGGCAACAACCTTGGCAGTCTTCATTGCCGAAGCGTCGAATACTGGGTGGAGAAGCTCGTCAAGTTTCTCAGGCTCCATGCGCTTGAGGACGGTCTTCTCGTCGATTTTGCCCTCACGAAGCAGATCCATGGCAATCTTAACCATAGCAGCGCCGGTGCGCTTGCCGTTACGAGTTTGCAACAGCCAAAGCTTGCCGTCCTGGATGGTGAACTCCATGTCCTGCATGTCGCGATAGTGCTCCTCGAGGCGGTGCTGAATCTCAACCAGCTCCTTGGCGCACTCAGGCATTGACTCCTCAAGTGAAGGATACTTGCTTGCGCGCTCTTCCTCGCTGATGCCCTGAAGGGCAGCCCAGCGGCGTGAACCCTCGGTCATAATCTGCTGAGGTGTGCGAACACCAGCTACAACGTCCTCGCCCTGAGCATTGATCAGGTACTCGCCGTTGAAGAGGTTCTCACCAGTAGCAGCGTCGCGAGAGAAGCAAACGCCAGTAGCCGAGTTGTTACCCATGTTACCATAAACCATGGCCTGAACGTTAACAGCGGTGCCATACTCCTCGGGGATGCGGTTCATCTGACGATAGAGGATAGCGCGCTCGTTGTTCCAGCTGTCGAATACAGCGCAAATTGCGCCCCAAAGCTGATCCCATGCACTAGTTGGGAAGTCCTTGCCAGTATTGTTCTTAACAGCCTCTTTGAACAGCTTAACAAGAGTCTTGAGGTCTTCAACCTCGAGCTCAGTGTCGAATTTCACGCCCTTGTCGGCCTTTACTTTCTCGATAATAGCCTCAAATGGGTCGATGTCGGTCTTGTTCTCAGGCTTCATGCCAAGAACTACGTCACCGTACATCTGAACGAAGCGGCGATAGCTGTCCCAAGCAAAGCGGGGATTTCCACTCTTTTCGGCAAGAGTAGCAGCTACCTCGTCGTTGATACCCAAGTTAAGAACGGTGTCCATCATACCAGGCATCGAAACGGGAGCACCTGAGCGCACCGATACGAGCTGAGGATTTGATGGGTCGTTGAACTTGTTGCCAGTCAAGCTCTCGATGTGAGCTATTGACTTCTCAACGTCACCCTTGATGAGTTTGATAACTTCGTCGCGTCCCTTCTCGTTGTAGAGGCGACACATTTCAGTGGTGATAGTGAAACCTGGAGGAACAGGCACACCAATGAGGTTCATCTCGGCGAGGTTAGCACCCTTACCTCCAAGGAGGTCTCTCATGTCGGCACTACCTTCTGCTTTACCGTTACCGAAAGTGTAGATTGTCTTCATTTGTTAAAACTGAATTAAAATATAAAATAGTAAATGTTTAGATTATTTTACGTTAATGTGTTGAGCAACAATAGATTCAATCATCCTTGCGCCCAAAAAGCGCTTTTGCAAGTGCAAAGGTAGTGAATTTCTTTGAATATTAATATATATTATTTTTAAAAATAAACATAATATTTGTGCAATCCTTTGATATAAACAACAGAATTACAAATGCCAAAAAGATCCATATCCAATTAATAATGCACTCTCTCAGTATGTTTTATTGCTATGAAATGTGTGGATGTTTAAATATACACTTTACTGTGTGTTACTCATACGGTTTCTCATCAAGCTTATTTATTGATTTTTAATAGTCTTTTCGCTACAACTTCTATTAAAAATGTATTGATCATTATGAGTGCGCCCATTGGTGAAGTCAAAGATTGTCTCAGGATCTATGGGCACTCCCATATAACGGATTTCAAAGTGGAGTTTTGGTTCAGTGCAATTTCCTGTGCTACCACTCAGAGCAATAGGTGTTCCAGCCTTAACATATTGGTTCTCTTTAACAAAGAACATAGAGAGGTGAGCATAGATAGTCTCAAGACCATTATTATGACGAACGATTAAGAATGCCCCCAATCTGTTACGCTCAAATTCTATGAGACGCACTTTGCCGGTGAAAGCTGCATAAACTGTGTCACCATTATTAGCCTTAAAATCGGTACCTTTGTGCATGTGATATCCGAAATGAGAAGTAATCATTCGGTATTTAATGGGCATTGCATACTTCGAAACGTCAATAGTCTTGGAAGAGGGGATGTTACTGCTACCATATGGGTTAATACTACGGTTGCTCCATCCCACGCTGTAGATGTCATCAACGATGTCGCTATCGGTCCGTCGTTCTTTTTGGCTTCTAGACAGCAGTTCTCTATGTTTTTGTCTGTAATCAGAAATGGAAGGACCACTGGAATTATTATTTATTTTCTTTTCTGTTGTCTCAGTAAAGTCGTAACTAATTATAGAATAGTCCATATTCAGAAGAGTGTCGAGCTCGGCTTTGCGTTTTTTATGGTCTAATAAAGTGTTGCTGTCGAGATATTCACAGGGAGTGATTATCTCGCCATTTGTATTCATTAATCCCCATTTCCCTTTATCTTTAATCATGAAAGATTTTTCATCAAATCCATCGATATCATCATACATGCAAGGAAAAATAATCTCTCCAATTTTGTTAATTAAACCACAACGATTATTTCTATTGATTCTTGCAAAGTCTTTACTGATTTTACTTATGTCAATATATTTACACGCAAGAACTTCTTGACCTTTTGAATTAATAACTCCATACAGGTTGTTGTTTCTGACTTTTGCCAATCCATCATTCAATTTCTCTACTTGATCATATTTGAAGCCTGTTATTTTCTTTCCACTAGTGCTTGTGAATCCCCACACATTGCCTTCTTTTAGTGCAGTAAATCCCTTATCAAAATAGATTAAATCGTCATATCGGCATGGGATAACCTCTTTGCCATTAAAATTAACCAATCCGCACTTATTGTTATTTATTATCTCAGCAAAACCGTGGTAATAATTATTTATGTCATCAAATTTGCATGGAACAATCTCATTGCCAGCAGTATCTACAAGACCACATTTGTTATTATTATATACCTTGGCGACTCCGTTCTTGAAGTCTCCAATACTATCGTACTTGCAGGGTATGATCTCTTGACCTTTGGTATTGACAAATCCCCATAGATTGTCACGCTCAACATATGCTCCTTCGTCAGTGATGTTGCCTACAGAATCATACTTTTTTAAGGAATTATATAATTGTTCGTTATTAACCATAGCATAGCCAGAAAGGATGCTGAAAACTAATAACGTGGACAGGATATATTTATTCAAATTTGTCATAAAGAAGTGTTGTGAATAATAGGTTAATCCTTGTCTGGAATATATGATTTTAATTCTCTCCTGAAAGCGTGAATGTTATTGGAAGTGTGTACCAAACGTTTATTCTGTCTCCATTACCGTTTCGGCCTGGTCTGAATCTTGGTAAAGATTTGCACAATCGTATTGCTTCGCGGTCAAGATTTTTGTCAACCGAGCGAGCCACCCTAACGTCGCCAATCTTACCAGTCTTTGTGACAACAAATTGAACCACAACCTTTCCTTGGATGTTGCTGTCAGCAGCAGCCTGTGGATAACGGATGTTGCTTCTCAAGTACTTCATAAGAGCTGCGTCACCTCCTGGGAAAGAAGGCATGTGAGCAGCTGAATGATGTACTTCTTCTCCATTTTTATGGAATTTGTTACCATTTTGGTCATAAATGGCAAATATTTCAAGTTTGTAACTAGTTGAAATAGTTGAGAGATAAGTGTCATCATTAGCGTCTTTATCAATGCTATAAGGAGACTCTAAGATATCATTAGTTACATGCCCATTGCGTATAATAGTTTTGATAATCTTATCTTCATCAATATTAAGTTTGATGTGGTTGCCTTTTCCGTCTTCTGATTCCCAAATGCCGTAAAAGAGGTCTTCATTGTAGTAAATGGGTAAGACCTCTTCACCAGAATTGTTTATTAAACCGAAGTAGCCATCTTTTTCAACCAAAGCTAAACCATTGTGGATCTTATGTATTTCATAAAAAACAAATGGCGCAACAATTTCACCTTTCGAGTTGATTAGTCCCCAATTATAACCTTTTTTTGCACTAAAGAAACTTCCTTCGGAAGGGCCTATCTTATCATACTTACATGGAACGGCAATCTCCCCCTTATTATTTATCAAACCATACTTATATTCATGACGAATTATTGTGTAATCTTTGGTTATAGGTGTTATTTCATTGTATTGGCATGGTTGAACCTCTTTACCTGAGGCATTGACAACCCCATATAATAATTTATACTTAACTTTTGCTAATTTTTCGTTTATCTTCCACACGTTGTTGTAAATGAAATTTGAAATCTCATTCCCGTTAAAGTCGACAAATCCCCACCACTTATTGCTTTTAAAAGCGACAGAACCATAAAACAGAATGTGTCCGTTATATTTACAGCGGGAGACTTCTTTTCCGTTTAAATTAATCATACCGTATTTGTTACTCTTTTTTACGATAGCAACCCCGTAAGTGAAACTTCCAATTGAGTCATATTTGCAACGTGCTATTTCTTTTCCTTGGGAATTCACTAAACCATATTTGCCATCCTTTTTAACTATTGATGTGCCATTATCAAACTCTTTTACTATATAATATTTGCTGAGGGCTTTTCTTTTGATTGCCTCTGCAGCTGTAATTTGAGAGTTATCTTCTGTCTCTTTAATTTTGACTGTTTTTTCGGCAATATTCTTCTTTGCTGATCTTTCTTCGGTTGCTTTTTGCTTTTTTTCTGCCTCTATCTGCTTTTCTCTTTCCAATTTCTCATAATACTCATAATAGCTTATTTGATCGTTGTCAATATTAGGAGACTCTCCGTTTGAGTCTATAAATGTCCAGTTATTCTTGTCTTTAACTTTAAAAATGTCTCCATTATGTAGTTCTATTTCATCATAC
This sequence comes from uncultured Bacteroidales bacterium, assembly GCA_902792435.1. Taxonomy (GTDB): domain Bacteria; phylum Bacteroidota; class Bacteroidia; order Bacteroidales; family Muribaculaceae; genus Sodaliphilus. Next base: position 14,954 of record CADAZN010000006.1, read on the forward strand.
ATACAGGGAATAAGAATTTCTCCTGAGCTATTAATCAGTCCACAACGGCCATTTCGAACAATTATAGCATATTTTGGGTCTAATATGGTTATTTCATGATACTTGGTTGAAAGAATTTCGTTTCCAGTGGCATTTACCGCTCCGAATAAGTTTCCAGAACAGACAATTGCCAATCCTTCGCTTAATTTTTTAACGTGTTCATATTTGAAACCTGTAATTACTTTTCCGTTATTGGTGCTTGCAAATCCCCACATATTGCCGTCTTTTAGTGCAGCAAATCCCTCATCAAAATAGATTATGTCGTCATATTGGCATGGGAGAACTTCCTTTCCGTTAAAATTAACTAATCCGCACTTATTGTTATTTATTATCTCAGCAAAACCATGGTAATAATTATTTATATCGTCATACTTGCATGGAACAATCTCATTGCCAATAGAATCTACAAGACCGCATTTGTTGTTTTTATATACTTTGGCAATACCCTTTTTGAATTCTCCAATATTATCGTACTTGCAGGGTATGATTTCTTGGCCTATGATATTGACAAATCCCCATAGGTTGTCTCTCTCAACATAGGCTCCTTCGTTAGTGAAATTGCCAACGGAATCATACTTTTTTAAAGCATTATATAATTGTTCGTTATTGACCTCAGCATTAGCCATAAAATATATGATAACTAATAAGATAGAGGCCAAGGAGTATTTTATTTTGTAACTCATAGATAGCGTGGAGTAGCTTTTAGTCTTTAGGATTTTATTGTTTATGTTTTTTATCAGTTATACCATAATAAAAATTCATGCAAATTAAACAAAAAATCTTCATTTATACAAATTAACGTGGAAGTATTCATAGTAAGAACTAACATTGCTAGATATATGATAAAATGGCATATCTGTCAGTTGGCATATAATTTGCAAGTGATTGATAAGTATACTAATATCAAAAAGGAAAATAATCATATGTCATTGTTTAGTAAGTCAAAATCTAAGAATCAGGGCCAAGTTTCTAATGATCAAGTCGCTATAAAGTATAGTGACAACATGTCGCTTGAGGAATCGTTGATATATTGTCTTGATAGTCTCAATTGCAAATTTGAGACTCGCAAAGGTGAAGCCGATGATGTGTTTTATGATTTCAAGTATCAAGGAAGGTTTTTTACCATTAGGCTGTTTTTGAAGAAAAACATGTTGACTTTTATCTATGCCTACATGTATTCTACCAGTGCCGACAATTTGAATGTCGTGCGCCACGTATGTAACGTTTTTAACAATGCATGCTATTGCCATAAATTGCTCTATAGTATGATAAGCGACCGTTTCGAGGTAGCCGCTCATTGTGAGATGCCAGTAATGAAAAACAGTCTTGAAGTAGAGGAGTTTGCTTCCATTCTCGATACCTTTTTTAATGTGCAGCGCGATTTCTCTCAAAAAGTTGAAGAGGAGATAAAAGATGACAGGGGAGGTTATTTCAAGGATCTTGAATATCACCAAGCTTTAGATGAGCGTGAGAATACTATAGCACATGAATTTGAACTCAATCATCAAAATGAGGGCGAGCTGGTTCGCAGTAACGAAGATTTTACTTACACAATTTCCGACTTCATGCAGTTGGCGTGTGATGATATTACTCCAGTATCATATACCAAATTGCGCATAATAGAAGATGATGCGATAACAACATATGAGGATGACCTGATGATAAGGGAAATGCCTCTTTATTCGCCTATAATTGAAGTAGTTGAGCCAATCTGTGAGGGAGAGGAACGTCAAGTGAGATTTTCGAGGCAAAGTGCTGTAATGATTGTTGATTTTCAAGATGCAAGTCAAGAGTCGCATTCACTCACAATAAATCTTGTTGCACGCGACGAGGATAAGTCGACTCTCTATTATAGGGCGTATGCGGCCGTACAACCTGCCGACCTTGACCGCTCACAGTCGCTCACCACATTAAATGAAAATGCTTCACGAGGATTGGTTTCTCTGCTGCTCGCCTACGATAAAGTGGATTCGACGAAGAAGGTGAAGGAGTTTGATTACATGTGGAAAGAATATCAAGATCATGTAAAAGACAAGGATGCATCGCTCACGACCGACGAAATGATTATTGCTCAGTTGTCGAATGCTCATGTGGGCTTGAATTATTACTGGGGACGGCGTTATTTTGCTCTAGGCCAATATGCTCAAGCTTTAAAACTTTTCATGAATGCTTATCACGTTATCAAGCATGATAGTGTGTCCTCGGTGAGCGATGCACTCGACAGCCTGAGCTTCTACATTGGTTTCTGCTTGTGTGAGATGGGAAAATTTGATAGGGCTTTTTATTATCTTGAGATTTGTCGTGGTTCAGGAAACATAGAGCATGTGCAGGAACTTGTAAATGTCCTTGCCAATGCGGGCGACATGAGGGTGTTTCATTTCATTGACGGCTACCTTAAAATAGTTGAGCAGAACTATTATAATGATGAATCTGAGCTTCCCGAACATATTGCTAGATTTGTGTCATTTTTGAAACGTAGACGCGCTTATAGCTTGATAAATTTTGGCAAGCTGGAAGACGCAGAAAAGGAGTTTCGTGAGTTGCTCGAAGATCCCTTCAGTAAAGATTATGCAATTAATGAGCTTGCTTATATTCAAAAAATGCAAAGGATGAGGATAGGGGAGGATGCCACACCCGATGCCACTGAGAAAAGTGAGCAATAGCCCTGATAACTTAATATAAAAATAAAGGCTTCGCGTCAATTGACGTGAAACCTTTATTTCGTTAAATTCTTGCTTAAGAAGCTTATTTAACCTTAGCTGCGAGTTCAGCACCAGCTTTGAATTTAACCACTTTTCTTGCGGGGATAGTGATTTTTTTCTTAGTCTGAGGATTTAAGCCTTGACGCTCAGCTTTCTCAACAACACCAAAAGTGCCGAAGCCGATAAGAGCAACCTTGTCACCCTTAGCAAGTGCACCACCTACAGCGCAAAGAGCAGCCTCGAGGGCAGCCTTAGCTTGAACTTTAGTTAATTTTGCTTCTTCAGCAATAGCGTTTACTAATTCTGTTTTGTTCATAATAATTGATGATTAAATTGTTAACAAAATAGTTTTGAATGCTTTTAACATCGCAAATATAGAAAAACAAAAACATTCAGCAAAAAAAAATTGAACAATTTTCATATTTTTTATTAAAAAAGGTCATTTTTCTTCTATAAAATGGTGCAATATCGGCAATTTACTATAATTTTGTCCTTTGAAAATAATATATAATTAAACAACTTAAAAAGTCCCAGTTCGCTTAATATTAGTGATAAAATGAGTACAAATTTTCGTTGGAATACCCCATCAATTCCTATTGCAACAAAGAATATCATAATCATAAATTCTATATTGTGGTTGGCAACCTTGTTGTTAGGTCAGCGAGGAATTGTAGACTTGAATAAATACTTAGCATTGCATTTTTGGCTAGCTGAAGATTTCCACGTTCATCAATTTGTTACATATATGTTCATGCACGATTCCAGCGGTTTTTCTACTGGAATATGGCACATATTATTTAATATGTTCACATTATGGATGTTTGGATCACTTCTTGAACGCGTGATGGGCGTTAAGCGATTCTTGATTTTCTACTTCGTTTGCGGCATTGGTGCCGGTATTGTTCAAGAGGTAGTATGGCACTTGACCATAGGCGATTTGAGTGCTTATACAGGTGTTAATACAGGAAGTGAAATAATACCAGTTAATCAATTCTATAACCTCTTAATGACAGTGGGTGCTTCGGGTGCTGTGTTTGGTATCTTGCTTGCCTTTGCTGTGCTGTTTCCCAATATTCCCATATACATCATGCTCATCCCCATACCTGTCAAGGCAAAGTGGGCTGTGATAGGTTTTGCACTGTTTGAGTTGTTCTTTGGTGTTGCGGGTATCAACAGCAGTGTCGCACATTTTGCCCACTTGGGAGGTATGCTCTTTGCGGCGATACTACTGTTCTACTGGAAGAAGAAAGGCGTTTTTAACCGTTATCATGAGATTTGACGAGATAAAGAATCGGTATAATGCCGCCTCGTTGTTGATGCGTTTTATCTACATCAACATCGCAGTGTTTGTTGTGTTGCGCCTTGTTGGGGTGTTGTCATTTCTGGGCACTGGCGACAGCAACGTTCTTGTCCAGTGGGTGGAATTGCCAGCCGACTTGTGGTTGTTATTGCGTCGTCCGTGGACTATAATCACTTATATGTTCTCCCATTATGGCGTGTTGCACATCTTGTTCAACATGTTGTGGTTCTATTGGCTTGGCCGCATCTTTTTGGAGTTCTTCACTCCGCGCCAATTGGGAGGTCTTTATGTGCTTGGTGGTCTGGGTGGTGCTGCTCTGTATATTGCCGCCTATAACCTGTTGCCGCATCTAAACGGTAGCCAGGCAATGATGCTGGGTGCATCGGCCTCGGTGATGGCGATAGTTATTGCCGTCTCGGTTTATCGTCCTGACTATCAAATTAACCTGCTTTTCATTGGCGGTGTTTCCCTAAAGTGGGTTGCAATTGCAACTGTGTTTATTGACCTAATAGGAATTGAGGGAGCCAATATGGGTGGGCACATAGCTCACCTGGGTGGCATGCTCATGGGCTTGTGGTTTGGATTGTCGATAAAGCGTGGCCATGACATTACGTCGTGGATAAACCGCTGCATTGACGCTGTGGTGTCGATATTCAAGAAGCGTCCTCGCCAGAAGGCATGGGAACCTATAAAAGGTAATGCCTCTAAAGCAAAGAAGACAAAAAAGGCGAAAAAGCAGACAAAAACTGCCGACAGCGATAAGAGTGAGCCGTCGGCGTCGCTCGACGAACAGCGACTCGATGAAATACTTGGCAAGCTCAAGCGCTCGGGCTATGGTGCCTTGAGCGACGAGGAGAAAGAATTTCTGTTTAACGCATCTCGCAAGCGATAAATCTCTATGAAAGGACTCAAGCTGGGAAAAATAACAGTCAAGGCAGTGCTGCTCACTATCACAATAGTGATGGCGGTGCTGATGCTTATGTCGGCTTGGGGCGGGGTGGTGGACCCCAACACGAGTACCTTATTCTCAATGCTCACTCTGGGCATGCCCATTGTGCTGATTGTCAATCTTGTGATATTGGTGATGTGGCTCTTGCTGTTTCGTTGGCGCTACGCACTAATACCACTGGTGGCGGTGTTGCTCTCGTGGGGACCTATAAGCACGGTGTGTCCCCTCAATGTGTTTGCCAAGAATTATGACGTTGACTCCACCTTCAAGGTAATGAGCTATAACGTCGCCAACTTTGATTATACTAACCAGGACAAGCCCTCAAAACCTATGCGGCACATTTTGGATCAGGATGCTGACCTCGTGCTGATGCAGGAGGGCTCGCAGGAACGCAACTACCTTACCGTACCCAATGTGATAGGTATGCGTGATGAGATAATTCAGAAATATCCCTACCGCAGCAGTGGCTATCGTGACCTGGTTATACTGTCAAAATATCCTTATACTGTTGTGTCGGATTCGGCTTTTGAGACAAATCCCAATCACGATGGTGGGGTATATGCAAAAGCTTTTGACATTGAGATGTCTGGTGGCAGGCAGTTGCGCGTTATCAGTCTGCATCTGCGTTCAATAGGCATGGACAGGAGTGATAAGGATTTATACACCGACCTAACTCGTCGTGAGGTAAACGTTAACAATCGTAACAACTTGCAACGCATCAAGCATTCGCTCTACGACAAGCTTGGTCGCGCATTTGTTCGTCATGCCGAGGAAGCTCACATCATACGCACCCTTATCGATAATGGTCCAGCCAATGTTATAGTGTGTGGTGATTTTAATGAGGCACCATCGTCCTATTGCTATCGCACACTGCGAGGTGATGACCTTAGCGATGCTTTCCAGGATTGTGGTTGTGGCTTCACCTACACTTTTAATGCCAATCGCATGTATTTTAAGATTGACCACATCCTCTATCGTGGCGCTATGGAGGCAGTAGATTGGAGCATAGCCAAGGTGCCCGACAGCGACCACTACCCGCAGATGGCAACCTTCATTTGGAAATAACTATAGTAACGTAATTAAATACTCAAAAAACTAATAACTAAACTATTATGAGAAAAACAATTGTTTCATTACTCGCCATCGCTGTTTTGGCTTTGCCGGCAGCAGGCAAAACACCTAAGAAAGTGAAAACAGCCGAGAATGTTAATCCATTTATGACGGAGTACACCACCAAGTACCAAATTCCGCCATTCGAGAGCATCAAGTATGAGCACTACATGCCAGCCCTTGAGGAAGGTATTGCTCAGCACAACAAGGAAATTGAGATGATAGCTAATGCTAGACAGACTCCAACCTTTGAGAACACCGTTCTGGCTCTTGACAATAGTGGTAAGTTATATAATAAGGTATGCGCTGTGTTTGTGGCTTTGAACGAGAGCGACGCCACTCCCGAGATGCAGGAGATTGCCGAAAAGTTCATGCCCTTGATGACTGCTCACGGTGATGAGATTTACATGAACGACGGCCTGTTCTCGCGCATCAAGATGGTGTATAACAACGCCGACCAAATGGGTCTCGATCCAGTGCAGAAGCGCCTTGTTGAGAAATACTACAAGCGTTTCGTGCGCAAGGGCGCGTTGCTTGATCCCGAGAAGAAAGAAGAGCTCATGAAAATCAACCAACGTGAATCGGAGCTTGAGCTTGCATTTGGCAAGAACGTTATGCGTGAGATGAGTGAGAACGTGATTTATGTCACCGACAAGGCTCAACTCTCAGGCCTCTCTCAGGAAGCAATCGACGGTGCTGCCGAGCTGGCAAAGGCTCGTGGTCATGAAGGCTGGGCATTCACTGCCTCGGCTGCCACTCGCCTTGCAGTGCTCAACGATGCCGACAACCGTGACCTGCGCGAGAAAATGTATAAGCTCTACACCACTACTGCAAGCCACGGCGACGAATGGGATAACAGCAAGAACATCAACGAGATTCTCAAGCTGCGTCAGCGCAAGGCCAACCTTTTAGGCTTTGAGACTTATGCCGACTACGCTTGCGACCCAGTAATGGCTAAGACCGTTGAGAAGGCTGAGAACCTGCTCATGCAAATTTGGCGTCCAGCCATCAAGAAGGTTGACGAGGAAGTTGCCGATATGCAGAAGTATGCCGATGCTCACGGTGCCAATTTCAAGCTTGAGCCTTGGGATTACTACTACTATGCCAACAAGGTGAAAGCCGAGCGCTACAGCTTCAGCGAGGATGAGATTCGTCCTTACTTCGAGCTTAACAGCGTGGTGAAGAATGGTATCTTCTATGTTGCCAACAAACTCTACGGTATTACCTTCACCGAGATGAAAGATGCTCCCAAATATAACCCCGAGGTTACCGTCTACGACGTTAAGGATGCCCAGGGCAAGCATTTGGCTGTGTTTATGACCGACTATTTCCCACGTGCTACCAAGGCCCAGGGAGCTTGGATGAACGAGATGCAAACCGCCTATAACTACAATGGTGTAGTTGAGCGCCCAATCGTCTACAACGTGGGTAGTTTCAATCCTCCCACTAAGGATACACCTTCGTTGCTCACCATCGACCAGGTCGAGACTGTCTTCCACGAGTTCGGACACGCCCTGCACGGAATGTTGACTCAAGTGCCTTATCGTGGCCTTGCAGGTACCAACATTGATCGTGACATGGTAGAGATGCCATCACAGATTAATGAGCACTGGATGCTTGTTCCCGAGGTGCTCAAGAACTATGCAAAGCACTACAAGACTGGCGAGGTGATTCCTCAGGCACTTGTTGACAAGCTCATCGAGTCGTCGAAGTTCAACCAGGGCTTCATGACCACCGAGCTCGTGGGTGCTGCATTGCTCGACATCGAGTGGCATAAAATCAACTGGTGCGACAACATCGACGTCAAAGCATTTGAGCGTTCGGTTGCTAAGCGCCTTCACATGCCCAAAATCATCGAGTATCGCTATCGCAGCCCTTACTTCAAGCACATCTTCAACAGCGAGGAATACAGCTGCGGCTACTACACCTATCTTTGGGCTCAGGTTCTTGAGGCCGACGGCTGGGAGCGTTTCCAGCAAGAAGGTCCTATGAATGTGAACGTTGCCAACGACTATCGCCGCTATATCCTTGAGGCTGGTGACACCGAGGACGCCATGACCCTCTACAAGAAGTTCCGTGGCCGTGAGCCTGATGCCAAGGCTCTCCTCCGCCTGCGTGGACTGGAGTAACACAATTTAAACCTAGTATTAATTTGTGATGCATAATCCTTTCTAAGTGATTGTGCATCATAAATTTTGTTAATACTTGTGGCTTGGATTTGTTGCTTAAATAGAAACAATGTATTTTTGTGAAAATCTTCAAAATTATTGCGTTATGAAAACCAAATTGCTCATATCTTTGGCGCTTGCATCTACAGTTTGTGTGGGTGCTATGACAAGCGAGAATGACTCTAGCCCGGTTAATCAAGACTCTGTCCAGGTCAGTGCTGATTCTACGCAATTATCAGATCCAGCCCAAGGCTATATCTTTGACAGAGACACCACAGGGTGGATTGTAAACCATTGTTACGTGCCACCAGCAAATTTACGATTTAGGCCACTTACCTTTACCCATATTGATGGCAAAAAAGTCTTTCGTCAGCCTCAATGGAAGATGCTTATACATAGAGATACCTGCGGGCGAGTAGATTCATGTGGACGATTAGAAAGCAAGTCCTGGAACTTTATTATCAGTGATTAAAGTTAAACAATCAAGGTCGTTACCAGCGCGCTGGTAACGACCTTGTGATTTCGATATAGTGGGAAAAGGGGCTAGATGATGGAGCCTATTTGGAACACTAGCGCCGATACTACCCAAGCAACGGCAGTGGTGTAGAGTGCTGCGAAGATGGCCCATTTCCAGCTGCCTGTTTCGCCCTTGATAGCCGCGATTGTGGCAATGCATGGGAAGTAAAGCAGTACGAATAGCAGGAAGCTGAAGGCTGCGAGCGGCGTGATGCCGTCGGCGGTCATCTTGGCATTTAGTGAACTATATTTCACAGTGTCTTCACTCACGGAGTCGTCTTCGGCAAAGCTGTCGTCGTTACTATAGATTACACCCAAGGTCGATGCTACAATTTCCTTGGCGCCCACGCCAGCCACAAGGCCCACGTCGAGCTTCCAGTCAAAGCCATTGGGGGTGAACACTGGCTCTATTGTTTTGCCAATCATTCCCAGGTAGCTGTGCTCTTGCTGTTCCTGGCTAGAGCTATAAGCGTCGTGGTTGGGGTAATAGCCCAAGAACCACACGATTATCGATGCGACAAGGATTATGCCTCCCATCTTCTTGAGATACTGCTTGCCTTTGGACCATGTGTGTCGCCAAATGGCTTTGGCAGTTGGGAAGCGGTAGGGTGGTAGTTCCATCACAAATGGTGTGTCGTCGTTTTTGATGAGGAAACGCTTAAGCAGGCGGCTCATGATGATGGCCACCACGATGCCTATGGCGTAGAGTGACAGCATAATAAGGCTCTGATTGCTGGCGAAGAACGCACCTATTATCATGATGTAGATGGGCAGTCGTGCCGAGCAGCTCATAAATGGCAGCACCAGCATGGTGATAAGGCGGCTATTGCGGCTCTCGATGGTGCGCGTAGCCATAATAGCAGGCACGTTGCAGCCAAAACCCATAATCATGGGTATGAACGACTTGCCGTGAAGACCCATGCCGTGCATTAATTTGTCCATGATGAATGCAGCACGAGCCATGTAGCCCGAATCCTCCATTATGGAGATAAAGAAATATAGGATAAGGATTTGCGGCATGAACACGATTACCGAACCCACACCGCCAATGATACCGTCGGCTACCATCGCCTTCAGAGGCCCTTCGGGTAAATAGGTGTTGGCTAGGTTTTTAAGCCATTCTACACCTGCATCGATCCAGTCCATTGGGTATTGTCCTACGGTAAACGTAACCCAGAACATAAGCCACAGGAACACAAAGAACAGCGGGAATCCCAACCAGCGGTTGGTGACGATGTTGTCGAGCACCTTGGTGATTTGGTGAGCATCGGTGTTGTTGCCCTCAACAAAACTCTCCATGAGGGCTCCGTTGATAAAGCCATATTTTGCGTTCATTATAGCATTCTCGCTATCTTCCTTGGTGTTCTGCTTGATGCGCTTGGCCTGCTCGTCACGTATCGCGATAATCTCCTTGCCGTTAGGTAGCTTGAGGGCTGTTTTCTCGGCTTCGCTGTCATTCTCCATAAGTTTGATGGCAAGGTAGCGAAGCGAGTATCGGTGCCTGATTTGCGAGTTTTTCTCAAGCTCGGTTTTTACCTTGGTGATGGCCTCTTCCAGGTCGGGACCATGGTTGATGTGAATGTGTCGGAACACATTGTTTTTCACCTTGTTACCAGCTGCGAAATCCTCCTCGTGCTCAATGTCCTTTCCATATTCGCGGTGCCAATTTTGAATCTCGGCAGCAATCTCGGGGTTGATGTTTCCTTTCTCGTCGATGTAGTCCACCCCCTCATAAAGGTTGATGATGATGTGGAATAACAGGTCAACACCTTTGCCTGTCTTGAACACAGTGGGAATCATGGGCACACCAAAGAGCTGCCCAAGCTTGGAGTTGTTGAGCTTGTCGCCCTTGCGCTCCAGGTCGTCATACATGTTCAAGGCGCAAACCATGCGCAAGTCCATGTCAATGAGCTGGGTGGTGAGGTAAAGATTACGTTCAAGGTTGCTGGAGTCGATAACGTTGATGACAACGTCGGGAGTCTTTTCAATAATCTGCTTGCGCACATAGAGTTCCTCGGGGCTATAGGCCGTGAGAGAGTAGGTGCCGGGAAGGTCCACCAGGTTAAAGGTGTAACCCTCAAAATGGCAAGTGCCCTCCTTGGCGTCGACCGTCACACCGCTATAGTTGCCCACGTGCTCGGTGGCGCCGCTGGCGAAGTTGAAGAGCGACGTCTTGCCGCAGTTGGGGTTGCCAACGAGAGCCACGTTGATGGTGCGGCGCTTTTTGGTGGCCAAGTTCTTAAGGCTTGTGTCAAGAGCTTCAACCTCAACAACTTCACTGCCATTTGATTTTATCTCGTTGTTGAGCTCCTGTGCCATGGCAGCAGCCTCTTCCTGGCTCACAACCTCAATCATCGCAGCTTCTTCGTGACGGAGCGAGAGCTCATAGCCCATTATTTTGTATTTAACCGGATCTTGCAGTGGCGCGTTGAGAATCGACTCTACGGTCTTGCCCTTGATGAATCCCATCTCAATGATGCGCTTGCGAAAACTGCCGTGGCCCATAACCTTTACCACAACACCTTTTTCACCGGTTTTTAATTCAGATAATAGCATAGTTTAAAATTTTTTGCAAAGTTACTAATAATAGTAGAATCTATTAATAACAAAGAGTGAGTATTTTGTTGTAATAAATACTCATTTATAGTGATATTGGGTAGGTTAAACCAACACTTTAAAATGATAAGATAAATCGCCTGTAAAACAATGCTGTACAAACACATTTGGAATATTAAAGTGTAAGTTTAATATGTGATGCATAATCTATTGTTGACAAACATGATATGGTAGGTTTGGTTGTAGGTTATGTAAATGGTAAGTTTTCTCTGTGTAATTAATTGGTCATTTTGATATTTTCAAGCGAAATTTTGTGGTAATAAATGAAAATAATTAATTTTGTATTTAATTTTAAATTATTTTGAGTATGTTAGACTATATTAGTGGACAAATTGCGGAGCTTAATCCAACTTTTGTTGTTGTGGATAACAACGGCATTGGTTACATGATAAACATATCGTTGACTACCTATAATGAGGTGTTGAAGAAATCAAAAGGTGAGATGGCTAAACTGTATGTTTATGAGGCTATTAGAGAGGATGCACACGTTCTCTTCGGATTTGCCACGAAGCATGAGCGTGAGCTGTTTATGATGCTAATTAGTGTGAGCGGAGTGGGGCCAAATACTGCCCGCATGATACTCTCATCGTTATCTCCCGAGGACCTTGAGCAATGCATCGCCAGTGGAAATGTTGGGTTACTGAAATCGGTGAAAGGAATAGGCGGAAAAACAGCACAAAGAATATTAGTTGACTTAAAGGATAAAATAAAAGTGGCATCCGATACGTTATTAGATAATGATAGCGCACCTAATGCGGTATTTGACGAATCGCTAGCGGCGCTTATCATGCTTGGCTTCACACAGCAAATGTCTCAGAAAGTGCTTAAAAAGCTCTTTAAGGAGAACCCTTCAATCACTGTAGAGGAGGCTATCAAGAAGGCGCTGAAGATGATGTAAAAGCTTGTTGAGAAGTCCAAGGAGAAGAGAAAAGATAACGTTAACGATGAATTTTTATAATTCAGGAAATATTAAAACGACAATGAAGACCATTCTGCTCAGCGTGCTGATGTGCGTTGTTGCGGTTAATGTGTCGCATGCTCAATATAATAACTCCACTCTTCCCCCTCCACCTCCTGTTCCCGACAAAACAGCTGTCGACAAGGAGCAGAAGAACCAGAAAGACAAGATCAGGATGCGATATGGTGTTCACCCAACGGTCCCCGAGGAATATGAAGACCTGAAAGAGGGTGAGTATGCAGCCGACCTTAAGAACCCAAGCAATATCACCACCGAGGCCGAGTATGACTACGAGACCGGCTGTTACATTATCCATACCAAGATTGGTGATTATGATATTGTTACTCCATTCATCCTAACTGCCGAGGAGTACAACAATCTCACGTTGCGCGAGTCGATGATGCAGTATTATCGCCAGAAGAATGCCGAGACCGCCGAGGAGAAGAAGAAAAATCCGTTCAACTTCCTCGATATGCAGTTTGGTCTTGGTCCTCTGGAGAAGGTGTTTGGTCCTGGTGGCGTTCAGCTCAAGACTCAGGGTTCGGTACAAATCAAGATGGGCGTCAAGACCAACAAAACCGACAACCCTGCATTGTCGATGAATGCCAAGCGCAAGACCTACTTTGATTTCGACCAGAAAATTCAGGCCACTATCCAAGCGTCGGTAGGTGATAAGATGAAGTTCAACATGACTTACAACACCGACGCGACCTTTGAGTTTGACAACAAAAACCTGAAGTTGGCCTATGAAGGCAAAGAGGACGAGATAATCAAGAACATCGAGGCTGGTAACGTGAGCATGACAACAGGTTCGTCGCTCATCAGGGGTGGTTCGGCACTTTTTGGTATAAAGACCAAGCTGCAATTTGGACGTCTCACCGCTACAGCTCTTGTGTCGCAACAGAATTCTGAGACTCAAACGGTTAATACCCGTGGTGGCGCTCAAACCACTGAATTCTATATTACCGCCGACAAGTATGACCAAAACCGTCACTTCTTCTTGTCGCACTTCTTCCGTGACAACTACGACAATTGGACTTCGAAACTCCCGCTAGTATCGAGCGGAATCAATATCACTCGCATTGAGGTGTGGATTACTAACAAACGTGGCAACTTCAATGAGTCGCGTAACATTATGGCCTTCATGGATGTTGCCGAGAATCAGCACATTGGTAACAGCCACTGGACCTCGACCACTAGTTTGCCCAACCCAACCAACACCTCCAATACCCTTCTTGACGAGATAAAGACCAGCTACCCCGATGCTCGTTTTATCAGCCAGGCAGCCAATGCGTTGTCTCCCTTGTCGGCTTATGACTTTGAAGGAGGTAAAGACTACGAGAAGATTGAGAGCGCAAGATTGCTCTCAACAACTGAATATAAGCTTAACTCATCTTTGGGCTATATCTCACTTAACACCGCCCTAGCTAGCGATGAGGTGCTCGCTGTGGCCTATCAGTACACCTATATGGGCAAGACCTATCAGGTGGGTGAGTTTGCAAGCGACATACCCTCGACCGAGCAGTCGCTGTATGTTAAGATGCTGAAGTCTACGACTATCAACACCGAGGTGCCCATGTGGGACCTGATGATGAAGAACATCTACTCACTTGGAGCTTATCAGGTTCAGAAGCCGAATTTCAAACTTAACATCAAGTATCTGAATGATACAACAGGTATCGAGCTACCTTATATTAATGAGGGTAACATTTCGGGTGTTCCGCTCCTCAGGGTTATGAACCTAGACCGCTTGGATGCCAACAACAATTTCAATCCCGACGGTCGCTTCGACTTTCTTGACGGATACACCGTTACCACATCGGGTGGTAAGGTGATTTTCCCCGTTGTTGAGCCTTTTGGTTCACACCTGCGCAAGCAGATTGGCAACGATGCCATAGCCGACAAATATGTCTATGATGAGCTCTATACCATGCAGCTTACCGATGCCCAGCAAGTGCAAGATAAGAACAAATTTGTGCTCCAGGGTGAATATCAGTCTACCAACAAGAACACAATCAGCCTTAACGCTACCAATGTGCCTCGAGGCTCGGTTGTTGTAACTGCAGGTGGTGTGACACTTACCGAGAATAGCGACTATACCGTCGACTACACGATGGGTACCGTTACTATCACCAATCAGAGCATAATTGATGCAGGAACAAATATTAGTGTTTCGCTTGAAAATCAGTCGACCTTCAGCACACAGCGCAAGACACTTCTTGGCTTAGATCTTGACTATGCCTTCAACGATGATTTCCACTTAGGTGCCACTGTGATGCATTATGGCGAGAAAAACCTCACCGAAAAGGTTGCTATTGGTAATGAAATTGTAAATAACACCATTTGGGGTGCTAGACTCTCCTATAAGAATAGTTTCATGTGGCTTACCAACTTGCTCAACAAGATACCTACAGTAAATGCCACAGCGCCATCGCAGGTGAACTTTACTGGAGAGTTTGCGCAGTTGTTACCACATCAGTCTCGCACTGGTTCAAACGCTGGTAGCTCCTATATCGACGACTTTGAGTCGACTCAAACGGGCGTTGACCTGCGCTCACCTTACTCATGGTTCCTGGCATCAACTCCCTATGACAACGCCAACGATGCGCTTTTCCCCGAGGCTGCACTCTCAAACGATGTGAACTACGGCAAGAATCGTTCATTGCTCTCATGGTACTATATTGACCGTCTGTTCACTCAGCGCAACTCATCGTTTGTGCCTGGTTACATCAAGAATGACCTTGAACAGCTATCAAGCCCATATGTGCGCGAGATACCTTATACTGAGGTATTCCCAGGACGAGAGCTCAACTATGGTGAGTCGTCGACAATACAGACCCTCAACCTCTCGTACTATCCCAAAGAGAGAGGCCCTTACAACCTTGATGCCGAGAATATCGACGCTGAAGGTAACCTTCTCAACCCTGAGAAGCGATGGGGTGGTATCATGCGAAAGATTGAGAACACCGACTTTGTTACAAACAACGTGGAGTACATCAAGTTCTGGCTCCTTGACCCATTCCTCGATGAGAACAAACCCAACCGAGATGGTGGAGATTTATATATCAACCTTGGTGAGATTAGCGAGGATATCCTTAAGGATGGACTCAAGAGCTATGAGAATGGTCTGCCATATACCGATACCGATGAAAGTGGAGTTAAGGAGACCAATTGGGGTAGGATAGCCAACAAGTCTTCGCTTACCTATGCTTTTGAGACCGCCGCAGGCTCTCGTGTAAGGCAAGACGTTGGTCTTAACGGACTTAGCACTGTCGATGAGCTGACCTATCCTTCTTACCAAGAGTATGTCACCAAGCTTCGCAGCGTTTTGCCTGCCGAGACCATAGCCAAGATGGAGGAGGACCAGTTCTCTCCAATCAACGACCCGGGTGGCGATAACTACCACTTCTACCGTGGATATGATTATGACGAACAACGACTTTCAATTCTAGAGCGCTATAAGCACTACAACGGCACCGAGGGCAACTCTTTGGCCCAGGAAGATGCAGCCGATGGTATGTACCAGAGTTCTCGTAGTGTGCCCGATGTTGAGGATATCAATCAGGATAACACCCTCAACGAGTATGAGCGCTATTTCCAATATAAGGTGTCGATTCGTCCTGAGGACTTGCAGGTGGGCAAGAACTTCATCATCGACAAGCAAGAGTCGGTACAGCGCACACGCAATGGCGAGGACCAGCATGTGACTTGGTATCAGTTCTGTATTCCCATCAAGAGCTATGACAAAGTGGTTGGATCGATCAACGACTTCTCATCAATAAGATTTATGCGTATGTTCCTCACCGATTTCAAGGAGACAACTCACTTGAGGTTTGCAACCTTGGAGCTCGTGAGAGGAGAATGGCGTAATTATGATTACAACCTCAATTCCCGCGCCGACATGCCTGGCAGTGGAACAGTTGATGTAAACACTGTAAACATTGAGGAGAATGCAAGCCGTGAGCCAGTTAACTATGTGCTGCCTCCTGGCGTTAGTCGAATCATCGACTCGGGACAGTCGCAAATTACCCAGCTCAACGAGCAGTCAATGCAGATGAGGGTAGAGGGCCTAGAGGCTGGCGACGCACGTGGCGTTTACCGTAACACCAACCTTGACCTGCGTACCTATAAGCGCCTGCAGATGTTTGTGCACAACGAGGCGTTTATCGACGATGCAACCAACCTTAAGAATGGTGATGTGTCGATCTTTGTGCGCATGGGATCGGACGTGAAGAACAACTACTATGAGTATGAAATACCACTCGTTGTAACTCCTCCAGGACGATACAGCAACAACAGTTCTTCGGACCGACTTGCAGTGTGGCCTAAAGAGAATATGCTTGACCTCGACCTTGACGTGCTCACTGCTGTGAAAAAGAACCGCAACGCCGAGAAGATGGCGGGCAATCCTGATGTATCGTACACACAACGTTACCAGGAGCAGGACCCCAACAATCCACGCAATCACGTCTATGTGATGGGTAACCCATCGCTGAGTAAGGTTAGGGTTATGCTCATTGGTGTGAGAAACAACACAGCAGGAACTACCAAGAACTTTGTAGTTTGGGTCGATGAACTTCGTGTAACCGACTTCGACAGCGAGGGCGGCTGGGCTGCTAAGGCTAGTTTGACTCTTAACTTGAGTGATATTGGTACTCTTAATGTGGGATGGCACAAGGAAACCAATGGATTCGGCTCAGTAGACCAGAGTATGACCCAACGTCGTCTCGATAATTACGACCAATATAACGTGGCAGTTCAGGCCGATATGGGACGCTTTATTCCCGAGAAAGTGAAGCTGCATGCGCCGGTTTATTTCTCTTATAGCAATGAGAAGATAACACCTAAATATAATCCTCTGGATGAGGATATCTTGCTTAAAGACGCTCTTGACGCTTGTGCCACCGATGAGCAGAAAGACTCTATCAAGTCATATGCTGTGAGCGAGACTGTTGTCAAGAACTTCTCGATTTCGGGACTTAAATTTGACGTCAAGAGCAAGAACCCCATGCCTTGGGATCCTGCTAACTTCACGTTCAACTACTCGTTCAATAAGACTCACAAGAGTAATCCCGACTATGAGTATGAGAACACCAATGACTATCGCGGTAGTTTGCAGTATAGTTGGACACCTTATATCAAGCCCTTCAAACCTCTTGAGAAAGCTATTGACGCAAAGAAGAAGAACCTGAAATTCTTCCGTGAGTGGGAGTTCCGTTGGCTGCCTAACTCATTGGCATTTAGTACTAACATCTCAAGATATTACTACGAGCAGCAAACTCGTAACGAAACCGATGTTGATATCACTTTGCCAGTTTCGGTGAGCAAGAACTTCTTGTGGGATAGACAATTTGCGCTCTCGTGGAACTTTATTAAGTCGCTCACTATGTCGTTCAATAGCCAGACTACGGCTCACATTCTTGAGCCTCTAGGTCAGGTGAACCGCAAGCTCTTCCCCGATGAGTATCGTGACTGGCGCGACAGCGTTTGGCGCAGCATTAAGGACTTGGGAACTCCATGGGCCTATAACCAGACGTTTACCGCTTCTTACAAGGCTCCTTTTAATGCAATTCCAATCTTGAGCTTTATTACAGCTAGTGCGACCTATAATTCAACCTATCGCTGGGACCGTGGTACCGAGATTGCCGGAATCTTCTCGGGCAATAGCATCGCCAACCAGTCGTCGTTTAACGTCGACACTCGTTTGAATCTTGACACATTCTATGGCAAATTGCCATATGTAAAGGATGTCCAGAAGCGATTCTCGTCATCGGGTAGTGGCAATGGACGTGATAACAAAGGCGGTAAGAAGAACGAAAAGAAGGCTAAGAAGTTTGACCGCACATTCCAGTTGAGCAACGACACTACTACTGTTGTCAAGCACAACATGAACGTCAAGAAGGTGCGTGTGACAGCCACAACTGTTGATGGAAAACGTTATCCAGTGAAGTTCAACATTAAGGATAACAACAACATTGAGATTCTTAACCGCGACGACAAGAGCATTAAGGTTACCGTTACCGAGGTGATGGGAAGCGATAAGAAGAACTTTGGTACCGAGCTCGCACAATATCTCACTAGACTTGCTATTAGTGTCAAGAGTGTGAATGTGAAGTGGAGGCAGACTCAATCGCTCTCGATACCTCAGTTCATACCAAACGTGGGCGACATCTTTGGACAGAACACACACTATGATGTGATGGCACCAGGACTTGATTTCGCATTTGGCTTTGTGGGACAAGACTATATTGAGAAGGCTAAGGGACGAGGATGGTTGCTTGGCGACTCTACCCAGACTTCCCCTGCAATCTTTGCCAAGACTCAGGAGTTTAGCGCCGAGGTTGTTGTAGAGCCAATTAACGGACTGAAGATAACACTCACAGGTAACCGCACCGACAATCGCACTAACCAAATCCAGTTCATGTATGATGATATTGGAGTGCTTTACTCGGGTTCATACACCAAGACTCACATTGCCATTGCTACTGCTCTGCGAGGTGTGAGTGTCGACAACGGGTACTACAACGAAGCGTTTAACACCTTCTTGAACAATATTCCAGTGATTGCCGACCGCATTGAGCAACGTTATGCTGGCTCTAGCTATCCTAACCGTGGCTTCTTGCGTGGCACAGGATATGCCAACACACCGTTTAATCCAGAGAATGGTTCAGTCAACCCTGCAGGTAGTGATGTGATGATTCCCGCTTTTGTGGCTGCTTATTCGGGCAAAAATGCCAATAAGGTTGACCTTAATCCATTCCCAGGACTTAAGAGCATCTTGCCTAACTGGCGCGTTACCTACGACGGTCTTTCCAGAATTCCTGCCGTGAAGAAGGTGCTTAAGAGCCTCACTTTGACTCATGCTTATCAATGTACCTATTCGGTGGGTAGTTTCTCGAGCTATACCGATTGGGTGTCGATAGGTGAGGGCTTGGGATTCACACAGGACGCTCTTACCAACAGTCCTGTCCCCAACTCGCCATATAACATTTCGTCGGTTTCTATTACCGAGAAATTTGCGCCATTGATTGGAGTCAATGCTACATTTAAGAATGACCTGAGTTTAAATGTTGAATATCGCGATGCGCGAACTTTGGCGCTCAACATATCGGCACTGCAACTGGTAGAGACATTGCAAAAGTCGTTTGTGATTGGTGCAAGCTATAAGATTGCCAACTTCAACTCAGTGCTGAAAATCAAGAAGAAGCAGCAAAACGTGAATAATGACCTCACGCTCAACTTCAACTTGCAAATCAACAATAACACAGCACTCATCCGCAAGATTGACGTCAACACTACACAGGCGACAAGCGGTACGCGCACTCTGGGTATCAACTTCGCTGCTAATTATGTCATGAGCAAGCGCATCACGATTGGTGCATTCTTCGACCACCAAGTAAACACTCCGCTTGTATCGACAACATCCTACCCAACAACCAACACTAACTACGGAATTTCACTCAACGTATCTCTCGCAAAGTAATAGCGAGTGTGTCTGAAATTTTTAAATACAATAATGGTTTAGGGAATAAACAAATCCATCTTTACAAGCCACTAAAAAACAAATTATGCTGGGATAATCTCTCAGCATAATTTGTTTTTATATCTCTAATGTATTAGGGGATAATTGGGCCATCAGTTTGTTTCTGGCCCAAAACTTTTACTAATGTTTTATCCCTTGAATACTGGTGGTTGAATGTCACCTTGTGGTTGGTCATCACTAGTAGGGGTGTCATCATCGGTAGGTTGTTCCTCACTAGCATCTTCGGTTCCACTGGGCAGGGCAACACTTGTGTTGTTTTGGTTGCTCTGTTCGCCATCTAAGATATCGAGTCGTGATGTCCACTTGCGCTTGCCAAAGATTTTCTCGGCGTCCTCGGTGTAGATTACTTCACGCTCGAGAAGTAGCTGTGCAAGCTCATGGTGTCCCTGGGTGTACTCTTCGAGGATTTGGCGTGCACGCTTGTATTCCTGGTCGATGATGGCCTGCACCTCCTTGTCGATGCTGCGAGCGCGCTCCTCGCTGTAGGGCTTGGTGAAGCCGTAATTCTCGCTGCTGTCGTAGTAGGAAACGTTGGGGAGTTCTTCGCTCATGCCGTAATAAGTTACCATGGCGTAGGCAATCTTGGTGGCGCGCTCAAGGTCGTTGAGTGCACCGGTGTCGATGATGCCCAGGAACATCTCTTCGGCTACACGGCCTGCCATGAGCGAGCAAATCTTGTCAAGCAGAGCTTGTCGTGGAGTAATCTGTCGCTCTTCGGGCATGTACCATGCAGCTCCAAGAGCTTTTCCACGTGGCACGATAGTGACTTTAACTAGTGGGTCACCATATTTAAGATGCCAGCTCACTGTTGCATGTCCAGCCTCGTGAACGGCGATAGAGTTGCGCTCCTCGTCGGTCATCACTTTAGAACGCTTTTCAAGACCGCCAATGATGCGATCGATGGCGTTGTTGAAGTCCTGTTTTTGCACAGCCACTTTGTTATTGCGTGCTGCGATAAGAGCAGCTTCGTTGCACACGTTGGCGATATCGGCACCCGAGAAGCCCGGAGTCTGACGGGATAGCATGTCGAGGTCAACACTGCCATCGGTCTTCACGCCACGCAGATGCACTTGGAATATTTCCTTGCGGTCGTTGAGCTCTGGGAGGTCAACGTAGATTTGACGGTCGAAACGTCCTGCGCGCAGCAGAGCCTTGTCGAGGATGTCGACGCGGTTGGTTGCCGCCAGGATGATAATACCACTGTTGGTGCCAAAACCGTCCATCTCGGTGAGCAATTGGTTAAGAGTGCTCTCTCGTTCGTCGTTGCCACCCATGTTAGGGTTCTTGCCACGTGCGCGGCCCACGGCGTCGATCTCGTCGATGAAGATGATGCATGGTGCCTTGTCCTTGGCCTGCTTGAAGAGGTCTCGAACTCGTGATGCACCCACGCCCACAAACATCTCAACGAAGTCGCTACCCGACAGTGAGAAGAATGGCACGTCGGCCTCGCCTGCCACAGCCTTGGCAAGCAGGGTTTTTCCGGTTCCTGGAGGGCCTACTAGCAGAGCGCCCTTGGGGATTTTACCTCCAAGATTGGTATAACGCTGTGGATTCTTGAGGAAGTCGACAATTTCGGCCACCTCGGTCTTTGCCTCGGCAAGTCCAGCAACATCTGCAAATGTCACCTTGGTTTTATCGTTCTTGTCAAAGAGTTTTGCCTTGGACTTTCCAACACTGAAGATTCCTCCTCCGCCACTGGCACCACCTGCCATTCGTCGGGTCATCCAGAACCAGAAGAGGATGAGCAACAAGATAGGGCCAAATCCCCAAATCCAGCTGCTGATGTCGCTTGCAGTCTCATATTTGACGGGACCACGATAGGCGCCCGATTCGTTCAACGCATCGATGTAATCGTCAAATTTCTCGTTTGAAGGAATTTGGGCAGTGATGAATGTGCTGGAATGTGGCGCACGTTTTGCGCCCTTGAAAATGGCGTTAGCAAGAGAGTCGTTAGGGAAGGCTTTAACTTCCATTTTGTTGCTATAAACAACAAGGCTGTCGACTCCACCCGACTGTACATATTCCTTTAATTTAGTCCAGCTCACATCTTTGCTGGTACCCACATCGTTAGTGAAATATATGCCCAATATCACCGCCATGATGATAGCATACATCCACATGATGTTAAATTTGGGCTTGTTCCCGCTGGATTTGCCGGACTTGTTGCTGTTGTTATTGCCAAAAAAGTTATTACTCATTAATTGTGTGCTTTGTTATGACGCATTGATTCTGAATGCGCGTTATTAATTAATTCAGTCAAGGTTTGGGATCCGATTGATATCTGCATCGGCCCAAAGTTCCTCGAGATTGTATCGTTCTCTCTCGTCAGGAAGAAAGATATGAGCAAAAACCGTGCCATAGTCAATCACAATCCATTGAGAGTTCTGGTATCCGTCATAATTGTAAGGTTTTTGGCCGGTTTTTTCTTGCACATATTCTCTAACGCTGTCGGCGATAGCTTCTACCTGAATCTTGGTGTTACCCGTGCCAATTACAAAACCTGTGGTTGTTGCATATTCAAGCTTTGAGAGGTCGATGTGGACGATGTCGCGTCCTTTTTTTTCTTGAATTCCTTCGATAATTCGTTTAATGATTTCGTTGTTTTCAGTCATTTTAAAAAGTTTATAACTATTAAACTACAAAGATAAAACAATTATTATACTCAGCAAAAAAAATGGAGGAAAATGTGGTTTAAAAAGAAACGCCAGCGACGCAATTGTCTACTGGCGATTATGATAGGTGATGATGACGCAATATTGTTAGAATGGCAGGTCATCTTCTTGAGTTTGCTCAAAGTTCATGTCAGGAGCTGGAGCTACAGGAGCTGGAGCATCATTGGCAGGTGGTGGAGTGGTTACAGGAGCGTTAGCGTCGATTTTCTCGGCTTTCCATCCACGTATGTCGGTGTAGTAGCGTCCTTGATACTCTCGACACTCAATGTCGAAACTGAGGTTTATCATGTCGCCTACTTCGAGTGGATACTGGTCGGCCCTATCACCGAAGAAGTCGAAATAAATCTTGCGTGGGAAACTGTCAAGAGTCTCGAGTAAATAGTTTTGTTTCTTCCATGGATTACCTGCTTTAGAAGTGCCACTCTGGAGGTCAAACTTCTGTATAATCTTACCTTTTACTTCCATTTTTTGTTTTATGTGTGATTAAAGTGTTATTGAATTCTTATTCTCTAAAGTTTTGCAAAGTTAGTGAATCATTTTGTTTAATGAAAATATTGGGAAAGGAAATTATTAACAATTTAATTTTACCCTATTTCCAACTTGTGTGAATGATTGCAAATAGTAAACAACCAGCCCTGCACATCATGCGCAAGGCTGGTAAAAAAGAAGAGAGAGGAGAAGTGAGTTATTTACTTCCTAACAGGATGTTGTAGACAAAAGTGATATCGCTTGAAGTGATGTTTCCATCGTTGTTTTGGTCACCGTTGGTAATAGCGCTGCTATCGCTGTTAAGGAGGTAGTTATAGAGCGCGGTGATGTCGGCAGCTGTCACATTGCCGTCGCCGTTCACGTCGCCAGCAATTGCTGGTGAGCCAGGCATATCGTTGACCGATGCTGTTTGCACGGCACTGCGGTCATAGTGAACATACTTGATGTTGCCAAACAAGATGTCGCCGTCCCAAGCCTGAACGGGCAGGAGTTCGCCGTCGTCGTCATACTCCTCGTCGGTGTTGTAGTGACGCAGGTAGAACGAGTCGTAGCACCACTTCTGGGCTGAGCCTACAGTCTCTCCCTCGCCAGTGAAGTGTACGAATGGCTCGTTGTAGATGTCAAACGCCATAGTCTTCCAGCCGCGGAAGTCGAGCACTACATGCTCATTCTGGATGAGACCAGATGCTCCTGAGCCATTCAAACGCACCATGTGGCACACTTGGTTGTTGGAACCGTCGGCAAACACCTCGCATTGCAGCACAGCGTTATAGCCGTCGGTGAAATAGTTGTTCTGGCTGTAGCTGCGGTACTCGCGAATCTGCCATGGTCCGTCGCAGTCTTGGTTGAACTCGTAGTGCAACTGGTAGGACTTAGTGAGGTCGGTGCGTGGCACAGTGCTTGTGAGAGCGATGTAGTTAGAGTTGGGATCGGCCACGCCATCTTTAGATGTGGTGTGGGTAGTTGAGCCTGAGCCATCGGGGCTCCACCAGTGATTCAATACTGAGCCGTCTTCAATCATGGTGTAGTCGAGCACTGGACGATATTCTGTCATGAAGCGAACATACTTTGTGATGTTGCTTGTGTTGCCCGAGAGGTCGGTGAATGTGCCTTGAATCTTGAAGCGGTAAGTCTTGTCGAGCTTGAGGTCGGCAAGAGGGTAGAAGTGAACTACCGAAGCGTCGCGCACAACCATGTGCGTGAGGAGTCCTTCCACTGTCTCGCCGTCGGCACACTCGAGCACAATCATCTCGGTGGCGTTGTCGTCATTCCATGCAAGTTCCTCGTTGAACTCCACGCGAATGGCGGGGCGCAGGGTGTAAAGCATAGTCTCGCCCTCGGAGGGTGTGGTGCTTGCGATATATGGTGCCTCAAGGTCGGCAGGAACTGTCATGAAGTTGAACACGTAGTTGCCGCCTTCCACGCCGTCGGCATCACCGTCGAGCAACTGGTTGGTCTGTGAGTTGCGGGCTATGCTGCCGTCGATGGTCACAGTGTAGCTCATGTCGTCAAGCAGCTTGTTGAGCACCACTCTCAGAGTGTAGTCGTTGTCCCATGAGAGTGTGACATTGCCATTATGGTTGATTGAGAATGCCTGCTCCACGCTCTCGCGGTTCATGTTGCGCGAGAAGGTGAGAACCATGTCGTTGATGATTTTCACCGCATCGGGGTTTGTGATGCTGTTAGATGACACAACGGCAGGAGCGTTGGATGTGAGCTCGATATTGCCCCAAGTAACATTGTCGCCTGATAGTCCCTGAGTGTCGTAACTCATGGTCACGGTTTTGGTAGCGCTGGTGTATCCAGGGCAAGTGTAGGTGATCTCGTAGGTCTCGCCGGGAGTCAGCCCTTCAAAGAGGAAGAACCCGTTGTGAACAAGGTCTTTGTTGTTAACATAGTTGTGGAACAGAGACTCATAGCTGTCGGTAACGATTGTCTGGCCATTGCAGGTTACCGATACGTTGTCGATGGGCTGTCCATTCTCACTGTTCTTAACCACGCCTGCGAGCATAACCTTCTCGGGTCGGTCGATGCCGCGATATTCCAGGATTGAGCGGAATGTGCCAAAAGCCTCAAGGCGCTTGTAGCTCTCGTTGATGTTGAGGGCCTGTTGCATGGGCAATGTGTGGAAACCGCCCTCGCTAAGCAGCGACGCCATGTTGGTGC
The DNA here is from genome assembly GCA_902792435.1 of uncultured Bacteroidales bacterium. GTDB lineage: Bacteria > Bacteroidota > Bacteroidia > Bacteroidales > Muribaculaceae > Sodaliphilus. The sequence continues at coordinate 40,182 of CADAZN010000006.1, forward strand.
GGCGGTTCACCGAGAGGTAGGGATACTGATTGGTGTGGGTGGTGGGAGCGGGGTCATACCAGCAGCGGTCATACCAGTTGCCGCGGGTGGTGGTCTCATACATCACACTGGTGAGGTTGGGAGTGAGAATGTCACCATAGGCCTTGCCGCCATGAGGCGTTTTCTCAATCTCCACGCCGTTTTTGCGCCATCCTCCAAAGAGCATCAGTGTGCTGTTGGTATTGCCACCGGCATCACTGTGGATGGAGTAGAAGAAGTCGGCTCCCCAAGCATTTGCCATGTCGGAGCGTTCTTCGAGGCTAACGTCGTCCTGGTCGTCATCGCGTGTCATTTGAATGGTGGCGTCGGTGGCCGTTGTAAACTCTTTCAGGTATTCACGAGTGGCTAGTCCCACGCGAAGCACCTTCTGGGCCTCGGTGTAGCCATACATGCCCTGATTCTCCTTTTTGCTGTGTCCTGGGTCAATCCAGAGCTTGAAGTCGCCCCATTCGGCCTTTTCTTGATCTTGGGCGTTGGCAACTGGAGCTGTTGCAAAGTAGCCAATAACAGCTACAATCGCTAGTTTGATAAAGTTCTTCATAGCTGCTATTAATAATTAAGGTTAATAATGTAGATTGCGCCATCGGTGTCGTTGTCGAAGGCAAGCTTGCTGCCGTCGGGCGACACTGCTATAGTGACAGGTAGGGTCTCACTGTTGATGGTGATGTTGAAGTTCTGTCCACTTTCAACATTAACGCAGTAGATGTCGCTACTGGTGAAACGGTGGCCATCATCGGCAATGCGTGTCATCATCAGGTTGCGACTGTCGGGGAGCCACGCAGCGTGAGAACCTTTTCCCAGGCTCTTCAGTCCAGTTCCATCGGCATTGCACACAAACAGCCCTTTAGTCACAATTTGGAAGGCTATCTTGGTGCCGTCGGGCGAGAGGGCTGGGTTGATAACCCACTTGCCTGCATAGTCACTAAGGCCGGCAATTTTGCTGGTAGCTTCGTTGGGTTCGTCAATCATGATTTGGTAGGCATTGGTTGCTCCAACGACCGACGAGCGCTTAATATTGCGGCTGCCAGGGGCTACTTGTTGAATCTTGCCCGTAGTGGCGTCGACACGCTCAATGCGCGTCATGCGCTTTTGGTTCTCGATGCTGTAAGGTGTGCACACGATTTCTTGAAGGTTGTCCCAGCGCATTTGGTAGCCTGCGCCAGGTGCTTCTGAAATTTGTTTGAGCTCGGAACCATCGGCATTGGCAACCCAAATCCCGATGAAGTTGTCGCCGGTAGCGGCAATCTTGGAGCCGTCGGGGGACCACACAGGCGCCATTAGGCTCTGTTCAGCCTTGATTAGCAGCTGTGGCTCGCTCCATGCTGTGGGTTGGGCCATCAGGCCCGCGCATGACATTACCACTGCTGCTGCAATGATTAATTTTCTTTTCATTGGCTTTACTTGTGTTAAATGGTTATTAAATTATTTATTTGTTGTGTGAAAATGACGTTGTTTTTATATTTATTATTTCATTTGCTAAGTTACGAGTTATTTTTAGGTTGACAAAATTTTTTTAGTTTTTTTTGGAAAGCACTTATGTGATGTCGTTTGAATAGTTCTATTTTGACAATAAAGTGTTCCATATCTCCCAAAAATATCATTTTTTGGTGGTATTTTTATTTGCAATTTAAACTAAAATACTACTTTTGTGTCAAATTTTGCGGTGTGACCCTTGTGGCATCACCACTCGCAACAGATAAAAAACGAGTTTATATAAATGTTTAATTAATTTTTATTGATTATGAAGAAAATTGCTATCGCACTCATGTGCACAATTCTTGCCACTGGCGCAGCCATGGCTCAGAAACAATTCACTTTTGGTCCTAAGATTGGTGTAGACTACACTCACTACTGGGGCGAGGACGTAAATCATGGAGGTCAGCTCAACTATCAGGCTGGCTTGTTCATGGAGTATCGTTTTACTAACAAGTTCTCTATTGCTCCCGAGGTTGTATTTGCTGCACAAGGTGGTAAGTATGACACTAAACGTAACTTATTAGGAGTTCCTTTTGAAGTGAAAGAGACCGACAATGTTAACTACATCAATGTTCCTGTAATGTTGAAATTTTATGTTGTTCCAGCATTAAGCATCGACTTTGGCCCACAGGTTGGTTTTAATGTTTACAGTAAGAACACGTGGGAAGCAAAGGTTGCAGATGAAGGAGGTAAGCATACTGAAGACATGAAGGATGTTACTAAGAGTGTTGACTTCGGTCTTGGTCTTGGTCTGACCTACAATATCACCAACGATGTATTTGTTCAGGGTCGTTATACCATGGGCTTGACAGATGTATTTGATTATGACCACAGCGGCAAGAACGGCAATGCTCAAATCGCTATTGGCTACCGCTTCTAATCAAGCGCTTTCCGCAAGGATTTAAAAGAACTCAAGTGACCTGCGCAAAATGGTGCGTGGGTCACTTTTTTAGTTATTTCTTTGATAATTAAGAAATTTATTCTATCTTTGCGATTAGAATCAAATTAGGTTTAACTTTTTAATACGAGTAAGTTATGAAGAAGATTACAATCGCACTCGTGTGCATGCTGTTGACTGCTGGCGCAGCCATGGCTCAACCCGAGAAGTCTTTCACCTTTGGTCCCAAGATTGGTGTGGACTACACCCACTTCTGGGGAAAAAATTGTAAACATGGCGGTCAGTTAAACTATCAGGGTGGCGTGTTCTTTGAGTATGTTGTAGCCAACCACTTTGCTATCGCCCCTGAGGTTGTGTTTGCCGCACAAGGTGGAAAATTTGACTTTGAAATGTTTGGTAATAAGCACAATTATACCGAGCATATTAATTACATCAATGTGCCTGTGATGCTTAAGTATTATGTTACTCCCTCGCTCAGTATTGACTTTGGTCCACAAATTGGCTTTAATATTTATAGCAAATGTACCGATGAGCTTGATGATGGCACCCATAAACAAAAAACTGTTATACCCCAGAAAGAGGCAACAAAGAGCGTGGATTTTGGTGTTGGTCTTGGTTTGACTTATAACATTGCCAAGGACGTGTTTGTACAAGGCCGTTACACAATGGGTATGACCAATGTGTTTAAGACTGGCGATTATAAGGAAGCCAAGAATGGCAACGCTCAAATTGCCATTGGCTACCGCTTCTAATCAAGCGATTTCCGCAAGGATTTTTAAAGAACTCAAGTGACCTGCGCAAAATGGTGCGTGGGTCACTTTTTTATCTATTTCTTTGACTATTAAGTTTTCTTGTTGTATCTTTGCGATTGGAACAACTTATGTTTAACTATTAACGAGTATTATTATGAAGAAGATTACAATCGCACTTATGTGCATGCTATTGACTGCTGGCGCAGCCATGGCTCAAAAGAGATTTACCTTTGGTCCCAAGATTGGTGTTGACTACACTCACTTCTGGGGAAAAGATGCCGCTCATGGAGGCCAGCTGAACTACCAAGCTGGTGTGTTCATGGAGTATCGTTTCACTAACAGGTTCTCGATTGCTCCCGAGGTTGTTTTTGCCGCACAAGGTGGCAAGTATGACTATAATGATTTTCAAGACATTCATAATCCTATGCTTGGACCTATTGATGTTAATCTTACTGATAATATTAATTACATCAACATTCCAGTAATGTTTAAATTCTATGTTGCTCCATCATTGAGCATTGATTTAGGTCCACAACTGGGTATAAATGTTTATAGTAAGTACACTTTTGAGTCGAGAGATAAAGCTCTGGATTATAAGAAGACCTATGATCAAAAGGACCGCACAAAGACTATAGACGTTGGTGTTGGTCTTGGCTTGACCTACAACATCGCGAAGGACGTGTTTGTTCAGGGACGATATACTATGGGAGTTACTGATGTTTTCGAAGATGGCTGGGATAAAGCCAAGAACGGCAACGCTCAAATTGCCATTGGCTACCGCTTCTAATCAAGAGTCGAAAGAAATTCTTAATATAATCATACGATAAGTTATGAAGAAGATTATTATCGCACTCGTGTGCTTGCTGTTGACTGCTGGAGCTGCCATGGCACAGAAGAGATTTACCTTTGGTCCCAAGGTTGGTTTTGATATCACACATCTTTGGGGTGAAGGAGCTTCTCATGGAGTGAAGTTAGGTTATCAGGTAGGTTTGTTCATGGAGTATCGTTTTACCGATAGGTTTTCTGTCGCCCCTGAGGTAGTCTTTGCTGCTCAAGGTGGTACTCATGACAAAACCACCCGCTACATCAATTACATCAATGTTCCAGTGATGTTGAAGTTTTATGTTGCTCCAGCTTTCAGTATTGATCTGGGCCCACAGGTAGGATTCAACGTCTATAGCAAGATGACTAATAGTGGTGCTATTCTTGATTTCAAGAAAGACACTAAAGACATTGATTTTGGCGTAGGCCTTGGTGCTACCTACAACATCACCAACGATGTGTTCGTTCAGGCTCGCTACACCATGGGTTTGACCAAGGTGTATGAATATCAAAAAGGCAAGAACGGCAACGCTCAAATTGCTATTGGCTATCGTTTCTAATCAAAAGTCGAAAGAAATTCTTAAAAAATTATACATTAAGTTATGAAGAAGATTACAATCGCACTTATGTGTATGCTATTGGCTGCTGGTGCTGCCATGGCGCAGAAGAGATTCACGTTTGGACCTAAAGTTGGTGTTGACTTCACTCACTTCTGGGGAAAAGAAACAAAATCATTTTGGGAGTTCAAAGGCGTGTTCAATTATCAAGCTGGAGCATTCTTTGAATACCGCTTCTCCGATAAGTTTGCCATAGCTCCTGAAGTTGTTTTCGCGGCTCAGGGCGACAAATTCAATTACAATTATGAGGTCTATGATGAAAATAACGCCGTAATTGGAGAAAAAGAGGGAACTTGCAGTTATAAAGTCAATTATATCAATATTCCCGCAATATTCAAGTATTATGTGACTCCATCGTTTAGCATCGACTTGGGACCTCAGATAGGTATCAATATTTATAGCAAGTGCACTCACAATGAGCCAGGCGGCAAAGAAAATGGGACTTTTGACTATGACGATGAGACCAAAACTTTCGACATTGGCGTAGGTCTTGGTATGACTTACAACATCACTAACGACGTTTTTGTACAAGGACGTTACACCCTTGGATTCTCATCGGTATTTGATTGGGGTTATAACAAGAACGGCAACGCTCAAATCGCCATTGGATATCGCTTTTGATCAATAAACATCAAGACTTAAAAGAACAACTTTTAAATATAATAAATTATGAAGAAGATTACTATCGCACTTATGTGCATGCTATTGACAGCAGGAGCTGCCATGGCGCAGAAGCAATTCACATTTGGTCCTAAGATTGGTGTGGACTACACACACTTCTGGGGGAAAAATGCCTATCATGGAGGTCAGCTGAACTATCAAGCTGGTTTGTTTATGGAGTATCGTTTCACAAGCAGGTTCTCGATTGCTCCCGAGGTTGTATTTGCTGCTCAAGGTGGCAAGTATGAAGTAAAAGATTACAATGATGGAGATGGTTATTTTGATGCCAAATTTACAGAAAACGTTAATTACATCAACATTCCTGTGATGTTTAAATACTATGTGACTCCAGCATTGAGCATTGATTTAGGTCCTCAGTTGGGTATCAACGTTTATAGTAAGTACACGGTAGAATCTAAGGATAAACACTTGAATATTAAGGAAACCGAAGACCAAAAGGATGATACAAAGACAATAGACGTTGGTGTTGGGCTTGGCTTTACCTACAACATCGCTAAGGACGTGTTTGTTCAGGGTCGTTACACTTTGGGCCTTACCGAGGTCTTCGACAAGAGCTGGGATACAGGCAAGAACGGCAACGCTCAAATTGCTATTGGCTACCGCTTTTGATCCAGCATAGCATAATTTAAAAGAACTCAAGTAACCTGCATTGCAAACCATTGCAGGTCACTTTTTTTGTGTGTCCTTGTTGAAAATTAGTGAATTATAAAAATAATCTCTATTTTTGCACAGGAAATATATTTGTTAACAAATAAATTACAATTGACTTATGAAGAAAACAATTACTCTATCTATTGTTGCATTGCTCGCAATGATTGGGCTGAAGGCTCAAGCTGCAATGTATCTCGTGGGTGATGGCTTTAATGGCTGGACTACCACAGGCAACGTTGAGATGACCGATGAAGGTGATGGCCTGTTCTCTTGGTCGGGCAATTTGGTTGCTGGCTCATCGTTCGCATTCTTCCGTGACACTGAGGATTGGGGCTCACAACGCGGTCCTGCCGCTGGCGACGGTTCTGCTCCTACTGGCGACTGGGAAGATACCCAAGCGATGGGCGCATGGACATTGACCGCCTCGGGTGGTTATGTCATTCAGTACAATTACAATACCGACCAGGCAAAGATTGTCCTCACCGATGAACCAGTTTTCAATCCCGCTCAGCGTCGCTTTGCTGTGACTGGCGCTGCTTTTGGCGGTTGGAACATGCCACCTGCCGGCAATCAAATTTTTGCTAATAATGGTGACGGTACCTACACTTTGGAGTTTGAAGGTGCTACAGCTGCCGATTTCAAGCTCTCAAGCATTGATGTTAACTCCGACTTCAGTAGCTGGACAGTGTTTGACTCGGGTGTCATGGGCGCAAGCAATCTTGCTACTGGCGACAACGCCCTCTCTACTTCTTATGGCACAGCCAACATGCATCTCCCCGTTAGTGGCAACGTTACTCTTACAATCAGCAACGTTACCGAGACCAGTTGCACTCTCAACATCACTTTGACCGAGGAGATTATCCCCGACAAGGCTTACTACCTGATTGGCGCTTTCAACGAGTGGAGCGAGGAGACAATGGTTCCATTTGAGGAGAACAACGGCGTGTTCACTTTGACACAGACCTTCGGTGGCGAGTTCAAGGTGAAAGACGAAAATGGCAACTGGTTGGGTGGTGGTGTTACCCTCACTGAGGAAAACCCCAGCGTTACCTTGGTTGACGGCGGCAACTTGGTTCTCGCCGAGGAGAAAGAGTACACTCTCACCATCGCTGATGGTGTTCTCACTGTTACCTTCCCATCGGCAGTTTATGGTGATGTAAATGGCGACGGAGTAGTAACTAGTGCTGATATTACAGCTCTTTATGACTACTTGCTCAACAGCGATTCAAGCCACCTCGTTAACGGCGATGTCAATAGCGATGGCTCAATTACCAGTTCCGACATCACTAGTGTCTATGACGTGCTGCTTGGTAATGTGTAATAACGGCAAGGCTATTAAGTGAGACATTGACACAATGACAATAATAAATCGCCCGAGCATAACTGTTCGGGCGATTTTGTGTTAACAGAGTTATGTAATCAGTTGCGGAAGACGATGTTGCCTGCTTGGGCGTCGACGGTGATGGTGCGGTCGCGGTCGACATTGTGGGCAATGATGTCGCGTGAGAGCTGGTTGAGGACGAGGTTCTGGATGGCACGCTTAACGGGTCGTGCGCCAAACTCTGGGTCGTAGCCAGCCTGTGCGAGCAGGTCAACGGCAGCGGTGGTGTATTCCATCTCTATGCCGCTTGTGTGGAGCATCTTCTTAACGCTCTTGAGTTGCAGTTCAACGATTTGAGCAATCTGCTTCTCATCGAGAGGTGTGAACATGATAGTCTCGTCGATACGGTTCAGGAACTCCGGACGGATGGTCTGCTTGAGCATCGTGAGCACATCGTTGCGGGTCTTTTCTATAACGCTGTTGCGGTTCTCAGCGTTGAGGTTCTCAAAGCGCTCGCGGATGAGGCTCGAGCCCAAGTTGCTCGTCATGATGATGATGGTGTTCTTGAAGTTGACGGTGTGGCCTTTGTTGTCGGTCAATCGTCCGTCGTCGAGCACTTGCAGCAGCACGTTGAATACATCGGGATGAGCCTTCTCAATCTCGTCGAAGAGGACAACGCTGTAAGGCTTGCGTCGCACTGCCTCGGTGAGCTGTCCGCCCTCATCGTAGCCCACATATCCTGGAGGCGAACCAATGAGCCTGGTTACCGAGAATTTCTCTTGATACTCGCTCATGTCGATACGCGTCATCATGTTCTCGTCGTTGAAGAGGTAGTCGGCGAGTGCCTTGGCGAGCTCGGTCTTACCTACACCAGTGGTGCCCAGGAAGATGAACGAACCAATTGGTCGGCGCGGATCGTTAAGGCCGGCGCGGCTGCGGCGCACTGCGTCGCTGATGGCAGTGATGGCCTCGTCCTGACCGATAACGCGCTTGTGCAGCTCGTCCTCGAGGTGGAGCAGCTTCTCGCCCTCGCTCTGCAGCATCTTGGTCACGGGGATGCCAGTCCAGCGCGAAACCACCTCGGCGATGTCGTCGCTGTCAACTTCCTCCTTGATTAACGCTGTGTCGCCTTGCATCGAGCGCAGTTTCTCTTGAAGCTCAACGTTCTCGTCTTGCTTCTGCTTGATGAGCGAGTAGCGAATTTCGGCTACGCGGGCATAGTCGCCGTTGCGCTCAGCACGCTCGGCGTCGAAGTTGAGCTGCTCAATGTCGATTTTGTTCTGTTGAATCTTGTTGATGAGCTCCTTCTCGCTCTGCCACTTGGCCTTGTAGTCGTGCTCACGGTCGCGTAGGTTGGCGAGTTGCTCGTCGAGCTGGCGTATGCGTTGCTCGTCGCCATCGCGCTTGATGGCAGCGCGCTCAATCTCGAGCTGCGAGATTTTACGGGTCACCTCATCAAGTTCTTCGGGAACGCTGTCCATCTCGATACGCAGCTTGGCTGCAGCTTCGTCGACGAGGTCAATGGCCTTGTCGGGCAAGAAACGGTCACTGATGTAACGCTGGCTCAGTTGCACAGCGGCGATGATTGCGTCGTCCTTGATACGTACCTTGTGGTGGTTCTCGTAGCGCTCCTTCAGGCCACGCAGGATGGCGATGGCGCTCTCCTCGTCGGGCTCGTCAACCATGACGATTTGGAAACGACGCTCCAGCGCCTTGTCCTTCTCGAAGTATTTCTGGTACTCATCGAGGGTAGTGGCACCGATGCTGCGCAGGTCGCCACGTGCAAGGGCAGGCTTGAGGATATTGGCGGCATCCATGGCACCACTGCTCTTGCCAGCACCCACTAGAGTGTGAATCTCATCAATAAAGAGGATAATCTCACCTTGAGCCTGAGTAATCTCGTTGATTACTGCTTTCAGTCTTTCTTCAAACTCTCCCTGATACTTAGCGCCAGCAATCAGTGCGCCCATGTCGAGTGAGAACACTTGCTTCTGCTTCAGGTTCTCGGGCACGTCGCCGCGCACGATACGTTGTGCCAATCCCTCGACAATGGCGGTCTTGCCAGTTCCCGGTTCGCCAATGAGGATAGGGTTGTTCTTGGTGCGTCGGCTCAGGATTTGCAGCACACGGCGAATCTCGTCGTCACGGCCTATGACGGGGTCTAGCTTGCCCTGACGGGCACGCTCGTTGAGGTTCACGGCATATTTGCTCAAAGCGTTGTACTGCTCCTCCGACTCTTGGCTAGTGGCTTTCTTGCCCTTGCGCAGTTCTTCGATGGTGGCTTGCAGCTCCTTTTTGGTCACTCCAGCGTCTTTCAGAATAGTTGATGCTGGTGAAGATACCTCGTGCAGAGCCATAAAGATAGCTTCGATGGTGACGTATTGGTCGCCGTTTTTCTGCGCTATCTCGCTGGCTTTGTCAAGAACTTTGCCGCTATCGTTGCTCAGGTAGGGGTCGCCGCCGTTTACCTTGGGTAGGCGTGCGAGTTCGTTTTCCAAAGGTCGCTCAATCATCGATGGCGCAATGTCGAGCTTCTGCAAGATGAACTTCACCACACTCTCGCCCTCGCTCATCAATGCCTTGAGGATGTGCACGGGTTCAAGAGCCTGGTTGCCGTTACTGCGGGCAAGCGTGATGGCCTGCTGCAGTGTCTCTTGTGATTTGATGGTAAAATTGTTTAAATTCATATCGTTTTTCTCCTTTCTGCCTTTTAATATGCAAAGGATATGCCATTGTGAAATTATGGCATCTAACTGACAGAATTTCAGGTATTTAACAAAATAGTGCTGACAATTTGTCAACACTATCTATGATTATGTGACCAATTTACTTGATTGGTCAACTTAGCCCTACGGGCACCTCCTCTATCTTAGAGGAGGAGTTATACACAAGTGAATTGTGATCACTTGAAAATTGCGTCGCGAATCTCGCTGAAGCCTATCTCGGTTTTCCAGATGTCGTCTTCCTTGATGAGTCGGAATTTCTTCTCAACGGTTGAGCCATCGGGCAGAGTTATGTCGCAAGTGACGTTTTTATAGTCACCATGAGTGCGTTCTTTTTTGGCTTTTACCTTGAAGTTTTTCTTTTTTAGCTGATTGAAGAACTCGTCCTTTTGGTAATCGCTGAGTTTGTCGTTCTCTTTAAACTTCACAGCCTCTTTCAGGCGAAGGATGTTGCCCTGGCTAGGCAAGGTGTTGAACAGTTCCTCGACAGCCTGCTTGGGAGTGTTGTGGTACTTGTCGGTGTCGCCCAGGAGCAACTTCTTGGCATCATTGCCAGTGCATGCGGTGAGTGCAATGACGCACAGGAGCACAAAGATTGATAGTAAAGATTTCTTGTTCATAATATTATTAATGTGTGTTTTTTGTGGTTACAAAGATAGTAAATAGTTTTTAGTTATTTGTCAAACAATTAAAAACAATTATAATTAGTTTCATTAGATGGCGGTTACTACGGCTTTTAACACAAATTATCGTGAATTGCTCGTGAATAATCAAACAACTGGCACAACTCAGAAACAACTTGCACAACGATTGGGCCGCGCTGCGTGTGGGTTTATTTGTCAAACAATTAAAAACAATTAATATTTTTGCATTAGATGGCGGTTACTACGGCTTTTAACACAAATTACCGTGAATTGTCCGTGAATAATCAAACAACTGGCACTACTCAGAAACAACTTGCACAACGATTGGGCCGCGCTGCGTGTGGGTTTATTTGTCAAACAATAAAAAACAATTAATATTTTGCATTAGATGGTGGTTTCTACGGCTTTTAACACAAATTATCGTGAATTGTCCGTGAATTATCATTGAATTATCAGTTTTTGAGTTGGGACGCGCTGCGGGTTGAGTTAAGGGGGAAAGAATGGGACGTTATTAATTCATTGGCTCTGGTATGTGGAAATAGAAAATCGCTTCTGGGCCAAGCCCGGAAGCGATTTTCATCGTTATGTAAGGAAAATATAGAAGTGACGGGAGTATTAATCCTCGTCCTTGCTTGCTTCCTCGTACTCCTTGAGGAGTTTCTCTTGAACATCGCCAGGAACGAGTTCGTAGCTAGCGAACTTCATTGAGAATGAAGCACGTCCACCGGTGATAGAGCTCAGTGCGGTAGAGTAGCTTGCCATCTCCTTCAAAGGAATGCGAGCCTTGATGGTCTCGAGACCGTTGGCACTCGACATGTCCATCATGATACCACGACGGCCGGGAAGGTCGCTCTGTACGCCACCCATAGCATCGCTTGGCACGAGAATCTCAACATCGTAGATAGGCTCGAGAACTTTAGGATTAGCGTCGCGGAAGGCCTTGCTGAATGCGTTACGTGCTGCCAGACGGAACGAGATTTCGTTACTGTCAACTGGGTGCATCTTACCATCGTAGATGCAAACGCGAACGTCGCGAGCGTAAGAACCGGTCAATGGGCCTTGCTCCATGCGGTCCATGATACCCTTAACGATAGCGGGGATGAAGCGTGCGTCGATAGCACCACCCACGATACAGTTGTAGATAACGAGCTTGCCACCCCAGTCGAGGTCCATCTCTTGCTTGTCGCGGATGCTCATCTTGAACTCCTGGTTACCGAAGCGGTAAACATCGGGTTCTGGCATGTCCTCGCGGTAAGGCTCGATGATGAGGTGTACCTCACCAAACTGACCCGAACCACCTGACTGCTTCTTGTGACGATAGTCGGCACGTGCGGCCTTGGTGATGGTCTCGCGATAAGGAATCTTAGGCTCGATGTACTCGATTTCAACCTTCTCGTTGTTCTCGATGCGCCACTTGAGGGTGCGTAGGTGGAGCTCACCTTGACCACTGACGATGGTCTGCTTCAACTCCTTAGATTGCTCGATGAGCCAAGTTGGATCCTCCTCGTGCATGCGGTTGAGGATTTGTCCGAGTTTCTCGATTTCGCTCTCGTTAACAGGACGGATAGCGCGCTGATACTTGGGAGCTGGATATTGGATGAAGTCGAATGTTCTCTCGAAATCTTTGTCGTTAAGAGTGTTGCCACGGCGAACGTCTTTGAGCTTAACGGTTGCGCCGATGTCACCAGCTTGCAACTCGTCGATGGTGCTCTTAGCCAAGCTACCGCAAACGGTGTTGAGCTGAGTGATGCGCTCCTTGCTGCCTCGGTTCATGTTGGTGAGGTCGGTACCGGCCTTGATGGTACCGCTCATTACCTTGAAGTAAGAAACCTCGCCGATGTGAGGCTCAACTGTAGTCTTGAAGAAGAAGAGGCTGGTGGGGCCGTTGGGGTCGCACTTAACCTCGTTGCCCTCGGTGTCGCAAACGGCGGGCATCTCGGCAGTAGTAGGAACTACATCGCCAAGGAAGTCCATAAGACGGTCAACACCGATGTTCTTCTCACCGCTGATGCACATTACAGGAATGAAGCTGCAGTCGATAAGACCCTTGCGCATACCATCAACGATTTCCTCTGGGGTGAGGGTGTCTTCCTCAAGGAATTTCTCCATGAGAGCCTCGTCACCTTCGGCGGCCATCTCGATGAGGGCCATGTTGAACTCCTCGGCACGGTCTTGATAGGCAGCGTCGATGTCGGTAACAGTAGCCTTGCCGCTGTCGCCGTCATAGTTGTACTGCTTCATTGTCATTACGTCGACGATGCTCTTGAAGCCAGCGCCAGTTGAAACTGGGAACTGCACGGGAACAACCTTGTTTCCGAAGGTCTCACGCAACTGGTTGAGGGCGTTGTCATAGTCGGCAGCCTCGTTGTCAAGACGGTTGATGGCGAAAATAAGAGGCTTCTTGATGTTGCCAACGGTGCGATACTGGTTCTGAGTACCTACCTCAATAGCGTTTTGGCCATTGATGAGCATCAGGGCAGTGTCGGTGACGTTGAGAGCGGTAACGATGTTACCAACATAGTCGTCCATACCTGGGCAGTCAATGAAGTTGAGCTTCTTGCCATTGTTCTCAACGCTGAAGATAGTAGAGAACACTGAGTTGCCATACTCTTTCTCAACAGGGAAATAGTCACACACGGTGTTTCCTGCGTCGATAGTGCCGCGGCGATTGATGAGGCCGCAGTCAAAGATGATAGACTCGGCAAGGGTAGTTTTACCCGAGCCTTTGTTTCCTAATAATGAGATGTTACGAATCTCGTTACTTTTATAAACTTTCATGAAAATTATAAATGAAATTAAATGATTTGAATTTACTTGCTTCTTATTAATATAGGGCTCTTAATCAAGAGTTTAAGCCACTTTAAAAATGACTACACCCTTTTGAGCCTACAAAGTTAGTGATTTAATTCCTAAAAAATAAATTTTTTTCCAACAAAGTATTGATTAATTTCTTTTTCTTGCACTTTTATCTTTTGATACACCCTTTAAATTGTCATTCACTTTGCAACTTAATCAAAAAATACTATTTTTGCATTGGAAAAAAACTCAACAATAAAACTTTGTTATGGCACGGCACAATCAGTTGGGAAAGGCTGGTGAGAAGGAGGCTGTGGAGTTTCTCATCAAGCAGGGGTTGACCATAAGGGAGACCAACTGGCGTATGGACAAGCTCGAAATCGACATCATTGCCCAGGAGCCAGGCATGGTGCTTCACGTTGTGGAGGTGAAGACTCGCAGCAATGATGAATATTTCGACCCAATGCGGTCGATTACTCGTGCCAAGAAACAGCACATGGTGGCCTCGGCCAATGCCTACATCAATTATTTTCAGTTGCAATGCGAAATTCAGTATGATGTGATAATTCTCATTGGCTCTCCAGGCAATTTTAAGTTGGAGTATTATCCCGACTTGTTTGTGCCAAGTTTGAAGACTTATCGTTGAAAAACAATTTATTATGATAAAACACATTTCATTCTTTAAGATTTTATTAGTCGCTGCCTTGTTGATGGTGGCTAGCACCGCAATGGCACAAAAGTTTGCCATTCTGAGTGACATTCATGTAACACCAGGTAATGCCAACGAGGGCAAGCTCAAAGAGGCTGTTGCTGAAATCAATGGCTCTGATGTTGATGCGGTGATTGTTAGCGGCGATCTTACCAACGAGGGCAGCGATGTGCAGCTGCGCAATGTGAAGTCGATGCTTGACGGCATAACAAAGCCGCTTTATGTGATACCTGGAAACCACGAGAATAACTGGAGCCAGAGTGCCTGCAAGACGTTTAATGACTTGTGGGGTAACGACCGCTTTGTGTTCACTGTGGGCAAACTGGTGGTGATAGGCATGAACTGCGGCCCATTCATGAAGATGGGCGATGGGCACATCAAGCAGGAAGACCTCACGTGGCTTGATAAGACACTCAGCGAGATGGTGAAGCCGGGCATGAAGGTGCTGAGCGTGAACCATTATCCACTGCTTGATGACCTTGACAACTATGATGAATATGCTCGTATATTGACGAAATATCCTGTGATCACTCACCAAAATGGTCATTGGCACCGCTGGCGCCAGTATGAGACCGACGGCATCATCGGCTTGATGGTGCGCTGCCTAGATATGGGCGATGGCGACTATGGCTACACGCTCATGGACATAGACCTTGATCACGATTGGATTCATGTGTATAACAAGACCATCGGTAAGGAACGCGATATACGTTATGCCTATAAGATAAACACTGAGTATTCTTCAACATCGAGATGCACTTTTGCTTCGTTTGTTAATGTTCCTGATGGTTTTAAAGTTGAAAAAGTGTATGTCGACGAGGCGTCGATTTTCACTCGCCTGGGTATTGATAAGGACAATATCTACTTTGGTAACTCGATGGGTTACCTGCGCGTGATTGACAAAAAGAAAGCTAAGCTCAAGTGGGAATATAAGACCGAGAGTATGCTATTCTCGCGCCCTGCTGTTGCCGATAAGGTGGTGATTCTTCCCACTGGCGACAAACGTCTGATTTGGCTTGATAAAAAGACAGGCAAGGTGCTGAATGAAGTTGCTGCCGAGGGGCCATATGTTGCCGATGGTGTCATCGCTGATGGCGTGCTCTATCAGGGCGGTTTCAAGACTTTCCAAGCTTGGGATGTGAATGCGAAGAAGCTGTTGTGGGAATATAATAACATCAACAACTATTGTCAAGCTGAGCCGTTTGTTGGCAAGAAAGATATCATCTTTGGTGCTTGGGATACTAACTTGCGCTCGCTTGACCGCAAGAGCGGAACGCTCACCTGGTCGTGGAACAATGGCAAGACAACAAACCTGTACAGCCCAGGCAATGTGGTACCAGCTGTGACTGAGAATAGGGTAGTGATAGTTGCCCCTGACCGCAATTCCACTGCCATTGACCGTGCCACGGGCAAGCAGTTGTGGCGTCATCACGACAATGCTGTGAAAGTGCGTGAAAGCCTGGGATTGAGCGAGGATGGTAAGCGCGCCTATGCCAAAACAATGGACGGCACCATTGTAGCGATGGACACTGAGAGCGATGACTATCACCAGCTGTGGGACACCGATTGTGGCTTTGGCTACGAACATGCTCCGTGCATTGTGCTTGAGAAGGACGGATTTATCTATGCAGGCTCGCGCCGTGGTATGCTTGCTGTGCTCGACGCAGCCACAGGCAAGCTGTTGTTCAAGTACAAAATGGGCAGTAGCGAAGTCAACGGCTTTGAAGTTGACCCCGCTACTGGTGATATCTACTGTTCACTGATTGAAGGCACCATTTGGCGCATCACCAAGAATTAACATATTAGAAATAACAAATCACAGATAAAACAAAGATGAAAAAAGTACTATTTATTTTAGTGATGCTCATGTGCATCAGTTGTAGTCCAAAAACCGACGTTACCAACACTGTTGTTGCCAAAAATGGAAACAACAGCGTTGTCGACGAAATATATGGCTTAGATGAAGTGTCATATACTCAATATGCTGAATATGTTGATAAGGCAAAAGGATCAAGTCCTGATAACTCCAATATAGCAGATTCCAATATAGTGCCCTCTGATATAGGTGATTCAAATACATCTTCAAATGTATATAACTCCAAAACAGATGATATGATACTAATCTATTATGGCAATAAAAAAAGGTTGAAGTGGGGTAAATCTGAATTGGAAAAGGTTGTGATGCATACATTTCAAGATGGACATAAAGATTGGTTTTTCCCTTCTTTTCTTTATTTGGAATTCAAGAATGACATGAGTCTTAGATTCGGTGATAATCAGCCAGGTGATGAGCCAGCAAATAAAGAGAGTTGGGAATGGTTGCTGAATAGGTATTTTTCAACTGCATATAATGATGGTAACTATGAGGGGCTAAAGGCTCTTGATGAATGCATTGAAAGTTGTAAGAAGAGATTAGGAGAGCCAAGGTTTAAACACAAAGTTGTTTTAACTGTACCTTCACCATGTACTAATTATACAGAATGGGGGAGTATTAAAGTGAATGGTAGAACCATAAAATTAGATTTTAGAAATACTAACCATAAATTAGAAGCAGTAAAATGGTATATTAATGAGCTTATTACAAGATTCAAGGCGCAACATTATAAAAATATCACACTTGAGGGTTTGTATTGGGGTGAAGAAAACACTACGATGACAAGTTGGCATAAAGATAAAAAATCAGGAAAATGGACTAATAAAATAGGAGATAAATTTGATTATGTTTTTGACACAAATGCTAAAAGGCATAATGACATAGTAGTTAGTATTGGCAATTATATTCATTCAATAAAAGGCCTAAAATTCTATTGGATTCCTTATTGGAATGCTTATGGCAGCGAAAATAAGCGATGGAAGAATATATTAGGTTTTGATAGATGTGACATCCAAACTGGCTATTTTTGGGGGACTCCCGATCTTCCTAGGGGTTCTAAACCATTTAGAACGATATCAGATCTAAGAAGAATATGTGATGCAGTTATAAATGATGGTAAAGGGTTAGAATTTGAGGTCTCTGCCGATTTGTTTGTACCTTGTTATGGCAAGCTTAAAAATAAACGAGATGTAGAACGCCCTTACGATATTGTAAAAGTTGATGGTTGCAAAAAAACTCAAAAAGAAATGAAAGCTATGGGATATACTCGTTTCAACTATAATCCATGCTTGTTGGCAAGATTCAGAAATATGATGGACGTGTTTGAAGAACAAGGAGTTTTTAATCATGTTAATATATCTTATTATTTTGATAACTCAACAATACTAGATTTGTGTAATTCTAGAGACAAAGAGATAATTGAGCTTATTGACCGCTTGGCCCGTCACATTTCTCGAAGAAATAAGAATTAATGATTTCTAAGCATAAGAATTGAGATTAAGCCCCCATCAGCAATCATTGCTGTGGGGGCTTAATCTCTCATTAGATTCAATTGGATGTACTTGAATTAGTTCTTTTTCTTGATGATGAAAGGTGCCTTGCTGTGCTTGGCTATTCTGTCGACAAGGATTTTAATTCCATTGTAGTCTCGTTTGTTGAAAATCAGTCGGTTGATTAAAAGATGAGCTGATACTTTGACGTTGCTAGCTGTTGAGCTAGGGGTGATTGTCATTGCAAATGTTTTGTCGCTGGTGTTCTGCGATATTGGAGCTGGCACATCGGCAACTTCCCATCCTTCGGGTATTGTGAGAGAGATTTCGATTGTTTCATCCACTTTAGTTGGGAACTCGATGGGATTATAGCGAGTGTCATTTTTAAATAATCCTTGGTCAATCAATGGAACTATGAGCTGTGGCAAGGTGATAACGCCATTGTCGCAGTTGAGCTGGCTACTGAAATTGATGATTTCGGTGACGGGCATTTCAATGTCGTCAATCCCCTGAGATTTGTAGTCGTTTATGGTTATTTGCGATGATTGAAGTTTCTTGTTAGGGCACTCATCAACGCGTTTTTTAATGGCTTCTCGCATTTGTTCGGCCGCTTTATCGCGATAAGTGCTGACGCAAGTTGCTGTCAATTTTCCGTTTTGATCGATGTCGCCAGTTATTCTATATGAGGCTCGATATAATCCTTTGTCCTCAAGATTTATCCAGGGGTTGTTGTTGCCTTTCTTAATAACTCGAGCCTTGCTGACTAGGAATTGGGTGGGCAAGATATCGATAGCAGCGTTCTCGACCGAACCGTCGAAGACTTGGAATTTATCGCCCCTGTCAATCACAACTATTGAGGAAGATATAGTCTTCATTGTGGGGTGGTTTTCGTCGATTATGTCACAGTCGCGAGTGCTTATGACTGCTGGATAGGCTTTTATATCGGCATCGTCGAGCATGGCAATGAGCAAGAAGTTGATGTCACTATTGTTGCCGTTTCCTCTCTTTATAACTTGATTGGTTGGGCTACCATAGAGGCTGTAATTGCCATTCCATTTCACATGTTGGCGCAGCAGTTTAATTGTTGCCATAATCTTCTCGTCATCATTCTTCATTTGAAGGATACCAGCTTTCTTCATCTCTTTCTTGAAAGGGTTGTTCTTCAACAGCTTACCGAAGTTGTTATGCTTGAGAAGATGCTGGTCGATTTCATCCCATGTCATCGAGTAAGTATTCTTGGTGTGACGGGGCAACGACTCGTTGTTGATGTCGATGATTACGCGTTGAGCATAGGCTTGCGGTGAGAAGATTAAAGGCTCGTCTTTCAGTGGTGTCAATTTGCGTCCCTCAAAAACAAAGTTTACTCCCAGTGATTCGTACTCCGATCCTGCAGTCTCCATGATGTAAAGAGAGCGTTTGTTGGTTCTCTCTTGCGTAATGCGGCTAGTGTTATATTCATTACCAATCATTTGAATATAGAATCCAAACCATTCGGGAATAGTTACGTCATATTTTGTATAGGCCACAGGCATTTCACATTGAGCTACCCAATCTTTAACTTCAAGATACAGGTCGCTGGTGATAGTGTACTCATATTCTATAACTGAACCTGCCTTGACATCAGGGAAAAGAAGCGTCATCACCTTTTCTTTAGGGTTTGGCGCTTTCATGGTGTTAATCATGTCGCTAGTCAGCTCGCTTCTTTCGAGTCGACCATTCACTAGATTAAAAGTGGCGCCTTTGACGTGGCTGACTTCCTCTCTGTTTCCCTCAACACCGTCATTGACTGTGTAATAAATGTCAACGTTGGCATGGTTTATGCCTTCAGGTTTTAGTATTTTAATTCGGCCCTTAACCTCATAAAGCACTTGGATGACATCTTTGGTGTTGACATAATGTACGTCGGTGGTCTTGCAAAGCACCACGGCGTCGGCATTAGGGTCAGGGTCATAGTTTGTCATATCTAGCTCCTGTTGGGTAGGTTGCCCCCATTTAAGATTAGGTTCAGCTAGTGCTTGTGCCATAATATTGCTTGAAGCAAAGAATAATGTGACAAGTAATAATGTAAATGTTATTGATTTCCTCATATTAATAAATAAATTTGATTAGTCCCACATAAGTTCGCGAATTATGTTGTCACTCATCATCACGCCTTGAGGGGTGAGTGCGAGAGTGCTATTATTCATTTTTAATAGTCCTTGATTAATGAATTGTTGCGCTTTGCAAAATAGGGCATTGGCGGCTTGGTCGCCATAACGGTTGGCGATGATATCAAGGTCGAGCCCATCGCTTGTGCGCAATCGCAACATCACCTCCTCGTCGAGTCGTTCAAACCAATAAGGGTGCTCCTCGGTGTAGGCTGTGCGGTTATTGTTCAGGGCATTTATATATTTCTTTATGCTCGAGGGGTTGTAGCGGCGGGTGGTGCCGTCGAAACTGTGTGCGGCAGCTCCAAGTCCTAGGTAAGGTGTGTAATTCCAATAATTGGAGTTGTGGAGCGAGCGGTAGCCGGGGAGAGCGAAATTAGATATTTCGTAGTGTTCAAAACCAGTCTGCTTTAGCATCCACGTGAGTTGGTTGTGCATCGCTATGCATAGCTCGTCGCTAGCCTCCTGCACCTTTCCTTTCTCACGCATCACCCACAGGCGCGTACCATGCTCGTAGCTCAGGCAATAGGCCGAGATGTGCTGCACGTCGAGGTCTATTGCTTGCTCCACATTGTGCCGCCAGGACTCGAGCGACTGTCCGGGCAATCCGTAGATGAGGTCGATGCTGATGTTACTGATGCCTACGTCATTGATGGCGCTTACAGCATCGATGGCCTGTTGTGCCGTGTGGCGGCGGTTGATTGCACGTAACTCGCCGTCGTTAAAACTCTGCACTCCCATGCTCACGCGGTTAACACCTAGTTGCATCAATGCAGCGATATATTCCTGAGTGACATCATCGGGATTAACTTCGATGGTGAATTCTTCCACATGGCTTAGGTCGAAAGTGGATTTCAGGCCGTTGATGAGTTGTGACATCAGCTCAAGTGGCATTACCGATGGGGTGCCTCCACCCAAATATAGAGTGTTGAATTGGTGGGGTATCTCTTCTTGCCGGAGTTTTGCTTCATAAAGCAGCGAGTGCACATATTGCTCCATTGTCTCGACCTGTGGGGTTGAGTAGAAGTCGCAATAAGTGCACTTGCTCTTGCAATAGGGAATATGGATGTAAATTCCTGCCATCTAATTGAAATAGTTGGTTGAAAAAAGGCTCCGGTTATTCCCAATTATGCATTATGAATTAAAGCTGATCGATGGCCTTCTTGATGTCTTCGAAGATACCGTCGATTGTGCCTATGCCCTTAATGGCACGATACAGACCTTTCTCTTTGTAGAACTCCTGCAAAGGAGAGGTTTGGTTGTGATAAACGTCGAGACGCTTTTTGATGGTCTCCTCGTTGTCGTCGCTGCGTCCGCTCATCTGTCCGCGCTTCACAAGGCGATCGATGAGTTCCTCTTCAGGAACCTCAAGACCAATCACGGCGCTCACTTTGGTGCCACGCTCGTTGAGCAGTGTCTCCAGAGCTTCGGCCTGTGGGATAGTGCGAGGGAATCCGTCGAAAATCACACCCTTCTTGGCTTTCTTCTTGTTGTCGTCGATAACTTGAGCAAGAATGTCAATCATGAGCTCATCAGGAATAAGTTGACCTTGGTCGATATACTCCTTGGCAGTTTTGCCAAGCTCGGTGCCACGGCGAATGTGGTCGCGCAGCACGTCGCCAGTGGAGATGTGGAATAACTTGTAGTGTGCAATGAGATTCTCGCTCTGTGTGCCCTTGCCCGAACCGGGGGCACCGAATATTACTATATTCAGCATATTTTTGGTGTTTTATGAGTTAAAATGTTCAGTCTTTTTTCTTGAGGACATAAATCTCTTTAAGTCCTCTCACTTTTTCGTCAAGGTCAAGACCATAACCAATGATGAACTTTGGTGGAATTTCAAACCCTACATACTCTGGAGCTTTGCCATACTTTAATGATTCTGGCTTGTAGAGCAGTGTCGCCATCTTAACGCTCATAGGATTCATTGCCTCAATGTCACTGCGTAATGCATGGGCAGTAAGTCCAGTGTCGACAATGTCCTCAAGAATAATTACTTCGCGGCCAGTGACATCGTCATTAAGCCCCAAGATTTTATTCATCTCGCCAGTCGATTCGGTTCCAGAATAGGACTTGTAGCGGATGAACGCAATTTCGCTCTCGGGCATGTCGATAGCACGGTAGAAGTCAGAAGCAAACATAAATGCGCCTTTTAAGACGCACACAAAGATAGGGGACTCAGTCACGCAGTCGCGCTTTACTTCGGCAGCCACGCGCTCAACTTGTTTTCTTATCTCCTCTTGAGAGATGTAAGGCTCAAAAGTGAGACCTTTTATTGTAATTTCAGCCATGTGTGGAGGTTTTTTGAAAAAAGTTGGCGCAAAGGTAGTGATTTTTTTGCTTTTTATCAAGACTTTGACAAAAAAAGATGCACCCCAAATTTGGGATGCACCTTATTAGATTTGTTTAGTTTGAGGTGTTTTATTTAATCACAACTTTCTTGCCATTGTGGATGTAGATGCCAGGAACGCTTGGCATGCCATTGAACTTAACGCCCATCAGGTTGTAGTAAGCGTTGTCGGCCTTAGTGTCAGCACCAACAGTGCTGATAGCGGTTGGAGTTGTGTTCTTGGTGATAACCATCACGAGAGGCTCTTGCAGGCCCTTGCTGCTGCCTTGCTTAACGGTGATGTCATATTTGCCAGCTTCCTGAACCTGGAAGTTAGAGCCGTCAACGAGAGCGATGTCGCCACCCAGGAGCTCAGAAGTGATGAGGAAGAAATTGCCATCGGCTTGGCCACCAAACCACTTCCAGCCACCAGCCAAGTTGTGGGTGATGAGCTTGAACTCGGCACCAGCCTCGAGTTCTACAGAACCTGCGAACTCAGTGCCTTCCTCGTTGAGAGTGAGCTCAACGAGACCTTCGGTCTGGCTCCAGTTGTTGAATGAACCGCAAACGAAGAAGTCGTTGTACTCAACAACTTGAGGTGCGGGGAAGCCTGAAACGGTAAGAACACCGTTCTCGATGGTGAGTGTATATTCGGCCTGCTGGTCAAGATTGAGGTTGTTGCCATCAATCAGGGTAACGCTTGGGTTCTCCTCGGTGAGGGTAACGCCGCCGCCCCACCAGTTGCCTTGCTCGTCCTTAATCTTGAACTCGCCACCGAAGGTGTAGGTCAAAGTGAAGACGCCATTGTTCTCAACAAATGGAATCATAGCCTCTTGGTTCCACTCATTGAAACCGCCAATCAGATAGTAGGCTTTCTCGGGAGCAGGAGTTGGATAAACAAACTCGCTGTCGTCGATGAGAGTGATAGTAGTGTTGGTGCGCTCGCCAAGCCAGTAGTTGGTGTTGGCGTCAAAGCCAGTCCATCCATCGCCAAATGTGAGCACTTTCTCGGTGCCAGTGCCAGTTACTGCACCATAGTCGGTGAGGTTAGCGAATGCGAAGTTGTTGTCGCCACTAACATAGAATACAGTTTGGTCGGCAGTCCAAGTGTTGCCTGCCTCAAGATTGAAGGTTACAGGAGTGGTTCCAACACCAGCGAAGTTGTCGACTGAAACAACGTAGGTCTCGTTGTTCTCGGTAGCGACTACTGGCCAGTCATAGATGCGAGTGTTATAGGTGAAACTCATCATTGCGTTGAAGTCGGTTACTGGAACCATTGTGCTGCCAGGAACATAAATCCAGCCTAAGCGATAGTTGGCATAGGTGCCACTCATTATCTTCATATAGAAATGAACATCGGGATCCATGATGATGCCTTGGTCGAGGATGATGCCCAAAACGTCGCCAACGTACCAGCCAGCTTCGTAGGTGTCGTCGCCCTCATAGTACCAAGCAGCTCCCAGAGTGCAGTCGCCGTAGGTACTGTGAGTATAGACAACCTGATTCTCATCAACGGTGAAGGTGGTGTAGCCGCTGGTTGTTCCCATAGTTGCAGTAACTGGGAAGGGCATGAAACCGGTGAGACGGATTTGGGTGTCGGAAATCTTGTTCATGCCAATCAGGTCAACATTGTCCTCTTGGTCGTATTGCTCGGCCGACAAGGTGTCGGGCTGAGTGTTAAAGCCACCAGTATATTGACGATAGGTCCATGCATAGCCGCCCACGAGGTCATCGGGGGTGTTGGTTACTGGGAAGCTTGGAGTAGCTTTGATTTTTGAGACAAGATTTGCCATCATTTTTGCCTGCATGCCAGCAGGAGCTTTTTTTACGTTTTCCATCTTCACTGGAGCACCCATTTGGGCCTCGCTGGGTGTGAAGAGGTTTGCTGCTGTCATCGACAGTGTTGCGACAGCGGCGAGAAGTAGAGTCAATGTTTTCTTCATAACTTCTGTGAATTAGTTGGTTAATAAAAAATTAATATAATAAGTTGGTTTCAACTTTAGGCGTTTTTCAAATGGCAAAAATAAGTTATTTTGCTAAAAATGATTCTCTATAAATATACCTTTTTTAAAAGATTATTACGAATGGCTCGAATATTATAACAAAACCGCATTTTGGCTAGACAAAATGCGGTTTTGTAAAAAAGTGAGAAGTTTGTTATATTGATTTCTCAATGTTCCAAACAAATGCTCTGAGACCTAGTTTAGGTGTTGCAAGATCCATCTCATGGAGTTTTTCGAGAACCGTGTCGACGCGTGCTTCCTCAACAACTGTGAGGATGCCCTGCACGAGCGACGGCCACGCGTGGGTGCCGTAGTGTGGGTCGCCAGTGTGGCTGCCACGTCCCACCACGTCGTTGAATGCCGTAAATCCTCGGCATCCGCTCTTGTGAAGCATCTCGACTATTCTCTCATAATAGGCCTGGTCGAAGGCTATAAATATTGCTTTCATTTTTTCGTTTATCGTTTTTCGTTTTTCGTTTATCGTTTTTCGTTTATCGGGGACCGGGGATGGGAGATGCTCTAATCTTTATCCCTAATCATTAATCACTAATTCCTAATCCTTAACGTTAGCCTTCTTGGCTTGAGCCTTGTGCAGCTTCTTGCGGGTGCGCTTCATGCCGTTGTAGGCAAAGATGGTGTACATTGTGGGCACGAAGAGCAAGGTGAGGATGGTTGAGAATGTCAAACCACCAATCACGGCAACACCCATTGGACGCCACATCTCGGCACCCTCACCATGACCCACTGCCATGGGCACCATACCCAGGATAGTGGTCAACGAGGTCATGAGCACAGGACGGAGACGTGACTTGCCACCGTCGATTACTGCTCGACGCACACTCATGCCACGCTCGCGGTTGAGGGTGATGTAGTCGATAAGCACGATACCGTTCTTCACCACAATACCGATAAGCATGATTGAACCAATCATCGACATGATGTTCAGGTTGGTGCCAGTGAGCAGAAGGATGAGCACAATTCCCGAGAAGGCAAACATGATAGAACTCATGATAATGCCAGGATAGGTGAACGACTCAAACTGTGCCGCCATCACGATGTAAACCAAGATGATGATAAGAATGGCAAGGACGCCCATGTCACCAAATGAGTCTTGCTGTTGCTCATAGGAACCGCTAAGCTCAATTGTCACACCACCAGGGAGGTCGAGCTTGTCAATCTCGGGCTGAGCGTCGGCAATCACCTCGCTCATTGGACGATCTTGAACAACGGTCGATACTGTGATGATGCGCTCACGGTCCTTGCGCTCAATGGTTGGAGGAGTAAAGCGTTCAACAACCGTGCCCACTTCCTTGAGCTTGATGCCGTTACCCATCGCATTATATAATGTGATGTTCTCGATGTCCTCGAGCGACTGACGGTGCTCTGGGTCATACATCACCTTGATGTCATACTCATCACCGTCCTCGCGGAAGTAACTTGCCGTGCTACCATTGATGCGGTTGCGGATGTAGGTTGCAGCAGTGGTAAGGTTGAGGCCATAGAGTGCTAGCTTCTCACGGTCGAAGTCTACCTGATATTCCGGTTGATAGTCGCTTCGGCTGATGTTGATGTCGGCTGCTCCTGGCACTTTCTCCAGAATTCGCTTGAGCTGCTGAGCTAGGCTGTCGGTTACCTCAAAGTCATAACCATAAATCTCATAGTTAAGAGCCGACTGACCACTCATGCCACCGCCTCGTTGGCCGCCGACGTTAACAAGTGCTTTCTTCAACTCGGGATATTGCTTGAGGTCTTCACGCATCAGGCCAGCAATCTCGGTGATGCTGCGGTCTCGCTCGCCGGGACTCACGAGCCTGATGTTCATCGACATGATGTGCGAGCCATTGCTCTGCATCGAGCCAAAGGTGTTGTCACTGCTGGCTTGTCCAACGGTGTAGTTAAACACTTTAATCTCAGGGTATTTCTGAGTCCACTCTTTATAGAGTCGCTCGCACACGTCTTTAGCAACATCTACACGCGTTCCAATTGGCAGCTCAAGGTTTACTCCCAAGCGGCTGTTGTCCATAGTTGGGAAGAACTCGCTGCCCACAAATTTCATCAGGAACATAGATGCTATAAACACGCCGAGCACAACCAGTGAAGTTATCCAACGGTGGCGAACGCAGTGGGTAAGCAACCAAGCGAAGCCGTCATCGAGTTTGTCAAGGACTTTCTCGATAGGACCATAGAACTTGGTGAAGAACTTGCTCTGAGTGCGCTGCAGGCGAAGCATGCGGCTACAAAGCATTGGAGTCAACGACAATGCCGCTGTGGTTGAGATAATCATCATGATGGTTACCATCCATCCCAATTGGTTGAAGAACACACCAGTCATACCGGTGATTAACGTCAACGGGAAGAACACAGCGATAAGGGTGAGGGTAGAGGCGATTACCGAAATCGCCACCTCGTTGGTGCCATGCACAGCTGCCTGCTTGGGCTCGGCTCCTCGTTCAATGTGAGTCGTGACATTCTCGAGTACCACAATGGCATCGTCGACCACCATACCAATTGATATTGACAACGCCGATAGCGACACAATGTTCAACGAGTTGCCAGTGGCATACAGGTAGATGAACGATGCGATAAGCGAGATTGGGATGGTGAGCACGATAATAACCGTAGCGCGCCAGCGTCCCAGGAAGAAGAACACCACAATCACAACGAAGAGCAGCGCATAGAGCACAGTCTCAACAAGTGACGCAATGGTGTTGCGGATGTTATCGCTAGTGTCGACAATGTAGTCGAGGTGGATGTCGGCTGGAAGATTCTTCTGCAGGTGTGGTAGCTGTTGCTGTATGCGGTTAGAAATCTCCACCGAGTTGGCACCGCTCTGCTTTTGAACAATAATCATGGCGCCACGCACGCCGTTGGTGAAGGTCTCTTGTGCACGTTCCTCGAGCGAATCGTCGATGCGAGCAACATCGCTCAGGTGAACAGCGGCTCCGTTAGAAGCTCCAACCACAAGATTCTCAATCTCCTTAGGATCTTCAAACTCACCCTCGACGCGCAGAGCATAGGTCTCGTTACCGATGTCGAACGTACCGCCAGGAATGTTGCGGTTCTCGGCTCCAACGAGTTGTGCTATGGTCTCGATGCTCAAATGGTAAGCCTCAAGTTTGAGAGGGTCAACATAGATGTGCACCTCACGCTTGGGGGCACCGGCAATTGACACCGAACCCACACCGTCGACACGAGCAAGCGAGTTGGCAACATTCTCATCGAGGATTTTGTAAAGACCTGGCACGCTCTCCTTGGCTTGAGCCGAGAGCAGCACAATAGGAATCATGTCGCTTGAGAATTTGAACAGGATGGGGGTGTTGGCGTCATCAGGAAGCATACTCGACACCATGTTCAACTTGTCGCGAACATCATTGGTGAGCACATCGATGTCGTAACCATACTCAAATTCAAGGGTTACAATCGAGATGTTCTCTTTGGAGTTTGACGTGATGTGCTTGAGATGCTCAACCGAGTTGAGTGTGTTCTCAAGTGGTCGAGTGACGTTCTGTTCAATATCTTCGGCACTTGCTCCCTGATAACTAGTCATCACCATGATGGTGTTAGTCTCAATATCGGGATACAAGTCGATAGGCAATTTTTGAAGTGAGAACAAACCAATGATGACAACCGCCACAAAGATGAGGATGGTGGTCACCGGTCGTTTCACCGAACTTGAATAAAGACTCATAAGTGTGTGTCTTGTTTTTAGTTATTAACAGAAGTAAGATGTCGCGAGGGGTTATTTTTTCTGAACCTTGACTTTCTTGCCGTTAGTGAGGCGGGACTGACCAGCAACTACTACTTGGTCGCCATTGCTAAGTCCACTAAGAATCTCATAACGGTCGCCTAAGCGCTTGCCAAGCTTAACCTCAACATATCGCACAGTGCTGTTTGGCTCGAGTACATAGACGTAGCGTATTCCAGCGCCTTGCATCTTCACGATAGCTTTGTCGGGCACTACGATGTGATTAGCTGTGCCATAGTTGAAAGAGACTCTCGCAAACATACCAGTGCTGATTTTGCCACCTCCGTTACCAATAGTCACCTCTACCTTGAATGTGCGGGTGGCTTGGTCGATTTGGGGATGTATAAGGTGTACTGTACCCACAAAGGACTCACCTGGAAGAACGTCGAATGTAACATTCACTGGCATTCCATTCTTGATCTTGGGGAACTCCTCCTCATTGACGTTTACCACTACTTTAAGAGGATTGAGTTGCTGGATAGTGAGAATGGGACCACCAGGCAGGTCGCCTGCATCATAGTTGCGAGCACTCACTACACCACTAATTGGGCTGGTGAGGCGAGTGTTCTCTCTAACGTTCTGCATTTGTCGCTGGCTAGCACCAAGAGAGGTGTTGCTGGCACCCAATGAAGTGCGGCTGGCTTGGAGTGAACTGTGACTTGCATCAAGTGAAGCCTTGCTAGCTTGGAGGGATGCCTTGCTAGCTTGGAGGGCACGCTTGCGTGCTTTCAGTGCTTCGAGCGAAGCGTCGTAGGCAGCTTGCAGTTGATCCACAGTTTGTTGTGTTCCACCGCCAATTCTCACTAATTCCTTGGCTCGGTCGAGGTCTTTCTTTTGACGGGCGAGGTTTATCTCGTCGGTCTTGAGTTGTGCCTCTTGGCTGGCTACTGCTGCGTCTTGGTTGGCAACAGCAGCACGCTGTCCTTCTACTTGTGCCGACTGTCCAGCAACTTGAGCTTGTTGGTTAGCAACCGATGCTCTCTGTCCAGCCACAGCACTCTCTTGATTGACTGTAGTCACATTGTCGAGAATGACCAGAGTTTGGCCTGCAGAAACTCGGCTACCAACGTCAACGAGGATTGACTTGATGCGGTTTCCTGTCGAAGACATGATGTTGTTGGTCTTGAATGCCTCGACAGTGGCAGCGTAGTCGCTGGTTTCGTCAACAGCCTCGGCAAAGACGCTTTGCACCTGTACCAATGGGGTCTCGTCACCGTTTTGCATGCCCTTTTTGTCTTTCTTGCCACCGCAAGAAGCCAACAGGGCTGCAACAATAAGAATAGTTGAAATGGTTTTTAAAGTTTTCATCTTTATTATTTTGTGTGTTTGTTATCGGTTGTTACTCCATATTTGCTCAGTGGGGCATTGCCCAGCAGCAACTCAAGGTCGCTTTGCGAAACGAGCAAGTTGTAGATTGCCTGATAATAGGAGAGGCGGGCACCAAGAAGTGCATTCTGTGTGTCTTGCAGTTGGAGGAAGGTTCCAACACCAAGCTTGAAGCTCTCTTGAATGATGTTGTTACTCTTCTCGGCAAGAGCCACACTGGCAGCGTTGCTCTCAATTTGCTTTAGGTTGCTCTTGATTGAGTTGAGCTGAGTCTGTACCTGCGAGTTAAGACCACGCACGAGGTTCTCGCGTTGCCATTTCATTTCGCGCACTGCAATCTCGGCCTGTTTTTGCTTGTAATAGCGCTGACCACCCGAGATTAGGTTCCACGACAATGCAAGACCTGCCTGTGAATAGGGGTTCCAGTTGAAGTTCTTGAATGGGCTGCCGTTGCTCATTGAGTTCCACATGTAGTTGATGGTTCCATTGAGTGTGGGAGCCCACGACATCTTCTGCACCTTGAGTGCCTGGTTGAGATAATCGGTCTGCAGGTCGAGCTGGCGCAGGTTGGTGTTGTTCACAAGCGAAGTGTCGACGTTGAGTGTGTTCTCATAAATTTTATACTTGAAATCATCGAGAGACTCAACGGGTTCAATATCCAAAGCCACGTCCATGCCCATGAGCACCTTGAGTTGGAGCTTGAGGGCTGTAATGGAGTTCTCGGCATCAAGAATCGATGGCTCGAGGGTTGTTGCCGCTACGTGGGCGCGGGTCATATCATATTCGCTTGCCACGCCAATCTCATACTGCTTCTTGAACACGTCGGCTGTGAGCAATGCAGTCTCGTGGTTTGCCTCGATAACTCTCTTGCTGTCACGGGCAAGCAGTAGTGCGTAGTATGCGTTTTTAACTTGGTTTACAAGCGACAAGCGTGAAGAACGTGCATTCTCGATGTTTTGCAGTATCTGGGTGTCGCTTAGCTTGATTGACTTCCACAACGCGGGAACAATGATGGGCAGTGAGCCCTGAAATCCCACACTGTGCTGGTTGTCGGTACCCACCTTAAACTCCTGGTCCATCATCACCATTGTTTGCTTGGCGAGGGTGCGGTTGTAGTTGGCGGTGAAATTCACTTGGGGGAACAATTGTCCCAAAGTCTGTTTCTTAGAGTAGTCAACGCGCTCTATCTCCATGTCGGCAACGATAATCGTGGGATTGTCGTTGAGGGCGATGCGTATGCATTCGTCAAGAGTGACATTGAGAGTCTGGCTGCTGGCTGTCATTGCGCTGGTAACAGCCACCATGAGCACGAGCATCTTCTTGAATAGTGATTTGTAATGCATAGAATATTGTGTTTTTGTTAATTTTCTTTGTTTATGAAATGCTTTACTACATAATCCTCAATGATTTCCTGGCCCTTTGTGGTTGCCATGCCACGCATGAAGTTGAGGAACGCGCCGTCAAACACTTCGGCGGCCGAGTACTCGGGGAAAGGGAAGTCCTGCATGTTATGCAGGTTCTTCATGTTGTTGTTGAAGATGTAGGCTGCGATCTTGCACTTGATGCCGGGTAGCACCAAACCTTCCTCCTTGGCTTTGCTTATGATATTGGCAAGCGACAGGATGTGGTTCAATTCCTGAGCCTTGTACTCATCAAATGCCTCGGGGTAAAGGCGCTTGATATCGGTGATGAACACTGGAGAGGTTTTTCGGATAAACTCTCGTGCCACAGTGTAAACGCCCATCAAAGCCTCGAAGCTATTGGCCGACTGCTCAAAGATTTGCATGAACTTAGCATTGGTCTGCTGCTGGTTGTACTCGATAACCTCGATTATGAGACTGTGCTTGTTAGGAAAGGTCTCATAAAGCGTGCGCTTCGATATTCCACAATCGCGAGCCACCATGTCCATGGTCACCGATTGCGGCCCTATGCGCATCATTAAGTCCAATGAAGTTTTTAAAATTTTCTCACTTAAATCCATTTAGCAATAAGTATTATTAATTATGCTATTGTTAAATTTGGGTGCAAAGTACGCAAAAAACTTTTAAAACTCCAAAAGTTTTCTTGGTTTATTTTGTAAAAAAATGTTCTTTTTTTCGAAATTGGTTAATTAGAAATATTTTACTAATTTTGTCGATTCTATATTTTTTATCAAAAACAATGAAATCGCAATCAAATATCAAGGAGATAATCGACTTTCTTAGGTTGTTGGCTGCCAACAATGATCGCCCATGGTTTAAAGCGCACAAAGAGCAACTCTATGATCCCCTGCGCAATGCTTGGGAGCAGGACATGGCAAGGCTCATCTCGCTCATGGCCGAGTGGGATGAGAAGGCTAGGGGACTTGATGTGAAGCAAGCTGTTTACCGCATATATCGTGACATCCGTTTCTCGCACGACAAGCGTCCCTATAAGCAGTATTTCAGCGCAGTTGTTGGTCGTGGCGGCAGGCATTGTGTGTCGAGCGGCTACTACATACATTTTGAGCCTGACAACCTGATGTTATGCGGTGGCGTGTGGTGGCCCGCGAAGGACAAGCTCGATGCCCTTCGCCGCCTCATTGACGCCGAGCCCGAGGAGTTCACGAAGCTCATAACTGACAAGCACCTCAAGGCATCAGGGTTTCACTTCGAGGGCGACACGCTCAAGAACGTGCCCAAGGAATATCCCAAAGACCATCCTCTGGGCGAGTACCTCAAGCGCAAAGAGTACATTCTTGTAAAGCATATTGATGAGAAATACTTCGACTGCGATGACTGGGTGCAACGTGTTAACGACGACTTCCGTGTACTAAAACCAATTCACGACTTCCTCGACTATGTTTACGACGAATGAATTATGAAACAGTTTAAAGACGGAGAATGGCAATATATTGATTATGTGCCTTTGGAACAAGCAATCTCAGTGTGGCCTGTGAAAACTCGCTACTCTGATGGCATGGCTTGGTTTGACAAGTATGAGATGGCTAGCTTGTTGGGTTGGGAAGTTCGTGACATCCGGCAATGTCTAGATGAATTGGAAGCTAATGGAAATCTGCCAAAGGATGAGATTGCTATGTTCGAAGATAAAACATCTGGAGGGCGAATACTTAACACTAAGTGTTACTCTGCCTCTATATTTTTGCAAATTTCTGAGGCCTCTGAAATTGAAGACAATCAACACAAGTTATGGGTGTTGTCAAAATCAGGGTTAGATCCTAATCATAAATATGAGAAGCATGTGCTCTCACTTATGGATAAAAATAAAGAAGTTGAGAGTAAATACAAATATTGCATCCTTGATTATTTGTGGTACCATGGCGAGAGAGTAAAAGAAGCTGGTGGATATAGTGACGGGTATTTTGTTTTACTGTATTATATGATTTTCTCCATCATACCTGTTGCCGTCTTATCACCAAGGTTTTTGCCAGTCACTATTGCTCTTGTTTTGATAATGGCATTATTGTGTGTCTCGTTGCTGTTCAGTCGACAGCGTCGATGGGCAATAAAAGTACATTATGGCTTGAACTATAAAATAAATAATTCTAAATGGACACGCATTAATAGTAGTCACGGTTTATTCATGACTATTCATCTACTCTCTTGGTTAGTTTGGTGGACGTTACTCGCAAACCTACTAAAATAATTGTATATCATTCATACTCCTAAATATTTAGGTTTGCAATTTATTTTTGCAAGAAAATTTTGCAAATCAAAAATGTGATTTTATTTTTGCAAAAGATTATAACGCTATTGCAATGGAGCAAAACAATAATTTAAATAAACCTGCAACAGCCACTCAGGAGCCAGAGCAGAAGGTGTGGTACGCCATCCGTGTGACGTTTAACCGCGAGATGAAGGTGAAGGATGATCTTGACTTGCGCGGCATAGAGAGTTTCATTCCCATGAAATATGTTATGGGCACAAGGCGTGGCCGTCGTGTGAAGAAATTGGTGCCAACTATTCACAACCTTATCTTTTTCCGTATCGAACCTTCGGTGATGAGAGAGTATAAGGCTACAACCAAACTTCCCATCCGCTATATCATGAACCCCGCGACCAAAAAACCCGTGGTGGTGCCCGACAAAGAGATGCAGAATTTCATCGCTGTGGCAGGCACCTACGACGAGCAATTGGAATATATAACTCCCAAACCTGGACAGTTTACGCGTGGTGACCGTGTAAGGATTCTTGGTGGTCCATTTGAGGGTGCCGAGGGCATTCTAAAGCGTGTGAAGGGCGACAGTCGTGTGGTTGTGAGCGTTCAGGGACTGGTGGCAATTGTCACCACCTCAATTCATCCGTCATTGCTTGAGAAACTACCTAAGGAGAAATAATACACTCATTCATTGTTGACTTTCCAAAAAATGTGTGTATATTTGTAGGTTAAAACAAAAACTAGGGTAAAATGAACGAAAATAATCAAAAGGTAGCGTTAATAACTGGTATTACTGGTCAGGATGGCAGTTATCTGGCAGAGTTGCTGCTAGAAAAGGGCTATGAGGTGCATGGCATCATTCGTCGCAGCAGTTCTTTCAACACTGGTCGCATCGAGCATTTGTATCTCGACGAGTGGGTGCGCGACATGCGTCAGCAGCGACTCATCAATCTGCATTATGGCGACATGACCGACTCGAGTTCGCTCATACGCCTCATCGAGACCATCAAGCCCGACGAGATTTATAATCTTGCCGCCCAGAGCCATGTGAAGGTGTCGTTCGACGTGCCTGAATACACTGCCGAGGCCGACGCCGTGGGCACCTTGCGACTGCTTGAGGCTGTTCGCATCACCCACCGTGAGAAGGTGACCAAAATCTACCAAGCCAGCACCAGTGAACTCTATGGCAAGGTTCAGGAAGTGCCACAGAGCGAGACAACACCATTTTACCCACGCAGCCCCTATGCCGTTGCCAAGCTCTACAGCTACTGGATAATGAAGAACTATCGCGAGAGTTACGGCATGTATACCGCCAACGGCATTCTCTTCAACCACGAGAGTGAGCGTCGCGGCGAGAATTTCGTGACTCGCAAGATAACCTTTGCTGCTGCACGCATTGTAAACGGCCTTCAGGAGAAGCTTTACCTTGGCAACCTTAACGCAAAGCGTGACTGGGGCTATGCACGTGACTATGTGGAGTGCATGTGGCTCATCATGCAACAGCCAGAGCCTGATGACTTTGTGATTGCTACTGGTGAGTTCCACTCAGTGCGCGAGTTCTGCACACTGGCCTTCCACTATGCCGGCATCGAGCTGGAGTGGCAAGGAGAAGGACTTGACGAGAAGGGTATAGATAAGGCTACAGGCAAGGTGATTGTCGAGGTCGACAAGAAATATTTCCGTCCTGCCGAGGTTGACCAGCTGCTTGGCAATCCCACCAAGGCGAAGACCCAGTTGGGTTGGAATCCCCGCAAGACCACCTTTGACCAGCTTGTGAAGCTCATGGTTGACCATGACATGCAACACATTCGCAAGGTCTACCACCTTTAATTAAATGCACAATTCATAATGCACAATGCACAATGTGGAATGGGAGATAGTCCTTCTGTTCCTTTCAATCGATATATAAGGTATGGAAAAAGATTCTAAGATATTTGTTGCTGGGCATCGTGGACTCGTGGGCTCGGCAATTTGGAAAAACCTTGAAAGCAAGGGATATACTAATCTCATTGGTCGCACGCACAAGGAACTTGACCTGATGGATTCTGTTGCAGTCAAGAAGTTCTTTGATGAAGAGCAGCCCGAGTATGTTGTGCTTGCGGCAGCTCATGTGGGTGGGATAATGGCGAACCTCAAGTATCGCGCCGATTTCATCTACCAGAATCTGCAGATTCAGCAGAACGTGATAGGGGAGAGCTGGCGGCATGGTGTGAAAAAGTTGCTTTTCCTGGGCAGCACTTGCATCTATCCTCGCGAGGCACCTCAGCCTATTCCCGAGACTGCTTTGCTCACTGCACCGCTGGAGTATACCAACGAACCCTATGCGATAGCCAAGATTGCTGGACTGAAGATGTGCGAGAGCTTCAACTTGCAATATGGCACTAACTATATCGCTGTGATGCCAACCAATCTCTATGGCCCCAACGATAATTTCAACCTTGAGACGAGCCATGTGATGCCTGCGATGATTCGCAAGATGCACCTAGCCAAGATGCTCAACGAGGGCAATTGGGATGCTTTGCGTGCCGATCTTGACCGTCGTCCTGTGGAAGGCGTCGATGGCAAGGCAACGCAAGACGAAATTGTTGCATTGCTCGACCGCTATGGAATTACAAGCGAGAGCTTGAAGCTGTGGGGTACTGGAGCACCCATCCGTGAGTTCTTGTGGAGCGAGGATATGGCCGACGCAAGTGTCTACTGTCTTGAGCACATCAACTTTGATGATGTGCGTGGCACCGATCCTGAGGTGCGCAACTGCCACATCAACATTGGCAGTGGTAAGGAAATAACAATTAAGCAACTTGCTGAACTAGTGCAAGCCACTGTTGACTACCATGGTGTTGTTGAGTGGGATAGCACCAAGCCCGATGGCACATTGCGAAAACTCACCGATGTGTCAAAGCTGCACTCTCTAGGATGGCGTCACACGATGGAAATTGAAGATGGTGTTCCTGCGCTCTATCATTGGTATCTGAAAAATTAAATATAAGAAAGAATAAAAAGAGCGGATAATGCTGGGGGTCGGTTGCGTCGAAGACGCCAAGTGCTTCGAAGAAGCTATTTGTCGTTAAGACCATGCAAGAGGGTCGAAGACCCTCGCAGCTTGGTCCAAGTAGAATCTAATGAAAAAGTGCCCCGTAGGGGAACTTCATAGTCCTCATTGCCCAGCCCAGGTAAGCCATTTTCACTACTTTTGCCTTGACAAAACAAATACTATTATGAGCGCAGTTAACTCCCTCTATCACATAGTTATCAACACATATCGTCGGGAGATGACCATCCCCGATGAGACCAGAGAGCATATGTACCGCTACATCTGGTCAATCATCAATAGCCGCAAATGCAAGCTGTACCGCATTGGGGGCATTGGCAACCACATCCACATGTTAGTCGAACTATCACCGTCGCTGTCACTCAGTGACTTGGTACGCGACATCAAGCAGGGCAGCAGCAAGTGGGCAAAACAGCAGGTGTATTTCCCCATGTTCAGCGGTTGGGGTAAGGAATATGGCGCTTTCTCATGCAGTGTGCGCGACAAGGAGAGAATAATAAACTACATCAACAACCAACGTGAGCATCACAAGGTGTGTACCTTTGAGCAG
>CADAZN010000007.1 GCA_902792435.1 uncultured Bacteroidales bacterium
CATGAAGAAGTAGTTTTGGTCGCTACCTGTGGTGTAGCCACCATCCTCATCGTTGCCCCAAATGTTCAAGTTGGTAGGCATGAAGTTAGCTGGACAATAAACGTTAGGAATGTAATTAGGGTTAATGTCGGGATCATCGGCTTGTGTTACAAGCTCAAGCTGGTCAAGATCCATCCTCAATGCGTAGTTCACCTCATCAATCAACTTACCTTTCACAGTGCCAGGCTTGATGTAGCGGTTTACAGCCCCATTCACCAATTGGTCAATATTATTGGTGGCGGTTGGAGTTGAGAAGTGAAGTGCAATCCAGTTGCTCTGATCCCAATCACGACCATTCTGTGCCTGTGGGTCATCCTTCAAGAAATCCACCTGACCATCTTTGATAGAGGTAGAGAAAATTGAGGCGTTGCCCATGTCTTTACACCAAAGGATACCCTTTGTAGCGTCAGCATAGACAGCAATGAGTTTGTCGGAAATAACATACCAGTTCTCGCCTTCGGTTATCACACCATTCTGACAAAGCTCGGCAAGAGTCACTTGGGTGGGTGTAGGAAGTATAATAGTATATGTTGCCTGGGCCCAACTGGTAATGCCATTCAGGTCAACAGCGGCATATACTTTGTGAGTACCATTTTCTGATAAAGTGATTGTGGTTTCACCTTCGGTATAAACCTGACCAGCAGTGATGACACCAGTAGCATTGGTTGGAGCCTCTTCAGGATCTACAAGGTAATAGATTGTTCCGCCATCGGTGCTGGTGATTGTGACTGTTACTGCCTCGTTATAGGTGCCTGCATCAGGGCTAATGGTTGGAGTGGCTGGAGCCTGGAAGGTATAAGTAACACTTGCTGGATAACTTGGAGCCTTATCGGCCTCAACAGCAATTGCACGAACCATCTTCCTTTCGCCACCAGTGCCTGTAATATTGAATGCCTGACCGTCGAATTCTGGGCTGTCAACAGTTGGCTCAGTGCCGTCAAGAGTATAGTGAATTGTAGCACCCTCGGCTGCAGTAATCATAACACCCTCAAGCAAACCACCCTTCACATTCTGTGAAGCAGGAGTGATCACTGGAGGTGTTGCTCTTTCAATAGCTTCTACCTTCTTGTAGAGGTAGACAGGTTGCTGACTTGCAGAACTATAACAATTAAATATTGGTGGATTATTGTTGTTGAGATTAAATTGCAGCGTGTTTCTAGTGTTTGTGCCTTGGAACTTAATGCTAGCCACGCCTGTGCTACCATTAATTGAGATGGTAGCCAATGAGTTACCATTGCTGTCAATTTGATCACTTGTCTTCAACTGGTTGCTGCTACTTGAACTAGCATAAAGATACCCCGGGCTAATATTGGTTGCTTTGAAATACCAACCGCCACTGCCTTCTTCAAGTGAAAACAGCTCAATAATATCTTCATCTGGAACTGCCTTACTTCCGTTTTCTTTAAGTGTAACTGCTTTGCCTTCACGATTACTTGTCCTTTGCTCAGCCATTGCCATATCATTTTCTTTCGATACAATGATGAAAGAGCTGCTAGTGTCAAGATCATCTACATCAGTCACAAGTACATAATCATCTCCTGTTGGCACTTCAATTTTAGATACAGTGAGTGTTGTTTTGGCGCTGTTGACTGTAAGTGTGTAGTCATCAGTGCCATCAATATTCATATAGAAGTTGCCATCAGGCTTAATCTCAAGCTCAGTGTCGAGGTGCTCCTCATTAATCCACCAGTCTCTACCACCATACCAGTAGCCCCACTCGTCAACGAAACCGAACTGGTTAGCCGAAGAGATGACATGTTCTATGGTCCAACCAGTAGCAGTAGCAGTCATAGCTTCTCTGTTCCAACCATTGAAGTCGCCCTTAACGAAGAATTGAGCATCCCTGCTTACAGTGAGCTTGTCAGGATTGTCATTGTTCATCGTGAACGAGAAGTTGGTAATGGCACCTGCCTCAATTTTGAAGTTCTTGCTGCCACCCAAACCGATATTTTCATGATGACCGCCATGGATGCCATAAACTTCTCCGTCGGCATAACCACCAATCCAAGTTGTCACGCCATTCACGACCTTGTTAATTTGGAACTCTGCGTTGTCAGGAAGATCTACACCATTCAGGACATAGCTGTCACCGCTCTTAGTGAAAATATACTCAGCGCTCTGATTCCAGTTGTTGAATGTTCCAACAAGATAGTATGCTGGAGCTGAAGCAGGCACATATTCTAGAGGCATGAACTGACCAGCGTTGTTGTGCCAGCCAATTACACCGTAAACATCATAAGAACCAGCCGAACTGTTGAAATTGACACCAAATTGGTCATATGTGGTGATACCGTTAATGGCTCCCCCTGAAGTAACAGTTACACCTTTTAATACTGCATAACGGCCAAAGTTCTCTTTAGTAAGGTCACTGCTGGTAATTTCAATTGGAGTTACTTCGGCAGTAGTGCCTGAAAGTGAGAAATTTGTTGGATTTTTTACTTCAGGTTTTGTATAGTAAGTGGTCTTTGTGCCACCCCATCCGCTATTGATGACTTTACCGAAAGTATAATCGTCTGACCAACTGTTGCTTGCATCATATACGAGTGTGCCAACACTATTGTCTGGCATCACAATGTACATATTCTTATTTCCATTTCCATAGGTTCCCAAAACAACGGTTTGAGCACCATAAGTAAACACGTCGTTGTCATCTAATCCATTTACATCAGCAAGGCTTGTCAAGGGTGCATTGATTGTGTAAGTAGCAGTTGCTACACTACTGTTGTTCATGCCACTCTTAACGGCGATGGCCTTGATTGTGGTAGTCTCACTAACGGCAATAGCACTGCTGAAGGTAGCAGAACTTGTAGTAGGATTAGTGCCATCGGTGGTGTAATGGATGGTAGCGCCACTTGTTGCGCAGCTAATAGTCACATTCTGAGCCTCAATAAAAGTGCCTTCAGCAGGAGAGAATGTGGGAGTTGCTACAGTTTCGACAGTTGAGCCACCAGTTTCCCAAATAATGGTAATGGAAGTAAGATACATTGCTCCTTTAGCTGAGCACAAACCAATGTATTGATAATCGCCACTTACAGTTAGTGATGTAGAAGATCCTTTAACGATAGAACCAAGAAGAGTTCCTTTATTTTCTCCATAGAGGTCGGATGTCGCTGAATAGGCAGAGTTCTTGCCGTAAATATCAAGCGTGCGGCCATTGGTAGTATTGCTGTTCCATGAAACAGTAATTGATTTGATCCTTCCACCAGAGGCTGTGGTTACAATTCCAGAATTGGTGTTGTCACGTAGCTGTATAGAAGTATTTCCTCCAGCACTGTTTCCTGCATATACGGCATTTGAAGTAGCAGTCTTTCCACTCCAATCACTGTAACTGTTTCCTGTTACACCAGTAGTAGTTCGAGTCAAAACATCTGTTACATCTGCCGCCCACGTGACTCCTATTGAGAGGGTGAGCAGCGTTAGAAATGTTAGTAATTTTTTCATATGCATGAAATGTTTAGTAGTTAGTAAAATGTGTTAATATGTTTATTTTGTGTAAGTTGGCTATAAACAAAAAAGTCCTTGCATACAAGTTTTTGTACACAGGACCTTACCATTTGTGAACCAATGAATGCATCTTTACCTCACAATTTTGGTGCAAAGGTAGAAATATTTTTTATACCTATATTAAAAAAATGGAACTATTTTTTGAGATAAAGGTAAAAAGATGTGAATGCGATGTTTTATTCTACGAATGGCCAGGATTGTTAAGTGAAAACAGTTCTGCGCGCCTCCTTCTCCACCCCACCATGGAAAGTAAAAAAATGAAGCATTGTACAAAAAAATCCCCCTCTATCCAAGAGGGGGATTGTGATGGTTGCAAATTATGCATTGAAGGCGCTAGCCAAATTATGCATTGTCAAGGGTTCTGCGTTTCTCGCTGATGATGAATACGCAAGCTGCGCCTACTATCAGTAGCACACCGGCAAGAATGAGCATGTTGCCTTGAACACTGTGCAACGCTTCATGGAGCGAGTAGCCTGAACCTCGGGATGGTTCTCGGCCCAATGTTTTCTTCTCTCATTTCTCTTGTCTTCCATAAAGGGATTTAAACCAGCGTGGTTGGCGTCAAGGGTATTGCGAGCATAAGTCTCGCATATTTAAAATGAAGCACCCACAATGTAGTGAGTGCTCCATGATAATATATTTATTTTTCCTTAATTCTTTTAACTGACAGTGCTCCAAGTGTTTTTCAAAAACCCACATAAATCCAAAACCACAAATGCTGGCAACGATTTGAGGAATACAAATAGTTCCATTAAACAAGCCAAGATATGTTCCCATGTGAGAATTGCCCTCAAGAGCATTGGTCACAATAGTAAATGGCAGAGCAAGCATTGCTGCCCAAGTGCAACCAATCATAATATAAGGCAAAATGAGGATATACTTGTTAGAAATAAATGGTATCAACAAGAATCCTATGGCTCCAAGCAATATACTTACAACGTAAGCTTGCTTGCGATTTTTGAATCGAGGGATAGCTATTGCCCAAAGTACCGCAGCAATAGATTCAATACCCTGAACTATGCCATTCCAGTCGCCAGCCTCATGAAACAATTTTGACTCGGCATCGGTTGTTCCCCAAACAGTTTCAGCAATTG
Source organism: uncultured Bacteroidales bacterium (assembly GCA_902792435.1). GTDB lineage: Bacteria > Bacteroidota > Bacteroidia > Bacteroidales > Muribaculaceae > Sodaliphilus. The sequence continues at coordinate 4,638 of CADAZN010000007.1, forward strand.
CACCAGTCGAATAGTTCCACAAGAACAAGAAACCAGCCCAGCAGAAGAACTGAACCAGACCTACCTGCCAAAAAGCGGCAGGTGCTTTTTTTAAGAGAGAGAACATATTTTCCTTGGATTGCTCGCCATCAACAGGCTTCTCATGATACTCGGCAAACTCCTTGGGTGGCATTTCACGCACGTTTACGCATGTATATATAACGCAAAGAATCAGGATGGCTGCTCCAATGTAGAACGACCAAGTTAAGTTTTGAGGAATCCCTGCAGTTTCGCCATTTCCTTCAGTCGTGAAAACTGTATTGGCAAGAACCCAAGGCAAAACACATCCTACAACCTGACCTGCATTCACCAAAAGACTTTGTATAGAATATGCCCTTGTTTTTTGTCTCTCATTAACTAAATCGCCCACCATCATCTTGAAGGGCTGCATAGCCATGTTTAAGCTTGTGTCCAACAACATTAAAATAATAGTACCAAGAAGCATGGCCACCCAGAAGATGCTACTCAAACTGCTAATATTGGGAAGTAGACACATAACAATCACAGCAAGTGCTGAGCCAACTATCAAATAAGGAACGCGGCGACCAAAACGAGTCCACGTCTTATCACTCATTTGCCCAACAAAAGGCTGAACAATAAGCCCCATTAATGGTGGCAGAATCCAGAAGAAACTTAAAGCTTTAGGATCGGCACCTAATGTCTGGAATATTCTACTAATATTAACTGTCTGTAGAGCGTAGGCAATTTGTACTCCAAAGAAGCCAAAACTAATATTCCATAGTTTTGCTGTACTTAAATCGGGTTTTGTTTTCATTGTCAACTTATTTTATAGTGAATTATGTTTTTCTTGCTATTAAAAAAAGCAAAGGACTTCACAAAGCGAAGTCCCTTGCTTAAGTACTCGGAGTGGGACTTGAACCCACACAGCCGCAATGGCCAAGGGATTTTAAGTCCCTCGTGTCTACCGATTCCACCATCCGAGCAGCTGGTTTTGTAGACATTAAATGCGTCTTGACAAAATTGCGGTGCAAAGATAATAGCATTTTTTTAGACTACCAAAAAAAAGTTTACATTTTGCCTGCAATTCACTTGTAATGTTTGTGCATTGTTTATGCAAAAAACGTTTTTTGCTTTAATATTTGACGATTCTACACTCCACAAAAAAAGGGCAAGCATCGCCTGTCCTTCCTTATTACTTTAAAGTAATTGATTAAAGCCTGAAGGTGATAGGCAAATAGCACCTCACGTTTACCTTGGTGCTCTCTATTTTCCCTGCGCTCCAACGAGGCATCTTGCTAATTACTCGCATCGCTTCACGATCGAGCGTCTCGTCGCCAGAGCTTCTCTCTACCTGAATCTTGCATAACTTTCCGTCGACGCCCACTATGAAGCTGCACAATACTCGACCTTGAATGTGCTGACGATAAGCGTTATAGGGGTATTCGCGGGTCTCGTTAATGAAGTTTATCATGCTACGCTCGCCACCAGGGAACTTGGGCTTGATGTCGACTAATTCATAATCATACACAACGATATTGTACCCGCTCTTGTTAGGTGACAGGGGATTCACAGTAGTAACTTCTCGCCTCAGCTGGGCATTACCAGCGGCAGCGACAAGAACAAGGAATAACAAAGCTAATATCGAGCGTTCAAACTTCATCATTGAGCTATAAAAAATAAAGTCCAAATGTCAACTAAATGGTTAAGTTTTCATGTTTAGTGGACTATTTTCTTTGCAAATATAATTGTCATTTTGTAAATATCAATAGCTATAGTGACTGATTTTGGTATTGATTAATAAGGTTTTGTATTTTTTTACAAATCAATGCGAGATTTGGGCTTGTTGTAAAAAAAATTAAACATTTATTGATTTATGGATGGTCTATTAATACTATTAATGGTTTTTTATCGTTATAATAATTAAGTTACATACTTTAGACACATATCAATGCATAGCATTCTACGACATACATTACTCCTAATGGGTGCGCTTGTTGCGTGCTCAATATCGGCCTTGGCGCAAGATGGCACCACAGCCTATCAGTTTCTTGACGTTCCTGTTTCGTCGCATGTTTACGCACTTGGCGGGCACAACATTTCGATAATAGATGACGATATCAATCTCGTGGAGCAAAATCCTGCTCTGCTTGGCAATGAATTTGACCACCAAGTGGGACTGAATTATATGCGCTACATTGGTAGCACCAATTTCATGGGCGCACGCTACGGTCAGGGTATTGGTGAGCATGGGGCCTTTGGTGTAGGAATTCAGTACTATGGCTATGGTAAGATGGATGCTGCCGACGTGAGCGGAGCAATCACGGGCTCGTTTAACGCGAGCGACATGGCTTTCACTCTCACCTATTCTCATGACATTAGCGACAGGTTGCGCGGCGGTATCAGCGTAAAATACATACACTCGAGCTACGAGACCTACTCGGCTGGTGCTATCGCTGCCGACCTAGGTATCAACTATTATAACCCCGACAATGAGCTCTCGCTCTCACTTGTAGCAAAAAATCTTGGAGGCCAGGTCAAGAAATTCAACGATAAGACCGACAAGCTTCCATGGGACATCCAAATTGGTGTAAGCAAAGGCTTGGGCTCATCACCATTCCGCCTCTCGTTGACGGCATTCAACCTCACGAAGTGGAAATCGCCATATTATGAGCCCTCCGACAAGAACAACACATCAAGTGACTTGGTCAAGAAGGATAAATTTGCGAGCAACCTGTTCCGCCATCTCGTTTTCGGACTGGAATACATGCCCACCGAGCGCATCTATATAGCTGCAGGTTACAACTACAAGACTCGCACCGACATGAGCACCTACAAGCGCAATTTCCTTTCAGGATTCTCGATTGGTGGCGGCATGAAGGTGAAGGCATTCGGCTTTGGCGTGGCATTTGCACAGCCTCACTCCGGCGCCACCACGTTCATGTTCAACCTTACTACATCGATTGGTGAGCTCATGCGATAATCGCAACTACTAAGCTTAGAAACTTGGGAGGATCACATCCGCCCCCATGAACTTTATCAACCATTCATAATAGTCTTTTTAAACCTCATTGTATTAATTATGAGAAGAATTTCTATTCTATTTGTCTTAATCACTTTGTCACTGGCAAGTAATGCGCAATTGTTATGGAAAGTGACTGGGCGCGACACATGCAAGCCTTCCTATCTCTTTGGAACCATTCACCTCGAAACATCAAAATACATCGACAGTGTGCCTGGGTTGCGTGACGCAATATCAAGTGTAGATGCAGTATATGGTGAGATTCAAATGGATTCGCTCACCGACAACGACGTGATGATGAGAGCGGCCAAAAATCTAATTGCTCCACCTGATAGCACTATCGACAAGTTGTTAACCAAGGAAGAGTATCAACTAGTTGACTCGGTAGTAAACAGTTACTTCATGGGAATGGTAAGCCTTGAAACTCTTTCTAAACTAAAACCTGTGGCACTGTCCGGTCAGTTGGGTGTGATGCAGATGAAGAAGTATTTCCCTAAGCAACTGGGATTAAATGATGTGATTGATGTGGCAGTTCAAGCCGCAGGGCGAGAGTTAGGGAAGCGCATAGGCGGACTAGAAACTACAGAAATGCAAATCAACATGCTCTATGGAACTCCACTCGACGTGCAAGCCCAAGAACTGGTAAACTTCTGCCGCATGGACAATGACATTATAAACTATTCGAAGGAACTGTGTGATGCCTATCATGCTCAGGATTTAGACATGCTCGAGAAACTGTTCCTCCTTGAAGAGGTAGGGGAAGACGAAATGACAAATGAGATAATTGAAAAATTGGCCTACGAGCGAAACCGCCGATGGATGAACACAATCACTGAAATAATCCCCCGTGAGAGCATGCTAGTGGCTGTGGGAGCGGGTCATCTTGTGGGCAAGGACGGCTTGATTGAATTGCTGCGCCGTGATGGATATACCGTTGAGCCTGTGACGTTGAAATAATCAATTTCTTTTGGGAGGTTAAGAATTATATATCCTATTATCGCTTTCTATTAGCGATTTTAGTCTTTATCTTGCGATAGCAGTAAATCCACAGTAACGGAACTGCCGTGCCCACTATGGTATAGAGTATCCAAAACAGGTCGGTCTGGCTGTTGTGGTGCACCACCATGTGGCACCCTATCTGGCCCCAATCTAGGCCATAATACATTATCTTTAGAACTGAAACCAGCTTGAATGAAATGATGTGGAACACAAAAACATAAATTGTGTTGTCGCCACAATACACGAGCATGCGCTTGAACCAGTTGTCGTGCTTGTCGATCAACGAAGCAATGGAATGCACCATTAAGAAACCCACACAACCCGTTAGCGGTATGGTGGCAACGTCCTTTAGCTCCACATTAATGTTCAAGCCATGACAATGCAGGAAGCAGCAACCCAGCAACAAACCTGCATATAGCAATGTTAGTGCCCAATGCTCCTTGATGCGGTGCTCGTGGCGGCGATAAAGGGCGCCTAGAGCAAAGAACATAACGCCCCATGTGTCGCGTATGCCACCTTGCACAATAGTGGCAATCTTCAAATTATTTGCTACTTTAAACCACGCAAAGCCAAGAGCTAGCAACGCGATAGCAATCAACGTTCCATCATCGTTGAGCCACTTGTGGCGATTGTGTAGCAACTTATATAAGATGATGAAAACAATGCTCGACACCAGCAATGCCCTGAAAAACCAGAACGCGCCAGCCAGAAACTCGTCGTAACCACCCATCGAGAAAACGATGTGAACCAATCGCTGACAGAAGTCATGAAGCGAATAAGGGTGCGTGACGCCATTCTCCCAGTTGCCATATTGCTCATTGAGAATTCCAATCTTGAACATCAAGTTGTGTAGCACCAGGAACAGCAAGCTCCATTTCACAAATGGCACATACAGTCCCTTGAAGCGCTTCTTGCAGAAGAGCCACGGGTCTTGCTCATATTTCTTACTAAAGAAATAGCCTGCTGCTATGAAAAACAACGGCATGTGAAACAAGTAGATGAAGTTGATGATAAGCCAGTAGCACTCGGTGTGACCGACGCACATCAAGATAATGGCTATTCCTTTGCAAATCGACAGGTTGGTGTTTCGCGTCATCGTTAATTAGGGCAATCACCTTAGAAAATCTAGAAGTTCTAGCCATTAACTAGAACTCCTAGATTATTTTCTTATAAAATGAGGTTGTTATTCTACAACTTGAACTTCACTGGCAGAGTGTAGCTCATACGCAAGGGTGCGTGATCCTTGTTGTAGCCAGGCACAAAACGGGTGATTTGTTTCACAACCCTAACGGCCTCGGCGTCAAGTTCCTTGTCAACGCTTCTTAGCACCTTTACATTGCTTATTGAGCCATCTTTCTCAACCACAAACTGCAAAATCACAGTGCCTTGAACACCGTTCTTCTCAGCTTTCTTTGGATATTGAATGTTATCGGCGAGGAACTTGGTGAGTCCAGCTGTGCCACCAGGATATTCGGGTGGATATTTAACAACTTCATATATTTTGTCGTCGGTGGTCGCTTGCACATAGTCATAATTGGTTGGTGCAGGCTCCACGACTTTTGCTTTAGTGGCACGTTTGGTAGTTTTGCGCTTCTTGGCATCAACACTCATGCTACTTCCTGCTACAACCAGTGCTAAAATAACAATTAAAAATCTAAAAGTTTTCATAATTTCAACTATTGAAATTGATTAAGATAAATAACTTGATTAATAAATCTCGTCTTCGCCAGCTTGCTTAATCTCTTTCTCGGTGAGCTTGGTGTGGTCCATCTTGTACCACACATAAGCTATGTAAGCAAGCACAAATGGCACAAGAAGTGACACATAGCTCATAACGCGCAGGGTGAACTCACTTGAAGAACTGTTGGCCAACGTGAGAGAGCTTTGCACGTCAAGTAGCGAGGGATAGTAAGCGGTGTGGTTGTAGCCAAGCACCCAGAACAGGCTCATAACCACGAGCACTGTGCCAATGCCTGCCCACCAAATGCCGCATTTCCACTCTTTCTTCATCAGCGTCTTGCCGATGCCAAAGAGCACCATCACAACACCAAAGAGCAATGCCCCGAGTGCCCACCACAACTGCATGTAGTTGTCGAGGTACTTATAGGGTTTCCACATGGCTGTGCCGCCCTTGTCGATATCCACACCTGCCGAGGTGAGGATTACAGCGCAGGTAGCCAAGAAGAGCACCACAAACACAAGGGCGTTGAAAAGTAGCAACTTGTGCTGACTCTTCTGCACATCTTTGTCATTGATATTGTTTATAAAATAGAGCGAAGCAAGTGTCCTAGCCAAGAAGAACACCATAAAACCAAAGAGCAGGTTTTTCCACGAAGCGATAGCCTCAAGGCCATGCTGGGGTCCCCACTGCGAGATAATCGCAGCATCAAGGATTTTACCCTTACCCACTGTAAACTCGGCTCCAAAGAACATTCCTGCCACAGCCACACCAAGCAGCACTGGCCCAACAACACCATTAATCAATAATAAGGTGTCGTAGAATCGTGTGCCGTAAACATTGCCGTGCTTGGTGCGATACTCATAGGCAATAGCCTGAATCACAAAGCTGAACAGGATGAGAATCCAAAGCCAGTAAGCACCGCCAAAGCTAGTGCTGTAGAACAATGGAAACGAGGCAAAGAATGCTCCGCCAAAGGTCACGAGCGTGGTATAGGTGAGTTCCCACTTGCGACCCAACGAGTTGATGAGCAATGAGCGTTTTTTAGCCTTAGTGTTAATGAGCATCGACTGCCCACCTTGCACAAAGAGCAGGAACACTAGCAGTGCACCCAGCACCGACATTATTAGCCACCAGTAGTTTTGCAAAAATTCGTGTGTCATAGTTGTGTCCTCCTCTTATTTTTTAGTTTCAACGACATCAAGATTGGTCTTCGACTTCTTCGAAATCTGCTTGCAAATGATGCTCACATCAGCGATGAGCAATGCAGTAAACACCACAGCAAAAATCCAGAAGGTAACTTGAACATATCCAGCACTCAGGTCGCTGATTGCCACTTTATTGGGCATGAGGTCCTGAATGGTCCATGGCTGGCGACCAACCTCGGCGACTATCCATCCACTCATCGAGCAAAGGTAGGCCAGCGGGATGGTGATGATAGCGAGCCAGTAACCAAACTTCTGCAGTTTTTTCTTTCCAGGAACCCACTTTGGCTTGTAAAGCAACAGCAGCACCACGATGAAGAAGAGCACCAGATAACCGCCTATGGTAACCATGAAGTGGAACGAGTAGAACGTCAACGGAACGTTAGGCACCGACTCAGTTGGCTCTTCAAGATAGGTGTAACCCAAGTACTTGAAGTTTTCGTCAATTTCTTTGCGGAACTGCTTCATAGCCACACTGTCCTTAGCTTTAACTGCATCGTTAAAGCCTGCAAGGGCATGTTGAGCGGCTTTTCCGCGTTCTCTACGATCCTCGAATGACAATGGCTTAGTCATAAAGCTTGTTGTATCTTTGCTCTTACCCAGCAATATGTCCTCAATTCCGGGAACAAAGGCATTGAAATCGTGAGTGGCGAGGAAAGCGAGACCGTGAGGGATAGAGATATCGAAGAGGAATGGATCCTCACCATTACCTACCTCCTTGGCTGGATTCAAGATGCCAAAAGCAACTATCGACTGTCCAGGTTCTCCTTCATAGAGACCTTCCATGGCAGCGAGCTTCATGGGCTGATGCTTGGCAACGGTAACGGCCGATGTGTCGCCACTGATGCTGGTGAGCACAATGCCAATAAGACCTACCCAACCGCCAACCTTAAGGCTGCGCATACAGTGATCGCGGTTGCGGCCCTTGAGCAACATCCAGCCACACACACCTACCACAAAGGCTCCGCTCAGCGCCCAAGCGCTGGTCACAGTGTGGAACACTTTGTTCAGTGCCATGGGCGATAATGCCACGGCCCAGAAGTCGGTCATCTCGTTGCGCATGGTTTCAGGATTGAAGGTCATTCCTGTGGGATACTGCATCCAAGCATTGGCGACAAGTATCCACAACGCCGAGATGCTTGCTCCCAGTGCTGTAAGCCAAGTGGCCGCAAGGTGGAACTTGGGCGACACTTTCTTCCAACCGAAGAACATCACAGCGATGAACGTCGACTCCATGAAGAAGGCGAGAATTCCCTCAATAGCCAGTGGAGCGCCAAATATGTCACCCACAAACCAGCTGTAGTTCGACCAGTTGGTACCAAACTCAAACTCGAGAATGATTCCTGTGGCCACGCCAATGGCGAAGTTCACGCCAAAGAGCGTCATCCAGAACTTGGTGGTGGCGAGCCATTTCTCGTCGCGAGTGCGATAATAGATGGTCTCCATCACACCGATTATTATTCCCAATCCTAACGTCAACGGCACAAACAGCCAGTGATAACAGGCTGTGAGCGCAAACTGCGCCCTCGACCAGTCGACTACGTTCATTAACAAATCACTCATACTTAGATAATATTTAAAATTTTAAGTTTCAGTATAATTTTATTCTGTCATTGTATCCCAGTCATGCATTGTGCATTGTGGATTATACATTGATAAAAATCTCACCTGTCCAGTAGCTGCTCGCGCACATATTGCGCTTTGCCTTCGTCGCTGTCGCTCTTGGAAGAGAGGAAATTAGGGAAGAAAAGAATTTTAATTATCACAAAGAAAATAAAGAGCTTGATGGCAATAATGAGCCACAGTGTCTTACCCACTGTCATCGAGCGGAAACCGTCAACATAGAGGTCAACCGCACGAGCCCAAAAGCCGTTTCTTTGTGCCATGATATCAATTCTTTATATGTTTCAGCGCAAATATACAAAAAGTTACTAAAAGGCAATTACCTTAGAGTAACTTTTTTGCATTTTTCTAAAAAAAGTTATAGAAAGACATCCCACAGCACATCAGTCCTATTGCTTAAATCTGAGAACTGAGTACCAAGAACTAATTATTTCGAGAGGCGCGAGATGGTCTCGAGAAGATGACGGTCAATGGCTTTCTCATACTTAATAGCCTTATTGAAAGGTACATAGACCATCTGTTCGTCATCATCGCCTATCATCACGTTGCGCTGGCCCTCAACAAGCGCTTCGATGGCAGTAGCACCCATGCGCGATGCCAAGATGCGGTCTTGTGCCGTGGGTGAGCCACCACGCTGCAAGTGTCCGAGGATGGTGACACGCACATCATACTTAGGATACTCTTTGCGCACACGCTCAGCAAGTTGCATGGCTCCTCCAGTGACAGGGTTCTCGGCGACAAGCACTATCGACGACTTCTTGGTGGTGCGGAAACCGTGCTCAATTAATTTGGCCAGCTGGTCACCCTCTATAGCAAGTTCGGGGATGATTACTGCCTCGGCACCACCAGCGATAGCACCATAAAGTGCAAGGAAACTTGCTTCACGTCCCATAACCTCAATGAAGAACAGGCGCTCATGGCTGTTGGCGGTGTCGCGTATGCGGTCCACGCACCACATTATGGTATTGAGCGCAGTGTCGTAGCCAACGGTATGGTCGGTGCCATAGAGGTCATTGTCGATAGTTCCGGGAATACCAACGATAGGCACGTCAAACTCACTAGCAAACACCTTGGCACCTGTTAGTGTGCCATCACCACCAATCACAACAAGTGCATCAATGCCATGCTTGCACATGTTGTCATAGGCCTTTTGGCGACCCTCAGGAGTCAAAAATTCTTTGCAGCGTGCGGTACGCAAAATTGTGCCGCCACGATGGATAATATTCGACACATCCTCAGCGTGGAAATCAACAATTTCATCCTCAACTAAACCGCGGTATCCGCGATAGATGCCTTTCACGTTAAATTCATGGGAAATTGCGGCGCGTGTCACCGCCCTGATAGCGGCATTCATGCCTGGAGCATCACCTCCTGATGTCAACACGCCAATAGTCTTAATCTTTGCCATATTTAGTTTTTATTTATCGATTTTCCTTATTATTACATTCTATGCATTGCCTATATAAATCGAGCATGTCCCAAATGTCAAGCGTTTCACCTTGCAATCGGTAAAGCCTGCCTCGCGCATGATAGCTAGCATATCATCGCCTTGTGGCACTGCGGCAATGCTCTGAGGCAAGTAGCGGTAAGCGCTGCGGTCGCCCGATTTCAGGCTTCCCATCCACGGGATAATGTGTAGAGTGTAAAGGTCATAGAACCAACGCACAAAGCGGTTGCGAGGTGTTGACAGTTCAACCACACACAGCACTCCGCCACACTTCAGCACGCGGTGCATCTGTTGATAGCCCTGTAACAAGTGCTCAAAGTTGCGCACACCAAACGCTACCGTCACAGCATCAAAACCTCCGTCCTCAAAGGGCAGAGCCAGACAATCGCCCTGCTGCACAACAATAGAGCCATCCAGGCCGCGTTTCGCAATCTTCTCGCGTGCCACGTCGAGCATTCCTTGCGACAGGTCGATGCCCACCACCTGCTCGGGCTGAAGCTTGTGATAGAGGTCGATAGCAAAATCTCCGGTGCCCGTCGCCACGTCGAGAATGCGTTGTGGGTGCTTTTTCCCCACCATGCGCACCGCCACGCGCCGCCACCACTTGTCGATGCCCAGCGTCATAGCACGGTTCATAAAGTCATAGGCAGGAGCAATGCTGTCAAACATCTCCTCCACCTGCTTAGCCTTACGCTCATCATTATTATATGGAGTTATTTTTTCAACTTCCATGTTTCTAATATTTTGCCACTCCTGAACGGAGTGGAAATTATCGCTTCGCTAAAATTTTTCTTTTTTACATTAGAGTAATTTCTAATTTTTTTTGTTTTAACATCTAATTCAAACCATTCTCAATCGCAAGCGTGCTATTAACCTCATTGTTTATCTTCCAGCTCATTGAGAGCAGTAAAATGCTCATAAGCTTCGACGATGCGTTGAACGAGCTGATGACGCACTATGTCTTTCTTGCCGAACTCTATCTTGCCTATGCCCTTCACACCGTCAAGCACCTTCAGCGCTTGAATAAGGCCACTGGTCACGCTGCGCGGCAGGTCAATCTGAGTAACGTCACCCGTCACAACCATTTTCGACCCCATGCCCAGACGCGTAAGGAACATCTTAATTTGATGAGTAGTAGTGTTTTGTGCCTCGTCAAGCACTATGATAGCATCATTCAAAGTGCGGCCGCGCATAAACGCCAACGGAGCAATCTGAATGACATTAGTATCCATATATTCTTTGAGCTTCGCCCCGGGAATCATATCCTCGAGAGCATCGTAGAGCGGCTGCAGATACGGGTCGATCTTGTCGCGCATGTCGCCAGGCAAGAACCCCAGCTTCTCACCCGCCTCCACTGCTGGTCGCGACAAGATAATCTTGCGCACCTCACGGTTCTTCAGCGCCCTTACCGCCAGCGCTACAGCTAAGTAAGTCTTACCGGTACCGGCAGGACCCAAGGCAAAAGTCAAGTCATTCTCGTTGAAAGTCTTGACCATAAGCTGCTGGTTAGGAGTGCGCCCCTTGATTGGCTTGCCGTTCACTCCGTAGATTATCACGTCGTCCATCTTCAGCTCCTTGGGAGGCAAGCCCTTGATAGTGTCGAGGATAACATCCTCGGGCAGAGTGTTGTAGGTGGCGCAATATTCCTCAAGCTGCTTGATGTCGTTCTCAAACTTCTGAGTCTCTTGCTCATCGCCAATAACGGTAATCACCGAGCCACGGGCCGCCATCCTCAGCTTTGGAAATAGGTTACGGATAAGTTGGATGTTGCTGTTGTTCACCCCATAAAACACCACAGGGTCAACGTTGTCAATAATGATGTGTCGTTCAATCATATATAGTTTAAATGCATTGTAGCTACTGCAAAGTTACACATTATTTTCGATTTCCACACAAAAACCCTTATTTTCTTAACCACAAGTTTCAAGACACTTGAAAATACCACAATGCACAGTAAGCACAGAGCAAAAAATCAAGCATGGTAACTCAAGTATATGCGCTGCATTTTGGCTAGTAAGGGGAGATAATTTGATGAAGGGTGGGGGAGGTGCAAACGGTTGCGAGGGGGATTGTTGTGTTAATTTGTGGGGAAAATGTTGTGATGTGACAAAAAATGTGTATATTTGGGAAAATTTTTTTAAATTACCATAAAAGCGTATTATTACTAAAACACATAAACATTAAATATAAATAGTATGAAGAAGAAATTATTAATTTTAGCACTATCCGCACTGCCTTTCTTGAGCCAAGCTCAAGGATGGCCCGACAACTATGGCGGCGTAATGATGCAAGCATTCTGGTGGAATTCATTTGGTGATACCCGCTGGGTGAATCTTACCAGCCAAGCCGATGAAATTTCTCAGTATTTCGACCTTATCTGGATACCTCAGAGCGGTTGGACCGGTAGCAGCGGCTCTATGGGCTATGATGTGAAGTATTATTTCAATCAGAGAAGTGCCTTTGGTACCGAGACCGAGCTTCGCGAGCTCATCAACACCTATAAGAACAAGGGCACTGGCGTGATTGCCGACGTGGTGGTAAACCACCGTGGAACCCTTACTAACTGGGTAGATTTCCCCGTTGAGACTTATAATGGTGTGACTTACCAAATGACACCAGCCGACATCACGAAGAACGACGATGGTGGCGCCACACAAACATGGCTCACCCAGCAGCAAGCACTTGGCAATATTCCTGCTAGTGTTACGTTGAGTTCCAACAACGACGAGGGTGAAGACTGGGGCGGAATGCGTGACCTCGACCACAAGAGCGAGAACGTGCGCAACGTCATCAAAGCCTATGTGAACTACCTTGCTAATGACTTGGGTTACACTGGTTTCCGCTATGATATGACTCGTGGCTTCTGGGCAAATCGTGTTGCCGAGTATAATGCTACAGCCGGCGTGCAGTTCTCGGTAGGTGAGAACTGGAGCAGCCAGAATGAAATCCAGACTTGGATTGACAACTGCAAGTGGAACGGTGTGAACATGAGTGCCTCGTTCGACTTCCCATTCCGTTACACCGTGCGTGACGTGGTGCGTGGTAACAACGATGCAGGTACAAAAAAGACTTGGAAAGACCTTACCATAGGCGGTCTGATGTCGACAACCAACTTCAAGCGCTATGCAGTGACCTTCGTTGAGAACCACGATACCCAGTATCGAGATGCCAACAACCAGAACGACCCAATTCGTGCCGACACGCTTGCTGCCAACGCCTACATGCTCACCATGCCTGGCACTCCTTGCGTGTTCCTGGCTCACTGGAAAGAATACAAGCAGGAAATCAAGAACATGATTGATGTCCGCAAGGCTGTGGGCATTACCAACACCAGTACAGCTCAGAAATATCCACTCTCGAAGAGCTATGAGATGTCGGGTTTCAAATCTACTGGACCTAACGGTAAGTCGATGTACTGCATTGTAGGTAAGAACAAGTACCTTAAGGACAATGTGATTGCTCAGTACTATGCGTCTATTCTTGATGAGGGAGTAGAGGTGACCAGAGGCTGGGGCTATCGCCTGTATATGTCAAAGAACTGCGAGACCGCATGGTGCGACAAGGCTTCGGGAAAATACAAAAATGCATTCACTGCAAAACTCACTGCTGTAACGGCAACAAGCGGGGCAAAACTCGTCTACACTCTCGACGGTTCTACTCCTACAGCCAGCAGCACTCAAGTGGAAAGTGGTGCCACAATCAACATCACTCAGCCTTGCACGCTCAAGGTGGGCTTGCTCAAAGGTAGCGCAGTGAGTGGCGTAGTTACCCGCAACTATGACTTTGCAGGTCAGGGCGCTCCACACACTATCAACGTATATGTAAATGCTGATGATGCAGGTTGGAATCTTGTGCGCTACTACACTTGGGACCAGGACGACCAGCAGCACAATGGCAACTGGCCTGGTGAGGTCATTAAGCAGAAAGTGTCGGTAGGAGGCAAGATTTGGTATGTACAGCAATATGAGCTTGCGAATGACGACTGCTTCATGAACTTCGTGTTCAACACAGGTACTAGCGGCTCACCACAAACTGTTGACGTGAGATATGCCACCACCGACAAGTTCTTCCTCATCAAGAGCAATTTAGATCCCGACGAGGGCAAGAATATGGTTGTTGACGCCACCGAGGACTATGCAGGCCTGCCCGTAGAGCCCGCAGCTGTTCCTGGCGATGTTAACGGTGATGGCAACGTGACTGCTGCCGATGTTACCGCTCTCTATGACGTATTGCTCAATAATGACTATACCAACGTGGTCAATGGTGATCAAACTGGTGACGGTATAATCACAGCAGCCGATATTACAGCAGTTTATAGTGTTTTATTAGGAGGTAATTAAGATGCTAAAGAAAATATTAATTATGGGGACTATACTTCTTAGTCCCCTTTTTTCAAAAGCCAACGTCTATGACGTGAACGGTGATGGTGCTGTGACAGCAGCCGATGTAACAGCACTCTATGATGTGATGCTTAACAATGACTACACCAACGCTATTTATCCCGACATTAATGGCGATGGAGTTGTGACAGCAGCCGATGTGACATCAGTCTATGAAGTGCTGCTCAATGGATACCCTGTACCTGAGCGATTGGTTGGTGGCGACGTTTCGATGATTACGAAATATGAGCAGAACGGAGCCATCTACAAGGACCGTAACGGCAACACGATTAGCAACATCTTGCCTTACTTTGGTGAGCAGGGCTGGAATGCGATGCGCGTGCGCCTATTTGTGAATCCCGAGAACGCAAGTTCCTCCGACAAGGAAGAGGGCGTAATTCAAGACCTGCCCTATGTGAAGGCGCTGGGCAAGCGCATCAAGGATGCTGGTTATGCTCTGGTGCTTGATTTGCACTATAGCGACAGTTGGGCCGACCCCGGCAAGCAGACTGTGCCTGCAGCGTGGAGTGGCGCCAGTGTGGCCGACCTTCAAGACAGCGTTTATAATTATACCAAGCGCGTGATGCAGGAGATGATAGCTGCTGGTGCTCGCCCCGACTTCATCCAGTTGGGCAACGAGATTACTGGTGGCATGCTGTGGCCCACAGGTCAAGTTTATCCCACAGGTGGTGCTCCAGATGGCGGCTCGTGGGAGAACTTTGCAGCCTATCAACACAGCGCATCGACTGCAGTGCGTGAGACTAGTCCCGAAACTAAAATCATCCTTCATGTGGAGATGCACAACATAAACCAACCGGGTGGCTTCTTTGGCAACTGCGAGAGCTATGGTGTGGACTATGACGTGATGGGCTTGAGCTACTACAGTGCTTATCATGGCACTTTTGCTAATCTCAACGCCGTGCTCAACAAAATGGAAGCGGCATCCTCTAAACCCATCATGATTATGGAGTGTGGATACGGATATGCATGGGCATTGCCAGGCACTAATTACGATTTGACTGCCACCTATCCCTACAGCAACGAAGGCCAGAAGAACTTTACTGTAGCTATGATTGCTGCGCTGAAGCAGCACAGTCGCGTTAAGGGCCTGTTCTGGTGGTGGCCTGAAGCTAATGAGTTCAACATTCCATGGTCTAATCATGTGACTGGTTCATGGTGGAATGGCAGCCTTTTTAACAACAACAACGGTATCGCTCAAGATGCGCTCTATGAGATGAAACAGTTCATTGAGTGATTCTAGAAAACCTAGAAATTCTAGAACATCTAGATTTTCTAGAAGATAGGAAAAAAATTATGGCTTTTCTCAATTGCGAGAAAAGCCATAATTAATATTAGGGATTAACTTCTTAGTTCATTACTGGTGTGAACTTAGCGTGGAAGTCACCCTCGTAGGTGATGTAGAGCTGGATGAAGTAGGTGGCATCAACATCAAGCATGAGGTTTCCACCATCATAGCTCAGGTTGTTAATGTCGCCACCCCAGTTGATAGCCCAGTCTTCATTAGCACGGAACTTGAACTCAGTGCCGGCGGGAATATCGCAATAGCCTTCCCAAGCACCAGTAGCGGGATTGTACTGAAGTGAAGCATAGTCGCTTGCCCAGCCGTTGAAGCCACCAATCACACCAATTGTGGTGATAGGAGTGAGCTCGTAGGTCATGTCGGCGAGGTTAGCCTCTACCATGTAGAATCCAGCTGGAGCATTAAGGTTACCACCTTGAGCTACAAGAGATCCACTATAATCATCAAAAGCGTCATCAAGACCCCAGTCGGGAGCATCCCAAGAGTTTTCATGACTGCGGAACTTGAAGTCACCATTGAGGTACATAAAGCCGTAGTAGTCGCCATCGTTGTTGCGAGCTTCCTTCCAACCCTTGTTCTTAAGGCCGGCAGCAGGAGATCCCCATCCGTTGGCGTTGCCAGCTTGCCAAATCATGTCGGCGTAAGCCAGACCCTCAACGTCGTAGGTCATGTCGTTAGTGTTAACAGTGATGATATACTGAGTGTAGTCAGAATCATAATCAAGCCAAATCTCGTGGGCATTATCGCCCTGTGCGAGATCGCCACCGAAGATGAAACCGTCGGGCTCCTCTTTGCTACCCAGTTTACCTTCCTCAAAGTTGTTGAGGTGAGTGAAAGGTACGAAATAGAAGCGCATCTCGCCAGCAGGAACAGTGATTGTGTATACACCATCACTAACAAACTCCATGGCAACTCTCTCGTCACCACCAACAATATACATACCAGCAGCCATCTTAACATTATCCTCAATGTTGCTGATGAAGCGGAATGCTTGACCGTTATTGCTGAGCACGGTTACCACATTGATGGGTACGGTGTAAGAGCCTTCGGGGCCATAAAGACCCTCGAGAGCATCGCGCAACTCAGTTGTCTTGGCGCGACCTTGCGCGTCAACACTAACAGTGCGGCTGTCGCTCTTGTCGGCGTTGTAGAGAGTAACATCGTTGGTAGCTATAGTACCCTCTTCAGCATTATAGGTGGGCGTGAACAGCAACACACTATCGGCAGTGATAGTTGTGAAGTCGATGGCACCGGCAGCAGCCACTGCAGCATTTGCACTTGCAGGGTTCTCGCTGTTGCTCTGTGGGTCGGCCCAATCCTTAAAGTCCTCGGTACAGCTTGCCATGAGCAAACCAATACCTAAAATATAAAATAACTTTTTCATGTTGTGTTAATTTCTTCTTTTAAGATTGACTCCAAGCCGTCATCAATATTATTGGTTTATAAATTACTCAGTGGCTTGAAAATAGTACAGGCCGAGACAGTCATTGAAGTAAACACGATAAGCGCCAGCCTTCACTGGAATGTTTGGACCACCATTTGTACCATAACCAAGTGGGAACGCGGTAGCACCCCAGTTCACATCCCAAGAGCCGTTGGCAAACTTGAGCTCTGCGTTGCTCTCGTAAACGGCATCGAGATACCAGTCATGAGTCTGGGTGTTTTCACGCTTGCCCATAGCTGTCATAGGAGTAGAGCCAGCATCCCATCCCTGATAGTCACCAGGCATAGTGATGGTTGTGTACTCAGTGCTAGCGCCAGTCCATCTCATGATGGTAACCTTGCTAGTGGCAGTG
Organism: uncultured Bacteroidales bacterium; assembly: GCA_902792435.1. Classification (GTDB taxonomy): domain Bacteria; phylum Bacteroidota; class Bacteroidia; order Bacteroidales; family Muribaculaceae; genus Sodaliphilus. Next base: position 22,105 of record CADAZN010000007.1, read on the forward strand.
TTCATCTCGATGTAGTAGAAGCCGTCCTCGGGGATACCAATGTTGTGGTTGTCGCCATCCTCATCGGTAACAGCAGCTTCGTTGCTGTCGATGTTGGTGAAGTTCATTTGGTCATCCCATTTACCTGGAATCTTGACAAACTTGAACTGGCCATCCTTGGGGAAGAAACCTGCATAAACGAGCACGGTGTTGCCGTTGGCGTCAACGTCGGCATCGGGCATAGGCAGCAATGGAATGAGGCCAGTACCTATTGAGCCACTACCATTGTCCCAATCGTTGCTACCGATGCAGTTACCTACCATGTACCACAGTACTGGATCGGCAGGCTTGAGCTCGATGTAGTAAGGCGAAACAAGGAATTTCACTACGTTAGAAACAACCTCGCGAGCGCCAGGAGTGTTGGCTTTAACGCGAGCATATACTTCCTGTTGCTCAGGAACTTCGCTCTCGTCGGCATAGTTGCAAATCACAACAAGAGCCTTGGCCAAATCGGCAGCGCTGACTTTAGCTTCACAAGAGCTAAAGATGTTCTCAAAAGCGTAGTAGTCGCACTGAGTCTCGCCGCTTTCGTCAGCCACCTCAGCAGTGTAAGGAGTGTTCCACTCATTGGTGGCCGAAACCTCAACAGTATATTCGGCTGCTACAGGGAAGCCTCCGTAGTTGGGCTGCGACCAAGTGAGGTTCACTGTCTCAGAGTTTGCCAAGTCAATAGCTTGATTGGCATAGGCAGGAGTGTTCAGCACAAACGATTCGGGTTGCTGAAGCACTGGATTAGAGTCGCGGTCATCGCTACAAGCGGTGAACATGAAAGCAACCGCCATGAGCAATAATGCTGACTTGAATATCTTATTCATAATAATCTCTTGTTTATAATGTTAAAGTGTTAAGCTATCATTATTTGTAACCCTCGTTCTGCTTGAGGTTGGGGTTAGCAATCAGGTCATCAGATGGGATAGCAAATACGTTGCGGTAAGCCTCGAAGTTGCGGCCTGCGTAGGCGCCACCCTTCCATTGCCACCTGTAGCTAGCGTTGCCACCAAACTGGCCAAAGCGGATCAGGTCGACACGACGACGTCCCTCAAAGTAGAACTCACGGCTCCACTCGTCGAGAATGTCGTTAAGAGAGTAAGATGCTTTTTCAGTAGCATGAGCACGAGCACGAATAGCGTTGAGTGCAGCAACAGCATCGGCAGGAGCTGCACCACTGCCAGCAAGGCGAGTAGCAGCCTCGGCATAGGTCAAATAAGCCTCGGCAGCACGCATGTACATAAGTTGAGAGTCGGCAAATGTGATGTCAGTACCCTTAGAACCGTCGCACTTGAAGTTTGTGAACTTAGCAACAGCATAGCCATACTTGAAGTCACTCTCGTTCTCCACATTGAGGTGGCGTCCTTCGGTCTCAAAGAGAGCGCGGTCGTCGCCAGCAGCCTCAACTACATCGTAGGCATGACCTTCGGGAGCCTCGATGTCGCTGAAGAACTTCTGAATCAACTCAGGACGGCAACGGTTACCACCCCAAGTGTTGTTGTTGTAGAGACCGTTAACCTCGCTGTCATCATAAGGATAAGGGTGCATGTCACCGTCGAAGGTAGAGCAAATCAGGAAGTTTGATCCACCCCAAGAAGTGGTGCGAGTACCCATTTGGATTACTGGGAATACAGCCTCAACCATAGCTCCATTAGTGCCATTGTCACCCATGAAGAGCATTTGGTAAGCAGTGAAGTGACGCTCAACACCGTCAACGCCTGTTCCTTCATAGTCGCCAGTGAAGAGTTTGTAGTTAGAATCCATCACCTTCTTGGCATAGTCGCGAGCCTCGGCCCAGCGAGCAGTGCCAGTGTAAACCTGCGAGTTGAGATAGAGGCGTGCAAGAAGCATCCAAGCAGCAGCCTTGTCAACACGGCCGAAGCCCTGCTGGCCATAGTTCTTTGGCATTGGGTCGCTGAGGACTTGATTGCTAGAAGTCTCGCCAGTGATAGCCTTGAGCTCGCTCTCAATAAATTCACACACCTGTGCACGAGTGTACTGCTCGGGGTTGTCGCCCGAAATCTTGGTGGTGAAAGGAATGTTTCCGAATGCATCGGTGAGCAAGTAGAACTGGAATGCGCGCAAGAAACGAATCTCGGCACTCATAGTAGCATCATAATCGTTAAACACCTCAAGATATTGGTTGCAGAAGGTGATACCGATACACAGTCCGTAGTAGTAACCACGCAGCATTGGGTGGCTAGCGTCGTAGCTGTTGTGGCAGAAAGAAGCGATACCTTCGTCACCCCAACCGCAGATAGCCTCATCACTGGTCAGCTCATTAGAGTTCCACATTTGGCGGAACTTGTGCTGGAAACCACCGTCGAGACCGTCAACGTCGACGTTGTCGTCGCCACCGTTGTTACCCGAAGTGGCGAAAACCGAATAGCACTTGTTGAACAGCTGCTCGGGAGTAACATCGTTTTGCAGTGATGGGTCGATGGGCTCAACGTCAAGGTCCTTGATACAGGAGTTGAAACCAACGCACATCACGATAGCAACAGCTGCACTAAGTATATATTTGAAAAACTTATTCATAGTTTCTTTATATTTAATAAATGTGTCACACTAAAATTAGAAGTTCAGGCTCAAACCAAGGATGAACGAGATTGGGCGTGGGAAGATGTCGCCACCAATACCGCCAAAGATCTCTGGATCGATGCCATCATACTTGGTGATGCAGAATACGTTAGAAACTGTACCATAGACACGTCCGTTGAGGCCGTGGTAGCCATGCTCTCTCTTGAAGAGATCATTGAAGCTGTAACCAAGAGTGATGTTGTCACACTTGAGGAACGAAGCATTCTGTACCCAGTAGTCGGTGAAGATGGTCTCGTTGTCATAAGTCTTCCAACCCATGTTAACCGACTCAACTGGACGGTTGTTCAGATAGAAGCCAGAAACTTCCTCAAAGATAGCAGCGTTGCTCACGTTGTGATAGCCTTGCATCACGTTGTTGAACAAGTAGTTGCCAAGGCTAGCACGCAGGCTGAAACCGAAGTCCCAGTTCTTCCACTCGAGCTTAGAAGCAAAGCCCATGGTAACAGGAGCCCAAGGACTCTTGTAGAGATACTTGTCGGCCTCGCTGATTACGCCATCGGCGTTGCGGTCAACAACCTGACCCTCGATGGGCTTGCCATCCTGGTCATAAACCTGCTGATAAACATAGAACGAGTGAGATGGATGATCAACGAAGTGGGCCTGAACATTACCATTGATGCCAATGCTACCAGTCGAAACGAAGTAGGATGGGTCATTGCTGATAAGCTCAGTAACCTTGTTGCTGTTGTAAGTCAAGTTGTAATCGAGAGTCCAAATCAGGTCGTCGGTAGAAATGGCTTTCCAGTTAACTGAGAACTCGATACCAGTGTTGCGCAGCGAACCAATGTTCTTGTAGAACGCGTTGCGGAAGTTGGTCATTGCCGAGAAGGTTGCCCAGTTCAACAGGTCGGTGGTCTTGCGGTAGTACCAGTCGATGCTACCAGTCAAGCGGTTGTTCATAACACCCCAGTCAAGACCAACGTTGGTGGTGGTAGTGGTCTCCCACTTCAGCTCTGGGTTGTAAACGTTAGGCTTAGCCTTAGAGCCGTCGCCAGATACGTCGTAGAACGAACCCATGCTACCGTTGCTCAGCACGTAGTTGGCAAAGTAGTTGTAGTCGCCAATGCCTTCCTGCTGACCAGTCTTACCCCAACCGAGGCGGAGCTTCATGGTGCTGAAAGGACCGTCCTTCATGAATGCTTCCTCAGCAATGTTCCAGGCAAGAGCTGCCGATGGGAACAATGCCCAGTGATCACGGAAGCGTGACGAACCATCGTAACGCACGGTGAAGGTCAAATAGTAGCGACTGTCGTAGATATAATTCATACGACCGAAGAATGATACCAGATAGTTCTCGGTGCGATAACCGAGACCGTTGTTCTGGCGGAAGATGCTTTCGCCACGTAACAAGCCGGCCTTTGGCTCACCCCATGTGTAAACACATGCAGGAATCCACATGCCAGGACCAAATACTGTTACATCCGATGGGCCAAAGATGAGAGCCGAGTTGGTTGGGTAAGTTCCCCAAGACTCGTTGTACTCTTTGCGCCAGTTGTGCTGCCACTCATAACCAGCCATGATGTCGAAGTGGTGCTTGTCGTTGAAGTCCTTGAAGTATTGTGCATAGGCACTCAACTGCAAGTTCTCTTTTGACTGGGTGTAGTAGCTGTTGTTGCCCCAGTAGTTGCTGGTGTTGCTGATGTTGGCGCTGATGTTGTGACCCTCACCATGAGTGAAGTCACCACCCAGTTGTCGGCACTACCAATGAACGAGCGGGTCTTACCGGTGTTGTCATGGTTGTCGAGCATTGCCACGGGGTTGTAAGGAGCGTTGGTGTTCTTGGTGTAGGGCCATGCTGGATCAGCATTGTTAACCTGCATCCAGTCGAAGTAGCCACCTACGCCAGCATACTTAGGATCATCGCTGTAGATAGGCTGAGTGGGGTCCATGCGAACTGCATTACCCACAGCGCCAGTGTCGGCGAAACGAGACTTGGTCCAAGCAAGCTTACCATTGAGGTTCATGGTCAAGTGGTCGTCAAAGAGCGATGGGCTCAGGTTAACGGCGATAGTGTAGCGCTTGTAGTCCGAAGTCTTGAGGATACCTTGCTGGTCGGTGAAACCAAGCGAGAGGCGATAGGGGAGAATGTGACCAACCGAGCCTGCAACAGTTACGTTGTGGTCGTGGCTGATTGCAGTGCGGTAAATCTCGTTCTGCCAGTCGGTGTTGGCGTTGCCAAGCAGACTATTCACAAAACCTTGATTGCCATCACCATCAACCCATTCCCAACCTTCTGGAAGTGCAATGTCCGAAACTTTTGCATTAACAATCTGTCCGTTTTGAAGAGTGTTAAGGCTGCGGAGCATTTCAATTTTTCCATCAGGATTTTTTGCATTGCGCCAAGCATATCCCATTACATTGGGTTTGCGAGTATCGTTCTCAAATGCGTTAGCAACAAAATTGCGATACTCATCACCATTCATAACCTTGATGGTTTTCTTTTTCTTGCTGAATGTGATGTTGCCATTATAGCTCACTTGAGGAACGTCCTGACCACGACGGCCTTTCTTGGTGGTGATGATGATAACACCGTTAGAACCACGCGAACCGTAGATAGCGGTAGCCGAAGCGTCTTTCAGCACGTTGAAGCTCTCGATATCCTGTGGGTTAACGAGAGACAAGGGGTTAGAAACACCACTAATGCCATTGTTATCCATGGCGATACCATCGATAACGATGAGTGGGTTGTTACTTGCATTAAGTGACGAACCACCACGAATGCGGATTGTAGCGCTACCGCCTGGGGCACCGTCACCACTGGTAACGCTCACACCGGCAACTTTACCGTTGAGCATGTCCTGAGCACTTACTACAACACCTTTGTTCTTGGCGTCGGGGCGTAAGGCGGTTACACTACCAGTGAGGTCGCTCTTCTTAACAGCACCATAACCGATCACAACGACCTCTTTAAGAACCTCTGAATCATCAAGAAGTTCAATAACGAGATTGGGAGCGGCAGTAACGATCTGTGTCTGAAGACCGATAGAAGAAACTTGGAGCTGGGCTCCTGCTGGTGCTGTGATAGTGAAGTTACCATCAAAGTCGGTAGCCACAGTGTTGGTGGTACCCACAACGGTAACCGTTGCACCGATAACAGGTTCGCCAGTAGCATCCTTAACATGTCCCTGCACAGTAATCTGTGCGTAGGCTCCGATTGACAGGAATAATCCCATCATCAGCGCAAGAATCCTTTGGGGAATTCTAATGTTTACCTGCTTCATCTTGTTTTTAGTTAAATTGTTATTAAGTTAAAATAAAAGAAAATATTTTTGTTTTAATATGGTTCTTTTATGGTACTTTGCGTATGGCGCAAAATTTGCAACTACAAAAGTAATTATATTATATAAAAATAAAGGGTTTTTAGCCTTTAATTATGTGTTAAATGATGCGCAAACGTTTGCATTAAGATATTTTAAGAAATAAAATTTATAGTGATTTTAATAATTGTTGTAATTTTGAAAACTCAAAGCAAAATAACTAAAACTACCAAACTTGCAATTAGTTGTTCTTTGCTGTAAAAAGCTTACCTTTAACAAGTTCCGAAGATGAACGAGAAACAACCATTAACAATGAAAGACATTGCTGCACAGCTCGGAGTGAGTGTGGCGACAGTGTCACGTGCCTTGAAAAACAGTCCAAATATCAGTAAGAAACGTCGTGAAATGATACAGCAGTATGCTCGTGAGCATGACTATTATCCCAATGTGATAGCCGAGCAGCTGCGCCACAGCCGTCAGAAACCCTCGCAAATCATAGGTGTGATACTGCCCGAGATAGTGCATTTTTATTTCGCATCTATTTTGAGCGGCATCGAGGAGAAAGCCAGGACACGTGGCTACCGCATCATGGTTGCGCAAAGCCGTGAGAGCTATGAGCGTGAGGTGGATATTTGTGAGTCGTTCAGGAAGAATAAGGTGTGTGGAATCATTGTTTCCCAAGCCAAAGACACTGAACAGTATGACCACTTTATCAAGTTGGTTAGCAGTGGTATACCATTGGTTTTCTATGACCGCATTTGCCCAGCACTTAATGCCAGTCGCGTGGTGGTCGACGACTATCAAGCAGCTTATAAGGCAGTGAGCCACTTGATTGAAACTGGCTGCAAGCGAGTAGCATTCTATGTGTCGAACCTAAACATGGAAATTTCCAAGAACCGACTCAATGGATATAAGGACGCATTGTATCATCATGGGCTCAAACCCGATGAGGCTCTTATCAAGCAGTGTGACAATCCTGCGGCTGCCGAGAAGCTCACTCCCACCATGCTCAAGATGAAAGACCGTCCCGATGGCTTTTTCGCTATCAACGATGAAACGGCTATTGCGGTGATGTATGCTGCCAAGAAGATGGGACTCAGGGTTCCAGAGGATGTGGCGGTGTGTGGATTTACCGATAGCGACCGAGCAGTCTCTTGTGACCCTATGCTCACCACGGTTCATCAGAATGGTGCTGAGGTGGGAGCTCAGGCCACCGATGTCCTCATCGACATGGTTGAAGGCAAGCTTCCCATGGACCGCGCCGAGAAACGCATGGTGCGCACCCACCTGGTTGTTCGCGGCACCACAAGGTGAGTTTTCAGTTCTCAGTATTCAGTTATCAGTTTTTTTACGACAATTAAGGACAATATATTTTTTCATTAAATGTTGTTTTCTTAGCCATTCGGCTTTTGAGTATTATAGACAATTGACTCGGACTTTTTTAGTTTTCAGTAAGGGTTAGTGTTTTACTAAATAAGAGTGACCTTAAAGCTCCAAACTTTAAGGTCACTAATCTTTAATCTCTAATCCCTAATCATTCCTCGTCTTCGTACCAAGTGCTGTACATGAGGTAGTTCCTTGCAATTTTCACGTTGATTTCCTTGGCTTGTGCTGGATCGACCATTTTCTTGAACTTGGCGGGTGAGCCTGCCCAGAGTTCGTGAGGGCCAACTTTTGTGCCTTTGAGCACTACGCTGCCAGCAGCAATAATCGCACCTTCGCCAATCTCGGCGTCATCGAGCACCACGCTGCCCATGCCAATGAGCGCCATGTCGTGAATTTTGGCGCCATGGATGGTCACGTTGTGGCCTATTGACACGTCGTCGCCAATCTCGATGGTGGATTTTTGATAAAGTGTGTGCAACACGCTGCCGTCTTGCACGTTAACTCGGTTGCCCAAGGTGATGGTGTTTACGTCGCCACGCAGCACAGCGCCAAACCAGATGCTGCACTCGTCGCCAATGGTAACGTCACCAACTACTACTGCGTTATCTGCAAGGAATGTGTCCTTGCCAATTTTTGGGGTGAATCCCCTTACATTTCTTATTATTGCCATTTATTTCGTTTGTCGTTTATGGTTTATCGTTTATTGAAGACAAAGGTGAGATTGTGGCACAGCAACCATTTAAAGGTATTATGCTTTCTTGTCCTCTATTGTCCTTTTGCCTTCTTGTTTTCTTGTTTTCTTGTTTTCTTGTCCTCTATTTAGATCTCTTTGCATTTTTCTTGGAGCCATGCTGCTTCTTGTTCATTTAGGTAGGGGAGGAGGCGCACGAGAACCATCTGGTGGTAGTCGTTGACTTGCTTAATTTCCTCGGGGGTGAGCATCGTGGTGTCGATGAGACGGGTGTCGTAGGGGAACAACGTTAAGGTCTCAAACTCGAGGAAGTTGCCAAAGTTCTCGGTCTTAGGACCTTCTACCACAAGGAGAATGTTCTCGGTGCGAATGCCATACTCGCCTGTCTTGTAAAGGCCAGGCTCATTGCTGGTTACCATGCCGGGTGCGAGAGCCACGGGATTTAAGCGCCCATTGATGCTGTGAGGGCCTTCATGGCAGCCCAAGAAATGACCCATACCGTGACCAGTGCCGTGGCCGTAGGTCATCGCTTCTTGCCAAAGTGGCATACGGGCAAAAGCGTCGAGCTGAACGCCTGTGGTGCCAACGGGGAATTTGGCGCGGCTAAGTGCAAGGTGACCCTTGAGAACGAGGGTGAAATCGTGTTTCTCCTGAGCAGTTGGGTTGCCTAGAGTGACTGTGCGTGTTATGTCGGTGGTGCCGTCAAGATACTGAGCTCCACTATCGACGAGTAGCATGCCCTCGCCTTGCAGAGTGCTAGCGCTCTCGGGAGTAGCAGTGTAGTGCACGATAGCTCCGTGCTCGCGGTAGCCGCAAATCATCTCGAAACTGTCGCCACGGTAGAGGTCGCTCTTGCCACGCTCCATCTTGCCGCGTTCCCACACATCAACCTCGTTGATGGTGCCACTGGCTGCGTTTTGTTCAATCCACATGAACAAGCGAACCAAAGCCGCTCCGTCACGCTCCATAGCGTTGCGGAATCCCTCAATTTGTACCTCATTCTTTATGGCTTTGAGTGGCTCTACTGGTGAGGCACCATACACTTTGTCGCATTCAAGAGCTTGTCCAAGGGTGTCGCTCACCTTGTTGGGATCGAGCATAATGGTATTGTTAACATTGCGCTTGCTCAGGAATTTCTCAACTTCGCCATATTCCTTAATGCGCACGTTGTAATTGCCTAAGTGATTGCGAACCTCCTTGCTCAACTCGTCATCGGTAAAGATTACGCGGTCTTTGTCACTCATATAGAAGAATGCTATTGCCACTGGAGTGAAGTCCACGTCACTGCTGCGCAAGTTCAACAGCCAAGCAATTTCGTCAAGAGATGTGATGAGGATGCTGTCGGCACCGTTGTTCTCAACTATCTCCATCGTGCGGGTAAGCTTGCTTTCCACATCCTCGCCGGCATATTCCACATCATGGACAAACGCCTCGTTGGTGGGTGGCAATGGTCGGCCTTCCCAAATGTTGTCGGCAGGGTAGAAGTCGGTAGCAAACAGGAATCCATTCTCACCGCAAATCATTTCCAGACGGTTGGCTTCCATCAATGAGAATAAACGGCCGTCGACGGCTAGAGTGTCATCCTCGTGGAGCTGGTTGCTGAGCCAGCGCATGATAAGCTCAAGCTCTCCACGATATTCCACGTGTTGTAACTCAAAGTCGCTGCCTTCCAGCTCAATCTCGGCTTGTAAGAAATAGCGAGAATCGGTCCACAGGCTCGCCTTGTCGAGGGTCACAACTGCTGTGCCGTTGCTGCCAGTGAATCCCGATACCCAGTCGCGGAATTTCCAATAGTCGCTCACATATTCACTCTGATGAGGGTCGGTGCCAGGAATGATAACGGCTTCCACACCCTTGTTGCGCATATACTCGCGCAATAGTTCAAGATTGTTATTCATTGTGTATTTTGTTAATGCTGTATTATTGACTTGCAAAGTTAGTGAAAAGTTTTTAGTTATCGTTTTTTAGTAGTTAGTTTTTTGATGAATTCTATTTTTACAAAGGTGGAATAAAACAATTGCACCCGTCACTTGAGTGGCAGGTGCAATTAATGGTTGGATGTTTTTGTTAAGCATTACTGTTCGGGAACCATTGTGACCTCGATGCAGTTGCCATTGTTGAGCAGTTGCTTTGCAAAGTTGCATATTTGATCTTTAGTGACCTTGTTGACAATTTCTTTGTAATTGGAGATGTAGTCGATGTTGTGGTCAATATAGTAGCTGATAACGCTAGTCCAGTAGTCGTTGTCTTTTAAGCCAGTTTCATAGTCTTTCACGAGCTTTTCCTTGGTTTTGGTCAAGATGTCGTCTGAGAAATTGCCGCTTGCTACATCCTTAAGTGCTTCACGCAAGATGCCAAGCACAACGTCTTTCTTATCGGGATTGTAATTACAACTTATTCCAGCTTGTGTGATCACTTTGTTTCCTGAGAAAGAAATTGAAGCGCTTCCGCTTGGAGAGTAAGCAGCTCCCTCGTCTTCACGCACCTTCTCGAGCAGCATCGTGCGAAGCACTGCTTGTGTGAACTCGGCAATGATATCGTTCTCGATAGTATAGGGGATGGCGTCGGTGTGCCAAATGATTCTTGAAGTCACTTGCGGAGTTTGCATCTTGCGACTAAACTCGTTGAGGATTTTACCCTTTGCATATTGTGGAATGTCACCGAATTCTTCTTTCTTGCCCTTTTGAGAAGGCAGTGATGCTATGTATTGCTCAATTAGTGGTTTGATGGTTGCCTCATCGAAGCTTCCCACGAAGTAGAACGTGAAGTCGGCAGCATTAGCCACGCGTTCTTTTGCGATTTGAATAACGCGGTCAATATCAATGTCCTTGATTAACTCAGAATTAACTGAACGGCAGCGTGGGTCGTGATTATATAATGTGTTGGTCAAGCTATCAGAGAATACCATTTGTGGCATAGCGTCTTTGTTCTTTAGGAAAGTCTCAAGCATTGAGAGTGCGCTCTTCACGGCTTTCTCATCTTTGTTGATAGCAGTGAAGTAGAGATAATTGAGTTGGAACAAGGTCTCTAGGTCCTTCTTGTTTGATGAGCCATAGAATGACTCATAATCTCTTGAAAGAGAAGGGGTAACTGATGCATTCTTGCCAGCGAGAGCTTTCTTGAGCTCGGAGTTGGTGAAGTTTCCAAGTCCACAATTGTCAATGACGCTTGAGAACATAGTGTAGTTGATCCAGTCTTTCTCTCCATAGAGCGAGCTGCCGCCGTGTGACTCGGCATAGTATTGAATGTCATCATCCTTAAAAGTGGTGGGTTTGATAAAGACATTGGCACCGTTGCTCAAAGTGAACTGGGTGTAACCGAGCTTTTCGTTCTTGGTCTCCTTCACAATCTTTCCGGCTTTTGGCATAGTTGTGATGAGCGGTTCTTGTTTCACATTGTCGACATAGGCTTCGAGTTTCTCGCTACGGGCCTCGTTAATTGCAGTCAAGAGGTCTTGAGCAGTTGGTAGTTCAACATTCTCGGGACAGAAGTTCATGATTACCAAGTTAGAGTTGTCTTGGGGTACAAGTTGAACAAAAGCTTGGTTAATGAGTTCAAGAGGGATTTGTGGCGCAATCATCTTCATCGTTTGGTAGGTCCACTCGATTGACGGATAAGGATATTGCGACAAGAAGTGAGAGCAATATTGGCGGCCAAAGGTGTTGTTGTTGACTTGGTTGCGATTGTTATATCTAGTTTCCAGGCTGCTATTGTATTCATCTTGAGCTCTAGCATACTCGGTCTCGGTAAATCCATGCTGTGCGGCCCTAAGAACCTCCTCGGTAACTATCTTGATTGCTTGGGGAGTTTGTCCTTCTTTTGGCATTATTGTGATGCTGAAAGCATCCTTGGTCTTTGAAAAGAGATAGGTGCCATCATTGACAAAAGCAAAAATGTAGGGGCAGTCGGGCTCTTTTGATTTCTCTTCAAGTCGCTTATAGAGCATGTTGAATGCCATACTATTGGCATAGTTTTGCATAGTATACATTATAGTGCTCTTCATTTGATTGGGTATGGGCTCATGCTTGAACATCACTTGAATAGAGTTTGTCATCTGTTCCTTGTCCTTGTCGATGACGATGATGGGCTCTTCATTGTCGGGCACAGGCTCGTCAACTACCTTTGCTGCATCGGGTGCAGGAGCGGGAATAGAGTTGAACAACTCCTTGATTTTGGCCTCGGTGCGGTCAATATCGATGTCTCCAACAACTACAACAGCTTGATTGTCGGGACGATACCACTTGCGGTAGTAGTCGCGCAGTTCGTTGTACTTGAAGTTATCGACCACGCTCATCAAGCCGATGGGCATGCGCTTGCCGTACTTAGAGCCAGGATAAAGAGTCTCGAGGTTGCGCTCGAGCAAGCGTTGCTGTGCACTTGAGCGCACACGCCATTCCTCGTGAATCACGCCACGTTCCTTGTCGATTTCTTTATCTTCGAGCAGCAGACCGTTGCTCCAGTCCTTAAGGATGAGCAGGCACGAGTCGATAGCGCTAACGCGTGTGCTGGGCACGTCATTGATGTTGTAAACCGTTTGATCAACACTTGTATAGGCGTTCAAGTCACGTCCAAATTCAACACCTATCGAACGGGTGTAGTCAATCACACCATTGCCGGGATAGTGCTCCGAGCCATTGAAAGCCATGTGCTCGAGGAAGTGAGCGAGGCCACGCTGGTTCTCTTCTTCCTGTAGCGAGCCCACACGTTGTGCTATGTAGAAGTTCACGCGGTGCTCAGGCCAGTTGTTCTGCTTGATGTAGTAAGTTAATCCGTTGGACAGCTTGCCAGTGCGCACACTGGGGTCATTCTCGACATTTGGCGATAGCTGTGCCATTGAGCCCAATGCAATGAGCATGAAGGCCGAAAGTAAGAGATTCCTTAGTTTCATGTTTTAAATACGTTGGGATTGTTATTATTAGAGTTGTTTTTAGATTGTAATTAATGGTTTGGCAAATTTACTGTTTTTTTATCACAATTGCAAATACTTGCCTGGAAGAACTTCCTTAAGATTAAAAAAGGTTAATGATTGACGCAAAACGTGGTTTTTTGCGTCTTTATAGTGTATGAGTGAGAAAGAGTTTGAAGCAAGAGCGGTCGAGCTGCGTGAAAAGGCCGTTGCCACATGCTTGTCGTGTGGTGCCGACATGATGCAGGCCGAGGATGTGGCGCAAGACGTGCTGCTGCGGTTGTGGCAGATGCGCGACACGCTCGACAGGTATCGCTCACTCGAAGCTCTTGTAGTGGTGATGGCACGCCACAATCTTGCCTCGCTGCATCGCAATGACAACAGCGTGTCGATTATGTCGGTTAGCGCTAAGCAACTTCAGTCGCAGCTTATCACGCCCGACGACTCACTCATCTCATCACAAGAGGTTGCGTGGCTCAATGCAGCCATGCGGCGGTTGCCCAGCACTCAGTATGCAGTGCTTCACATGCGCCAGGTGGAATGCCTGAGCTACGACGAGATTGCCAGCCGGTTGGGTATCGAGAACAGTACGGCACGGAGCCTGCTCTCAAGAGCGCGCTTTAAATTACTAGATGAGATTAAGAAGCGAAAATTTTGATTTAGCGAGGGCAGCGTCATGTTTACATGAACATTGCCGAGTGAGAAAAAATTATTCAAATTTACGATGAATAACAACGAGAAACACATAGCATCATTGCTCAACTTGTTTATGCAAGGTGAGACCACGCTTGAGCAGGAGCGTGAGCTAAGGCAGTTTTTTGCCTCGACTCACGAGATTCCACAGGAATGGGAGCCTTACAAGGAAATGATGGCTTACTTTGATGACGGGATGCCAATAGCAACAGAGTCAACCACAAAGCGAAACATCGCTCGCCCAATGTGGGCCATTGTTGCCGCCGCTATTGTAGCTATAATCTTTATGGTGGTGCCAAACTTAAAACGTGAGGTTGACCCGAAGGTGTCGACTCCTCTTCCTCCTCGCCCTGTTGTTATTGCCGATGTTGATACCGCCAAGATTCACGACACCATTGCGGCACCAGTTGTTGCAGCGCCCAAGCCCATAGTGGCAAAAGTTGAGAAAAAAGCGGAAATAAAGGAAGATTCCTCGGTTAAGAAACAAAAGCATGGAAACGTTTCATCACCCAAAGCTCACTTAGATCCCATGGAGATTGAACGTGAGCAAGGCGAGATGGAACTGGCGCAACAAGAACTCATGGCCGACAAACTCATAATAGAGCAAGAACGGCAAGAGATTCTTAGTGAGCAATATGCAGGGCGTGTCCAAGCCTATCAGGCGCAACAGGCAATTGCCAACGAGAATCCACAATTCATTCAAGTAGTATTTAAATAACGAAAACTCCAGCAATATGAAAAATCTATTTATCACAATCGCAGTGGCTGCAGTAATGGCAATACTTGCCATCTTTGAATGTGCCGCACAAGAACATGTGGCCGACGCCTACAACAAGTTCTCAAGGGCTCTTGACAAGGATTACACAAGCATGAGCAAAATCATTAATTACCATAATCCAAGCTCGGGTGATGTCACAGGAGAGTGCATCGTGAAACAATTTAGGCTACCAAGCAATAAGGCAGCTCTGATTAAAGATTTAACCCGTGCTATGGCACAAGACAGTGAGAATGCTTATCACAGCGCTGCGGGCAAAGCTGGCAGCAAGGGGGTGACTTACGCAATAGCTTACGGAACAGGCAAGAACGACTTCGAGCTCATTGGTGCCGACAACGACATGGACTTCATGGTGGTGTGCTTCAAAGACAAGCAGCAGAGCAACTATCGCACCAGCTATGCTATAGAGTGGAGGCTGGACGATGATGATTATTACACGGGTAAGATATATAAAATTTACGGTAAGAAACCCAATGAATATCAGTCGAAAGGCGCATCGATATTAAAGAGCAACTACAACAATGGTTTTTCTCTCAAAGTGGATAGCCTCATTGATTTAAATGGTTTGAAAGTGCTAGAGGGAGTTTCACCACAACTCGAAATGCTGGGCCAGCGCCTGGGCAATGGCATGGCCTTGAAGGTTCTCTCTCAAGCAAACGATGCAGTAAATGATGATGATGCGACTTGGCTAACCACATTCGCAATGTACTGCAACAAGTTCAAGGAAAAAGTGAAGCAGTCGCCAAGCAAGGGCGCCGCCTATGCCACCGAGCTCCTCACGATGTGCAAGCGTGCCGATGGCGTGATAAACCAAAGCGAGAAGAAACTGTGCGTCAAGAGCCTGAAAGAATGCCAAAAGTGCTGCAACGACACCTTTGTCAACGGCCTGCTCGACGAGGCTATCAACTGGCTCAACGGCAAGTACAAGCATTAAAAACAAGGATAAGGCCTATTATTTCGGTAACCCTTGTGTGTGTCAAGAATAATATGTATCTTTGTGTTGGAATTATGCCTGAGACAATGAATCTAGGCTGTGAAAATTAGATTAATTGTTTAATACTCAACTATTCATTAGATGAAGACATACATAGAAATAAAGGTGCCAATAAGATATGATGCTCATTGGTTTGAGAGCCTGAGAAAAGTCCTTCATTCCGTTGATGTTAGATGGCAAAAGGGGTACTATCACATCACGATGGCTTTCATGGATGAGACGGCCGAACGTGCCGATTGGAAGTCGATATTGGATAAACACTTTGGCCAAATCCCAGCTTTTGAGTTTACATTTGATAAGATTGATGTGTTCACCTCAAGGCCTGGTAAGCACATTGTCTATTTGACTGCCACACAAGTGCCCCAGCGCTTTGCGTCTCTTGTGGAAGCTGTAAGAGATGAAATGGTGGGTGCAGGATGTAGGATTCAGTCTGATTTTAAATTGCATGTCACATTAGGCAGGGCAAACTTCCCAAATTCCAAATTGAACACAATACGTGAAAGAATAAACACAATAGTTGTGCCCAAGTTGTCTTTGACATTGACTGATGTTGATTTCAGGGTGTTTAGGGGACCAGTCATTTATGAGACTTCGATGTCGAAATAACGCTCTCAGTATATAGAATACTGTCACACCAATAGTTCAAAAAAGTAATCCCTCGATAATCATGTGCTATCGAGGGATTACTTTGATAAATTGTGATAGGGTTAACGCATCACCTTAACGGCGCGGGTTGTGCCGTCTTGCATGCGCATCTGCTTGATGAGCAAGCCAGTGGCATTGGCGTCAACCTTGCGGCCCTGCAGGTCGTAGTAGCTGGTTTCAACCTCATTGTTGGTGTTGACTTCGCTGATGGCTGTTGGCTTGAGCTGATACCAGAAGATTTCGCTCTCACGAGTCTCGCGAGACTTGTCGCCCACAGTGTAGATGCTCTTCACGCCAATAGCGTTCCACTCATCAATATCATCGCCATAGATGTAGACTTGCTTGCCGGCAACGTCAATGTCGTAATAGTCGGTGAAGTTGTAAGGAACCACGGTCATGTTCTCTTCAATGAATTCGTAGTCGTCGGTGGTGAACTCATACACACTCTGCTCGCCATTGCGGTCAACAAGAAGCTGGTAGCTTAGCAGTGCGGCAAAGATGTCGTTGCCATCAACGTCCTTGGCAGGGATGGTCATCTTTACATAGTGGCCGTAGTCATCCTCGGTAAATTCGGTGATTGTGGGAGTGGCTGGAGTGGCGATTTCAGCTACAGCCTTGGTTAGGGTCACGTTGATAAACTCGTCAAGAATCTCTCCCTCGACCGATGTGGTGTAACCATCGAGCGCAGTGAGCACGCTAGCGTCGTCGTTTACAGTGAATGTGGCACCATCAAAGTTCAGTTCGTAAGCATCGCCCCAGAATTCAAATATTCCCATATAGGCTGCGGGGAATGTAGCTACTCCATCGGCAATGGTGCCTTTCACCCAACCATCGGTTAAGTATTCACTCAGGCCCTTGATGTAAACATCGTTGTTGTCAAGAACTACAAACACCTCAAATGTCTTGTCTTGGTTGATATAGGTATCGTGGCCCTGGAAGTTGTAGAGCATTTGCTCGGCACCGGCGGGAGGCGTAACGATGTCGCCTTCGGCTTTCACTGTGACATTGGCTTTTGCATTTTGCAATTTAGCGGCCTTGTCTTGGTTGATGACTCCGGCTTGTGCAATCATTGCCACAAAGCCAGCAAGAAGTAGAAGAGTAATTTTTTTCATACGCGTGTACAAATTATATGGTTAATAATACTTGATTTTTCAACTTTGCAAAAATAGTAAAAAATGTAATAAGTATACTTTTATGGATAATTATTTTTAGTTTATAACATTGATTTGAATCAAGAAGTTGAACTTTATTCGCATTTTTTTGCAACAAAAACGACACTTGTTACGTCTATTGGATGAGTGTGGGCATCGAGGCCTCTCGACATTGAGCATAATCAACTTTTACTGATTGTGAAGATAGAAATTGACTATGGTCAACGCCGATTGATGCTTTATCACATAACTTTGCAAAAAAAAAATGACATTCCTGGATTTTACAAATAAAGATTTTTATATAGTCGCCAAACAGTTGTTGCTCAGTAAAGGGAAAAAGATTGAGCTGGCTAAGGGCGACTTCTTGTGCCGCATTGGAGACATGGGCAATAGGGTGGGGCTGCTCACCAGTGGCTCATTAAAATACTCACGATTCACGACCCGTGGTAACGAGCGCATCATCTCCTTTGCTTTCACTGGTGACCTGGTTGCGAGTTACAGCGCAATGCGCAACAACGCCCCCAGCCCTGTAAACATTGTGGCGCTTGAGAGTTCTACAATCTACCTAATGCCCATTGCTCAGGTTGATGCGGCTATTGGGCTTCAATTAAGAATGAAACTTAGCGAGGCGGTTGCCCACAAGGCACTGCTTGAGGCAATCGACAGTTGCTGCCTCACAGCCGAGGAGCGATACTTGGAATTGCAGCGTCGCTTCCCCGACATACACAACCGCCTCACCAATCGCACTATTGCTAGCTATTTGGGCATCACACCCGAGTCGCTGAGCCGGCTGTGCAAGAGGTTGAATACAACATCTTAAATTTACCCTAACACATTAAACTGCAATAAAATACCTAACGATAAGCTTGTGAAAGTCGCTCGCAAAGTAGCAGTTAATGATTAAACTTCAAACACATTAATAAAAAAGTATAGCGTCCTAGTGATAGGGCGCTATCTTAATTGTTATAGCTTATTGAAAAAGATAAGCGCAAATGGGTGATGTTTCGTAAAATGATTAAAAATTATTAAAAAACGAGATAAATTTATCGTTTTTCGATAAATGTGTTATATCTTTGCTGGCGAAATCTAATGTTTAACCCTTCCCGAGCTCGGGTTTAAACTTTTCTACGTTATGAGTAAAAAAACAGTAAAATTCCTGAAAATCGTGTGTTACGTGATGTTGGCACTCATCCCATTGTGGCTTATCTTCTATGGTGTGCAATCCTATTTTGTTCTCACCACAGGCAGTGGCGAGGGAGTGATTAACTGGGACTCACCTCGCATAGGGGTGAAAGTGACCTTCTTCATCCTGCACCGCCTTGCTATGCTTACTATGGCTGGACTCTTCACTGCCTTTATAATTAATATATTAAGGTATTTGAAAGACGGCACTATTTTTAGCCGTGCCAATGTGATACTGCTCTGGGTGATGGTGCTGGTGTTGCCCATCTACTCTTTCTTGAGCGATAACATGAGCATCGCTTGCGCCAAAACCGACGAGCTGGCCGTAGTTGTTACCGACAACGTGTTCCTCTATCCACTGGTGGCATTAATCATCGCCTCGCTCTACAAGATTGCCTACGACGTTGCCGAAGAACAAAAACTAACAATTTAAAGCTATGATAGTCGTAAATCTTGATGTGATGATGGCGCGGCGCAAGATGTCGCTGGGCGAGCTTAGCGAGAAGGTGGGCATAACCCTCGCCAACCTCTCAATCCTGAAAAACGGCAAGGCCAAGGCTGTGCGACTCACGACCCTCGACGCCATTTGCCGAGCCCTCGACTGCACCCCAGGCGACATCCTGGAGTACCGTCCCGATGAGAGTGAACAAAAATAAACATAAAAAACTTCATTAATATTCAACTAACTATGAGAAAAAAACTTACTTTATTGCTTGTGGCAATCATGGCATTGCCAAGTCTGTGTGCTGCAAGCGATGCAATCAAGGATGACTCGGTGAAAGTCATCAAGAATCCCGAACAAGTAACTATTACCAAGCGAGATGGATTGTTTCGCCTAAATGTCGACGGCAACGACCAAGACAAGGACTACCGCTATGAATACCTTGTCAAGGAACGCTATGACGGCAAGCTCTATGTGCAAGAGAGCGAGGGAGGTAGCGTGAAGTTTCGTCACCCATTTTCGAAGTGCGACAGCAACTACAAGAAGCCACACTGGGAAGTGTTCACAAGCGACCTTATGTTTGGCTGGGGTGGTCACAGTGTTGCCAGCGCCGACCGTGACTTGTTAAAGAAATCGATGTCGGAAATCGGTATCCTGAATCTCGTGTCTCTAGCACGCGTGTTTAATCAAGGACGCTCCCGCGTTTCGCTGGGTGTGGGCTTCAACTGGCACCGTTACAATCTCGAGAAACCGTTCTTCTGGACTCGTAGCAATGAGGGAGTTTTAGGCTACGGAGAATTACTTGAGCCTTTCGACAAGCATCGTGCCACACTAATCGTGCGCTCAATGCAGTTCCCACTGATGTTCAACCAGTCGCTGGGCAAGGGGTGGAATGTGGCTTTAGGTGCAGTGATGAACTGGAACTTCTATGCCGACTACCACAACTCTTATCGCATAGGTAAGAGCGACTACACCGAGACAACACGCGGCTTGAATCAGCGCAAAATCTCGTTCGACGGCATCGCCGAGTTAAGCTGGGGTGGACTCGGCATTTATGTCCGCTATGCACCACAATCGGTAATGAAAGACGGCTGGGGTCCCGAAATCAAGAACCGCTGGACTGTGGGACTCGTGCTCCGTGGCTTCGGCTTCGGCCGCCATCGCAAATAAAGTACACAATGCTTAAATTGTTAAAAATGCAACATCGAGTGACGACCTTGATGTTGCATTTTTTTTGCTTGGAGAGGGAGTTGCGGCACCCTTTTTTCTATTTATCCAAATAGGTACTGGAACGCATCTTCAACTTTGGAAGCTTCGACTATTTTTATTTTGAAGTCTTTGGTTGAGATGCCCTTGAGATTGTTGCGCGGAATTATCATGGTGTTGAAACCTAGCTTCTCGGCCTCGGCGATGCGCTGCTCTATGCGAGTGATTTGGCGGAGTTCGCCGCTAAGCCCCACCTCGGCGCTGAAGCACACACCCTGCTGTATTGCTATGTCTACGTTAGATGAAAGGATAGCGCAGATAACTGCCAAATCGAGGGCTGGATCGTTGACTTTGAGTCCGCCGGCAATGTTAAGGAACACGTCCTTCTGTGCGAGTTTGAAGCCCACACGCTTTTCGAGAACGGCAAGGAGCATGTTCATGCGTCGCTGGTCAAAACCGGTGACTGAGCGTTGAGCGGTGCCATAGGCGGCGGTACTTACTAGTGCCTGCACCTCGATAAGGAAGGGGCGTGCGCCGTCGATAGTCACACCAATCGCAGTTCCCGAAAGGTCTTGGTCCATTGCCGATAGCAGCATCTCACTGGGGTTGGTGACCTCGCGCAACCCCGTCTCTCGCATCTCATAGATGCCCATCTCGCTCGTGGAACCAAAGCGGTTCTTGATGGAGCGCAGGATGCGATACATGTAATGGCTGTCGCCCTCAAACTGCAATACAGCATCGACGATGTGCTCTAGCACTTTGGGACCTGCGATAGTGCCCTCCTTGTTGATGTGGCCAATAAGTATCACAGGCACACCACTGGTCTTGGCATAGCGCAGGAAGGCTGCGGCACACTCACGCACCTGGCTTACCGAGCCAGCGGCGCTGTCGAGCTCATCGCTTGCGATTGTCTGTATGGAATCGATAATCACGAGGTCGGGGGCGCTCTCCTTGATGCTGGCAAAGATGCTTGACAGCGAGGTCTCGCAGATGATGTAGCACTCGCATTCCTGGTCGCTGCCAGCGATGCGGTCGGCACGCATGCGCAACTGCTGGGGGCTCTCCTCGCCGCTCACATACAGCACTTTGCGAGAGCGGATGCGCAGCACGTTCTGCAACACCAGCGTGCTCTTTCCAATGCCTGGTTCACCGCCAATGAGCACTATTGAGCCTGGCACCAGACCACCTCCCAGCACGCGATTCAACTCGCCACTGGGCAACTTGATGCGTGGCAGTTGCTCGGCCTTGATGTCATTGATTTTCACTGGCACGGCACTCTTGCGGTGGCCGTTGTCGTCGCCACCGAACAAGGCTCCGCGGCTGGACTTGGGCACCAAAGGCTCCTCGATATAGGTGTTCCACTCGCCACACGAGGGGCACTTTCCAATCCATTTGGGCGATTCGGCCCCGCAATTTTTGCAAAAGTATGTAGTCTTAGTAGTTTTCTTTGCCATAACCAGGAAAATATGTGTTTTCAACTTACAAAGGTAATTATTTCTTTCAAAACGTCACAATAAAACTCTCACATTTTTATAAGCAGATAAATATCAATTCGAGCGTCTCTTGAGCCGAATAATAAGTGACACCCGAGGGCCTGCCTTTTGAATCAAAAATGCCAATATTTTTCATAAATGTGTAAATAATTTTTGGGTCATTTTTCATTATGTGGTGATTTATGTGTAACTTTGCACTCAAATTAAAAATAAACAACTATTAGCATAAACAAAACCAATCACATGACACATTTAATTAGCGCCGAGCACCTCTCGATTGAGCGTGTGGGCGAAATAATTGAGAAAAACATCAAGCTGGCATTGAGCGACGACGCTCGCGAGCGCATCATCCGTTGCCGCAAGTATCTCGACGAACAAATCGCTGCAAGCGATGTTCCCGTTTATGGTGTTACAACTGGCTTTGGCTCACTGTGTAACGTGAAGGTGAGCAAGGATCAATTATCACAGCTTCAAATCAACCTCATGATGTCTCACGCATGTGGCGTGGGCGAGCGTGTGCCCAACGAAATCGTGCGCATCATGCTGCTGTTGAAGATTCAGTCGCTAAGCTACGGCTACTCGGGCAGTAAGCTCGATACAGTTGAGCGCCTTATCGATTTCTTCAATGAGGGCGTGATTCCCGTAGTTTACCGTCAAGGTTCACTCGGAGCATCGGGCGACCTCGTGCCATTGGCTCACATGAGCTTGCCATTGGTAGGACTTGGCGAGGTAGAATATGAAGGCAAAGTTATGCCAGCCGCCGAGCTTCTCAAGCTCAAAGGTTGGGAGCCTATCGAACTCGCAAGCAAGGAAGGTTTGGCATTGTTGAACGGTACTCAGAACATGAGCTCGTTTGCAGTGTGGTCACTGCTTCAGGCTGAGCGCCTGAGCGACTGGGCCGACAAGATTGCTGCAATGTCGCTTGACGCCTACGATGGTCGCATCGAGCCATTCACCGAGGCTGTACACCTGGTGCGTCCTCACAAGGGCCAGCTCGAGACAGCAGCTCACATGAAAGAGTTGCTCACCGGCAGCGAACTCATCGCTTGCCACAAGGAGCACGTTCAAGATCCTTACTCTTTCCGTTGCGTTCCACAAGTTCACGGCACCGTTAAGGACACAATCCGCTATGTGAAATCGGTTATCGACACCGAAATCAATAGCGCTACCGATAACCCAACCGTTTGTCCCGACGAGGACCTCATCATCAGTGCTGGTAACTTCCACGGCGAGCCTATCGCTATGCCTATGGACTTCCTCGCTATAGCACTGAGCGAGCTCGCCAACATCAGCGAGCGACGCATCTACCGCCTCGTTTCGGGCACTCGCGGTCTTCCAAGCTTCCTCGTTGCCAACCCTGGCCTCAACAGCGGCTTCATGATTACTCAGTACACCGCTGCTAGCGTGGTAAGCTTGAACAAGTCGCTTGCCGCTCCTTCGAGCCTCGACAGCATCCCTTCGTGCCAAGACCAGGAGGATCACGTGAGCATGGGTGCCAATGCAGCCATCAAGCTTTACAAGGTGGTTCTCAACACCGAGCGTGTGCTAGCAATTGAGCTCTTCAACGCTGCTCAGGCATTGGAGTTCCGCTTCCCCAAGAAATCTTCTCCAATCATCATGAAGATGCACGAGGAGTTCCGCAAGGAGGTTCCATTCATTGGCGACGACGTGATTATGTATCCTCTCATTGAGAAAGCAATACAATTCCTTCGCAAATGAAACTTTTAGTGAAAAATATCGCCACCCTCGCCGGTATCGACGGCGGGGGTGTGCTTAAAAAATGTGGCGAGGAGATGGCGCAGTTTGACGCTATTACCAACGCATGGATGCTCGTGGAAGATGGCGTCATCACCGAGTTTGACTCAGTTGCCAATCGACCCGCACCCGCCGATGTTGACGAGGTAGTAGACGCTGCTGGTGGCACTGTAATGCCCAGCTGGTGCGACTCACACACCCACATCGTGTATGCTGGTAGCCGAGAGAGGGAGTTTGTTGACAAAATCAATGGCCTCTCCTATGCCGAGATAGCAAAGCGCGGTGGAGGTATCCTCAACAGTGCCGACCGCCTGCACGAGATGACCGAGCAGCAGCTCTATGATGCTGCGATGGAACGCGTGCGCGAGGTAATAGCCAAAGGCACCGGAGCTATCGAGATTAAGAGTGGCTATGGCCTCAACACACAAGACGAGCTAAAGATGTTGCGCGTGATAGCACGCATTCAGGAAAGCACCCGCCTGCGCGTGGTTTCGACTTTCTTGGGAGCTCATGCTGTGGGGCGCGAGTATGCTGGCCGTCAGGCCGACTATGTCGACCTCGTTGTCAACGAGATGATTCCAGCCGTTGCTGCCGAGGGACTTGCCAACTTTGTCGATGTGTTCTGCGACGAGGGTTTCTTCACTCCCGAGGAAACTTCACGCATTCTTGAGGCTGGTCTCAAATATGGCATGCGCGGCAAGATTCATGGTCAGGAGTTAGCACCTTCGGGTGGTGTAGAAGTGGCATTGAAGCACAATGCTCTCTCGGTCGACCATCTTGAGAGCATGACCGACGATGACATCGCCATGATGCGTGGTCGTGACACCATGCCCACTGCATTGCCAGGCACCTCGTTCTTCCTGAACATGCCATTTGCCCCCGCTCGCAAGATGATAACTGCGGGTCTGCCCGTGGCAATCGCCAGTGACTATAACCCAGGGTCTACACCCAGTGGTGATATGAAGTTTGTGGTCTCGTTAGCATGCATCAAGATGCGCCTGCAGCCAGCCGAGGCTTTCAATGCTGCCACCATCAATGGTGCTGCAGCTATGGGACTGAGCAACGATTACGGAAGCATTGCTCCTGGCAAGGTGGCTAATTTCTTCATCACCAAGCCCATCTCGAGCATCGACTTCATTCCCTATGCTTACACCACGCCTATTATCGCCCGCACATTCTTAGCTGGCGTAGAACAATAGTAATTACTTTATCACAAGACCATCGAGCATTCTGGCTCGGTGGTCTTATAATATTATGAAAAATTACAGCTTTAAATCATTCTTCTTGTTGACGTTGGCTGTGCTGGTGGCAGTCATGTGCTCCTGCAACACCAATGGCGAATATGTTCAACGAAACGGTACAATATGTTACAGCTACTGGACCTTTAGTTTTGGTACTGTATTTAAAGAGCTCCCTGGAGTTAATCCTGCTGAGTTCAAGAGTGTTAACAACTGGCTCGGTCGCGACAATAAGCACGTTTATTTCAAGGAAAAACTTGTCAAGGGAGCCGACCCAGCATCTCTGGAGGTTAAGAAATATCCACTCTTCTACGACAAAAAAGACTACTACTACATGGGAACGGCACTTGGTGTTGCCAACACCAAGAGTTTTGAAGTGGTGAAATGGAATGATGATGACATGTGGGCTATTGATGGTCGTTATGCCTATTACGATTCATTGAAAATAGAGAATGTGGATATCCCCACTTTCAAGATTCAAACCTATAATTGTGCCACCGACCGTAACCATGTGTATCGCTATGGTAAAATCATGCCACTTGCCGATCCAGCCACCTATGTTGAAGATTGGAATGGGCTTTACAGCCGTGATAAAGCCCACATTTGGTATAGCGGCACCTTGTTGGAAGATGTTGATTATGAAACTTTTGTGATTGACAAAAAGGGTGCGCGTGACAAGCTTGGACACTTCTATCGTGGACAGCGTGTTACCGATGAAGAATGGGAGCGGTTGTCACGGGAAGAAGAGCTTTAAATCAAGGTTTATTTGTTAACAAAAGTTAAAGTCAAATTTTTTATTAAACCGATTGCATTTTTTGTAGTCAAAGAAGCGAACAATAAATAAAGCTTCAAACGTTTTTAGTTTGGTATTAACTTTTTCGTAATAAAACAATATAGGTTCAGATGCAGTGAATGCACCCCAGGACTAAAAAAGATCTCCGAGGAGCTAATAAGCCCCTCGGAGGTCTTTTTTTACCTACTTCAAAGTCTTTTGATTTCTAGGTTGAAAGGTTTTGTGTTAACGCATAAATTTTTATACTTTTGTAAATTGATAGCGTTTAGTTGTATCACATAAAAAAGAGTTAAAGGATGAACAACGATAATTTTTCTAGGCCTGATGTTGACTCGTCAGAAACCAACCAAAACGGTGATGATCTTTCTCAATCCAAAAACTATCAACAGTCGATAAACAACTCTTACTATCAAGACGATAGCGGTTTTACATTTAACGCGGTGGGTGTGATACTACTATTGGCTCTGTTTTTTTATTGTGTTACAAATCCGAGCTATGGATTTTTTGCTATATGCTTGGCAATAAATGTGCTGTTGCATGAGTTGGGACATTACACTGCCGGAAAAGCTTTTGGATGTGTGATGCGAGAGGTGTCGGTGTTCTTTATTCCAGCAGTGACCTTTAAGGCCAATGGCCGAAGCTCTTTAAATCCAAGCTTCAACACATGGCGCGATACAAAATGGACATTAGGAGTGCTGCCTTTTGGAGGCGTCACTTTGTTTATGAACACAACAATGCCTCTGTCAGGCGACCGCCGTCACAGTCCCTTCCTAAACCACAAAACTGCTGGTCAACGCCTGCTTATCCATAGCGCAGGTGTTCTTGTCAATTTGCTCACATTCATTGTGTGCTCAATCGCTTTGTCGTTTATTCCAGCAACAGGGATGTTGGCCTTCTTTGTTGAAGAGCTAAAGATGATTGCTTTTGTTCTAACGGTAATTAATGTTCTGCCCTTCCACCCACTTGATGGCTCATCAGTTTTAATCACTATTTATGAGATGGTTACTGACCATGCGCCGTCGGAGCAATTTATGACGATTTTCAAGATTGTGGGAGGTGTTTTGATATTTTGTCTGTTCTTTTTAGCTCCTGAAATTATCAACAGTTTGATTGGCATGTTGATGCCCAGATAAAAATCAATTGATATAGATAAAAAATAACGCCGCAGGTTTCTGCCAGCGGCGTTGTTATGTTGCATGAGTAAGGTGTCTATTTATCGTGCATTGTAGGCTTCTAGAGCTTTCTCGAGCACTACGAGTGCGCGCTTGAGGTCTTCGATTTTAAGCACATAGGCCATGCGCACCTCGTTCTTGCCAGCTCCAGGAGTGGCATAGAAGCCAGTAGCTGGAGCCATCATCACAGTCTCACCCTCGTAGCTGAACTCCTCGAGACACCAGCGGCAGAAGTCGTCGCAGTCTTGCACGGGGAGCTTAGCCATAGCATAGAATGCGCCCATGGGCATTGGAGCAAACACGCCAGGAATCTTGTTCAGTCCTTCAACGAGGCAGTTGCGGCGAGCGATATACTCGTCATAAACGCCCTGATGATAGGCTTGTGGAGCAGCGAGTGAAGCCTCGGCAACAACTTGACCAATCAATGGGGGGCTAAGGCGAGCCTGGGCAAACTTCATTACTGTGGTGAGAAGTTCTTTGTTGCGAGTGATAAAAGCTCCAATGCGGATACCGCACTCGCTGTAACGCTTAGAAACAGAGTCGATTACAATAGCATTATCCTCGATGCCCTCGAGGTGCAGAGCGCTCAGGTAAGGCTTGTCGTTGTAGCGGAACTCGCGGTAAACCTCATCGCTGATGAGATAGAGGTCATGCTTCTTTACCAAGTCGCGAAGTTGCATAAGCTCCTCGTCAGAATAGAGTGTGCCGGTGGGGTTGTTGGGGTTGCAAATCATGATGGCACGAGTGCGATCGGTGATAAGCTTCTCAAACTCCTCGATGCCGGGAAGAGCATAGCCGTTCTCAATTTTGGTGGTGATTGTGCGAACCTTCACGCCCATCTCGTTGGCAAAGCCCATATAGTTGGCATAAACGGGTTCGGGAACAATAAGCTCATCGTCTGGGTTGAAGCAAGAGAGGAACGCAAACTGCAGAGCCTCGCTGCCACCGCAGGTAACGATGATGTTGCTGGCATCAAGCTTGATGTCGTAGCGGCCATAGTAGCCCACGAGCTTGTCAAGGTAGCTCTGGTAACCCTGTGATGGAGAATACTCAAGCACCTTGCGGTCCACGTTCTTCAGGGCGTCAAGACCCTCTTGAGGAGTGGCGATATCGGGCTGGCCGATGTTGAGATGATAAACTTTGATTCCCTTCTGCTTGGCTGCCACAGCAAAGGGCGCAAGCTTACGAATTGGAGAAGCGGGCATGTCGATGCCGCGTTGCGAAATGTTAGGCATAGTTGTTTTATAGTTAAATGTTTATAGTTTATCGTTATATGGTTTACATTAGAACGTGTGACGTCCTTGTTTCGGGAGCAAAGGTAGATAAATTTCCCCACCTTGCCAAATTGTAAGACAATTAGTTTGCCTTTTTTTATGTTGACATGTCGCAATTTGTTGTCGTTGTTGTTGTTAGGCTATTATGGCAGAAATTTTGTGAAAATAAGGTGTCAAAAGGTTTTTCAGTGTCATTAATTTTAATTATATTTGCACGAAATTAGAATAATATATATTTAATTAGATAATTATAAACTAATTCCAATTATCATAACCAACATGAATAAGCTTATTTCTTTGGAGCAAGCCGTTGAGAAAGTGCAGGATGGAATGACCATCATGTTCGGCGGCTTCCTCGGTGTGGGCAGTGCCACACAAATTATCGACGCCATCGTTGAGAAAGGTGTCAAGGACTTAACCATTATTGCCAACGATACCGCCTATGACGAGGTGGCTCACGGCAAGTTAGTAACCAACCATCAGGTGAAGAAAGCTATCGTTTCTCACACCGGTACCAACAAGCAGACTGCTTTGCAAAAGAATGAGGGCACCCTCATTGTAGAGTATGTTCCACAAGGTACGCTTGCTGAGCGCATCCGTGCGGCAGGTGCTGGCCTGGGTGGCGTTCTCACTCCCACCGGTATGGGCACTATCATGGCCGATGGCAAGGACGTTGTTACCGTTGACGGCAAGGACTACCTGCTCGAGAAGCCATTGAAGGCCGACATCGCTTTCCTGCGCGCCAACATCGTTGACGAGTTTGGAAACATGGTGTTCCTGGGAACTACCAACAACTTCAACCCCTTGATGGCTACCGCTGCCGACTATGTAGTAGTAGAGGCCGAGAAGCTGGTGAAGGTTGGCGAAATCAAGCCTGAGCAAGTTCACGCTTCGGGAATTTATGTTGATGGCATTTATGTAGAAAAATAATTTACTAGTAAACCCTATGGAATACAGAACAAAGATTAGACTGCGCATGAGCGCAAAAGATGCTCACTATGGTGGCAACTTGGTAGACGGAGCTCACATGGTACACCTCTTTGGTGACGTGGCAACTGAACTTTTAATTATGCGTGATGGCGACGAGGGTCTGTTCCGCGCCTACGACAGCATCGACTTCTTGGCACCAGTATATGCTGGCGACTTTATCGAGGCCGAGGGTTGGATCGACAAGGAAGGCAACACCTCACGTCACATGCAGTTTGAAGCCCGCAAGGTTGCGATTTCTCGCCCCGACATTTCGGCTTCGGCTGCCGATGAGCTCGATGAGCCAATCGTTGTGTGCCGCGCCAGTGGAACATGTGTAACCCCAAAAGATTGCCAAAGGAAAGGATAATAACTATGGATAAACTGATTATTACCGCCGCAATTTGTGGC
The DNA here is from genome assembly GCA_902792435.1 of uncultured Bacteroidales bacterium. Taxonomy (GTDB): domain Bacteria; phylum Bacteroidota; class Bacteroidia; order Bacteroidales; family Muribaculaceae; genus Sodaliphilus. The sequence goes on from CADAZN010000007.1 coordinate 51,163, forward strand.
GCCGAGGTTACTAAGGAGCAGAATCCAAATGTTCCCTACACCGTTGAGGAGATAGTTCGCGAGGCCAAGAGCGCCGTTGACGCTGGAGCAGCTATCGTGCATCTGCACGTGCGCTGGGACGACGGCACACCCACTCAGGACCGTGCCCGCTTCCAGGAATGCGAAGAGGCAATCTTGAAAGTTTGCCCCGACGTTATTCTGATTCCATCGACTGGTGGTGCAGTGGGAATGACTCCCGACGAGCGTCTTCAGTCAACCGACACTATTCCTCTGCCCGAGATGGCAACCCTCGACTGTGGTACCTGCAACTTTGGCGATGAGATTTTCGACAACACCATGCCCACTATGCGTGCCTTTGGCAAGCGCATGATGGAGCGCGGCATCAAGCCCGAGTATGAGTGCTTTGAAATGGGCCACCTCGACACCATCCTCAAGATGGCGAAGAAAGGCGAGGCTCCTGGTGCTCCCATGCAGTTCAACTTCGTGCTTGGCGTGCCTGGCTGCACCCCAGCAACTGTTGCCAACCTGTGCTGGCTCGTGAACGGCATTCCTGCCGGCTCGACCTGGACTGTTACAGGCGTTGGTCGTCATGCGTTCCCAATGGCAGCTGCTGCTATCGCTATGGGTGGCAACGTGCGCGTGGGCTTTGAGGACAATCTCTACCTTGAGAAAGGCGTTCTCGCCAAGAGTAACGGTGAGCTCGTTGAGAAGGTAGTGCGCATCGCCAAGGAACTTGGCCGTCCAATCGCCACCAGCGACGAGGCTCGCGAAATCCTGGGCCTCCCTCCACGTAAATAAAGCATTATTTACAAAACAGTCTCAATATTATTGCAAGCAAATAAAAAGAATATTAACAATAAACAAAAACAAAAGAAACAATGCAGAAACATGGAAATAGATTCGGTACTCACCGAGTAATTGAACCAGTGGGCGTACTGCCACAACCAGCTAACAAGCTTGACAACAACATGGACGAGATCTATGACAACGAGATTTTGATCGACGTACAAACCCTGAACATTGACTCGGCTTCGTTCACCGATATCCACAACTATGCCAAGAGCCAGGCCAAGAATCCTGACGATGAGGCTGAAGTAATGGAGGAGATTAAGAAGGAAATGTTCCTTAACGTAGAGCTCCAGGGTAAGCACCGCAACCGCCGCACCGGTTCGGGCGGTATGCTCCTTGGTACAGTTGAGAAGATTGGCGACGCTCTCAAGGGCAAGATCGACCTCAAAGAGGGCGACCGCATCGCTACTCTCGTATCGCTGTCGCTCACTCCACTGCGCATCGACGAGATTCTTAACATCAAGGCCGACGTTGATCAGGTTGACATCAAGGGTAAAGCTATCCTCTTTGAGAGCGGTATCTATGCTAAAATTCCCGATGACATGCCCGAGAAACTTGCTTTGAGCGCACTCGACGTGGCTGGTGCTCCAGCTCAAACTGCTAAGTTGTGCCAGTATGGCCAGAACGTAGTTGTGCTTGGTGCTGGTGGCAAGAGCGGTATGCTCTGCTGCTACGAGGCTAAGAAGCGCGTAGGCGTTACCGGTAAGGTGATTGGTCTCGCCAACAGCCCCAAATCAACTCAGCGCATTAAGGACCTGGGCTTCTGCGACGTGGTAGAGAGCGTTGCTGGAATGACTCCAGTACAGGTTTATGAGCTCGTTAGCAAGCTCACCGATGGCAAGATGGCCGATGTTACTATCAACTGCGTTAACGTTCCCGATTGCGAGATGACAGCTGTGCTCTGCACCCGCGACGACGGAGTTGTTTACTTCTTCTCGATGGCAACTAGCTTCACCAAGGCTGCTCTTGGTGCCGAGGGTATTGGTGCCGACACCAACATGATTATTGGTAACGGCTACACCAAGGGTCACGCCGAGTTCACACTCCAAGAGCTGCGTGAATGCCCCGAGTTGCGCAAGATTTTTGAGGAACTTTACGCTTAATTAGAATTATGGCTGTAGAGGCGTGCCATAATGTGCGCCTCTATGGCTTAAAAACACATGAAATAATTTATCATGGCAGAATCAAGAAGAAAACAATTGTTTCCCGATGTTACTGACGAGCAGTGGAACGACTGGAAATGGCAGGTAAAAAACCGCATCGAGACTCTTGAGGACCTGAAGAAGTATGTTAGCCTTACCGCCGAGGAGGAAGAGGGTGTAAAGAAGACTCTCTCTACCCTGCGCATGGCCATTACTCCTTACTACTTGAGCCTCATTAACCCTGATGACCCTAACGACCCAGTGCGCAAGCAGTGTATTCCTACTGGTCTTGAGACCCATCAGGCAGCTGCCGACCTTCTCGACCCATTGCATGAGGACGAGGACTCGCCAACACCTGGTTTGACTCACCGTTATCCCGATCGCGTGCTGTTCCTCATCACCGACATGTGCTCAATGTACTGCCGTCATTGCACTCGTCGTCGTTTTGCTGGACAGACCGACGCTGAGTGTGGTGCCGACCGCATCGAGAAGGCTATCGAGTATATCGAGAATACTCCAACCGTTCGCGACGTGCTGCTCTCTGGTGGCGACGCGCTGATGGTTACCGACAAGAAACTTGAGTATATCATCTCTCGCCTGCGTGCAATTCCTCATGTGGAAATTATCCGCTTGGGAACCCGCACTCCAGTGGTGTGCCCACAGCGCATCACTCCCGAGTTGTGCGACATGCTCAAGAAGTATCATCCCATTTGGCTCAACACTCACTTCAATCACCCCAACGAGATTACCGAAGAGTCGACCCGTGCTTGCGAGATGCTCGCCAACGCCGGTGTGCCTCTGGGCAACCAGAGCGTGTTGCTGCGTGGCGTGAACGACTGCGTTCACGTGATGAAGCACTTGGTACAAGGCCTCGTGAAGATTCGCGTACGTCCTTACTATATCTACCAATGCGACCTCTCAATGGGATTGGAGCACTTCCGCACTCCAGTATCGAAGGGTATCGAGATTATCGAGGGTCTGCGTGGCCACACTTCGGGCTACTGCGTTCCAACCTTCGTTGTTGACGCTCCTGGTGGCGGTGGCAAGACTCCAGTTATGCCACAGTATGTTATTTCTCAAGCTCCTGGCAGGGTAGTGCTGCGCAACTTTGAGGGCGTAATCACCACCTACACCGAGCCCACCGAGTATCACAGCGAGTGCAACTGCCCCGAGTGCCAGGCGGCACGCAAGCAGGAGCAGGTGGCTGCCGACAAGGCTGTCGATGGTGTTATCTCGCTGCTTGAAGGCGAGCGCATGAACATCGAGCCAAAAGCTCTGAAACGTCACGAACGCAACGAAAAAAGAAAATAGTTTGTAGTTAGTAGTTCAGCACAGCGATGGTGATGGTTTTACGCATGCCATCACCATCCTGTGACGGACGATATTGCTGGCGGTGCCTTTCATCAATGACATATTGAACTACGACAGCCTCTCAATCGTGGGGTTGCAAAAGAATACCGGCAAGACCGAGTGCCTCAAGTATGTGCTTGCGAGGCTTCCGTTAGAGCGTAAGCGTGTGGCGGTGACATCGATAGGCATTGATGGTGAGACCACCGACCAAGTGACACGCACCCAGAAGCCTGAGATTGTGCTGCGCGAGGGTATGTACTTTGGCACTAGCGAGGCACATTATCGTCAACGACGACTGGTGTCGGAGCTCATAGACGTTAGCGACGAGAGCACTAGTTTGGGACGTGTGGTGACTGCAAAGGCGCTCACTCAGGGCAAAATACTGCTATCGGGACCCTCGTCAACCTCAGGCCTGCAGCGCTGGATGCGCGACACTCGCCGTCATGGCATCGACTTGGCGATTGTTGATGGTGCATTATCAAGGTTGAGCCTAGCGTCGCCTGCAGTAAGCCAGTCGATGATACTTGCCACAGGTGCTGCCTATTCAATCAACATGAGCCAGCTGGTGCAGCGCACAGCTTTTGTTGTCGACCTTATTAATATAGGTATGACAAGTGAGGGCAACATTGCGCTGTTGAGCCCATTGGAGAGCGGCATGTGGTGGATTGACACCGATGGCCAGTTGCACGAGATGGAGGGCGCCACGTCACTATCGCAGCAAGTGGAGTTTCACGGCATGGACCGTTGCGCTACTCTTTATGTAGCAGGCGCGCTGGTCGACAGCTTCCTCGAGAAGTTGCGCAAGAACAAGCAATTGCGGCAAGTGGAACTCGTGGTGCGTGACTTTACTAAGATATTTGTCACTCCACAGCAGCTAAGGTTGTTTGAGAAAGCTGGAGGCCGCATCAAGGTGTTGCAAAAGAGCAAGCTCATTGCCGTAACTGTGAATCCCACGTCGCCCTCGGGCTACGTTCTCGACAGCGAGGCTGTTTGCGACAAGATATCACAGGCTATAAACCTGCCAGTTTACGATCTCCTAAAATCAACTGATTGCTGAAAACTGACTACTGATAACTGAAAACTGATAAATGCAATTAAAGAACGTCATAGAATCACCTTGCGCACTGCGGTTCATGCTCGATGGGCTGGACTTGCAGTCGGGTTTTGCGCGTCGCTGGCTTCTCGACACCGAGATGATGACCTGCGAGGCCGAGATTGAGGCATCCTATGACGTGTTGCGCCAGTTTGTCGACTTTGTGCGCTCCATCGAGCCTTCATTCCTCAACACATTGTTGTTTAGGTTGCAGGGCGTGAAGGACATTCGCACCACAGTCAAGAACTTGCGTCAACAGTCCACTCTCGATGATATTGAGCTCTTTGAGGTCAAGCATCTTGCCATTCTCTCGACCGAAGTGGCGAAATTGCTCAAGAATCATAATCTCGACTCGGCAGTTGAGATTCAGTCGCTCGACGAAGTGATTACCATCCTCGACCCCGACGGTATGAAGATAGCGTCGTTCTACATCTACGATAGCTACTGCGAGCAGCTCAAGGACTTGCGCATTGCGATGCGCAAGAATCCCGACAAGCAGGATGAGTTGCTTCTCGAGGCGGCCGAGATAGAGGAAGAGGTGAGGATAGACCTAACCAAGAAACTGCACTCTCATGTCGATGACATTGAGCGTGCTCTAATAGCACTTGCCAAGGTTGATATAGGTGTAGCCAAGGCTCGTCAGGTTGTGGATCAGGAACTATGTTTCCCCACAATTTCCAACGATGGCTCAAGTTGCTACAAGGCGTTGTTCCACCCGCAGGTGAAAGATGCCCTCAACCGTGCCGGCAGGCACTACCAGCCGGTAGACATTAGTTTTGCCGATAGCCCTACTCTTATTACTGGAGCCAATATGGGCGGCAAGACCGTAGTGCTCAAGACACTCACTTTGTGCCAACTGCTTTTCCAGTTTGGATTTGGCATACCAGCAAGTGAGGCGAGCATTGCAATAAAAGATGAGATATACTTCTGCATCGGCGACGAGCAATCGATAGAGAAAGGTCTTTCGTCGTTTGCTGCCGAGATGAAGAACATTGATGCCGTAATACAGGCATCACGACAAAACCGAAGGTTATTGGCGTTGATTGACGAGCCAGCCCGCACCACCAACCCTACCGAGGGTACGGCACTGGTGCAAGCACTGCTCAAGGTGCTATCAACTAAGCACATGAGTCTCGTGATGACAACGCACTATGATATAGAGCCGGGAACTGCCCATTGCCTGCGTGTGAAGGGCTTTGACAACGGCTCCATGAACTATTCGCTGGTTGAGGTCGCTGGCGGTGAAGTGCCTCACGAGGCTCTCACCATTGCTCAAAGTTTGGGCATAGATTCCGAATGGATTGACCTAGCGAGAAAAGAACTTGACGAATCCAAACAACAAACAAGTACTATATAAATAATATAATGTGATATGCAGAAGAGTAAATTAGGATTAGATTTCCAGAAAGTGGAATATGCCCGAGGGTTGGCTAAGGGAATTGCGCAAGACGTGCAGACGTTTGTGGAGCAATACACCACAGTGGCTGTGGAGCGCACTTTGTGCCGACTGATGGGCATTGATGGAGTGGACGACAACGATGTGCCACTGCCTAACGTTGTGGTCGAGGCACTCAAAGATAAGGGTGTGTTGAGCGAGGGAGCTTTGTTCTTCATTGCCAACGCCATGATTCAAACGGGGCTTAACCCACAGCAGATTGCTGAGAAGGTGGCTGCCGAGGAACTCGACATCACCAAGGTGGTGACTACCGATCCAAAGCAGATTGCCGATGTGCTGCAGCCTGTTATCGACGAGAGCATGGCACGCATCCGTGCACGTCGCGCACGCCGTGAGCACTATCTTGAGACCATTGGCGAGGGTCCTAAACCCTACCTTTACATCATTGTTGCCACTGGTAACATCTATGAGGATGTGGTGCAAGCTCAGGCAGGTGCACGTCAGGGTGCCGATGTGATTGCTGTGATTCGTACTACAGGTCAAAGCTTGCTTGACTATGTGCCTTATGGAGCAACCACCGAGGGCTTCGGCGGTACTTTTGCTACCCAGGAGAACTTCCGCATCATGCGCAAAGCTCTCGATGAGGTGGGAGAGGAGCAAGGCCGCTACATTCGCCTGTGTAACTACTGCTCAGGACTGTGTATGCCCGAAATTGCCATCATGGGAGCCTTCGAGGGTCTTGACGTTATGCTCAACGACGCGCTCTATGGTATTCTCTTCCGCGACATCAACATGCAGCGCACGCTCATCGACCAGTACATGAGCCGCATCATCAATGGCTTTGCCGGCGTTATCATCAACACTGGCGAGGATAACTATCTCACCACTGCCGATGCTGTTGAGGCAGCCCACACCGTGCTTGCCAGTGACCTCATCAACGAGCAGCTCGCCCTCATGGCAGGTCTGCCCGAGGAGCAAATGGGCTTGGGACACGCTTTCGAGATGGATCCCATGCTCGAGAACGGTTTCTTGCTCGAGCTTGCACAGGCTCAGATGACACGCGAAATCTTCCCTAAAGCAACTCTAAAGTATATGCCTCCCACCAAGTTCATGACTGGTAACATCTTCCGTGGTCACATCCAGGATGCATTGTTCAACATGATTGGAATCTGGACACATCAGGGTATCCAGCTGCTGGGAATGCCCACCGAGGCAATCCACACTCCATTCATGAGCGACCGTTACCTCTCAATCGAGAATGCCAAGTACATCTTCAACAACATGAAGAGCATTGGCGATGAGATGGAGTTCAAGGAGGACGGAATCTGCCGCAACCGCGTGAAAGAAGTGTTGGGCAACACTATCAAGTTGCTTGAGGACATTACCAAAGAGGGCCTCTTTACCGCCCTCGAGAAAGGTATCTTTGGTGACGTTAAGCGTCCTAAGAATGGTGGTAAGGGTCTGGCTGGCGTGACAATGAAGGGCGCCAACTATCTGAACCCATTTATTGAACTGATGAAAGGCAAACGTTAAAAAATAGGAGACACAAGATATGAGCGAAGGACTATATTCAATGGAAGCTAAGGATTTTGACAAAACCTTAGACTTATCGAAGATAAAACCCTATGGCGACACCATGAACGATGGCAACGAGAACCCAAGTGTGGTGTTCTATCAGGAGCTAACACCTGGTTTCACCTTCTTGAACTGCTATGGCAGCTGCACTCACACTGTGGACTACACCAATATCTATGTCCCCAAGGTTGAGTCTAACACGATGGACATGTATGAGACCGATGAGTACATCAAGGAGAACATCGGCCGCAAGATTGTGATTGTGGGAGCATCAACCGGTACCGACGCGCACACCGTGGGCATCGATGCCATCATGAACATGAAGGGCTATGCCGGCCACTACGGACTGGAGCGCTATGAGATGATTGAGGCCTATAATCTGGGCTCGCAAGTGCCCAACGAGGAGTTCATTGCCCGTGGCATCGAGTTGCATGCCGATGCGTTGCTAGTGTCGCAGACTGTGACTCAAAAAGACGTGCACATCCAGAACATGACCAATTTCATCGAGCTTATGGAGGCCGAGGGTCTGCGTGACAAGATGATTTGCTGCTGCGGCGGTGCTCGTGTTACCCACGAGCTAGCCAAAGAGCTTGGCTTTGACGCTGGCTTTGGTATGAATACCTATGCCGACGATGTGGCTTCGTTTGTAGTCCAGGAAATGGTGAAGCGTGGCATGAAATAACAGTTTAGAGGAGAGGGTAGAGGTGAGAGCACCCCAATCTCCGTTTACTTGAGAAATATATTTAAACAAAATAATATTAATATCATAAACCGTAACTATTATGGATAAACATGAAATGAGAGAGGTCATCGCTAAGCGTGCTGCCAAGGAGTTGCACGACGGTGACGTAGTGAACTTGGGTATTGGTATCCCAACATTAATTCCTAACTACTTGCCCGAGGGTGTAGAGGTTACTCTGCAAACCGAGAACGGCGCTATGGGCATGGGTCCAACACCTGCCGAGGGTGAGGAAGACAAGAACTTGATTAACGCTGGTGGTGGCTACATCACTCTGGAGCCAGGCGCTTGCACTTTCGACTCGGCTACTTCGTTTGCCATCATTCGTGGTGGTCACGTTAACGTGTCGTTCCTGGGCGCTCTGCAGGTTGACGAGAAGGGTAACCTTGCCAACTGGATTATCCCTGGCAAGATGGCTCCCGGTATGGGCGGCGCAATGGACCTCGTAGTAGGTGCTAAGCGTGTAATCCTTACTATGGAGCACACCCAGAAGGGCAACCACAAGATTTTGAAAGAGTGCACTCTGCCACTCACTGCAGCTGGCCAGGTTAACATGATTATCACCGAGATGGGTGTTATGGACATCACCCCTGAGGGCATCGTTCTGCGTGAGCTCCACCCCGAGTTCACAGTTGAGCAGGTACAGGAAGCTACTGGCGCTACTCTCATCATCGATCCTAACCTCAAACCAATGGATATCTAATCCACAACTGTTATGGATTACAATTTCCTGAAGATTGAGAAAATAGATGGTGGCATCACCATCCTGAAAATATCGGCTCCAAAGTCGCTCAATGCGCTCAATTCAACAATCTTGGGTGAGCTTGACAACTTTGTTGACAGCATCGACCCTGCCGTTCGCGTGCTCATCATCACTGGCGATGGCGAGAAGTCGTTTGTTGCTGGTGCCGACATCAGCGAGATGGCACATCTCGATGAGCAAGAAGGCTATGAGTTTGGCAAACTCGGTGCTGCGGTGTTCCGCAAGATAGAGGTGTTGCCAATTCCTGTGATTGCCGCTATCAACGGCTTTGCACTGGGTGGTGGCTGCGAGCTCGCTATGGCTTGCGACATCCGCATAGCATCGGTAAAGGCTAAGTTTGGTCAACCCGAGGTTGGACTTGGTATCATCCCAGGCTTCTCGGGCACCTACCGCCTGCCCAAGCTCATCGGTCAGGGCTATGCCAAGGAGATGATTTATACTGGCAAGGTTATTCGTGCCGACGAAGCGCTGCGCATTGGTTTGGTCAACTCCATCCACGAGCCCGAAGAGCTTATGCCAGCAGCTATCGAGATGGCTAAGAAGATGCTTGCTTGCGCTCCAGTGGCAATTTGCCTCGCCAAGCTGAGCATCAACGAGAACTACGACCTCAATGCTCCCGAAGCTCTCGAGCTAGAGAGCAAGCTCTTTGGCAAGTGCTTCGCCACTGCCGACCAGAAAGAGGGTATGGACGCTTTCCTAAATAAGCGTAAAGCTACTTTTGAAGGTAAATAAAATCAATAATCATTAAATAACTCACTTTACTATGAAAATTTGTGTAATTGGAACCGGAACAATGGCTAAGGGTATTGTCAAGGCGTTTGCAGCCAAGATGCCTGTTGTCATGAAAAGCCGCACCGATGCCAGCCTTGAGAAGGCTATGGCTTCTATCTCTAAGGGTTACAACAAACTCGTAGAGAAAGGTAAAATCACTCAAGAGAAGATGGATGCTATCTTGGCAAACATCACCACAACTACCGACTACGCTACATTTGCCGATGCCGACCTCGTAATTGAGGCTGCTGTTGAGAACATGCAGTTGAAGAAGGACGTCTTCATGGAGCTTGACAAGATTTGCAAGCCCGAGACTATCTTCGCTACCAACTCATCGTCGCTCTCTATCACCGAGATTGCTGCTTGCACCAGCCGTCCCGCTCAGTTCATTGGCTGCCACTTCTTCAACCCAGCCGACCGCATGGCTCTCGTTGAGGTAATCCGTGGCCAGCTCACTAGCGATGAGACTGCTAAATGCATCATCGACCTCGCTACCGAGATTGGCAAGACTCCAGTGCCCGTGAACGAGGCTCCTGGCTTTGTGGTTAACCGCATTCTTATCCCAATGATTAACGAGGCAGTTGGTATTCTCGCCGACGGCATTGCAAGTGCCGAGGACATCGACAAGTGTATGATGCTTGGCGCTAACCACCCAATGGGCCCATTGGCACTCGCCGACCTCATTGGTAACGACGTTAACCTCGCCATCATGGAAGTTCTCTACAATGAGTTTGGCGATCCCAAGTATCGTCCTCACCCACTGTTGAGAAAGATGGTTCGCGCTGGCCTCTTGGGCCGCAAGACCGGCGAAGGTTTCTATAAATATTAATTCAAGTAAACACTTAATCATTCAGTAATCTTTTTTCTTGCTATTATTCTGATAACTGAAAACTGACTACTGAAAACTAATAACTATATGGATTTTAGCTATTCAAAGACAGAACAACTGTTCCTGCAGATGGTTCGCGAGTTTGCCGAGAAAGAGGTGAAACCTCTGGCAGCCGAGGTCGACGAGCAGGAACGCTTCCCCATCGAGACTGTTGAGAAGATGGGTAAGCTGGGCATGATGGGAATTCCCGTGCCCAAGCAGTACGGCGGTGCCGGTGGCACTGTGCAAATGTACATCATGGCAGTTGAGGAGCTCTCGAGAGTTTGCGCTACCACTGGTGTGGTTCTCTCGGCTCACACTTCGCTCTGCGTTGCTCCTATCATGGAGCACGGAACCGAGGAGCAGAAGATGAAATACCTTCCCAAGCTTGCTTCGGGCGAGTGGATTGGCGCCTTTGGTCTTACCGAGCCCAATGCCGGTACAGATGCTGCAATGCAGCAGACCACAGCCGTTGATGCTGGCGACAAGTGGATTCTCAATGGTTCTAAGATTTTCATCACCAATGCTTCTTATGCCAACGTATTTATCGTTATGGCTATGACCGACAAGTCGAAGGGCACCAAGGGCATCTCGGCGTTCATCGTTGAGAAGGGTATGCCTGGCTTCTCTATCGGCAAGAAGGAGTTGAAGATGGGTATTCGCGGTAGTGCTACTTGTGAGCTCATTTTCGAGAACTGCGAGGTTCCTAAAGAGAACCTGCTCGGTGCCGAGGGTAAGGGATTTGGCATTGCCATGAAGACCCTTGACGGCGGCCGCATTGGTATCGCTTCACAGGCGCTGGGTATCGCTCAGGGCGCTATGGACGAGACTGTTAAGTACACCAAGGAGCGCAAGCAGTTTGGTCGTGCTATCGCCAAGTTCCAAAACACTCAGTTCCAGATGGCCGACCTCAAGACTAAGGTTGAGGCTGCCCGCTTGCTCGTGCGCAGCGCTGCCTGGAAGAAGGACATGGGCTTGCCCTATAGCGCCGACGCTGCTATGGCTAAGCTCTTTGCTGCCGAGACTGCTATGGAAGTTACCACCAAGGCCGTTCAGTTCCATGGCGGCTACGGTTACACTCGTGAGTATCCTGTAGAACGCATGATGCGCGACGCTAAGATTACCGAGATTTATGAGGGTACATCTGAGGTTCAGCGCATGGTAATTGCTGGTCATTTATTTAAATAATAAAGGAGGACACAAGATATGAATATTATAGTTTGCGTAAAACAAGTTCCCGATACCACTGAAATCAAGATTGACCCCGTAAAGGGCACCTTGATTCGTGATGGAGTACCTAGCATTATGAACCCTGACGACAAGGGCGGTCTCGAACTCGCTCTACGTCTCAAGGACGAGTGTGGTGCTCATGTGACTGTTATCTCGATGGGTCCTCCCCAGGCCGACGTTATCCTGCGTGAGGCATTCGCTATGGGTGCCGACCGTGCTATCCTCTTGAGTGACCGCAAGTTTGCAGGTGCCGACACTTTGGCTACCTCTTACGCCCTCTCAGGCCTGTGCCGCACTCTCGACTACGACCTCATCATCGCTGGCCGTCAGGCTATCGATGGCGACACTGCACAAGTAGGTCCCGAGCTCGCCGAGCATCTCGACCTGCCACAAATTACCTACGTTGCCGATGCTAAGCGTCTTGACAATGGCAACCTCCTTGTTCACAAGGAGAACGAGGACAGCGTGCAAGTGCTTGAGGTTGAAGGCAAGTGCCTCTTGACCGTTCTCGCTTCGGCTTTCGAGCCTCGCTACATGAGCGTGAGCGGCATCATGGATGCCTACAACAAGGAAGTGGAAGTGTGGGGCGCCGACAAGATCGACGTTGAGGAAGGCAAGCTTGGTCTTGCTGGCTCACCTACCAAGGTGTTCCGCTCATTCCCCAAACCTATGAAGGAGCCCGGTGAGGTTCACGAGGTTACTCCCGAAGAGGCTGTTGAGCTTATCGTTAATAAACTGAAAGAGAAACACATCATCTAAAAGTAAAGAAGCTATGGAAAAGAAAGATTATAAGAACGTATTCGTTTTTGCTGAACAACGCGAAGGTGTAATCCAACCCGTTGCTTTCGAACTTTTGGGCAAGGCTCGTGACCTCGCCGATGTGCTTGAAGAAAAAGTTGTTGCCATGCTTCTGGGCTGTGGCATCAAAGATAAGGCTCAGGAACTCATCGAGTTTGGTGCCGACGAGGTTATCGTTGTCGACACTCCCGAACTCAAGGACTTCCTCAGCGAGCAATATTCACAGGCTGTGTCGCAGATTATTCTCGACCGCAAGCCTCACATTGTGCTTTACGGCGCTACTACCATTGGCCGTGACCTAGCTCCACGCTTGGCTTCACGCCTCAAGACTGGTCTTACTGCCGACTGCACTAAGCTCGAGATTCAGCCTGTTAAGGATGAGGAGAAGGAGTTCTGCATGACTCGTCCAGCATTTGGTGGAAACTTGATGGCTACCATCGTTTGCCCCAACAACCGTCCACAGATGTCGACAGTGCGTCCCGGTGTGATGCAGAAGATGGAGCGCGACGCAAGCCGCAAGGGTGTTAACACCGAGTTTGCTCCCAAGTTCGATACTTCGAAGTTCAAGGTTAAGGTGGTTGAGACCATCAAGGCCGACAAGGAAATTGCCGACATCGCCGAGGCTAAGATTCTCGTTTCGGGTGGCCGTGGCGTTCACGACAAGGAAGGCTTCAACAAGCTGCAGGCTCTTGCCGACGTGCTTGAGGGACAGGTTGCTTCGTCGCGTGCAATGGTCGACAATGGCGTGATGCCTCACGAGTGCCAGGTAGGTCAAACTGGTAAGACCGTTCGTCCACAGCTCTACATGGCTTGTGGTATCAGCGGTGCCATCCAGCACCTCGCCGGTATGGAGGAGAGCGATTTCATCATTGCCATCAACAAGGACAAGTTTGCTCCCATCTTCAGCGTTGCCGACCTCGGCATCGTGGGCGACCTCCACAAAATCGTTCCCATGCTCACCGAGCGCATCAAGAAAGAGATGGAGAAGTAAGACTACATTTCAGTTGAATTTTTCATAACAATAAGTGAGAGGGTGAACCAAGCGATTTGGTTCACCCTCATTTTTATTATTTAAGATGAAGAAAAACTAATAAAAAAATGGTTATGATTCGCAATGAAGGTTAAAAGGGCTGAGATTTCTTGTTTTGTCCTTTTTAATATCTAATTTTGCCACGCAAAAGAAAGAGTATTAATTTTTACAACAGCAAATGAAAGGATATCGCAATTTAACAAGTCAAGAAATACATAAACTTGAAAATAACGGTTGCCAGGCCGAGGATTGGGCTAGGGTTCAAGTGAGTGAGGGCTTCAATCCTTGCTGCGTGCACCGAGTAACCTTTTATGGCGATGTGAAGCTTGGTAGCTGCGAGGGAAGCATTGAGGTGAGTGACGGCTTTGTGAAACGTTGCGGCATCAACAATGCTACTTTGCGCAACGTCACCATTGGCGACAACTGCTTGATAGAGAACATAGGAAACTTTATGAACAATGTGGTGGTGGGCGATGAGTGCCACATCTCTAACGTGTGCACAATCGAAACACGTCCCAATGCCACCTATGGCCAGGGAAGCCTAATCTCGGTTTTGAACGAGGTGGGCAAGGGCAACTTGCTTCTCTTTGATGGATTGAACAGCCAGTTGGCGGCTCTCATGGTTAAGCAGTTTGGAAACAGTGCTTTTCTTAAGGCCTTGACTCAACTCGTTGAGAAATTCATTGCTGCTAAACGCCCTGAGTGCAGCACCATTGGTAACAAAGTACAAATTATCAACACTAACGAGATTACCAACACAGTGGTGGGCGACGGCTGTCAAATGAGCGGAGCCTCACGACTGAGCGACTGCACCGTTAGCAGCACTATCGAGAATCCTATTATTATTGGAACCGGTGTTATATGCGAGAACTCGATAATCAGCGGAGGTTCCAAGATTATTAATAGCGTGAAAATCGTGGATTGTATGGTGGGCGAGGCATGCGAGTTGAGCAATGGATTCACAGCTGCAAGTAGTGTATTCTTTGCTAATAGCTACATGTCTAACGGAGAGGCTTGTGCCGCATTCTGCGGGCCTTTCACTGTGAGTCACCACAAGAGTTCGCTGCTCATTGGAGGACAGTTCTCGTTCTATAACGCTGGCTCGGCTACCAACTTTAGCAATCATGCCTACAAGATGGGCCCCATGCACTATGGCGTACTCGAGAGAGGTACTAAAACCGCTAGTGGCGCCTACTTGCTCATGCCTGCCAATATTGGCACTTTCAGTGTGCTGTTTGGTAAGCTGATGTACCACCCCGACACTCGCGACTTGCCATTCTCCTACTTGATAGCCTACGGCGACACGATGTATCTCGTGCCCGGCCGCAACTTTGCAACAGTGGGTCTTTACCGTGACATACGCAAGTGGCCCAAGCGTGACAAGCGACGCGTGACCGACCGCAAGAGCATCGTCAACTTCGACTGGCTCAGTCCTTTCTCAATCAGTGAGGTGCTTCGTGGCAAGAAAATCCTGGAAAGATTGCGTGAGGCGAGCGGTGACAATGTGAGCACCTATAACTACCACGAGTATGTAATCAAGGCACCATTGCTGCGCAAGGGCATTCGTTTCTACGACTTGGCGCTACGCATCTACATGGGCGCCGTTCTCAAGCGCCATCGTCCTGTTGTGCCAGCATCAAGCGATGGTGAGGGCGATTGGGTCGACCTGTCGGGCATGCTGTTGCCAGTGAGCGAGGAGAAGCGTATGGTTGACGATATCATCAGCGGCAAGCTTGCCTCGATAGAGGATGTGCTTGAGCGATTTGTGAATATACACAAGAATTACAATGAGTATCGCTGGGCTTGGACCTACCGCATGATTCTCGACTATTACAATATCAACAACCTTGATGCCGAGGCAGTGGAACGCATTCATGCCGATTATGTGGCAGCGCGCAGAGAATGGATTTCACTTATCAGGAAGGACGCCGAGAAGGAATTCAATCTTGGCGACGTGGAGCAGGAAGTGCTTGACGACTTCGTGTCACAACTTGAGAGTGAAGTTGATTTTGAAAACAACAAGCTCTACATGTAACAACGAGAAAGAAACAATATTTAATTAGGGATTAGAGGCTGACTCTAATCCCTAATTTTCAATCTATAGTCTAATATCTTATTTTTTCAGAATATTGTTTGCAAGATGAAGGTAAGACTCACTGTTGTCATGAAGATGGCTGGAATGAGCGTTATCCAATAGCATTTTTTGTACTTGTAAAGGAAGATGGTGGCCGTCCACAGAGTGAACACCGAGAGGGTCTGGTTGGACCATCCGAAATACTGCCACAGGACGTTGAAACCATTAGGATAGGCCATTTGCCAAATGAGCAGGCCAAGCACTGCCGCAAACATTGGCACGGCAATCATCAGACGCTTGGTTATGGGCTTCTGGTCAAACTTTAAGAAGTCGGCAATGATAAGGCGTGCGCTCCTTAGCGCTGTGTCACCACTGGTGATGGGAGCAGCCACAACACCGAGCATGGCCAGGATGCCACCCACCACACCAAGCCAACTGCTGCATACAAGCTTCACCACAATTGGAACGGGGAAGTATTGTATCAATGTCTTGCCGTCGGTGTTTCCCACCTGTGCCAAGAACTCGTTGACAGCGTCCTGAGGAAGCACCTCGCGCCAGCCGCCACTATAGAAGAACCACGACGACACGGCAGCCCATACCAGCGCTACAAATCCCTCGGTAATCATCGAGCCGTAGAACACCGGCCTACCCAGTTTCTCGCTCTTGAGGCATCGTGCCATCAATGTGCTCTGGGTTGCATGGAAACCGCTGATGGCACCGCATGCAATAGTGATGAACATTGCTGGGAACAGCGTGTTCTTTGTCAAATAGGCCTTCACACCAAGCAGGTCGATGCCATCGCTCTGCTGTGCAGTCATCCATGACTCCATGCCTCCTCCTATGTTCCACACTTCAGGAATGTGAGGCATCTTGATGAGCAGGCACACAAACAAGCCTACCGCCATGAATATCAGAGCGAAAGCAAACAATGGATATACCTTGCCTATAATCTTGTCGATTGGTAACAGAGTGGCAATGATATAGTAGATGAATATCACGACGAACCATATTATTACATGACCGCCAATGCCAGAGAGAATCATGGCAGGGCTGTAGACAAACACCGCGCCAACCATCAACAGCAGCAGCATCGTGAACACCAACAAGATGATGCGCATCACTTTGCCCATGTACTTGCCCACCAGCTCGGGAAGGCCAGCACCGTCATTGCGCAGCGACATCATTCCACTGATATAGTCGTGAACTGAACCAGCGAAGATGCAACCAAACACAATCCACAGGAAGCTTGCAGGACCAAACCAGGCTCCCATGATGGCGCCAAAAATTGGACCCGTTCCGGCGATGTTCAAGAACTGGATCATAAACACTTTCCAAGTGGGCAGGGCAATGTAGTCTACTCCGTCGGGGTGGGCTATGGCAGGTGTCTGACGTTCGTCAGGCCCAAAAATCCTCTCCACCACTTTGCCGTATATCAGGTAGCCCAGCACTAGGGCCACAATACTTATTAAGAAAGAAATCATAATGTAGATAAGTTTTTTATTGCGATGCAAAAGTAGTAAAAAAGTTTCAGTTTCGGTAAAAATAGAAAAATATTTGCGAGGATACTGTGATAATAGAAAAATTCTGCTTAAATTTGCCACACTAAAAAAACAATGATAATATGAAAGCTAATTTGTTTAACGAGGTAGAGGAAACGGTAGAGGCTATCGATGAGCACAAGATGGCTGTTGCCGAGGAAAAGCCCGAGAAGATAGATGCACCTAAGCCCACTTATTATATTGTAAACTATAAGACGCTGGCCATCCCTTCTCTCATAGCTCTCGCTATTTTTGTGGTTTGGGCTGTGGCTACATGGTTACTCTAAACGGCTGCTAATAAGCACTATGAGATGTGTGGCGAATTTTTTTTGAAAAAAATCACACAAAAAATATTGCCAATTCAAAAAAAGTGCGTAACTTTGCAACCGCAAAACAAAAAATGATGGCTCCTTAGCTCAATTGAATAGAGCATCTGACTACGGATCAGAAGGTTATAGGTTTGAATCCTATAGGAGTCACTTAATAGAGCCAATTGCCACAATAGCAGTTGGCTCTGTTTTTTTTACTTTTTTATTACTGGAGATAGTATTGTTAACAATGTTTTTCTAAAACACACAACTGATAATTCGCTGATTATGGGAAAGATAATAAGAACTATAGCTCTGATGACTCTGGTGGCTTTTTGTGCAGCTAGCGTCAATGCGCAGTTCTACACTAACCGCAAGCACGACAACGGAAACGACACGCTGTGGGTCTACAACAGCTGGGAATCGGTGTTCTTTGATGGTCCCGACACGTTGGCTGTGAATCCAAATATAGAGATAAACTCACCTTTCAACTTCAGGTTTAAGCCAACTGAGAAGGACAGCAAGCCACTTCGCAAGATGATTGAGAAGGAGAGTGTGGCGGTTTCGATTGGTGACTCGGTGTGGCTGATTAATAGCAAGTATGTCAAAGACTCGTTGCAGGGTGAATATAATGGCATTTTCGAGAACTATGTGCCACTCTATTTCAACGAGAAGATTGCCTTTATTCAGTTTATACCCACCGAAATCAGCTATCTGCCCTATGAAATTGAGGACTTTGAAGGTGTTATTGCCGGTGTAGGGCGAGATGGTATTTATAATGTAGGAGACTATGGCTATGTTGCAGTGCCTCATTTCTTGATTGACCTGGCGAGCAAGTCGTTAATACTTGTTGACCGCAGCTACCTCCTCGTGTTGCTTGAGCATTATCCCGACATGAAACGACGCTATGAAATGATGGCCGACCAGAATGAGTTCTATATGATAAACCAATTCTTCTGGGACTATGTCGACCGAATCTCACGAGATCCCTTTGTTCCTTATTTGCTAAATTGAGACTAACTGTTGAAGAAATAATTGAGGGTGGACCAAATTTCTTGGCCCACCCTCAGTTTTTTATCTATCTTTTTGATTCTCAAGAATCTTTCAACTTGGAAATTTGTTCATGAATCTTTGTTGTGAACTTTAGAGGATTGCCAATGTATTTGTACTGGTTGGTAACCTCGCCTGTGGTAACATTGACGGTGCCATAGTTGAAAATGCGACCCATAATCGACTGGTCAACCTCTACACCCTCACACTTCTTCAACAGCAACTCATGGGAGTTTCGATTGATGATGCCGTGCTTGAAGATTAGGCGATTGGTTGTTACTACATACTGTTTGCCACCATTTATTGAAATGGCCCAGAACAGTGCAACCAGCAAAAGCACCAGGCAAATGCCAGCATTAATCCATTTGTTCTCAATTGGAATTAAAAATACTAAAAACGATAAAAGAGCCAGGAGGATGGGACCAGTATATATTATACCGTGCAGCTTTGCCTCATAAGCAATTTTCTCGCCAGCCATCAAGTTTTTTTGAATATATCCCATGATAATTACTTTTAAATTGTTGATTTCTAATTAACTCTCGCAAAGTTACAATAAACTGATTGAATATGCAATTCTTTTTTATTAGTTTGTAATCTTGATTGAATTACTCCTCTATAATCGGCGACAGAAGTCTACAAACTTGCAATATCGGCAAGGTGAGGTGCTGGGCTTGGTGTTGGTGGTCTGCTTGAATGGCTCGTTGAGATCGAAAAATTCTTTCAGCACTTCTTCCATTCTTTGCTTAAACTCCTCGTTGATGTCGTGATAGTCAAGCAATGGTTGTGATTTTTTGTCCACAATGCGGAAAATGCCAGCTTTGCTCATGTCCTGAAGGGAGTAAATCTCGGGCTTGATGGGACCGTCATAGTTGTTTTCTTGAGCATAGGCATTGCAGTAGAGCATGAGCTGGAGCACAGCCTTTCTGCGTTTATCTTCACGGGTGAAGAGGTCGTCCATTGTGGCAAAGGTGGTCTCATCATGCCCTGTCTTGTAGTCCACCATGCGCAGGGTGCCGTTGCTCATGCGGTCGATGCGGTCGGCAGTATAGGTGAAGTTGAATTTCTCGTCTCCAAAGTTGAGGGGAATGTTTTTGTGCTTGTGCTCGCATTCCAGAACTGTGAAATAGTCGTTGCAGCCAGCAAGCAGGCTTAGGTCATGATCTAAGGCCGACTTGACGTACATCTCGATTGCAACGCTCACAATCGATGATTCGCCGCTGAGGGGAGTGTTGGGTTTTGCCTTGTTGGAGTACTCTCTGTTTACTATGCGGCAAATGACATGGTTTAGATGCTTGTTTTTGAACTCCGTGATCATGGCTCCTGTCACCTTGTATTCTCCTGTGCGAGGTTCGCCATCAACATCGGGATAATAGAGTTCTTGAAGGGTGTCGTGAACGATAGTGCCAAAGGTGCTGAAATCCATGAAATCATCTTCGGTGCTGTCGGCATTCAGTCCCTCGATGTGCCTGAAATAGAATGCCAAACGGCAATTGATAAATTCGTTAATGGAGCTGGCCGACAGACATTTCTTGCCTATCTCTGGCCGATAGCTGTTGACTGCATTGGCCACATGACGCTCTTTTGGGACATTTATTATCAACTGCTCGCTCACAGGAACCGGCATCGAGAGGTTTATCTCGTTGATAGGGCAGCCATAAATCATCTTGAGTTGGTGCACAAACCTTGTGACCTCGTTCGACCCAACGGCTTGTTCGCTAGTGTCGTAAAGCAAATAAACTCTTTTGGCGCGTGAGATTAGGCGATAAAAGTTGTAGGTCCACATCATGTCCTGGTCGGCAACTGTCGACATTCCATATCCGCGGCGCATGAAATCGGTGATGAACGAGCTGGAACAGAACTTGCGTGGCAGGATGTGCTCGTTGCACGAGAGAATTATTATGTTGTCGAAGTCAAGGCAACGAGTTTCAAGCATACCCATGATTTGAAGGCCATGGAGTGGCTCGCCTTCTAGTGGCATTGTGTGAACTCCCACTAGCTTGTCGACGAGGAAGAACACCGTGTTCTCGCAAGGTGGAACCGAGTGCTCGTTTATTGCGGCTCTCACTCGGTTGAGTATGTCGATATACTGCTTGAGGAATGCCTCTTGCAGTGTCATGGGACGCTGGATGTCCTCATCAATTTCTTCTTCGGTCGATTGAGGCGACATGATTTTGAGTACCGAATTACAAAAGTGCACCAGACCGCTCAGAAACTCTGTGACACTGGCAGGGTCATTGGTATCTGGGGCGGTATGGAAAAGGCCTTCAAAAGGACGTCCCTTAAACATCTCCTCAGGGACCTCAAACACATTGTCGGCATCAATTTGCTCTATTATTGCGAGGGCATGGTCGCCGTAGCAACTCTTGATGATGGGGTGAGAGAGAATGATTTTAACATCGTTGCGATAGAAGCTCCATTTATCATCGGCATCACGACGGGCACGGCGATGCATCCTCGACACCACTCTCATGAGCGAGGCGATGTCGCTGTTTTGCAGTGGATATCCCATAGTCACATTGATGTTGGGAACTTTGGGACTCAACGAGTTGAGCAATGGCATGAAGAGTGACTCATCGGGGAGCACTATGGCGGTGTCGATGGCATTCAGCGGATTGGAAATGTGCTTGTTGTCAACCATTTCTTCAATCAAGTTGAAAGCGCATTTTGCCTGACCCACATTGGAGGGCACACCCATCACTGTGAGCTCAGGGAATGTGGCGATGGGTTGTGCTGTGAAGTCGTGAGGCGAGGGAAATTGTTGCTGGAAAAACTTCACATAGCGGCCACCAGGATTCTGGGGGTATTTGTCGGAGAATGCTGGTGAGGAAGTGTCCCAAAAATACATGGCCTTTTTCTGGTCGCCAAGGCGTTTCATTATCGCAATCTCGCTAGTCGACAGCATGTTGAAGCCAACAAACACATAGCACTTGTGCCCCAAGTCGCGACCTTCTTTCACAGCGGTGACAGCCTCACGGTAAATGCGTCCCGGTGATTTCACTCCTCGCTTGTCGAGTTCTGCATTATATTTTTCGTAAAGGCCGAGCATGTTCTGCCACAGTTTCAGGTAGCTTGCTCTAACTTCTTCTTTGTCGAGATTCTCATTGCTGTAGTTTCGCCAGAAATCCATATCTTCGCCCGATAGGCCTTGGCTGCCTAGGTTGAAGTATTGAGCAACGAGCTGTTGCAGGTCTTCATCGATGTAATTGCTCTGAATTTCTCGGTGCTCTTTTATGTTGGTGAAAATCTCTTTGGGGTCGACAAGGTACATGTCAACGTCATTAAAGTCGTTGAGGAGGATGTTGCCCCAAAATACAAACTTGTCGAATTTTTGTTCTTCGTTACCTGGCATGCTGGTGTAGCACTTGTAAAGAATGAACATGGCATCAATAGCATTCACAGCTATTGAGCCACTAAGGCGAGTGACGAAGTCGTTGATGGGTATCATCTCGGGCATCATGAACACTTTCTTGCTTGAGATGTCGAGTTCGCGCTCAAAGAACTTGCAGCTGCGGTGATTGGGTAGCACAAAGCAATAGTCGTGAATGTTTCCTTTTTGGTGAAAGTAGTGTGCTACTTGTGATAAGAATGATGTGTTCATGAAACCAAATATAGTAGTGGGGTAGATGTGTTGATTTATTTCTTGATGAGGATTGTGATTTTGATTGCCACATCAAAGAGAATTATTTTAGCGTTTCCGTTACCTCTGATGTCTCTTATGGCATCGCTGAAGAGCTTGAGCATGCGTTCAACATTCTCCTCGTTTATGAAACGAGCAAAGTTCTTGCTGAATTTTGATTCCTCGTCGGTCTCGTAATTGAGCGCTGGAGTTTGAAGGTTGTAGATATAGTTCTCTCTTACCATCCTTGAGGCGTAGTTCAAGAATCGTTGCGATTTCTCGCGCTTATATTCAGCAATAATCTCGCTCCAGCCCTTGAGGCCTGGGATGTCTCTCATGTAGGCGAGCCTCATGAGCTTGACAAACTGCTCGTGGAAAACGTGGGTCTCGCTCGAGTTATCCATGTTCTTGAGTGCCTGGAGCACATTCCCGTCGGCAGGTGCTGCAAGGGCAAGAGCCTCGCTCATTTCAATGCCTTTGACTCTTGAGATATAATCGGCAATCTGCTCAGTCGACGGTTTGCGCAGCTCTATCCTTTGAGTTCGGGAGTAGATGGTGGGAAGAATGTTCTTCACATTTGAAGTGGTGAGCAAGAAAATGCAATCCGACGATGGCTCCTCAATGAGCTTCAGGAGTTTGTTGGAGCACTCTTTGTTCATCTTGTCGGCCTGCCACATCACCAGCACCTTGTATTGTGCTGTGTAGGCGCTGAGGCTCATTTTGCGCACGATGTTGTCGCTCTCGCTGGCGTAGATGAGGGGTTGAGCGTTGGTGTTGCCCAGCAGAGCGAGCCAGTGGTCATAGTCTTCGGCTATCACACCGTCTTCAATAAACTCTTTCCACTCGCGGTCAAAGTCCTCGCTCACGGGCTTTTCTCCTTTTTTTACAATAGGGTAGGAATAAAACGTGTCGGCATGGTTCATCGACTGGTGCTGAAGGCACGAAGGGCACATTCCGCATGAGTCGCCGCCAGTGCGGTTGGTGCAGTGAATATACTGCGACGTGGCTAGCGCAAGGGCGAGTATGGGAACTCCTGGTTCACCATGAAACAGCAGTGCGTGGGCTATGTGACCGCTGTCCACCATGCGCCTAACTTGCTCTATGGCGCGTTCATTGCCTATTATATCGCTGAATTTCATCTTCGATAAGTAAAAATAATTAGTTCTTAGACTACAAAGATAGTGCAAGCCGAGAGCAGAACAAAATAATAAACGCAGTTTTTTTTTATTTTTTATGCCGAGGCATTTGACAAACAAGGCGCCCCCGCTAGATAGTGGGGCGCCTTGAATTCTCTTGTCTTCTTGTTCTCTTGTCTTCTTAATTAAGCAGAACATTATAGATGACAGTGACGTCGGCTGCTGTCACTTCACCATCTCCGTTTTGGTCACCGTTGATCATGTTCTCGGTGCTGCCATTAAGGAGGTAGTTGTAGAGGATGGTAATGTCCACGGTGTTTACCTCGTCGTCACCGTTCACGTCGCCAGTGACGATATCGCCTCCACCAGCAAGAGTAGTAACCTCTATCATGTTGGACCAACCGCTAGCCACCGAGCCATAGAGGGCCATCACATCATAATTGTAGGTGGTTTCGGGCAACAATCCAGTGACTTTATATTGATTGCTGGTAATACCATTAATTATGATTGGATCTCCGGCTAAGCTAGTGTCGGTGAGGTCAACAGCGTAGATTTCCACGCCAGTGATTACCACGCGTTTCTTCTTGATGGTAGTGGCAAATCTAATCTTTTGTCCTGCTGCTTGAGCGCAGTCGAGTGCCACGATATAGCTACCCTCATTGCTTGAGGGAACGATAATGGTGTCGGTGCTAGTGCCGCAGCTCACTACTAATGGGCAATCCACATCGGTGTCATAGGCGCGAGCAGTGAACTTAACGCTCACCTTGCCAGCGCTGCTAGTGAGGTCAACAGCTGGAGTTTGCAACACGCCATTATAGCTTGTAGCGCCCAGGCGAATGCCACCCACGGCTTGATAAACGTAGGAAGCTGACCAACCTGCATTGTCGGTGTAGTTGTTGACCGAGCTGGCGATATTGGTAGAACTCTCATTTACACATTTAGCAAATGTCTCTGTGAAGAACGGGCTAGCATCTATAGCAGGCGTGATGCGCAATGTGTAGCTGTTGGCAAAGGGACATGGGTCCCAGTTGGCGGTAAAGCTTGTGGAGCCAATGCCTGTAGCATCGGTAGCGTGTGGAGCCACGTTGTTAATAGTGGCTGAGCCAGTGAGAGCTACAGTCACGTTCTCGGCACCTGGGCTGCTGATTGTGATGTTGCCGTTGTGAGAGCCAGCAGCAGTTGGCGCATAGGTCACTGTCACGGTAACATAGCTGTTATCGTCGTAGGTGGCTGCAGGGATGGTGGCTGGACTCACGGTGAACAATTGGTTGTCGCTTGTGAGCGTAACGTCATCGGTAATAAACTCTCCGTAGAGACGGAATGTTTTGCTAGCTGTACCTCCAGCAAAGGCTGTGAAGTCGAGCGACTCGTAGCTTGTGCTCAGGGTTGGAGTCTTGGGTTGTGCAGTACCATTCACTGTTATTGAAACCTGCTGGGCACCTGTACTGTTAAGGTTGATGGTGGCCGATGATGTGCCAGCTGCAGTGGGGATAAACTTGATGGTGAGGGTTGTACCAGCCATTATCTCAGCGTTAGTGAAGCTTGTAGGCTCAACACTGTAGATGCTTGGGCCAACCACGCTTACATTCACGCCCTGGGTGAGGTTGCGGCCTTCAAGATTCACTGTTGTGGTGATGGTGTCGCCCACATAACCACTCATATTGACCTCGGTCTTGCTGGCAATAATTCTTGGCAATGCGCTCTGCTGCAAGATGTAAGAGATGCCGCTGAGGGCGTTGATGATGCCGTAGCCGCGCTGCTTGGGTGGGCTGGTGGGGTTGGTGTAAGCCGTAGCACTGTTGGCAATAGCGTCTTTCACACCATTGACATCAAGTTCGGGGTTGGCTTGAAGGTAGAGTGCAACCACGCCAGCTGCGATGGGAGTTGACATCGATGTGCCGCTCATCTCTCCCCACTTGTGAGTGCGACCATTATAGGATACTGAATAAGACGTACCGTACTGGCTGTTATAGGAGTCGTAACCGTTGAGCGAAGAAATCACAACGTGACCGGGGGCAGTGATGTATGGGTGATTAGCTCCCTTGACGTCGGTGCCGTAGCTTGAGAAATAGGCCACGTCGTTTACATTGTAATAGCCGTTATAGCTTGTGCGTGATGCCATAGCTCCCACACTGATGGTCTTGCTGCCGCAGATGTCGTCGCTCATGGTACCATCTTGTTGGCCAAGTGAGAGTGTGTATCCACTGATGTTTCCCGAAATTCCGATTCTAGATGCACTGCCACCTTCGCACCATGCGTCGATGGTGTTGCCAGCTGCACTGGTAACGATGTAGGCGAGGCGGTAGTTGCTGTTTTTCGCTCCTGTCATAGTGGGGTGGATGAAGATGTTCTTACGGTTGTTTGATGAGCTGAACGAGATTTCCACATTGCTGGAGCTGTTGAACCAGGTGCCGAAGCTGTTGAGCGTAGTGCTGCTGGTAATCTCATCGCTGGTATAAACGATTGCGCCAGTGTTGCGATTCACAACAAGCACTTTGAGCTTGAGTTGGTCGTTGGTGCGGCCCCAAATGTCCATATAGGCGGCCCCATAGTAAGAAGAGCCACCCACGTTGGCGGCACCAGTAGAGGTCTCGTGGATTATGGCAAAAGCATCGCTGGCGCTCGAGAGAGCCTTTTTGGCATAGCCATAGGCATCGCCTTCGTTGCCCGAGGATAGCAGGATTACTGCACCATATTGGGTGGCGACTTGGTCATAGGCACGGCAAATGTAGCTCGACCCGTCGTGAGGTCCCATGTTGCTGCCTAAGCTGATGCTGATAACACAAGGTTTGCCTTGAGTCTTGGCATAGTTGGCGATGTATTTCACACTATTGGCGATAGAGGTTTGAGACAAGTTGTCGCCAAGTCCGCACATTACCAAGTCACAGTCGGGAGCCATGCCGGCATAGTTGCCAACCTGCGAGCCACCAGCGCAACCAGTGGTGTGAGTGCCATGACTCTCGCCGTTGGTATCGGTGGTGAGGGCAGCAATCTGCGCGGGAGTGGTGTAGTGATAACCACTGAGTGTTGTGGTGCCCACCTGTGGTGCTGTGCCACCGTTGGCACTTGTGGCATTGGGCAGATACACAGCTTTTACACGTGTATTGCCCGAAGAATCATAAAAGAAGCGGTGGTTGAAGTCCATACCAGTATCAATAACGCCAATCACCACGCCTGTGCCACGATAGTTCTGTGGCAACCCGTTGCTCGTGCCATTCCAAGCCTGATAAGCTTTGGTCACGTTCTTGGCTTGGTCGGTGTATTTTTGCGCAATAGGTGCTATGGCTACCTGCTTCACGATGTCGAGGCGGGCAACTTGCTCCACTTTGTTGATGGGCACGAGGGCGGTGACCACATCATCAAACTCGCCTGTGATGGTCACGCCCAGCGCCTTGAGTTGGGCTGTGGACTTGCCGTTGAGCATGATGAAGCAGTCCATGGTCTCCACGCCATTCACTGCCTTTGTGCTGCTGAATAGTTTCTTTTCGGCTTGCTGCGACGTGCCGTTGGC
Source organism: uncultured Bacteroidales bacterium (assembly GCA_902792435.1). Classification (GTDB taxonomy): domain Bacteria; phylum Bacteroidota; class Bacteroidia; order Bacteroidales; family Muribaculaceae; genus Sodaliphilus. The sequence goes on from CADAZN010000007.1 coordinate 78,000, forward strand.
ACGGCTTTGCAAGAACAACTGTGTTGGTGCACTCAGCTTGTCGTTGGCGACCATCGCCAGCGACAACATCAGTGCCATCAGTAAAAATAGTCTTCTCATTGTTGTAAGATATTTTGATTATTAGTTATCGTGGAAAAGTGTTTTTAATGAATAAGCTTACAAATTTATGAAAAATCACAATAACAAAGTCAATAAAAACTTTTTTTAACGAGTTCTATACAAAAAAGGACAATTGAGAATCAACCCAATTGCCTCATTTTTGAAGAATCTGAGTGCAGTCAATAGAATATCAACTGCTACCCAAAATAAAGTCATATACAGCAGTTATGTCGGCTGCTGTGATGTTGCCGTCGCCGTTCTGGTCACCATTGACTAGATGAGTTGTGGAATTGTTGAGCAAAAAGTCGTAGAGAGCTGTCACGTCGGCGGCAGTGATGACGCCATCGCCATTCACGTCGCCAGGAATCACCTGATGAAGTGGCGCATTGCGGTAGATTACCTCAAGTCCTGGAATTAGCATAGTGTATTGAGTTCCCGTGGTGGATTTCCCCATCGTGACCTGGATATAGGTGAGCAGGATGGGATAGTTGCTCATGTCGTCGGCGTCAATCCACTGGTCTATAGGTAAGTCGATTGTGGTCTCGACATTGGCAGGTACTGCCTCGGGGGTGACAGCCTGATAGCTGATTTTTCCACCCTTTGGACGCAAGGCGAAAGTGATGCCAGTGACGGGAGCCTCACATGGATTGATGCGCACTCGCAGAGTGTCGGGAAGGCTCCACAGCGTTATGTCTTTGTTCATTCGCAGGTAGTTGGTGCGACCGCTAGAGCCAGTGTAAGTAACTTTTATTCCGTTGTCAAGTGGCTCGGTAACCACATTCTTGCCACCGCTCATTGAGAAACTCCAGGTGCTCAAGTCCATCTCAGGGTCGAGGGGATAGACGCGCTGAACTGGCTTTTGAACAAATACTCTCATAGTCACCGACTGGTCGTCGATTACACCTGTGACAGTAGCCTCACCATCGCGCACCCCTTGCAACTCGCCAGTGTTGGAGTCGATGACGACGATGCTCTCGTCGCTGCTGCTCCAAGTTAAAGCCTCAGGATCAAGAGGCATCATGTTCTCGCCAACTTGACTTTGAAGGTCGACGCGATAAGTGCGATAAGTGTCGGTTATGATTGAGTCGTTCTTCAACTCAATGGCATCGCCGCTGCCAATGATGGTGAGTGGTGCGCTCACGCTGATGTCGCCCAGTGTGCCTGTGAGCATCGCTGTGCCGCTGCCTGTGGCAAAGATGGTGTTGCCGTCGCGTATTGTTCCCAACGACTCATCGCACGACAACTGCACGCCTTGAACATCGGTGTCGATGAGCATGCCATACTGGTTGTAGCCGTAGAAACGAGGAGTATAAACGCCAAATTTGGGTACCTTTAGACTAAAATCTACAAATCGCAGCTCGGCAATAACGTCGTCGTCGGGAGCGTTGCTCACAACGAAGAGTCCGTTGCCATCGGCACGCTCGGTGCCGTCGCTGGGCTTGTTGCGAATGCCTAGCGCACTTGTGTAGAGAGTTGAAGAACCTCCACCATCCACATTCATGGCATCGGTGGCACCGGCATAGCGCATGATGTCGGCAAGCACGGTGGTTCTAACGCCATCGCTGATGAGCGAACGGCCGTCGACCACAAGAAAATAGACCTTGTTTCCACCATCGCTGTAGCCCACTGCCGAGCGAGGATGCAGCTGACTGGCGTCGCCACGTTCGCTCTCGGTGTCAAGCACCACGCCGTCGCCTAGAATTTTGGGATTGCCCGATATCACCTGCTCGGGCTCAACGCTCAGGTCGCCAAATGTCCATGTTGGAGAGATGGTGATGGTGTCGCCTATCTGCAAGGTGTTGACCACTGTAGCTGCCGAGCCACGGCCTCGAATCACATACTTTCCTGCCGGTATGGTCATGTCGCCGGCTGTGCTAGTGTCGCTCTCAACCAACATCTTGTAAGGGCGGGCGCTTTCAAACTTCTCGCCCTCGGCAAGGCGCGCCACAAGCTCTGTGCCGCTGTTGGTCTGGTCGGTGCTGCCATAGTAGCGGTCGGTGTAAATTACTATCTTGTTGTTGCATTCACTCGAGTAGGTGTTAACACCACCAAGTGCGGCAGTTTGCCCCGATGGAGTGGTTAGCGTGCCGCCAAAGACAAATGGGTTGACATAGATGCCCTCATCCTTGTCGACGATGAAATTCTTGTAGAGCGCGGCATTGTTGCGAGCGCGGTAAATCTCGCCGTCAACCACCGTAGCCCCCACTGGCGTGCCAACTATTGAAACGCCACGGCCTGTGGTGCCGCTGGTGTTGAAGAAGTCGGCGTTGATACCGGCAAAGTAGCGCCTGCCGGGCTCGCTCTTGCGCTCGGCCATCGCCGAGACTTTTTCGTTGCCGGCAAGCTTGTCGGTGGCACACACCCCCGACAGCGATAGCCATGGGTTGCTCATGTCGATGGTGCAATAGAACACACGCAATTTTCCTGTCTCGTTGTGAAACCATAGCGAGGTTTGCGTGGTGCCTGGCCCCACCTGGTTGTGGAACAAGGTGTCGACTTGATACTCCACCCCACGCAACGTCCAAGTGTCGCTTGCCGAAGCACAGATTGCCAAGATGGCAAACAATGCAAACAAACTGATTTTCTTCATGTTATCCCTAAATATGATTATGCATTCTAATAAGCATTATGCATTGTGCATTAATTTGAGCCTCCTAACAAGACGGAGTAGACGGCAGTGATGTCGGCAGCAGTGATGATGCCGTCGCCTGTTTGGTCGCCATTGACGATGTGCGACTCGTCGTTGTTGAGCAGGAAGTCGTAGAGGGCGGTGATGTCGGCAGCGGTGACCACGCCATCACCGTTCACGTCGCCAGGCACAGCCACAGGACCATCGGGCTCAACGCCTGCGCCAATCTTGTAAACTCCCATACCGTTGTAGGCCTTGAATGTGAGCAGAGTGATTTCCTCGTTGCCTTTTTCATCGTAGCCTTTCTCGACGGCGATGCTGTGCACACGCAATCCACCATCGTTAATCTTGCCCACGCTGTCGGCAGGAAGTTGCCAGTATTTTGTCATTCCCTCGAGCATGTCGCCGTCGCCAAGCTCACACACGTTAATTTGGCAGCCATTGCCGTTGCCGTTCATGTCGCTACGGACATAGGTAAAGAAATGGCGGTCATCGAGCGTGAACTCGTTCATGCCGTTGGCGGTATAGCTTTTCTGCCTCAACTCTGCGGGGACATTCTCAAAGCTGTCGATTACATCGCCGTCGACCGAGTAGAGCACAGGTCCCTCGTCGGATCCATCGATGTAGAAGTACTCCCCGCTGTAGCGTGTGTCCTCATCATTTCCAAGCAACATTTTCACCACTGGTGCCATAGCAAATCCAACCCTGCTCTCGGGGTAGAAATTGGTGAAGTCCATATAGGGGTCGCCACTGAAGCCTCCCTCCCAGGTGTCGATGTCTCCACCTTGCTCGTTGTGCCAGCGATAGACTGTGGGCTTGCCAGGATTGTTGCTGTCGTGACCCACTGCCATGATGTTGCACTCGGCCTGCTCAAGCGTGAGGTCGCCAATGAGGTCAAGGTAATCGGTGCGATAAGGCACTTCGCCTTTGCTCATGTTGGTCACCAGAGTCATTTCGGCACTCTCGGTGTCGACTTGATAGATGGGAATCTCGGTTGCCGCAGCGCTGGTCATGGGTGCCACCCAAATGTGCCCGAAGCTGTCGCAACCAATGCAGGTGTTGCCCAAGAACACCCCGTAAGGATTGCCATTGAATGTGAGCTCCAAATCTTTGGTTGGCTCGCCGGTGAGAGCGTCAAAGCAGTGAATGACGCCCTGGAGGATGGTGTCGTTCTTGCCTGTTTCGGGATTGGGGATTATCACCTGCTTTTCCTGACTGCGCGACACATAGACGACGCCGCCCGTCATCGTGGCAGTGCGGGCATTGGTATGGCAGATGGGTGACGAAATGTAAGCATTGCCTGCATGCACACGGTCTAGCATCCACAGGTTTTTCACTCCTATGCCGTTCACTTTGGCATAGGTCTGGCCGTCGGTCACAGCCCAACTGCTCAAGGCGGACATAACAGCCACAATAGAAAGTAGTAATAATTTTTTCATGTTATTATAGTGATTAGGGATTAGTGATGAGTGATTAAAACTAGGAACTATTTACACAAAGGGGGGGAGAATAACCAATCCTCCACCCCCTAAAAACTTTTATGTTATGAATAAAGAAAGTGCGTTATTCGCCACCGAGCATGATGGTGTAGACAGCAGTGATGTCGGCTGCAGTGATGTTGCCGTCGCCCGACTGGTCGCCATTGACGATGTGTGACTCGTCGTTGTTGAGCAGGAAGTCATAGAGGGCGGTAATGTCGGCTGCAGTTACGGTGCCGTCGCCGTTCACGTCGCCAGGCACGCTTAGTGGAGTTGGATCATCGGGTGTTACACCTTCACCTACAATATAAACGCCCATGCCATTGTAGCACTTGTACTCAAACACGAGCACGGCTTCCTCGTCACCCTCTTCGGTGTAGTCGGTAACTACGGGATGGATGCGCAGGCCGCTATCACTGGTTTGTCCTTGGCCGTCGGCAGGGAAGGTCCAGTAGCGTTGCATACCGCTGAACGACATGCCCTCGCCAAGCTCGCAAATGTTAACCTGGCATGAGTTGGGAGCGTCATACTGAGCAATAGAGTAAACAATGAAGTTGCGATCGCCGAGTTTGAACTCGCCAATGCCGTTAGTGCCAACCTTAGGCATCAACAGGCTGTCGGCTGCCATTTCCTCTTGAGAGAGGCTGCCGAATCCGTCAACGATGGTGCCATCGCTTGAGTAAAGGGTGGGCACTGTGGTGAAGCCGTCGATGTAGAAGTTCTCGCCGCTATAGCGGGTGTCTTCGTCCTCGCCAAGCACAAAGCGGCATGCGGGAGCATAACCCCATTGGGTTTGGCTCTCGGGATACATCTCCACGAAGTCCATATAGGGGTCACCGCTGAAGAAGCCTTCCCAGGTGTCGGGGTAGCCGCCCTGGTCGTTGTGCCAAGCATAAACGGTGGGCACTTGTGAGCCGGGAGTCATCACGTTACACTCGGCCTGCTCGAGGGTGATATCGCCCACAAGGTCGAGATAGTCGGTGCGGGCAATCACGTCGCCCTTGTCGAGATTGGCAACGAGGGTCAATTCGCCAGTCTCGGTGTTCAGTTGATACAGAGGCACCTCGGCGGTCTTCTCGCTGGTGTAGGGGGCAACCCACACATGGCCAAAGTTGTCCTTGCCAATTGAGTTCACGCCAAGGAACGTTCCGTAGGGCTCGCCGTTGAGTGTCACATCGAGTGGAGCCATTTGCTCGCCAGTCATCGCGTCAAAGCGATAAATCACGGCACCCATGATGGTGTCGTTGCCGTTGGCGCCAGGAATAATGTATTGCTTCGCCTCGCTGCGTGCAACATATACCACACCATCTTGCAGCACCGCTGTGCGCGCCTTGGTGTTACACCATTCAAAGTCGGTTTGAAGCTCATTAACGCCATAGTGGAAGCGGTCGAGCAGCCACAGGTTGCGCATGCCTATGCCGTTCACCTTTTCATAGCCGTTTGGGTCTTTTTTCAACAGATGGCCAGCAGCCCATGCGCTAGAGCAAGCCATTGCTACCAATGTTAGAACGAGTAATAATTTCTTCATGTTGTGAAATGTTTTGGATATTAGTATTGTGTTGATAAATAAATTCTTTACAACCTACAAAGAAAATAAAAACCAAATTATTCACCAAATTTTTCTCACACTTTTTCGGTGAAATGTGACAAAATTACACATTATTCAAAATATAAGTGCCAAAATGTTATTAATTGGTTTCGGAATCACTTTGTACTATGGCATCTCATCAATAACACAAGGCAGAACCTTGACAGTGGGCTGCCTTGTGTTAATTGTGTGTCATTTTTTACCATGTTTTGCACGGTTTCCCAAGATGATGTTGTAGACAAAGGTGACATCAGAGCTGGTGATGTTCCCGTCGCCATTTTGGTCGCCATTGACGAGGCCTGTGGCGTCGTTGTTGAGCAGGTAACTGTAGAGCGCAGTCACGTCGGCTGCTGTCACTTCGCCGTCGCCGTTCACGTCGCCAGGCACCGCCACAGCCACTGTCACGGTGTATTTGGCGAGACCGTTGCCTGGCACATACATGTAGATGAACATCTCATTGCTCTTGTCGCCAGGCACAGCAACACAAGGGGTGCTCATCGTTGTGCTGTTCACCACTCCCATGCCATTCTTGGGCAACGTCCACAGTGGGGTAAATCCAGCAAAGTCTTGTCCGTCAGGATTTACTGCGAGCTTGAAGTTGTGCCCCTCGGCGGTTTGGTAGTCGCCGTTAGAATAGAGCATGAAGTAAGAATTTCCAAGTTTGAGCATGTCGAAGCCGTCGTTGGCTGTGCCTACGCTCATCAGCGCACTATTATTGGCAAAGCTATCGAGAATCTCGCCGTTGGTCATGCTGTAGCAAGTGGGCTCAATGCCCGAGCCATGCACTATCACGCGGTCGCTGTCAAGGGCCTTGATGCGTGGCGAGGTGCCTAAGTTGGCGGCACTGGTGGGATACATGGCATTGACGATGACCACTTTGGTTGCTGACACACTCCCTCCAGCGATTGTCCAGCGAATAATCTCATTACTGCGTGAAAGTGCGGCAAATACTTCAAAATTACCCGATGTTACATCGCCGAGCACGTCGATGTGGTCGATGCGACCCGATGACTCGCTGGTCGAGAGGGTAGCACGATGTGTCACTGCTCCGTTGCTTGGATTCACGCTGTAAATCACGAGCGGAGTGTTGTTGATTTTGAGCAGCATGTTGCTGATGAGCAGGTTTCCTGCATCGTCAACAAGCACGTTGTTGCAAGGGAAATAGTCGCCTTGCACCTCGGCTGGCAGCTCAAGATCGCGCAGCCACTCGCCAGTCTTGGCGTTATACACACGCAAGTAACAGTCGGCATTTGACGCGTTCTTGCTGCGGCCTGTGAGGTAGACATTGTCGCCCAGCACCGCAAACGAGCGGTTGAACGTGCCGTAATTCTCTTGCTCGAAGTTATTATAATTGCTCTTCACCGAGCGAATCCAGTTGTTGGTAACCGACACGCCATCGATAGGTGCGTAAGTGTCGTTGTCAACGTCTATCTTGCGCACATAGCCGGGCTCGGTGGCGCCAGTGGTGATTTCGGTGATGGTGAACGTGCGGGTTTCGCTCACATTGTGGTCACAGCCAGCAGCGGTGGTGCTCACGCGCCAGTAATAGGTTCCTTCGCCTAGCAGCGCTATCACGCACTGCAATGTGAGATTTCCGTTCTCGCTTTGGAGATAGTTGCTGGTTTGCACAACATTGGTGAACACCGCGTCACTTGCCACTTCAAGTTTGTAGGTGTCGGCTCCCACATTGGCGACTACAAATTTGAAATTGTCGTCAATCTCAGCGCCGTTCTCGGGATAAATCAAGGTGGCCTGTGGAGCAAGGTCGCGCTGTGCCGTCATGAACGAGGCTACATCGCTCACTTTGTCAAACTTGCCGGTCTCAATTGTTGTCACGCGCCAGTAATAGCGGGTTGCCGATGCAAATGTGCTCAGGTCGAGGGTGACGTGATTCTCGGCGATGCCATTCTGGCTGATAAGCACGTTGTTGAATGCGTTGTCGCTGGCCACTTCAATTTTGAAGGTCGCGCCAGGAACCGCAGTCCATGAAAATTCTTGTGTCCACTGTGCCAATGCGTCGTTGATGGGCGACAGCAGTGTCACTTGTTGGGCCTCGCCAGCAGGGGCGTTAAGATAGGCAGGGGCATACTCGAAGTTATAGCCGTCAACGCTTGTCACTGCAAACCAATAGCCAGTCAAGTATTCACTGGCGAGGGTCACACTGGTGTTGTAGGTCACGGCCACCAGGTAGTCGCTCTTGATGCCCTCAAACTGTTGGCTTGTGATAGTGCTCACGTCCACACTTGTTGGAATGGCATAAACGGCATATTTCACAAGTTCTCCATCAACGAAATCCCATGACAGAGTGTTGCCGTTTAGAGCAAGATTCTCGGGGGTGTCGAGGTTGTCTTTGGGTTTCCACTCTAATGCTGGTGGTAACGCCTTTTTGGGAAATATGGTCTGTACTAAATAGTTGCCCAAGCCAGTCATGCGTGGGCCATTGATGTAGCGCGATGAGTAGAAGTTGACGCCTGGAGCGTTGTTCTCGGTGTATTGACGGCTGAGTTGAACCTGTGCCACAATCTCTTGCCAGCTAGTGGTGGTGTTGCCGTCATTGTCCATGAAGTAGATGTTTTGGCTGGCATAGTGGTGACGGTTGAAATGCTTGGCAATGTAGCTCCACCATTGGGTCAGCGGGCCAAAGGGATTGGTCGAGTGGTTGCGCTTCCAGTAGAGCTGGGGCGAGATGTAGTCAATAGTGCCTTCCTCGAGCCATGCCAATGGGTCGCTGAAGAGCGAAGAGTACTGCCAGTCGCTGCCTGTGGGGCAAGGATTCACACCATGCTGCGATGCACTGGTCGAGGCAGTGCCTGCCACACCGGCGGGGCCTATCGCAAATCGCACCTGAGGCTTCACCATCTGAACCATGTTATACACGTCGGCAACCATTTGGTTTACCTGGGCGCGGCGCCAGTTGGCAAAGGTCATCGTGGTGCCGCTGTTGCGCCACAGCTGGTAGTCGGCGGCTGAGCTGTTGGTGGGTATGCCGCTAGGGTAGAAGTAGTCGTCGAAGATGATGCCGTCGATGTCGTAGTTCTCAATCATTTCGCGGCACACGTTCACGATGCGCTCACGCGAGGCGGGCAAGCCGGGATTAAGCACTGTGGTAGTGGTGCCACTGCTGTTGGTGTAGGTGAGCAGGATGCCCGAGTTCTGGAGTGCCTGGTCTTGAGCGGTGTTCCAGGTTGTTGGGCCGCCATTAGCATAGCGATAAGGATTGACCCATGCGTGACACTCGATACCGCGCTTGTGGCACTCCTCAACGGCAAACGCCAATGGATCCCAACCGGGGTTGGTACCACGTGTGCCAGTGAGGTAACTTGACCATGGCTCATAGCTCGACTGGTACATGGCGTCGCACATCGAGCGCACCTGAATGCACACTGCGTTCATATTTGTGTTTGCAAAGCCATCGAGATAGTCAATCAGTGACTGTTTTTGGCGTGCTATCACAGCTGCGCCGGTGCCGCGCTCGCTTGGCCAGTCAATATTAGAAACTGTGGCGAGCCATGCGGCGCGCATCTCGCGCTTTTGCTCCTCGGCCTTGATGCCTGGCAGCATCAGCACAAGGGCAATAATGATAAAGGTTATTTTTTTTGCCATTTTTCTTATGTTTATCAAGTTATTACGATTTTACCCCACAAAGATAATGCATAAACTCAAAAATATTTGTATATAACACTTAAAAAATATTAATGTCGTGATTTTTATCACGAGCGAGTAATAAAAATAGACCAATTAGCATTATCGACTAATTGGTCTAAATGGTTATAAGCAGTTCTTACTTACTCAATCATGTAAACTTTCATCTCGCCATTGTCGTCAAGTTCCACATTCTTGATAATGACGGGTGTGGGCTTACGCTCAACGTTACCCGACGAAGAGTAGTCGAGTCTCTTGCTCTTTGTCATCATCGACTCCAGGAACGATTTTGCAACCGACTTGGGCTTCTTTACCTCAGTCACAAGATTCTTTAGTGCTGTCTTGCAAGGGCGGCTCACATAATAACGCTTCTTGGCAACGTCGTCGACAAACATTAAGTATCCATTTTCCTTGATTTCAATCACGGTGTTGTCGTTAATCGATGAGCTAACGGCAATGGGAGTTTGGCCAACGAAGGCTTTATTGGCTTGCTCTACCTTATAGGCGTTTACTTTTTCAGTCTTAGGCTTTGCTTTGGTAGTTTTAGTAACCTTTGCACTGGCCGTGACACCAATCACCAAGCACAGCAATGTAAATAATAAAATCTTCTTCATAATTTATTCTTTATTGATTAATTAATGAGTTCTTCAATATCCACCAGTCATGCTTTTGTACCAATGCCTTGATGGCCGAAAAGTAGTAGTTTCGAGCCTCCAAAACGAATCCCAACAACACCAAGATGAGCACAGCGTTAAGATAAATGCTCTTGACAGCAAATGCCTCGGCCAAAGCCCAAGCAACAAGCGCAAAAAATATTATTGTCACAACACGCCGCCCTAAATAGGACTCATCTAAGAACACGCTAAACGTGTCCTTGCGGCGTTTGAGCCATCTAACACCAACATCGATAATGAGCTCAAAAATGTAGCAAAGCACAAATGCAATGAGCAGGCTCACCCAAGTGCTGGGGTAAGTGATGTCGCGGTGATTGCGAATAGTCTCTACCGAATAGGCTTGTAGCACTACGCCAGGTATTGTGCCAATTGAGGAGTTCCACAAGTCACTTTGGTCGGTGGTGCTTCCCACGAGCACAATGTGATCGCTTATCAAGTTTTTGTATTTCGAGATGGAATCATAAGGCACCACATTGAATTCAGTGGCGAAGTTAATCGTGAGCTTGGTGTGAGGTTTGAGTGATAGACTGTCGAGCGTTGCCGCAATTTCGGCAGGGAATGACTTCATCGACTTGCCATCATAACTTTCCAAAGTGAGCATTTGCCTGATTGTGTTGCGCTCAAAATTGTCGTCAAGGTTTGTGAAACCCTCTCTCAAGCCGAGGGTGTCGGCAAAGAACGACGACCTCTTACTGGCAAACTCGCCCTTTGCATCGTCGTAGTCAAGGAGTTTGGTGCCCCACACAGTGTTCTTGCCCATGTTCATGGCTGTCTCAAAAAGCACCAAGTTGTCCTCGGGCTCGCCTTTCATGTTGGCAAATACAATATCCACACCCGTTGCCCAAGGTTTTAGCGAATTAATCTGCGCGAGTGTTCTCGCTAGGTTGCCGCGATTATATTCATCCTTTATGTCGACTATTGTGACATCCTGACTCACGTCGGCATCATTGTGAGCCAACTTTGAGAAAAAGTCGGTCATCGAAACATTGCCAATCGCTTTGGCCAAGGGATCTAGAAACGGCAAGTTTATCACCACAAGATAACTGAGTCCCACGAGAGCAAACGCCAGCAAGGTGATCATCAAGTGGTCAATGTGAAATATGTATTTTAATTTATTCTTCATAAAATTATCAATAATCCAACTGCAAATCTACTGATAAATCTGCAGATTACCTAATTAATTGCTAAATAATTAACCAATAGTCTTAATCTTGCTCTTTGTGAAACACCTTTATTTTATGTGGCATTAGTTGAACAATAATGGGTATTCACTTAATTCTTATACATTTGTAATGGCAAAACATTGTGGTTTGAATGGTAATCATTTGCACATTTGATTACAAAACATTAAATTTGCACACTTGAAATAAAAAAAATTAAACAACAATGAAAAAGATAATTATTGTGGCATTGCTCATGATGTGGGCTGCCACGGGATATTGTGCTAGTGGAATCGCTGGAGATGTTAACGGTGACGGAACTGTGACTGCTGCCGACATTACTGCGCTCTATAACTTTCTGCTCAACAGCGATGAGAGCAGTGTTGTGAACGGCGACCAGAACGGCGACGGCGTCATCACCAGTGCCGACATCACGGCTGTATATGATATTCTCCTGAGTGGTGAGGAACCTGGGCCAGACATCGACGACTTCAATGTTAACGTGGTGTATGATGGCAATAATGCTACTGTCACAGTTGCCAAGAACATCAAGAACTCTATGACTGTGAAAGTGAATGGTGCGCACGTCAACATCGTTGCCGACCCAGCACTCCAGGATTCAATAATCTATAACTTAAGCGGCTCGACAAGCAACGGTTCGTTCTACATGGACGGCGACTACAAGTGCTTTGTCAACCTCACCGACCTCACAATCCACAACCCCGACAGTGCGGCAATCAACATCGACAATGGCAAGCGCATCGACCTCACTCTCAATGGCACCAACGCCCTGACCGATGCCACTGGCGCGGCTCACAAAGCTTGTCTTTACATTAACGGCCACACCGTGATAGCAGGCAGTGGAACATTGACACTCACAGGCAACACTAAGCACGCCTATTTCAGCGACGAGTACACTCGCATCACTGGCGGAACCATCACCGTGCTCAACTCGGTGAGCGACGGAATGCACGTGAATCAGTACTTCCAGATGGATGGTGGCACCGTTACCATCAACACCACTGGCGGCGATGGCATCGACGTGGGATGCACCAAGGATGAAACCGACACCAACAACGGCCAGTTCATCATTAATGGTGGAACTATCGACATTACCACCAGCGCCAGCACTGTGAAGGGAATCAAGTGTGAATCGATAATGACTATCGCTGGAGGTAGCATCACGGCCAGAACAAGTGGCGGTGCAATGTATGATGCCACAGTTGACGACGTCAGCAGTTGTGCGGCCATCAAGTGCGATAGCACGTTCAACATGACCGACGGCACCATCTACCTCATCAGCACCGGCATTGGAGGTAAAGGCTTGAATACCGATGGCAGCGTGAACATCAGCGGCGGCACATTCACCGCTGTGACAACGGGCGATGTCTATGAGTACTCATCAACCAGCGACACCAAGGCTGGAGGAATCAAGGCCGACGGAACCATCATTATTAGCGGTGGCACAGTGAAGGTCGCTGCTAGCAAATGGGATGCTCGCGCTTTCAACGGCAAGTGCGGATTCTTCACCAACGGTGGCTACATCCTTGGCATAGGCGGTAAGTCGTCGACAGTGAGTCCTGGCTACACCCAGACCTACAAATACTTGCGCAACCAGGTGGTTACCGGTGGCACAACCTATACTGCCGAGGGCGTTTCTTTCGATATCCCCTCGTTCTACAACAACGCTGCCGCCCTTGTAGTCGTTTCTACTCCTAATCTTTAAAGCTTCATTCTTACTCCCGAATTAGCAATCAAAACACTGTAATGGCCAATTCGGGAGTAAAAACTATTGAAACACCCATAATTTGCCTTATTAATAACTTTACTATTATGATTACTCCTCAAAACAAAAGATTGAATACTACTTTTTTAGTGGCATTGCTGCTAGCGACTTTTCCTGCCATGGCGATGACCGACATCATTGAGACGCGCGGCCAAAAGCTTAAATACACGTTCTCGGGAGGCACTCTAACCGAAATGGACGGAAACATCTCCTATGATCAAAGCGGAAAAAACGTCAGAAACTCTCAGGACTTTGTCTTCGAGACCGATAGAGGCGCTACCATCACTGTCAAGGGTGAGAATGCTGGCAGCAGCGTCAAGAAAGGTGGCAACTATTGGATAATGGCTTCTTATCAAGTCTTTGATGCCAATAATAAAGCTATCACCAAAAAATCGCAAAAGAACGAGAAGAACAGTACAGTGGGATTTAATGCCCCGTTGCCTGACGGTGCTGCCAAGGCTGTTGTCGAATTGAGTTTTAAAAGAGCTGATGTGACCATATTTCTCACAGCCACATTCAAAGTGAAAAATTCGAAGAGTAGCAGTGATAACAGTTCAAATTCAAGTGCAAAATCTCAGAGGAGCCGGCTCAGCATCAGTGGAGAGAAGGGTGGACACAAATATGTCGACTTGGGGCTGAGTGTGCTGTGGGCAAGATGCAACGTTGGCGCAGCCTATCCTGAAAACTCTGGCAAATATTTTTGTTGGGGCGAAGGTCAAGGAAATAAAAGTAAGCCTTACAAGCAAGAATACTGCTCAACCTACGACAAGCCCATAGGTGACATTAAAGGGCATTCGGTTTATGATGCTGCAACTGTTAATTGGAAGAACGGTTGGCGCATGCCCACTCGCGATGAGATGAAAGAGCTTATCAATAAATGCAAGTGGCAATGGGATCAAATCAATGGCAACAAAGGATTCCTTGTAACCGGTCCTAACGGCAACACCATTTTCTTGCCGGCAGCTGGATGCATATACCCAGCAGGGTTAGGCGAAGTCGACACGCAAGGATATTATTGGACATCGACGCCCTACACTAAGCACGACCGCAGTTCTTACCGCCTTCATATTGGTCTTGAGAACAATAAGCCATTTTACAATTCAGGCTATGGATTACGCTTTAGGGGGCACACAATTCGTGCGGTCCTAAAGAAGAAATGACCAAGTAACTCATTGAAATTAGGTGTGTGTCAAAAATGTCATTTTTTTGGCACACACTTTTTATATGTAATAATTTTAATAATTTGCTACCTAACAAAGAAAGTGATATTTAAGTTAAAAGTGTTAATTTTGGGTGGAAAAGTTCTCAATAGTCGTCCAAAATGTTAAGAATGGTAAAAAATAGTAGTTAATGCTAAAAAATCAAAAAAATGTCAATTTTCTTATTTATTATTAATGTGTTTTCAAAATTTATTTTTAAGTTTGTAAAGTGAATATATTTTACCTATTTTGTGTCACATTGTAACACGTGAAGACAAAAGAAAACGCCATAAATAAAAAGACAATTGAAAAACAAAAATATCAATAAACATTAAGTAATTATGAGAAAACAGCTACTACTACTGTTATTTTCCATCATCGCGATGACGGGCTATGCCCGTATTGTGACGGGAGTAGTTACTCAAAAGAGCGACGGCGAGACCATCATTGGAGCGTCGGTGCAGGTAAAGGGTACTACTCGTGGCACGGCCACCGACCTTGACGGAAAATACACTATTGAGGTCAACGACGGCGAAGTCCTCGAGATCTCTTATGTGGGAATGAACCCTGTCTCAATCAAGGTTAGTGGCCAAAAAGTCATCAACGTTGAGCTCGAGGACAATTCCCAAGTGCTACAAGAAGTTGTGGTGACTGCCTATGGTCAAACTCAGGAGAAGAAAAAACTGAACTTCGCAGTTCAGTCGCTGAGCAGCGACCAGGTTGCTGCTGGTGGTTCAGCCAACTTTGCCAACTCCCTTCAAGGTAAGGTTGCCGGCTTGCAGGTTGCTACGGGCGGTGGCTCTCCCAACTCGTCAACCCAAGTCATCATCCGAGCCATCAGTTCAATTCACAATGGACAGAACAATGAACCGCTGATGGTTGTCGATGGTGTGGCGATTCGCGGTAGAGCTTCGACGCTTGCCGACATCAACCCCGACGATATCGAGACCATGAGCGTGCTCAAGGGCGCTGCAGCTAGCGCACTCTATGGCCAGGAAGGTGCCAATGGCGTTATCCTTATCACCACCAAGAGCGGTTCAAGAGACGGCTCTATCAAGGTTGACGCAAGCGCCACAGTCGAGATTAGCAACTGTATGCGAGTGCCCAAGCTGCAGAGCATGTTTGCCCCTGGTTCTAAAGGCTTTTATGTAGAGAACAGCGGCGGTGGCGGCTGGGGACCTTACATTCAGCCCGATCAGACCATCTATGACAACCTGGGCGACTTCCTGGGCACTGGCGTGATGCAGAAGTACAGCGTGTCGGCCTCGGGTGGTACCGAGAAGTTCAACTCCTATGCCTCGGTGGCCTACATGCTCAACGAGGGTGTTGTTCCCAAGGACTATAAGAATCAAATCACAGCGTTCTTGAAAGGGCAGTACAAGCCATCGGAGCAAGTCACAATCCAGATGTCGCTGAACTTCGTCAACACCAAGTCGCGAGGCTTTGGAAACTCGATGTCGACAATCTACAACTGGGGCCGCAACTTCAATATGGCCGACTATATCACTCCTAATGGCACCGTCAACTGGGCGAGCCGCTACGACCACTGGGAACTGCTGCTCGACACACAGCGCATAGGCGCCACAGTCTCGCCCTACTACGGCCGCTATCTCGACAAGAGCGAGACCGAGAGCAACCGCTTCATGCTCAACGGCCAGGTTGCCTACGAGCCCATCAAGGGACTCGTGTTCACCGGCAAGGTGGGTTATGACAAGGGCTACTCGATGTATGACTCTTACACGGTGCCACGCCTCTATGAGAGCGACTTCGTCGACTACTCCAATCAGGAGGTTCAAGACCGCATGAACGAGAATAAAGACCGCCTGGGATCTTATTCATTCCAGCCCTCTCGCGGCCAACAGCTCACTCTTCAATTCTTTGCCAACTACACTCACACGTTTGCCGAGGATTTCAATTTCAACGTCTTCTACGGCATGGAGTATCGCAAGAGCACTAGTGTTGATGCCAACATGGGAGCCTATGAGTTCATGCTCCAGGATTCTCATGGCGACGGCTTCTACAGCTGGCAGAACCTCAACGATGAGACCTACCGCACTCACGGAATAACACTGTATCACTCCTCTTGGAACAAATATGGTTACTTTGGTGAGGTGCGATTTGACTATAAGGGCGTCGCCCAGATTTCAGGAACCTGGCGTCACGATGGTTCTTCTCGATTCAAGCAGAACTACAAGACCAGCTACTTCTATCCATCAGTTACCGCCGGTGTAATCTTCAGCGAGCTCTTCCACTTGACCAACAACTGGTTCAGCTATGGTAAGCTGCGTGGTAACTGGGCTAAGGTTGGTAAGGACTGTCCTGCCTATGCGTTTACCGATACCTTCAAGCAGTGGACCACTTTTCCCGACCCTGGTTATGGCATCGACCCAACCACTTCGCGCGCAATCGCGCTTGAGCCCGAGATGACAAGCTCTTGGGAGATTGGTGCCGACCTGCGATTCTTCAACAGCCGCACACGCCTCGATATTGCCTACTACTCGACCACTGTCGACAACCAAATCGTGAGTGTGCGTGTGTCGCCATCATCGGGAACAATCTTGCAGACCCGCAACGAGGGTTCGGTTCAAAACCGTGGTCTTGAGGTGACTCTGGCGCAAGACATCATCCGCAGCCACGACTTTGACTGGACTGCTACACTCAACTACTCGTTCAACCGTGGCAAGGTGACCCGCCTTCCCGAGGATGTAATTGAGATTCAAGGAACCCAATATGGCGACATCTTCCCTGTTGCCCGTCTTAATGGCTCATCGACTGGTCTCTCGGGTAAGGACTACATGCGTGACCCCGACGGCAACGTGATTTGCAACGCCGATGGTTATCCACTCATCGACCCCGCCAAGGGAATCTACATCGGTAACCGCGAGCCTGACTTCCTGTTAGGTCTTGGTTCAAACTTCCGCTGGAAGAATCTCTCGGCATCGTTCCTCTTTGACTGCCGCAAGGGTGGTGATGTTGCCAACGTTACAGGCCGCAGCCTTATCACCAACGGCATGAACCACCTGTTTGACAAATATCGCAACCGTGAGATTATATTCAATGGTGTTGTTGACAATGGTGATGGAACCTACTCACCTAACCGCACTCCAGTCATTCTTGACTCCAACTTCATCAACACCTATTTCAGTACTGTATCGTCCAATTTCATTGAGGACGGTTCCTACATCCGCTTGAGTTATGTGACCCTGGGTTATGACTTCACAAGTCACCTCAAGAAAGGATGTCCCATCAAGCACTTGAGCCTTAACTGCACCGGCCGAAACCTGTTCCTGCTCACCAAGTACACAGGCAACGACCCAGCTATCCTGGCTGCAGTGAGTGGTGGTACTGGTGGCATGGGTATCGACAACTACAACGTGCCCGCTACTCGTAGCTTTAACTTCACATTGAAGGCATCATTCTAATCACACTTGTAAAACATGGATATTATGAACAAAGTAAAGATATTTGCCCTGTTGCTTCTCACCAGCATTATTGGTGTGAGTTGCGAAGATATTCTTGACGACAATGTGAACCCCGATAAGGCTCACTCGATAAATGTTCAGGTAGCATTGCCAGTTGTGGTTTTCTATGCCCAGCAAATCAATTATGACCATGCCGAGTATTACAACTACTTCTCGCAGTTCCTCACCACTGGCGGCAAGAGCTCGGTGGGTGCCTATTCCTACAAGTGCGAATGGGAGATGCTTACCATGAACCGTCACCCACAGTGGCGCCGCCACTTCTACGATATTGGCGTTAATGCCAAAAACTTGATACAATATTCTCAAGAAATCGGTTCACCTAACTATGAGCTTATTGCACGCACCATCAGGTTGATGTCAACCCAGTTGACTACCGACGCCTTTGGCGACATGCCACGCTCACAGGCCTATTTGAGTAATGCTCCTACCTACGACACTCAGGCGAGCATCTACAAGTGGATGTTTGAGGAGGCCGACGAGTTGATTTCTCTCTATGAGAATCCCGACTATGCACAAAATGAGCACAATCTGGAGATTGATGCAGCTCAAGATCGTGTGTATGCTGGCGACCTCGAGAAGTGGAAAGGCCTCGTCTATGCTATCAAGGCACGCTTGTTGCTGCGCAACATCCCAAATGTTGACCGCAGCCCAGCCATGTGCCAGAAGATTATCGCTGCTGCCGACGCTGCCATCAACCAGTGGCGCAAGGGCGACCTCCTGTACGGCAGCTGGTTTGGCAATGAGCCTCGCTATAACTTCCAGGAAGGCACCGGTACCGAGAACTGCGTTTGGAGCCTCTCAAAGCCTGTAATCAACAGTTGGGAGTCGCGCTCCAACCTGCTCGATGCGGCCATTCCAAGCAAGTACTTCATGGTAGATGTGCTAGGTATCAGCGCCCCCGACAATGAGCGTTACTGCGGAACTTACAATGGTGGTACCGCATCGAGCTTCCAAGGCTATGCCAACGACCCCCGCTGCGTGCTGCTGATGATTCCACGCACAGGACCTCAATCGCTTAGCAACACCACAGCACAGGTCATCAAGATGCGTTGGCTGGAGAACAATATCGGTATGAGCACCAGCTATAAGATTGCCAACTATCCCAACCTGTATATGGGAGCTTATTGCGGCGACCGTGCTGCCTACAACCCCATCTTCACGATGGAAGAGCTCTACTTCATCAAGGCCGAAGCAACCTACTGGCTGGGCAACAAAGCCGAGGCTTGCGCACTTGCCAAGGAGGCTACTGAGCACAACATTGAGCGACATCTGGAGTTCTTCCTCAATAAGTATCCTAACCCCAACTATAACGAGAGCACCGACAACAAGTATCCCGGCCAATGCACCGTCAGTGGCACGCCAGGCTACACTCAGGCTCAGTATTGGGAGGGTCAAATGAACTCCTTCCTCAACAACGAGGAATACTACACCTATACTTATAAGCCCGATGGCTCTATCAACAAAGCCACACTGCGCGTTCCCAAGGTGACCGACCGCGGCAACAAGCACTGGTTCTTCAACCCCTCGGAGTACACCCTCAGCGACCTGATGATTCAAAAGTATGTCGCTATGGTTTACCAACCCGAGATGTGGACCGACATGCGCCGCTACCACTACAGCAACAAGCGCAACAACTACGGTATTGGCGATGCTAACGAGATTATCTATCCCAACCTGCGTCGTCCCTACAACCTCTATGCTGCTTATTGGGTAGACGGCTTGACCGAGGCCCAGAAGGAGAACACTTGGATTCAGCGCTTGAACTACGACCCCGAGACCGAGGAGAAATACAACCGCTCGGAGTTGCAGCGCCTGGGCGCCTACAAGAACTACAAGTGGTTGCAGGAACCAATGATTTGGTCGCACGCCTACGGTGAAGTGACTTCGCTCACCGCCGAATAATGACCACATGACTTGATTAATAATTGTAACACGATTATAAACACTATTATGATTATGAAAATTTTTAATATATTAAGTTCCCTAGCACTCTTGGTGACACTAACAACTGCATGTGCTGTGAATGACCCATTTGCCGATAACATGGAGATTGGCCAGGTGGTGCCCACTGTGACATGGGAACTCAGCGATGTGGCCAAGGCAGGTGGATATGTCAACTTCAAGGCAAAGTACTACACCAGCGACGACCACACTATCGACCACAGCGAGGTGTGGGCCTTGGTAACCCGCACCACCGAGGCCTCGGCAACTTGTCGCTTGACCACTTCATTGTCCTATACTAAAACAGTGAGTGGTACCGATACCGTTCGCAACTTTGTAAGATATGCGAGCTATCCTCACAACAAGGCCGAGTGGGATGGGCACGAGTATGTGCTTGTTGATTCTTTCCCAGTGTCGGCAACACTTGCTCCAGTCAATTGGGTAGAGCCCAAGGAGTTTGATGAGGAGCGCTTCGACATGTATTATCCCGCAACTTTCAAGCAAGAGTTTATCGACCATGTGGTAAATTACTTGACAAGAGACAGCGCTTACTACAACGACTTGCGCAACATCTACATCAACTACGACTTCACTGCTGAGCAGTTTGAGCAGCTCAATGCCAAGTATGGATTCTCAATCCCCACCGAGACCGAGAGCGGCAATAAGAGCGACCTGTGGTTTGTGAATGCCGATGTTGTAGACCATTACTACTATATTACTGTTGATGATGCCGGAGTAAAGGTTGAGCATGAGATAGATACTCCCGATCAGGCTCCTGCCGGAGTCAATGTGTATGAAGTCTACCAGTCATCTGATTGGGTTTACAGTCGCTACAGCGACGACACTGGTGGACGCATCACTTCGGTTCGCAAGGAGTATATGCCTTATTGGAAAGATCTCATCAGCCAAATTCCTTTTAAGGACTGGATTTTAAATCAAAGCAATAACCAGTATAGTATAGTATTTACTCGCAACTACATCCTTTATCCTGTTTTCCAAGTCTTTGACGAGACGGGCAAGATGGGTAAGGACACTGAGACCAAAGCTATTAAACTCAACTAAAAACATCACCCGGGTTATGAAAACACTAAAAAATATAGCATTAATGGCATTGATGGTGATGTCCATGGCATCCTGTGTGGAAAAAGAGCCAGCCTATGGCAACTTCCCAGGAAAAGATGTTGACTTCACCTACAATGTCGACGGAGATGAATATACTCTCGATTTCTATGTGGTGTCGACAATCAAGTTTAACAACACCAGCTCAGCGACTGGCAATGTGACTTGGGACTTTGGTGATGGCTCAACGTCGATTGACCAGAACCCAACTCACAAGTATGCTAAAGCTGGCATCTACAATGTGACCTTGACTGTTGACGGAGTGGGAAAGCAGACCTATCCACTGCTTATCTACGACATTGCGCCAGTGCTGAGCGTGAAAGAGCAGAGTGCCGAGACCGTTGTTATCAACGATGTGACGGTGCTGCTCGATATTGCTCTGCCTAACCCTGAGGATCTGGAGTGCAAATACATTTGGAAGTTCCCCGAGGGCACTTCGCTCGAAGATGGCACTCCCATCACCGATTTCACAGGCTATAGCCACAGTGATGGCACAGTCGACAATCCTGGCAAGCTCCGTTTCAAGAACATCGGTTCTCAGAAGATTGAGCTGCAAACTTGGTTTGATATCAATGGCGAGAACCGTCGTCTCGAGGACAGCTACGTCAATGTGCAGGTGGGCTCGTCGATTCCTTGCCCCACTCTTTACTATGCTGTGAAAGGTGGCAACATCAAGGCCTACAAGCTTGTTGATATGAGTCAGCTTCCTGCAGGAACAAAGAATATGCCATTTGATATGGGTGTAAGCTCAGGCAACATGCCCACCACCCTTGTGTTTGCAACAGTTGAGAACAAGGACTATGTTTACATCCTTGATTGTGGCAAGCAGTACTACTATGTCAACGATGAGAACGGCGTGCTGGGTGATGGCAAGATTAGCGTTATGACTGCCGATGGCACCGATGTGAGCACTATGGTTTCCAACGTGGGAGGTCAGGCATTTAATGACCCATTCCAGGGATTCAGCGACGGCACCTACCTCTATTACACCGATCGCAACACTGGCATTCGTCGATTGCCACTCACCACGCGTGGCGAGCGTGAGTCTACAGTGTTCTCAAGCACTGCTGGCTACTTCTGTGTGAACAACATGCTCCAGTACTATGGCAACGGCATTGCCTATGGTGCTATCCACACAGGCCTGCTGCAAGACCGCAGTGGCACCTTCTGGTGGGGCAAGAACTACTCGGGTAACGGTATTTACCGCTTCCGCACAAGCGACATTGGCGAGGCTTCTTCAACTAAGCCTGGTCCCATCCCATTCCCAATCGTGCTGCAAGCCACTCAGCCTCGCGCCTTCACTCTCGACGAAGACTTGGGCAACCTCTATGTGTGGATGTGCAAGGGCGGAACTCCGGGTCCTGGGTTTACTTGCTATCCATTGCCCGGTCCCAGCAGTGGCTTAGATTATGACCAGTACACAACCTTCGTTAACATGGAGGCCGATCCCGAGAACACTACTGCCGACGAAGGCGTTTACACCACCCAGTTTGCTGTGGATGCTGCAACTCACTTCGTTTACTTTGGCTTCCGTGCCGCCACAACCGAGAAGAACTACACAACAGGTTTGAAGTACTTCAATCCCACAAGTAAGCAAATTGTTGATTTCAACGGCAACAATGAGCGCATCCTGGGATTGTGCATCAATCCTCGCGAGACCTATTTGTTCTAAGCAGGATTGTTGCTGATTACAGCTAAAAAAACACCCCGTCGCAATTAAGCGGCGGGGTGTTTTGTGTTGTTTAAGTAGAATGAATTACTTCATCATCTTGCTAGTTGAGTGAGTGCCATCGGTGTAGGTTTTAACCACGATGTTCACACCATTAAATGGAGTAGCGCTCTCAATACCTGCGAGGTTGACATATTTCACGCTGGCAACTTCCTTGCTTGTGTTGACATTCTTAATAGCTGTTGCTGTATCATTCACTTGGAACTTATCCATGCAGAAGTAAGCAGAAGTGTTCATGCCGTAAGCACCGGTGTCAGTTGAGTTCATAGTGAAATAAACGCTCTCAACCTCGCCCAGGCTTGACAGGTCGAAGAATGTCCAGTCGTTGAGGGCCTTGAGCTCACCGTTGGTGAACTCAACGAGCTTGATGCTAGTAGTAGCCTCGTTGCCTTCTGCGTCAACGCCATGGGCAATAAGCTCAAAGTAGTCACCCTCCTCAAAAGCGCGACCGAAGCCATCGCCATGCTCGCAGCCATAGTAAGGCCAAGGATGGTTGCAAACATACACACCTGCGGGCTTGAAGGTGGTGTTGCCTTCGGAGTCAACATACATCACCTGGTTGGTTGGATCCTCGCTCCAAGAACCCCAGTAACCTACAATGTAAGGCTGAGCTGGGTCAGCAGTTACTGTACCATCCTCGTTGATGACGCAGCCACCACCTGCCATGCAGCCACCATATTTAACTGTCCATCCATCGCTTGAACCAGATTGTCCATAGTCGGTGATGTCGCCACCAATAGCTGGGCAGAAACCATCCCAATAGTAGCCACCCCATGACGAGCCTTCACCACCGATGAGGTGTGAGAGCAAGAACTCGCCATTCTCGTCGCCAAATTCCATCCAAGTGTAGTCGGCGTCATTGTAGCACTCAGTCCAAATGCCATTCTCGTTGTACTCTAGTGAAGTTGGGTTCACTGGCTTGTTCAAGTCAAGTGTGATAACACCAGCCATTGCTGCCGAAGCAGTCAGAGCAACTGCTGCAAAAAGTGTAAAAATTTTCTTCATAAAAAAGTGATTTTAATTGTGAATAATATAATAATTAATGTGAATAACGTTTCAATGAGTGGGGGAGGGGTACACAAAGGTAGCCTCTTGAGCCGGTGCGAGCCCAAGAAACAAGCAGATAAAAGCCAGCATTGTTATGGCAATTCTCTTTAACATAACTCTTTAACCCCGTTAGTCAGTTAAATAATCGTTCTTCAATTTGGCAGGTTTTCTGACTCGTTCCACCACCTCTTTTCGCGAGGCTCAAGTATTGCTTGTAACTAACGAACTTGTTCCTTGTTACTTATTACTTCTTCCTTGAATGTGCTGCCTTCCCATTGCGCTGGGCAACAGTGGCTTAAATGGTGTAGCACATGGCGTCTTTAGGAACTCACAGCAGCGTGGTCTGTCCAGGATTCTCACCTGGTTCCCTATTACCTGAGGAGCAAAGCCTAAGCTCCTCAGCACCAAAATGTGCTGCAAAGATAATACTTTTTTTATTTATAGCTTGAATACTAGCCATTTTTTTGCTTTATGGATAATTTCTATATACTCTAGATAGTAGATTCTTAGAGCTGCATTTTTTGATTTTTAGACAAGAATGGCGCTTATATAAAAAATAATGTGTAACTTTGCAGTTTGTAAAAATTATTGATTTTATAAAATTCTATTATATAAGAAATGGCACAGAACGAAGACGTTTTCAAGAAAATTGTTTCGCATTGCAAGGAGTATGGGTTTGTGTTCCCGTCTAGTGAGATTTACGACGGCCTGGGCGCAGTGTATGACTACGGCCAGAATGGCGTTGAGTTAAAGAACAATATCAAGCGCTACTGGTGGGAGGCGATGACCTTGTTGCACGAGAACATCGTGGGCATCGACTCGGCGGTGTTTATGCACCCCACTATCTGGAAGGCCAGTGGCCATGTCGACGCTTTTAACGATCCATTGATTGACAACCGCGACAGCAAGAAGCGTTACCGTGCCGACGTTCTCATCGAGGACCAGCTTGCCAAGATTGAGGAGAAGATGGACAAAGAGGTGGCTAAAGCCAAGAAGCGCTTTGGCGACAGCTTCGACGAGGCGATGTTCCGCCAGACAAATCCCCGCGTGCTTGCCAACAAGGCCAAGTGGGACGAGCTTCACAGCCGCTTTGAGAAAGCTATGAACGACAATAACCTCGAGGAACTCAAGCAAATCATCCTTGACTACGAGATTGTCGACCCCATCAGTGGCACACGCAACTGGACCGACGTGCGTCAGTTCAACCTCATGTTCAAGACCCAGATGGGTAGCAGCAGCGACAACACTATGGACGTGTATCTGCGTCCCGAGACTGCTCAGGGAATCTTTGTGAACTTCCTCAACGTTCAAAAGACCGGCCGCATGCGTCTTCCTTTCGGTATCGCACAGATTGGTAAGGCGTTCCGCAACGAGATTGTGGCTCGCCAGTTTGTGTTCCGCATGCGTGAGTTTGAGCAGATGGAGATGCAATTCTTCGTTCGTCCTGGCGAGGAGCTCAAGTGGTTTGAGGTGTGGAAAGAAAACCGTCTTAAGTGGCACAAGGCATTGGGTCTGGGCGACGAGAAGTATCGCTTCCACGACCACGAGAAGCTTGCCCATTATGCCAACGCCGCCACCGACATCGAGTTCCAGATGCCTTTCGGCTTCAAGGAGGTGGAGGGTATCCACAGCCGCACCAACTTCGACCTGTCGCAGCACGAGAAATACAGCGGCAAGAAGATACAGTACTTCGATCCCGAGCTGAACGAGAGCTACACTCCTTACGTCATCGAGACATCGATTGGCGTGGACCGCATGTTCCTCTCGGTGATGTGCTCGAGCTACGAGGAGCAGCAGCTTGAGGGTGGCGACACCCGCGTGGTGCTTCACCTGCCCAAGGCTTTGGCTCCTGTTAAGTGTGCCATCCTTCCTCTAGTGCGCAAGGACGGAATGCCCGACAAGGCACGCGAGATTATGGATATGCTCAAGTTTGATTTCGCTTGCCGTTATGACGAGAAGGATAGCGTTGGCAAGCGCTACCGCCGCATGGATGCAATAGGCACTCCCTATTGTATCACTATCGACGGTCAGACCCTCGAGGACAACACCGTTACACTGCGCGACCGCGACACCATGGAGCAGCAGCGTGTTGCCATCGACCAGCTGCCCGCCATCATTGGTGAGGCCTGCAGCTTAAATAACCTGCTCAAGTCGAATGCAAGTAGCAAGTAATTAGTATTAAGTAACAAGGATTGCAATCCACGACAAATAATAAACCGATGAAGAAGTTTCCTTTTATTTTAATTGTTGCGGCGGTGATGGGAGTCATGTTCTCATCTTGTTTCAAGGAAGATGATGAGGACAAGTATGCCGATTGGAGAGACTTGAATGTTCTTTGGTATTTATCCCAGGCCGATCTCACCGAGGGTGATGGCAAATACTACACTGCTGTGAAAGCGCCATGGGATCCCAATGGCGAAGTTCTCATTCACTGGTTTAACGATACAACCAAGACCAAGAACAACTTAAAGCCTAAGTTCACTTCTATGGTCGATGTGAAATATCATCTTCGCTTGTACGACGGAACACCCATCGACTCGTCTTATCTGAGCACTTCGCCTGCCGATAGCATTTTCCGATGCAGGCTTAATAGTGGCGTGATTGAGGGATGGGCTGTTGCTATTCCCAAAATGCACATTGGAGATAGCTGCCGTGTTTTAATTCCTTACAACTTGGGCTACGGAACAACAGCTAGTGGCGATATCAAGCCATTCAGTACGTTACAGTTTGATATTAAGCTGAAGGGTATTCCTGCCTATGAACAATAAGCTCTGCTCTACATGGAGTTGAGTTCTATTGCTCAGCTCAATCAGGAGCTTATAGCTAAAAAAACTGGAAGTCTTTTATGGACTTCCAGTTTTGTTTTTTATCGCGATTGTTAATTATTTGCAGCAAGCTTCGGGGTTAGCTTTGCATTTTTCTTTACCGCAGCTAGCGTCTTTCTTGCAGGCGCCTTCCTTGCAGCAAGGGCTCTTGTGGTCGCATTCGCCTTTCTGCTCGCAATCTTTGCAGTCGGCTTTTTCTCCCTTGCACTCAGCTTTGCCTTTGAACTCTTTTAACTGCATTTTGTCGGCCTTGTTTTTGCCAAATAATTGTTTTTTGCCACCCTTCATTTGAGCCTTGTCGCAAGCCTTTGCCTCTTTGCACTCAACTTTCTTGTCGCAAGCTTTGGCGTCTTTGCACTCAACTTTCTTGTCACAAGCTTTAGCGTCCTTGCACTCAGCCTTTGCCTCGTCGCAAGCCTTCTCACAAGCTTTTTCAGCAACCTTTGCTACTTTCTCGGTTTTAGCGATTTTTTTGGTTCTGATTCTTTTGGCCTTTGCTTCGGCATCAAAACCAGTTGTCAATCCCATTACCAGTGCGCCAACGCACATCAATGCTAAAATTTTCTTCATTTTATTTAAGTTTTATGCACCCCCACAATGGGAGTAGCGGTTTAACATAAAAATCAAAATTTAGACTAAATTAAAACTCTGATTGTCAATTGTCATCGCAAAGATAATTATAAATTATGAATATGCAATAATAGGGTTGTGTTTATTAACGTTTTTTTGTTGATTCAAATTATTTACATACCTTTACAACCTCAAGGCAAAAAATGTGCTTGTAAATAATAACCAAATAATAATTTCATGAAAAAAATCTTTCTATTATTTTTATTTATTGTGACGCTAAACATTGGCAATGCTACAGTCTATGGCGATGTCAATGGCGATGGCACTGTCACTGCCGCCGACGTGACCGCACTCTACGACGTGTTGTTGAACAACGACTACACCCATGCGGCCAATGCCGATGTTAACAACGACAACACAGTCACTTCGGCCGACATTACCGCAGTCTACGATGTGCTCTTGGGCAATTACAACGCAGCGCCAGTGGTCTATGTTCACAGCGACTTGGGATGGAGCGACTATTGCATCTATGTGTGGAAAGACGGCCACGACCTGAGTGCTAGTTGGCCCGGAGAGCATTATAACTCGACCAAAGTCCTTGATAATGAGCTTTGGTATGTGTTTAATATGCCCGAGATTTACTACACCAGCACTGGCACCAATTGGATTATCAACAACAATAACAATGGTCGTCAATTTGACTTGATGCAGAATTTCAGCTACAGCAATGATATCTATATCAGGGTTTCGGCCGACGGCGCCTATACCGTCTCCGACACTAACGACAACGGCTCGTCTGGTGGCGATGTGGTCACTCCTGGTCCGCCACAAGTGCTCAATGTGGATTACACCACAGCTGTGAGCTCTAAGAACCGCGTCATCTATGAGATGAACGTGGGTAGCTTTACAAGTGCCGGATCCTTTGCTGCAGCTCAGGACAAACTCGGAGACTTGCGCAAGCTTGGTATCGATATCGTTTGGCTCATGCCTATCTATCCTCGAGGTGGAGGCATCAATAGCCCTTATGCCGCTACTAACTTCAAGGCTGTGAACCCTAATTACGGTACTATAGCAACTCTCAAGAATTTTGTCGATCGTGCGCATGAACTGGGCATGGAGGTAATGCTTGACTGGGTCCCTAATCACACCGCCACCAATGCTGTGTGGGTGACTCAGCATCCTGAATACTACACCACACAGAATGGCCAAATGGTGCACCCCAACAACTATGGTGATGTGTATCAACTCAATTACAATAATGCAGCATTGTGTGAGGCGATGAACGACTGCTTGCGATTCTGGATTGACCAGGCTGGTGTTGACGGATATCGCTGCGACTACGTGTCGAGTCCTTCTATTCCTGCCAGCTACTGGGCTAGCACAATACCCATGCTCCGCAACTATGCCTCTGGCAAGACCATCACAATGCTTGCCGAGACCGACATCGTGCACGATGCCAACAACTTGCTTAACGTAGGCTTCGACTACGACTATGCGTGGAACTTCCAGAGTGGCAAACTTGCTCGCTTTGGGCCAAACGGCACTAGCGCTTCGACCCTTAAGAGCTATTGCCAGTCGTTTATCAGTGAGAGTCAAGGCAAAAGCTTCGACCGCATGACCTATCTAACCAATCACGATCAGAACTTCAACGATGGTGGCAAGACGCTCCAGAGTATGTATGGCGCCAACAAATACGCCTTCACAACGTTGTTCTTCACCATCTATGGCATGCCCTTGCTCTACAATGGCCAGGAAGTGGGTAACGACCAGATTCTTGACTATTTCAACGACACCAAGATAAACTGGAACTCTACCGATGCCAAGATAAAGAATACCATTGCCACGCTTGTTGCGCTGCGACACACTCAACCAGCATTAGCCAATGGCACCACAACTACATTCCTCTCTTGCTCAAGCGGCAACGTGCTAGCCTACACCAAGACTAGCGGCAACAACACCGTGCTAGTCCTCCTTAATCTAGGCACATCTCAGGTGACTGCTACTGTTAACGGCATACAGGCAGGTGATTATTCGCAGTGGCTCGATAGCAGCATCGTGGCAGGTGGCGTTAGCCAGAGCGATGTCACGCTGTCGGCAAGCAGCACTTTCAATCTCGATGCCAAAGGCTACCGCGTGTTCGTGAAGAAATAGTCCTAATAAACCTCTACAAGTTGCCCTGCAAGCACAGGCTTGCAGGGCATATTTTTTCATAATTTCTAGTATTTAGAATTACTACAAAAAGGCTACTAAAACACTACAATATTTTTTTGACCTAAAAATTCTCCACTACATACTAAAAATTATTCTATTGATTTCCAGCAAATAAAATTTAACATAAACACTACAACGCCCTATACTATCAAAACATCAAACACACAATAGATTTGCATTTTAAATAAATGTATTGTATTTTTGCATTTACTAACAAAAGCAATTGTTGTTATGTTTGGACTCAAGAAAACAAATAAGACCATAAGTGACCTGGATAGCTTCTTAGATTATCTTGACGAATGTGTGCTGATTTATAAGAGCGGCATCAAGAATTATCTTGAAGGTAACAAGAAGGATTTTGATGACAATCTCGAGAACATTACCAAGTTGCGTGACACATCAACCGACTTGCGCCGCACAATAGAGAATGAGCTTTACTCTTACTCGCTCGTAACCGATCAGCGCGTTGAGATAATGCAATTGCTTGAGCAACTCGATATGATTGTCAACTTGCTGCACAAGAACTTGTGGCAATACGAAATAGAAATTCCATTCTTTCCTTCTGAGCTCAACGTTGATTTCCTAAAGCTTGTGGAGATTACCGGGCTTGCTGTTGAAGGAACAATCCAGGCAACTCGCGACTACTTCAAGGCTCCTCGCTTTGTGAATGAGAAAACTCATCGCATTTATTTCTTTGAGAAAGAGGTTTCTAAGCTTGCGCAGTCAATCAAGCGTCGCGTGTTTCACGAGATGGACAACTTCAAACTTAGCCAAAAGTTCCACCTTCGCTACTTCGCGCTGCATGTCGAGGAGCTTGCCGAAGTCTCGGTGCGAGTTGCTGATCACCTCTCCATTATGGTTATTAAACACAACAACTAATCTATTAGTCATAAGTCTTTTACTGTGGAATTCACAATGTCGATATTGTTACTCCTTATGATAGGAGCGTGGTTGGGATACCGAGAGATTGGCGTCAGTTTCTTGGGTATCCACATCCGCGACTTGATGTCGACTCGAGTCATTGGGATTATGCAGTTCCTAGTGGTTGCTGCACTTTGCCTGTTAGCCATTTTTATCAACGATGAGACATCGTCAAAGGTTAACAATCTCTACATCAACGAGGCCTATATTATAATGTGTGGGATTGTATTGGCGGTTGCTATTGTTCGTAGTGCCGATCAGTACACATCGGCTGTGACTGCCTTTTGGGGCGCTCTTGCTGCCGTTGCCTACAATGACCAATGGCTTAACAACTATCCTTTGACAGCAGCTTTGTTGTCGATTATTGCAGCCCCATTATTGGGACTGCTGTTTTTTTCGGTGTATGACCGATTGTTCGATCGCATCATTTTCAAGTCCGACAAGCATTTGCTACTCAAGAACTTGTATATGAAGCGATTGGCGCTTGTTGGAATCATTTTGGGCGGATTGACACTTGCTATAAACTATGCGCTCTTTTCCTCTCCATTCCTCTCGTCCTTCTTGACCCAGATTGATGTAACATGGCTGCCATTTTTGTTCTTGTTTATGGCAATCTTGAGCATGGCGATGGTTATCCCCATGACGGCGGTGCTTCGCAACGAGAACTCGATGGCTAAGCCCATGAGCTGGGCGCTACCTTCGCTCTATGCCCTCATCACAGTGTTGTTGCTTGGCAATATAGCCGGCACCCTGTTGCTAGGGATGGTACCTGTGATAGTGTCGCCCAGCCAGCTGCGTGAGTGCAGCAAGATGACCAAAGGCGCTCGCCAGCGCAGTCTTATCAACTTGGCGAGCATCACCATTGCCACGCCTCTCATCGCCTTCCTTATTGCGATGGCGATGATGCGAATCGTGGTGAGTCCTTTGCTCATTGCTATTGTGACGTGCTTTGTGCTTATCACTTGCCTATTAATAATAATGTACTCCAAGCAGTGGCGCAAGCACAATATCACTAAAAAGGCACTTGACGACGAACTCACCCACAACACCGAGGCGGGTGATGAGCGCAACCGCCTTGATGTCGCAGCAGTGACTTCACAGTTTAATGTGATGACCAACGAAATCGACATCAAGCACAAAGAGCTAGTAAACCTTTCATTATATATTAAGCAGCAGCGACAATACCTCGAAGACTTGAGCAAGCGTCTCAATGATTTGTCTAATGAGAATGATGTCGACTTGCTGCGCCAAGAATTGCGCGAAACTGCGCAAAAACTCAACGAGAACATGCGGCTCACTGGTGAGATGGACCACTTCTACACTCAGGTCGAGGGACTTCACAAGAATTTTGTGAGCCGCCTGCTCATGCGTTGTCCTAATTTGTCGGAGAAGGAGAAGCGCCTGGCCATCATGTTGCGTCTGGGCTTCTCCAGCAAAGACATTTCCAGCATGCTCAATGTCGAGCCTAAAAGTGTGGAGGTGAGCCGATATCGCTTCCGCCGCAAGCTCAAGCTCGACCGCAGCACTAATATCGTAGAATATCTTCAAATGATATAATTCAGTAAACTTCTATTATTAACTAAAATGTTTTTACAATGAAAAAACTATTAACTCTATCCTTTGTGCTGGCACTCTCCGCTTGGGGCAGTGTGTGGGCGCAAGAAGAAGACGAGAACGCCGTCTACAACCAGTATGGCGTGAAAGTCGACCGTGAAGAGCTGATCTCGGAGCAGCGCAACAACATCCTCACGTTTGAGTCTAAGAACAAGGAGTATCGCTTGTGGTTTGATAACCGCGTGCAAGTTGATGGAGCCATGTTCTTTGGTAACAACAAAGACTACAATGACATTGGCAATAATGTGTCGATTCGCCGCGCACGTTTCGCCGTTAAGGCACGCCTGCCACACAATTGGTATGGTGAGGTTGACGTTGATTTTGCCGATGGCAAGTTTGAGCTCAAGGACGCTATCGTGCAGTTCGATGGCATCAAGAATGTATCAATCAAGGCCGGTAACTTCAAGGAGGACTTCTCAATGGAGCAGACCACCTCGTCGCGCTACTTGACCTTCATGGAACGTCCAATGGTTTGTAAGGCTCTCGTTCCTTCTCGTCACATCGGTTTACAAGTATCTTATCTGCGTGACCATTTCCGTGCTACTGGTGGTGTGTTCTTCCAGACTGTTGCTGGTGAGGAGGAACTTACCAACGTTCAGGACAACAACAAGGACTATGGACGCAACCAGGGCTACTCGTTCACCGGTAAGATTGGTTGGATGCCCTACGCTAAGGACCGCAGCTGGGGTCTCTATCTGGGTGGTAAGGCTTCGTACCGCACTCCCAAGACTGAGGATGCTCCCGCCGACTGGGGTGGCATGCGCATCAGCACTCGCAACGCAACCAGCATCAACCGCAAGAAATATCTTGACACCGACGTGATTCGCGATGTTGATCACAACGTGCTCTATGGTATTGAGGGTGCTGCCTACTACGGACCACTCAAAATCCAATCTGAATGGATTCAGACCAACGTTGACGCTAAAGCCAACAACTACAAGTTCAACGGTTGGTATGTTCACGCTGCATGCTTACTCTTTGGTGGTAAGCAGCGCTTCAACACTGCCGAGGCCGAGTTTACTCAGCCACAGCGTGGCCGCAAGTGGGGTGACCTGGAGTTAGCTCTTCGCTACGACTATCTCAACCTCAACAACAAGGACGTTTACGGCGGTGCTGGCGAGAACTTCACCGTGGGTCTGAACTACTGGGTTAACAACAGCGTTAAAATTGTTCTCAACTATCAGTACTCTAACAACGACCGCTATGCCAACGGTAAGGGCAAGCTCTTCACTGGTCATGATGCCAACGGCAAGCCTACAGCCGACTACACTAAGATTGTAGAGGGCAAAGGCAAAGGCGGTGTGAACTATAGCATGTTAGGCCTTCGCTTAGAGGTTAACTTCTAATCTATTGTTTAACTCTTTAAAGATAAAAAGACAATGAAAACTATAAAATTAGCATTCGCGCTCATTATCGCTTCACTTGCGATGACAGCATGCGTTGAAGACAAAGTATATGAGGGTCCTAACACCATCGAGGCTGTTTCAATTGCCCCCGATGCTCCCACCTCATTTGAAGACGTGGTTGTAACAGCCAAGGTTAGTGGACTTCTGAAAGTTACAAAAGCCGTTATGAGCTATTCAGTTGATGGTGATTTCGTTGACGAGATTGAAATGGCCGGTGACGGTAAGATTTTCACTGCCACTATTCCTGCACAAGAAGACGGCACCAAGGTTAATTACACAGTAACTATTACTAACGAAGCAGGTTTTACAAGCACTGTTGAGAAAGACTACACCGTGGGTGACAAACCCAGCGATTTCACTAAGCTCGTTATCAACGAGGTTTGTGGTGCCGGTGGCGATAGCGATAAATATCTCGAGCTTTACAACAATGGTGATGACCCAATCAAGCTCAAGGAAGTTGTAATCAAGAAGGATGAAGCCGATATCGTTTGGACTGGCGAAGACGGCGAAGTTATCATGGGTCATGGTTACTTCGTAATTGCTGGTGCCAAGAATGCACTTGGCGAAGGTGGCAGTGGACCTAATCCTCGCCCAATGAGCAAAGGTCTCTCGGCAAAGAAGAATGTTCTTATGGAGGTTTATGACCCCAGTGGCAACTTAGTGACAAAGTTCCAGCGTGGCGATGCAGGTGAAGAAGGTTGGGGTAATGGATCATCTTACAATGGTTTACCTTACACCGAAAACAAGCTGACTTGGAGCCGCTGCCCAGATGGCACTGGTCTGTTCATGATTGCTCCTGGCTCTAAGGGCACCAAGAACCCCGACGCAGGAGAAGCAGACTTGACAGTAGTACAGTAAACTTCTATCTATAAAACACTCCAAGGTTTGGCAGGTCTAATCACTTGCCTGCCAAACCTTTTCAAAACAAGCAAAAAGTAAATCAAAATAAAATCCTAGAAAATGGCAAAAGAAGAATTAAAGATTGGCGAAATTTCTAAACCACGTTTTGAGTTCCGTAGCTTTGGCCGCTGCTTCTGCGAGGCAGGAAAGCGCATGGCGCGCCTGAGTGTTCCCGTTCCCGAGAAAGTGTGGGAGCGTCACAGCACCGAGACCTACATCGTGAGCCGCACTAACGACGTGAACAACACCAAGATACGTGATGGCAAGATGGACATCAAGACATTTGTTCAGGCTGTTGACGGGCTGGAGCAATGGAATCCACTGATGAAGGGTGAGTTCCCTATCAGCGCTCAGGTTCTCAAGGATGAAGTGTTCCCCGCCTTTAAGGTGGAGGGCATGCCCGAGCTCACCAAGGAGACCTACACTCTCGAGGAGTTCCTCCAGATGATTGACGAGCACCCCGACCTTCAGGCTGTCAAGGTTGAGAAAGCACGTTATGGCTATATGGTCAACGACACCATCTGCGAAACTGGCGAGGTTTACATCAACGGCGCTATGGTTCGCACTATCAACAGCGAGAGCACCGAGATTGAGGACATCAAGAAGACCATCGCCGACTGTGGCCTTGAAGGCGTTGAGAATATCAACTACCTGCAAGCCATCAAGCGCGTGATTGGTATGATCAACAAACCCCTAGCAAACTAAATAAATTGAAGATTATCAACTAAAAGCTGATAACTGACAACTGATAACTGATAACTAACAACTATTATGGCACAAGAAATAGAAAGAAAATTCCTTGTTAAGGGAGAATTTAAAGATGAGGCTTTTAAGGCAACTCGCATCACACAGGGATACTTGAGCTCAGTGCCTGAGCGCACAGTGCGCGTTCGCGTTAAAGGCGAGAAAGGTTTCATTACAGTCAAGGGTATTGGCAACGAGAGTGGTGCTAGCCGCTTTGAGTGGGAGAAGGAGATTCCCGCCGAGGAGGTTATGGAGCTGCTCAAGATTTGCGAACCTGGAGTTATCGACAAGACACGCTATCTGGTAAAAGCTGGCGAGCGCACCTTTGAGGTCGACGAGTTTTACGGCGACAACGAGGGCCTCACCGTTGCCGAGGTTGAGCTTCCTAGTGAGGACGCTGCATTCGACCGTCCAGCTTGGCTTGGCGAGGAGGTTACTGGCGATCCCAAGTACTACAACTCCATGCTCATGAAGAACCCTTACAAGAATTGGAAATAATCCCAAATCAATAGACTTGCAATTAAGTGTCCTCAAATGGACAATTCCTTTGAGGACACTTTTCCTTAAAACCTTAAAGATATGGCGGAAGCAACTACCAAACAAGAGGCAACTTTTGATCCTCTTGACATGAACAACTACAAGCTCGAAAAGTTGCCCAAGATGCAGAAGTCGGGCTTCGAAAAAGTCTTGCAGCGCATAGGCGGACCTTTGGCTATCCTCGTCTTTGTGTTCTTCTATTGGTTTGCCGATATCTCGTTCATCAATAATATCGACACCAACAAGGAAACCACAACACTTGCCGAGGGGGCTGTGAAGCGCTATGATGAGATGTACAAGAAAGCCGAGAAAAAGCTCAGCGTTACCGTCGCCCCCGACGGCACCGAGACTAAGCACGAGCTTAGCGAAGCCGAGCAGGCCCAACTCAAGGCCGACACTCACAACCGCTTCTTGCGCATCAACTATGCGATGCTTGCAATCTTTGTCGCCGCCATCATCCTATGGATTACCGAGGCAATACCCAATTACCTCACATCGTTGATTGTCATACTCATGATTGTGCTTACCGGGGTCACGAGCGACAAGGAGGCCTACGCCCAACTCGGACACCCAGTGATGTGGCTTAATATCTTGTCATTCATTTTGGCAAGTATGCTTGTCAAAACTCAGGTGGCTAAACGATTTGCCATTTGGTTTGTGCTCAAGTTTGGAAAGAGCGCCAGCGGCATAATCCTGAGCTTTATCGTCATCAACATCGTCCTCTCGGCATTCATTTCGGCAACCACTGCCAAGGCTGCTATTCTGCTCCCAATCTTTATGGTTGTGGCAGCTATCTATGGAGCGTCGCAAGGAAAACGCAACAACTTTGGCCGCAACCTTGTGCTCCAGAACCTCTTCCAAATCAACTTGGGCGCCAACTCGTTCCTCACTGGCTCGGGTGCAACACTGCTGGCAGGCTCGCTCATAGCAGGAGCTTTGGGCATAGGCGCTTTCAGCTATCAAGACTGGTTTAAGTGTGCTTTCCCAATGAACCTGATTCTCATCTTCATTGGATGGTTTGTGGGCTCTAAAGTCTTTTTCCGTCTCAAAAAAGGGGAGGACAAGCCTCAAATTGATGGCGGACTCGACCGCTTGCGCGACGAGTTGCACAAGCTGGGTAAGATGAGCGCTCAGGAATACAAGGCAATTGCTATTTTCCTCGTGGTGCTCCTCTTGTGGGCCACCGACAAGCAGCATGGTATTAACCAGACTGCCGTGGCATTTATGGGGGCTGTAGTGGCATTGCTGCCCAAGATAGGTATTGTCAAGTGGAATGACGTTGATATCCCTTGGCACTTACTGCTCTTCTCGGCAGGTGCTTATACGCTTGGTGCTGGACTGGAGGCTACTGGCTTGCCAGGCACTATGATCAATGCGCTCTTTGGAGCTATGGGAATTGGTGCCAGCACTCCATTCTGGGTAATTTATATGATTCTCACGGCGAGCATCTTGTTATTCTCCCTCATCTTTGAGTCGAAGACTATGCTCACGCTCATTTTTGTGCCCATTGCAATTGGTGTGGCACAGAGCAACGGTTACTCCATCATGAGCTTGGCATTCCCAGTTGCATTGCTCGTGGGACACGTCTACGTGCTGCCGTTCAACAGCAAGCCCGCCGCACTGCTCTACACCACCAACCAATATAGCATTAGCGACACGTTCAAGTTTGGTATCACAATGATGTTCATCAGCTGGCTGATGGTTATCCTGTGGGGTGACACTGTGCTGCGCTGGTTTGGCTACACCAACGGTGTATTCTTCTAAAGTCAGTCTATAAAAACTGAAAACTGATTACTGATAACTCATAACTCATAACTCATAACTCACAACTCACAACTCACAATGATAAGCATCAAGCCAAAGATTCATGACAGCAACACGCTGGAGTTTAAGGTGGGATTCGTTCCTAGCGACGGTGCCACCTATAATGACTTTTACATGAACACATGGATTTTTATCCCCGAGGTGCTTGATGTTAATCGCCACACCTATTCCAAAGATACATTCTATAACGACACAATTTCCTACCTGAGGCTCATAACACCACGCTACGAGCTGCGTGAACTCACCGATCCACACTCGTTGCCTTTCACTAGGCTACAGCAGGCTTGCGAGTATCCAGTAAATGACAACAAGGAGTTTGAGACCGAGGTAAAGATGTATGCATCAATCGTTAAGAGCAGCATGCGTGATGCCTATATCAAAATTACGAAAGAAACCAACGAGGCTACTCAACATAGCCTGGCTTGCGACCTCGTGGAACATGCCAAGGAAGTGACAAATATGTATCGCGCACTGAGAACCACACTACTCAAGAGCGACATTGGAAAGCAGATGGCGGTGTTCTTTGACTTTGGCGACGAGTTCATATCCAACATTGTTGAGCAGCACTTAGGACGCATCATCAAGTTGCTTAATCCACGTAGCAACGACAATGGTGGTCCGTTGCTGCCCATGCTCTCCCAGATGCTTGACAGTGAGCACAAATATCGTAAAAGCCGGCAATACATTGACGTGGAATCCAACAGCAGCGACGACAACCGCCAGTTTGTATATCACGCTAGCCAGCTCAAGAAGTACATCGAGAGTAACCTCTACTTGCCCACTCACAAGCGCCGTAACACCGCCTTTCTTGAACAAGTGGCTTTCAGCGTGGCGGCAGGCATATCAATGGTCTTTGCCACAGTGGTGTCGTTTGCCTTCCAGCAAACTTACGGCAACTTTACCCTTCCGTTCTTCATTGCTTTGGTCATCAGCTATATGTTCAAAGATCGTATCAAGGACTTGATACGCAATTATTTTGCTCATGGTTTGGGTAGCAAGTTTTATGACTATCTAATCACCATTCGCGTGGGTGGGCGCAAGATTGGAAAGGTGAAAGAAGGGTTCGACTTTGTGTCGCCTCAAGACGTGTCGAGGCATGTCTACGAGAAACGTGCGCGCAAGAATCCTCTGGTAGTTAACCGGGGTGTCGACGAGCAGGTTATCCAGTACCGCAAGTATGTTCATCTGCGCCGCAAGGCAGTCGACCGTCTCTCGGCCTATCCCATTAACGGCATCAACAACATTGTGCGCTACAACCTTGCCGAGTTCATGCGCAAGATGGATAACCCCAAGGTTCCACTCTACGTTAACCAGGGCGACGCCGCACTCAATTTCACCAGTGGCGACAAGGCCTATTATCTTAACTTCATTATTCAATGCAAGTATGAAGGAATTAGTGAATACAAACGTTACCGTGTGTGCTTGTGCCGCGACGGTATAAAAAATATTGAGGAGAAACACCAATGAAAAAAATAGTTACTTTAGCATTCTTGACGATTTTGCTGGCTGCTTGTGCTAACCAAAACACCGTCAACATCCTCATCTCCAACACAAATGACCACGACACCACTAATGTCGTAGTGCATGTGCCCATCGAGAAGGTGATAACTCATATCAACACATCCAGTGTTGACTCGCTAATCATTCTCAACGAGAAGAATCAACGTGTCGACTTCTTAATAACACATGGAAACCAAGATATTGAGTTCATAGTTCCAATTGTTAAGGCACGCTCACAAAAGAACTATTCTATCAATACTGCTCACACCGAACTCGGCGACAATATCTTCAGTTTCCGCACAGCAAGCATCACAGTAAATCTCTAAACTCGCGCAACTCCCAGCAAGCTAGGGGAAGTAAGATAAGTTGTATTGTATCGCGAGCCACCGGCTCGTGAGTAAAAACAACCGGCCGCTATTGGTCGGTTATAGTTTTTTTCAACAGTTTTGACAAAATCTTTGTTGCAATCACCATACATTGAAAAAAAATCTATAATTTTGCCATCAGGAAATAAGGTGGCTGTTTTTTTAACTCTATATTATTGTTGAAAAAACATGTATCCATTTTCCTGATGTTCAATCAATTATAATTAGTCTTATTAATATGGAAGTCATTCAAAGTTTCACTATCGACCACACCCATCTCAAACCAGGCATCTATGTGTCACGTGAGGATAAAGATTTCATCACTTTCGACCTGCGCATTACCGAGCCCAACAAGGAACCGGCAGTTGCTCCTGCTGCCATTCACAGCATTGAGCACCTCATGGCAACATGGTTCCGCAACAGCAGGGTAAAGGAAGATGTGGTTTACGTTGGTCCTATGGGATGCCTCACCGGCATGTATATCATCATGAGGGGAACTTACACTGTTGAGGACATGCGAGGCCTTACCATTGAGTGCCTCCAGTGGATTATAGAGCAGACTGAGGTTCCTGCAACACGTCCCGAGGCCTGTGGCAACTACTTGCTTCACGATCTGCCAATGTGCAAGTGGGAGTGCGAGCGCTATCTCCATCGTCTGCAAAACGACTTCCACTGCGAGTACACCAAGCTCCAAATTACACTCGACGACGGCATGGTGTTTGCCGACGCATAAAAAATCCAACCCAAGCACCATTCACACAAGGAGCATAGCCCCTTTGTAAGTTAAATAAAGCTTTATATGGCACACCCACAATCAGCAAGATTAAGTGGGTGTGTCATTATTGTTGTTTAATTGGTTTCCACTGGATTAATGTTTTTAATATTTCAATAATATTAAATGGCTCTTACCTTTGCCCATAAAGCGTTCATTGACATAATGCCCCTCCTATCCACTCCTATCGGCCTTTAACATTTATTAATGATTCCAGTGATTCCAGTGATTCCGACGATTCCACCTGATTCCATTAAAAGTGAGAAGTAGGGTACGACTCTTTTTCTCATGATTATGAGTTTTTGAATTATGAAGAGAAAATTTGTGTTTTTTGTTTGGTTTTTCTATATTTGCATTCTTAAAGTTTAAGCGATATGGATTTCCGAACAATGATACACCCTCGCGAGGGCGATAACTTTATGCGTCACAGCGACAAGATGATGCTCATTGGTTCGTGCTTCAGCGATAACATTGGAGCACGATTAAAAGATGCTATGATCGACGTGGTGGTGAACCCGTTTGGCACCATTTTCAACCCGTTGAGTATTGCGAGCTCGTTGCACAAAATAATTGACGGCGAGGTGATTGCTGGCATGGATTTGTTCCTTGCTAATGGTGTGTGGAACTGCTTCGATTTCCATTCTCGCTTCTCGATGGCCAACAAAGATGCAGCACTCGAGCGCATGAATCGTAGTATAACCGAGGCGCACGACCATCTGCGTGAATGCCGCACTCTCGTCATCACCCTTGGCACGGCGGTGGTTTATCGCCGTCGCGACACTGGTGAGGTGGTGAGCAACTGCCACAAGGTGCCTCAGCACGAGTTTACTCGCCGCTTGGCTAGCGTTGACGAATGCACCGAGGCTTTAAATGCAGTGATGTCGCGTCTGCATGAGTTCAACCCTGAGTTGCGTGTGCTGTTCACTGTGAGCCCCATTCGCCACATTGCCGACGGCCTGGAGATGAACTCGCTGAGCAAAGCAGTGCTGCGCGTGGCAATCAACAATGTGGTGCGCTCCCACAAGGAATGGGCAGGATATTTTCCTGCTTATGAGATTGTTATTGACGACTTGCGCGACTACCGTTTCTACAATGCCGACATGGTGCATCCCAGCGATGTCGCCATTGAATACATTTGGCAAACGTTCCAGGCAACCTATTTTGATGACCGCTCCACTCAGGCCATTGCTCGCTGTGAGCGTGTGAGCAAGCGCCTCAAGCATCGACCCATGAGCAACAATCCCGATGTGGTGGCACGCTTTAATGCCGACACTCAAGCAGTAATTGCCAATCTAAAAAAAGAATACCCCTATATAAATCCATAATCTTCTGGAATATATAGAATGTCTAGAAAAACTGATAACTGAAAACTGACAACTAATATGAGATATTCAATTCAAGAGATAGCCCAGGTGCTGGAGATAGAAACCAGCGAGTTGCGCGACAAGAATGCCGAAGTGAGCCAGCTGCTTACCGACTCTCGTTCGCTCACTTATCCCGCCGAGACATTGTTCTTTGCCATCACCACTCAAAATGATGACGGGCACCGCTATGTGAAGCACTTATATAATAAAGGTGTGCGCAATTTTGTGATAGAATACAGTGGCAACATCGACATCAAAGCAATGCGTGAGGCTAATTTTTTGCGCGTGAGCAACACCCTCGATGCTATGCAGGCAATCGCCACCTATCATCGCAAGCGTTTCCACATTCCCATCATCGGAATCACTGGCAGCAAGGGCAAGACCACAGTTAAGGAATGGCTCTATCAGCTCTTGAAAGATGACTACCACATCGTGCGTTCGCCTCGCAGCTACAACTCGCAGATTGGTGTTCCGCTGTCGTTGTGGGATATTGACGATAACACCTCACTTGCCATTATTGAGGCCGGCGTGAGCAAGACTGGCGAGATGGCGCGTGTTCAGGCTATGATAAGGCCCACTATTGGCGTTATCACCAACATTGGCGACGAGCACAACGAAGGCTTTGCCTCTATGCAGGAGAAAGTGGAGGAGAAGGCCAAAATTCTCAATAGTTGCGAGAGTATCGTTTATTGTGCCGACGATGAGCTGGTGGCTACTACCATCGACCCCATCCTTTATGTAGCACAGGATGTTGCTTGGTCGCGCAAAGATGAGGACAAGTGGTTATATGTTAGCAATATAATCAAGCGTGAGAACAACGCAGTAATGGAGTGCAAGCACGAGGGTACATCGTTTGTACTCAATGTACCTTTTACTAGCGATCGTGACCTTGAAAACGTAGCTACATGTGTGTCAGTAATGCTCTACTTGGGTATCAGCACCAGCGTGATAACCGAGCGAGTGAAGCGACTCACGCCTGTGGGAACACGCATCAGCGTGATTGAGGGTGTCAACGAGTGTACTATCATTGCCGATGGCTACACCAGCGACTACAATTCGTTGTCGCCAGCTCTTGATTTCATGCTACGTCGCTGCAACCCGCAACAGCACACTACAGTGATTCTTAGTGACTTGATGCCCGAGGCGTTTACCGAGGACGAACTCTACATTCGCGTGAGCGAGTTGCTGCGCAGCAAGGGAATCACTCGCCTGATAGGTGTGGGGCCCGACATGTGCCGCTACAGCAAGTATTTCAATTCAGGACGCGATGTCTTCTTTGAGTCAACAGCTAAGTTCCTCGAGGCAATGAGTCAGGGCGACTTCGACAATGAGACGGTGCTCATCAAGGGTGCTTCGCGCTTTGAGTTCTTCCAAATTGTAGAGATGCTTGAGGTGCGACGCCACCAAACGGTGGAGGAAATCGACCTCAACGCTCTTGCTCACAACTTCAAGTTCCTGAAATCGAAGGTGAAATTTGATACTAAGACTATTGCGATGGTCAAGGCATCGGGCTATGG
The DNA here is from genome assembly GCA_902792435.1 of uncultured Bacteroidales bacterium. Lineage (GTDB taxonomy): Bacteria > Bacteroidota > Bacteroidia > Bacteroidales > Muribaculaceae > Sodaliphilus. The sequence goes on from CADAZN010000007.1 coordinate 120,643, forward strand.
CACAGGCTCTTATGAGATAGCCAAGACGCTGCAAGACTGCGGCGCTACCTATCTGGCTGTGGCTGTACAAGATGAGGGCGTTGATCTGCGCAAGGCAGGCATCACGCTGCCCATCATCGTGCTAAACCCCTCGACAGTTAACTACAAAGCAATGTTTGACCGCTACCTTGAGCCCGAGGTCTACAGCATCGAGGAAGCTCGACAACTCATCAAGGAGGGTCGCAAATATGGCGCGAAGAATTTCCCTGTTCACATCAAGATTGACAGCGGTATGCACCGCTTGGGATTCACATTAGAACAGATTCCCGAACTTGTTGAGCTGCTTCTTTCACAAGATATTATTATGCCTATGAGTGTGTTCTCGCACCTTAGCGTGGCCGACGAACCTGCACAGGACGATTTCACTCGCGAACAAATAGAGTACTTTGAAATTTGCGCTACCCAGCTGCAAGCCAACTTCTCACACAATATCTTGCGGCACATTCTCAACACCACAGGCATAGTGCGATTCCCTGAGTACCAAATGGATATGGTGCGCATGGGTGTGGGACTCTATGGCATTAAGACCACCGACGACAGCAGCGAAGATGGCATCGTGCCAGTGGCTGAGTTGCGTGCTGTGGTCATTAGCATTAAGGAGTGGCCAGCAGGAACTACAGTGGGCTACGGACGACGCGGGGTGCTTGAGCGTGACTCGCGCATCGCCACGGTGTCAATTGGCTATGCCGACGGCATGGACCGCCACTTTGGCAATGGCGCCATCAAGGTGTGGGTTAACGGCACAATGTGCCCAACGGTGGGCAACATCTGCATGGATGCCTGCATGGTTGACATCACCGACGCGCAATGCGAGGTGGGCGACAAGGTGGAAGTCTTCGGCAAGCACACGCCCATCGACCAGCTCAGTAAGGCCCGTGGCACCATTGGCTACGAAATCCTGACCAGCATCTCGCCACGCGTCAAGCGCGTCTACTTCCGCGAATAACCACATCAAAAACTTCACCTCTGGTTAAGAGGAGTACTATCATGTCAAAAGCTCCCCTCTAAAAATAGAGAGGGGCGGGTGGAGTGTGAAAAGTAGCGTGCAGGTTGTATTGCCCGAGTAGCTCACCTTCTAGATAGAAGTGGCAAAGGGGGTATGATAGGTGTGCTTGTTGTTTTGTATTGCGAACCATTGGCTCGTACTACCACCTTCCGAGGGTTAGTGCTGCTATATTGTTATGTGTGTTTTGGCTTATTATTACTAAAGGTTGTGATCGGTTTTGTTAACTTTTGTAATTTTTGTCAATAAAATACTTTGGATTTACAACTTTTATTGATATATTTGCCGTGATTTACTAATAGTTTATAAGGAAACATTAACCATTTAATATAAATACAACATGAAACAAAAGTTACTAACTAAACACTGCGCCCTGCTCCTAATGCTAGCACTCGCCACAGCCTGGAGCACCCCAGCCAGGGCCGCAATAAAAGTCCATGTGAGGACGACTAGTGGAGTTGCAGCACCACATCTATATGTGTGGGACAACGATGAAACTCCATTGAATGGCGGCTGGCCAGGAGAAGTGATGACAACTACCACAACAGCCTACGATGGCTCCTTATGGTATGTTGCGACTTTCAACGAGAGTACTGTAAATGCCATTATTAATGACGGAAGTAACCAAACAGGAAATATCACTGGCATTAATGGTGACAGATACTATGAGTATCAAGGAGGTTCCACCTATTATAATCTCACAAACATGTATATTATACCAAGTGGGGCTGTTTATAAAGATGGCAAACTATTTGTGTATTTTGTAAACACTAGCCAATGGGGAACTCCTTATGCTTGGATTTACAAAGATGGCCAAAATTTCACTGGAGGGAATTGGCCAGGTCAGCCTATGACCAAGGTAGATGGTTCTGATAACTTGTGGTCTTGGGAAGCAGATAACACAGGAACACCTTCCAAAGTAATCTTCAGTGACAATGGTTCAAATGAAAGCATCGCAATGGACTGGGTCAATGGTGGTTATTATAGCACTAATTCATTAATTACTACCATTAATCAACTTCAGCTCAATGCAACTTACTTCCCCGATGCGAACTTCCGTGCAGCACTTGCCGAAGCATTGAATGTAAACGAAGGTGACAATATCTATCCAAACAATGTGAAAATTCTTGATGTTAGTGGTAAAAGTATCTCTAACCTTAAAGGTATTGAGCTCTTCACTAATCTTGAGGAACTGTATGCGTCAAGCAATAACATCACTTATGGCGATCTTACAGCTCTTCATAGATTGCGCATTCTTGATGTTCATGGGAATAGTGGCCTGAAAGGTTTTGGTGTAAACGCAGCTTCTACTTCTAACCCTATTCTTAACCTTCCACCTGCTGGAAGTAATGTCTTAGAATATATAGATATTTCAAGCTGTGCTTTGCAATATTGTAATCAAGCTGCTTTTGCTGATCGTGTTGCAAACACTCTTGAAACTTTAATTATTGCCAACAACTACGACCATTATCATTTCAATAGCGTTCCAGCATTAAACACATTGTCAAAACTCAAATATTTCGATATGAGCGGTTGCGATGCTACGCCAGCAAATGTCATTAGCTCATTTAGTGCAGCACAGAAATCCACTCTCGAGTATTTGGATTTGAGCAACAACCACATGACTTCAAGTGGTGCGGCACAAACACTTGATGGCTTTACCGTTCTTGAAACTTTCAAATTTGGCTCTCAAGCATCATGGGCTAACACGATGACCATTACCAACTGCCCTGCTTTGACTCATATCGACGTAAGCGGCAACCTTCATATGACAGGTCTTACTATCAACAACAGTGGTATCACAACCCTTAATTTCCCAGAGGCAACTACATTGACAGGCCTCACGGCTCTCACAACTTTGAATGTTTCGAATAACCCCTTCACTGTGCTCAACATTCCACAGACTCCAAATTCATTGCTTACTGTTACTGCCAATAATTGTAGCTTAATGACAAGGATTCTTGCCGAGCACAACAAATCGAAACTACAATATGTCACAGCGCATAATTGCCCAGCTCTTACCGATATCACCATCAATGGCGCTGACATCTATTTCAATAAGCAATTGAATGCCTTCGACGCTACCAACAAGAGCTCTCTTGTAACACTTGACTTGTCGAACGATGCCATGTCAACCAACTATGCACTCGACGGCTTCACTGCTTTGCAGACTGTAGATTTCGACAACAACTACATGGAAGGCAACAACAACACTATTCATGAGTTTACTGCTACCAACTGCCCAGCATTGACTTCTGTCAACTTGGGTGGCATCACCAATATGCAAACCGTGACCCTCACTAACAATGGTTTCAGCAATAGCAGCTATCCCTTGGTGACTGTGGATGCTGGGGCAAGCAATGTTGTTTTAGACTTCAGTGATAATAACTTCACCGATGTTCCCAATATTCAGGCAAGCCAAATCAATGTTCTGAAACTGAACAATAACCAACTCTCCGACATCAACATTCCTAATGGCTGCAATGTGAATTACCTCTACGCCCAGAACAACAACTTTGGCAGTGGCGCTTATACCTTGCCAACCACTAGTCTTGTGGGTCTTGACTTGGGCAATAATGGATTCACTAAGTTTAAAGCCGAGAACAACACTTCTCTTAAATCATTGGCACTGGCAGGCAACACTGCTCTTACCGAGATTGAGCTTCACGGAAACACCGCTTTGACTCAGACAAGCCCTGATGGTGTTATCGAGAGTGACAATGGTCTTTACATCAAGTGGCTGAGCAACTTGCAGACGCTGAACATTGAGAACAGTAGCTTCAATAAGCTCGGCCAGCAGAACTCGCTCGAGGGTGTAACTGGCTTGACAAAACTCCAGGCTCGCCACAATGAGTTTACCACCTTCACCAATGGTGTTTATGCGCTTCATAGTGTAACAAACAGTGTAAATTATCGGCCAGCCGATGCCAACGAATCAAGCCTTGAGCACTTGGTTAACCTGCAATATCTTGACCTTGCCTATAACAACTTGCGTGATAGTGTGCATTTGTATAGGAATAAAGAACTTAGGCATCTTGATGTGAGCCACAATGCAGTAATCACAGGCGTGAAAGATGGTACTATCACTACCAAAGCACAAAAAGATGCGATGATTGAAAAGAAAGGCAAACGCTTGATGAAGTATAATAAAAAATATACTGCTGCAGGAGTCAATGCATCTGACGCGAATTGGACTACAGAATACACTGATTATCAGTCGAAACTGGCTCGTCCCTTTGATTTGCGAGAATGTGACTTGAATGATACTATAGGATTGTATCATCTTGACTTACAATATAATACCAAGCTTGAGTGGCTTGACTTCAGTAATACTGCGATTCGCAACACAGCATCAGGTCCCACCTATATGTGTCCTGGATGGATGGACAAAGACTGGGTCACCGACGATAATCTGCAAGCAGTAGTTGCAACTGCGGCGGGGCATCGCTGGTACTCAAGCTGGCATTCATTTATCTATTTAATCCCTTGCTCAGAGCTTAAGACCATTCATGCCGACAATAACAACATGCAGTCAATGGGATTCATGTATTTCCCCAAGCTCGACACATTGACAATCTCGTGCATGTATGGCGACTGTGCTTATATGCGTGATTATGGAGCATTGGCTGTTCCTCCCAGAGATATTACCCCTGAAGACAATGGTTATGGCAAAGGAAATTGTGGACTCTCAGGGTCGGTAAGAAAATATGTGAGCACAACATGGGGCACAGGCTCCGATGGAAATGCCACGGCATCAATATCGTTTAATTATATCGATCCCGAGACAGGTGCGAATTACTTAAACCCTGTGAAATATTTCGACGTAAGTAACAGTGGCTATAATGAAGTTCGTCTTAATTCAGGAGTTAACCTCGAATATGCTAACGTGAGTGGCAACCCGCTCAATTATGCTGTTCACAATACGGGAAACTCTTATCACAACTCGCTGGATGTGACTTACTGCCCGAACATACGCACTGTGCTTGCCGAGAATTGCTCTGACTTGCCCATTGTTCGCGCTCACAACCGCACTAAGCTCGACACGTTGTACGTCAGCAATGACCCCAACCTCAAGGTTCTCTACGTTCAGAACGATCCCTTGCTGAAGACCAATTTTGCAGGTCTAAACACTTTGACTGGACTTGAGACTCTGTTTGGCTATAACAACACTCAGTGGGGTAACGACATCAATTTCTCAAGCAACGCTGCATTGAAGAACCTGTGGATATCAAACATTGGCACTAGCAGCATCAATGTTGCAAACAATGCTAATCTTGAGAAGCTTCGAGCCTACGATAACAGCCTGACTGCCCTCGACTTGAGTAACAACGGAGAACTCCTGTGGCTTGACGTGGCTCGCAACAAGTTGCCGGAAATCGACTTGAGTGGCAATACCAAGCTGCAGTTCTTCAACATTTCCAATGGTAGCGACACAAGGACCCAATTAGATGGCACCGAGGACCTTAACCATGATGGCAGCGATGGCGATGCCATCAAGCCCACTACCATCTTTAGCGCCGATGAGGCTCCTATAGCAAATGCCAACAATGGCAACAGCTTGAGCGACCTTGCGTTGCCAGCCAGCATCACCGACGCTCGCGCCAACGGCAATGACCTGCACAGTATCACTGGCAACTTCGCCAACTTGACCAACATCGAGTTTGCCCACAACCACATTAACGGTATCGACTTGAGTGCTGCTCCCGGTGCCACAATCGAGAGCCGTGACAATGGCCGCACAATTGTTGCCGACTGCGCAGCATTCTCGAAGAAAGTGAATGGTAGTGTTCAAAAATTCAAGGTTTACTTCTTCCAGCTTGATCCTAATGTGACTGGCAACGGCACAGTGCTCACACTAAAGGACAGCGAGGACCTGAAGGGTGACACACGCCACCTAGGCGCCGACGGAATGGTTATGGATAACATCACTTGGGACGGAACCAGTGGTAGTGCCTTGAAAAACACTATCACTCCGGGTGACATGAGTGCTCTTGATCCTGATGATGTGCCAGGTAATATTGTGGTGCTTAATCCCACAAGCGAGAGTGGCAATGGAGCCGAGGGTACAGCTACTTATACCTATAAGACCGGTGAAAATTCCACCAGTGAGTTCTATCTCAACTGGTCGAGCGACGGCACAGTAACTGGTATCAATGAGATTAAAGCCGAGGATGGCGTGAGCATTACCAACACCTATGGCAACCTTACCGTAGCAGGTGCCGATGGCACAGTGGTGGGTGTTTACGACGTTAACGGTCGTCAGGTTGCCAGCGAGACCATCATCAATGGCAGCGTGACCATCGATGGACTCACTCCAGGCATCTACGTGGTGAACGGAGTTAAAGTGCTCGTGAAATAACAACTTAAAGCTGTATATTTCAATAGTTAAACGAGGGTTCTCACAAGGGCCCTCGTTTATTCAGTGTCATGTGTGCATTCAAGAAACTCCGATACAATTCTCTAGAGAGAATCGCGTCGGCCAATTGTTATGTATTAGGCATTAATTTAAACCTTTTGGGGACTTTGAAAGTCTTATCTAAAAACAAATTTGAAAATAATTATGAGGAAACTACTTTTTTCAATACTATTGATTTCTAGTGTGGTGATGTCGCCACTAGCTAAAGCTCTAACTCTCACCAACGAAAGCCTTAACTATCAGATAGTGTATCATTGGGGCGCAATTTGGAAGCATGCCGGTGATGCAACCCTGTCGGTATCGAAGAGTGGGAATGGGTATAATGCGATGCTCACAGGCAAGACTCGCTCTTGGGCCGATAAAATCTATACTGTTCGCGACACGCTCAAATGCTCGATGAACATCAACTTCCGTCCGCTAAAATATGAGAAGTTCACGCATGAGAACAGCTACTATGCTCACGACGTGGTGGCCTTCAACAGCAGCGGTGCTGGAACAACAGCGGCTTGCGCACGATACCGCAAGGGCAAGCCCACGGCTAAAATTAACCTTAGCCATGGTGCCGCCGCCTATGACATGCTCAGCGTCTTCTACATGCTGCGCAACATGGACTTCAGCAAGCTGGAGACCAACAAGGTTTACAAGTCGTGTGTGTTCTCGGGCAAGGAAAAGGAAACACTTGCTATCAAGTATGTGGGCATTGCACCTATTCAGCTCCGAGATAAATCAAGGCACCAAGCTTTCCACCTCAAACTCTCCTTTACCACCGACAATGGTAAGAAGTCGAGCGACGATATCGATGCCTACATCTCCACTGGTCCACAACGAATTCCGTTGCTTGTTGTTGGAAAACTGAAAATAGGTGAGATAAAATGTTACTATGCTAAGTAACTGGTGATTGTGCGATTAACGATAGGGGAGTGCCGTTGGCGCTCCCTGTTTTCTGTGTTTATTAATAAGGATATAACCTTATCGGTTTGGGAGTTGTGGGGGAAGAAAAAACAAATGCACTAAAAAATGTAAAAACTGAAAAAATGTCAGTTTTTTGAATTATCTTTGTAGCCGCAAAATTCGCCTGTTTCTGTTTTGTGGCGACATTGCATGTTGATTTATAATAATTTAAGTAGAATGATTGAAGATAATAATAAAGATAAAGACCAACTGCCATTCAAACGCATGGTGCTAGACTATGATGACGTGTGCGAGATGGCGCCGTTTTTCAAGGGCAAGGAGAAGCTGGTGAACAGAATTTTTCATTGGCTTGCAATGGATAAGACTAACGACTACCACAGCCGCAACCTCCATCGCCCAGGACCTGACTTCGCCCACAATCTTTTTGTGGAAATTGGAGCCAAAGTCACACTGAGAAACGCTGAGGTGTTCGACAAGCTCCCTGAGGGTGCTTTTATCACAGTATCTAACCACCCCTTTGGTGCTCTGGATGGTGTGGCCCTTATTGACATCATGGGGCACCGTTACCCCGATTACAAGGTAATGGTGAACATGATACTAAATCACATTGGTGCGTTGCGGGGCAACTTCATCGCTGTTGATGCTCTGGCAAGCAACGATCCTGCCAAGCGTGCCGTTTCGGTCAAGGGTATTGCCGATGCTATGCGCCACGTCAAGCAGGGGCACCCATTGGGATTCTTCCCGGCAGGGGCAGTGTCAAAGCTCACTTGGGGAATGCGCATTGAGGACCGCGAGTGGCAGCCTTCGGTAATTAGAATCATCCAGAAACTCAAGGTTCCAGTTGTCCCCATCTATTTCCATGGTCACAATAGTTGGTTTTTCACTTTATTGGGAATGATTGACTGGCGATTGCGCACATTGCGACTGCAACGCGAGGTTTTCAACAAGAAGGGTTACGAGTTCCGAGTGTCGGTGGGCGACATTATCACCCCCGAAGAACTCGCAAAATATGAGACGCCCGAAGAACTCGGAGTATTTTTAAAACAACAAACTTATAAATTGAAGAAATGGCAGCAATAACCACCGAAACAATAAAGCGTACGATGCAGCGTTATGGCATCATTGGCTCGTCTCCTAAGTTGCTCTCGGCAGTGAAACGGGCTCTGATAATTGCACCTATCGACATTTCGGTGCTTATCAACGGAGAGAACGGAACCGGTAAGGAGTTCTTCCCAAAGATTATTCACGACAACAGCCCACGCAAGCACAATAAATATATTGCGGTGAACTGTGGTGCCATTCCATCGGGAACTATCTCGAGCGAACTGTTCGGTCACGAGAGAGGTGCTTTTACTAATGCCGAGAAGGAGCATGCAGGATATTTTGAGGTTGCCAACAAAGGCACCATCTTCCTCGACGAGGTGGCCGATCTCACTCTCGACGCTCAGGCGCGACTGCTCAGGGTTCTTGAGTCGGGCGAATATTTGAGGGTTGGTTCTTCCGAGGTGCGCAAGACCAATGTGAGAGTTGTTGCCGCTACCAACAAGGACTTGCTTCAGATGGTTAAAAAGGGAGAGTTCCGTGAGGACCTCTTCTACCGCATCGCTGCTATTCGCATCGAGGTGCCACCATTGCGTGAGCGTGGCGAGGATATCAAGTTGCTTGCCACAAAATTCAGCTACGACTATGCCGAGGAGCACAACTGCCCGCCTTTGATGTTTGACGAGTCGGCCTATCGTCAGCTGGTGGGCTTCAGGTGGAGCGGTAACGTGCGTGAGCTGCAGAGTTTGGTGCGCGAAATGTCGTCATTTGAGAGCGGCATGGTGAGTGGTGATGTGGTGAAACGATATCTCAGCCAAAAGAACCACAGCTCAACGCTGCCAGTAGTTTTCGGCGATGCTCAGCATGATTACACTCAGGAGCGTGAGTTCATTTTCAAGATGATTTTCCAACTGCAGCAGGAAATCGAGGAGCTCAAGAAGGCTCTGGAGAGGGGTGGAGGAAACATGACCAAGAACGGCAATATTCACCTCAGCTCCAATATCAATGAGATTCAGCGTAAGTCAACTGCCATTAATGCTATGAGGGAGTTGCCAAGAGATGATGAAGACGACATCAACCTGTGGCAAGAGGTTCCCGAATCCTACGAGATTGAAGAGACCAAGCATAATGCCGGAACTGCGACACGCAAATCGTTCAGCGACATCAAGGCTACAGCTGTTGACGTGGAAGAAGACAAGGTCAAGACCCTTCAAGACACCGAGCGTGAGGTGATTATCAATGCTATTGAGCGAAACAAGGGGCGTCGCAAGCAAACGGCAGCAGAGCTGGGCATCAGCGAGCGCACCCTCTATCGCAAAATTAAGGAATATGGTCTAGAATACCGCAACAACCGCAAGTAGGAGGGAGCTATGAGAAGTTTTTTGGCACAAAAATTGTTATTTGCATTGACTGTGATGCTTGTGGCGCAAGGCTGTATCAGCTATAAGTTTAACGGCGCGTCAATCGACTACAACAAGTATAAGACCGTGTCGTTTGCCAACTTCCCCATCCGCGCTGCCCTGGTCTATCCACCGCTTCAGCAGGTGTTCCAAAACAAGCTTCAGGATGTGGTCACGCAACAAACTCGTCTCCAGCAGGTCGATAACCCAAACAGCAACCTGAGGTTTGAGGGTGAGATTACTAACTATAGCTTGTCACCTCAGGCGGTTGGAGAAAATGCCTATGCCACCCGCACCAGGCTCACAATTTCGGTAAGAGTGCGATATATAGATAATGTGAACGATGCTTTGAGCAACGACATCAATGTGTCGGCCTACCGAGACTTCGACAGCAACCAGCTGCTGATTGATGTTCAGGATCAGCTGTGTGAGGAAATCAGCACCGAGCTCGTTGACCTCATCTTCAACCAAACCCTCGGCAATTGGTAACGATTAACCTATAGTAATGAATATTGGCAATGACATAGAAAGACTGCTCAATAAGGGTGATGCACCTGAGCAGCAGTGGGTTGACGAGGTAATGCGTCGTTATCCTTACTTTGCGTTGCCACTGCTGCTGCACGTCAAGCACAATGGTGATGAGCAGGCTCTGCATCGTGTCTCGATCATGAGCCCCGACCGACGCGACCTATCGATAGTGGTGGGCAATGCGCCTGCAGCATTCGCCTCGTTCTATCCGGTTGAGGAGCCTGAGGAAACCGATGTCGACAATGTCATCGACAAGTTCCTTGAGACCTATGCCCAAGGCTCTAATGCTAAGGAGATTGCCGCATTAAATAAGGCGATTTTCAATCCCACTCCCGACTATGCCGACATCCTGGCGGCACAAGATGAAGGCGCTTCGGCGTCGTCGCAGGATGCAGAGGATGAACTCATCGAGAGCTTCATCGCCCACTCTCGCCAGCAGGAGAAGGATGCCATTTCTCAGAGTCCTCAAGAGGAACGTCATGTGGAGAAAGAAGAAGTGGTGATGGCCGCCAACGATGCGGTCGAAATTTCTACCCAAAATGATGACTCGATGCTCAGCGAAAGTTTGGCAAAAGTCTACATTGCGCGAGGAAAATATTCTAAGGCTCTTGAAATTATTGAAAGCATAAATTTGAATTTTCCAGAAAAAAGTATTTACTTTGCAGACCAAATTCGCTTCTTGCGACTATAACTATTTGAAAAAATGGCAATTACATTATCAATTTTAATCTTTTTAGCATCAATTTTGCTTATTGGTGTGGTTCTTATTCAGAAGTCAAAAGGTGGTGGCTTGGCAGCAAGTGCCAGCAATTATAACCAATTTATGGGTGTGAAAAAAACCACCGATTTTATAGAAAAAGCAACCTGGGGACTCGCTATCTTCATTTGCGTGCTCAGCATCGCTACTCCTTTCATCTCTGAGCCTACTGTGGTTTCTAAGAAAATCACTCTTGAGGACATGAAGACTCAGAAGGAGCAGAAAGCACCTCAGTTCCCAACTCAGCAGGCCGCTCCAGCACAGGAGCAGGCTCCAGCTGCCGACGCTAAAGCCGCTCCAGCTAAGGGCGATGCTCAAGCAGCAGCTCCTGCCGAGGCTCCAGCAGCTCCTGCCGAGGCCAAGAAGTAATGCCCCACAGGGCAATCAGGAAAATGTCATCAAGAGGAATAACATCTTTTTGATG
>CADAZN010000008.1 GCA_902792435.1 uncultured Bacteroidales bacterium
CTAGATGCGGTAAGAACGCCATCAACATCCTCAAATGCGATGCGGCCACCCTCTTCGGTCTGGTTCCAGTCGTTGAAAGTACCAACCAAGTAAGCCTCGTTAATCTCTAATTCCTCCTCACCGATTGTCAGCTCATAGGTCTTGAAGTAGTTGCCAGGGAAATATTGATAGATGATAGCCTTGGTGTCGCTAACAACCTCAGCGTTGAGCCAGTTGCACTGGAAGCCGTTGGTTACGAAACCAGCAATCTCGGGAACAACAGCGATAGCCTCCTCGGCATTCTTCTCGGCGATAGCCCAAGCGTTGCCATAGTTAGGCAGAGTAGTGTAGATAACCAGGTCTTTGCCACCGAATGTCAGTGGGAAGCAGCCATTGGTAGCGCCCTTGTTAGGCAGAGAGAAAGAAGTGCCAATAAAGCCGTCCTCAGTGTCGTTCATAACCAGGTCAACAGCAGCAGCGTTGCGAGTCCACAGCATGTAGTGCTTGGTGCCATCGACAGCAATGTAGGGGTTAACTACAGTAGAGCTGGTAGGAGCAAGAGTTGCACCATCAACTGGGAACAGAGCGATGTGGTCGGCATCGATTTCACCACCCAGAAAAGGAACCTTAAGGATGCCAGTAGACTTGGCTGTAACGAGCCAAAGGATACCGCCTTCGTCCTCATCCATCACGTTGCCCTCGATGAAGCTGAAGAAGTCGCAACGGCCATTCTCGGCCTCAAAGTCAGCAAAAATGTTGGCTTCAACATCGATGGGGTCGCCACCGCCAGCGGGGAAGATCTTCATGATAACAGTGTCGGCCATGAAGTTGCCTGGCCAGCTGTTGTCAACGCGTGCGATGATGTTGCCAGCCTCGTCGCGAGTAACTGCGGGCCAAGAAGCAGTAGCGCCAGTGTAGAGAGTGTTCTCAACTGCGCCATCTTCGGGATTGTAGAAATTGATCTCGCCAAGAACCTTGTCCATAACGATGAACTTGCCAGCCATACCGAAGCCTTGACGGTTGTTCGCACGGTCGGTAGGAACATTGGTAGTGCTGGTTACCTCAGTGAGCGTAAACTCTTGCGCGCTCATTGTCAATGCAGCAAAGAAAGCTGCGAGAAGTAAAAATTTCTTCATGATGATAATAATTTTTGGTTAATAAAAAATATTGGTGTTATTTAAGTTAGTATTGCAATAAGTCTTAGAATGTTGTGTTTCTACACATGTATGTGTTTGGCTAACAAAATTACACATTATTTTGTTAATTGCAAATAAAATGAAAGAAAAACAAGTTTTTTTAAGTAAAAACTCCCCATTTCTGTACTTGGCGATTATAAATAAAAATGCACCGACTTGTAGATGTCAAGTTGGTGCATTTTTTTACTATGTGAGATATCAGAATTATTTTTTGTTGTTTAGCTTCTCCTCATCTTCCTCGGTCCAAAGTGGGCTCTCGTCGTCCCAGTCGTCGAAGCCGAAGAAAGCTTCGTCGGCAAACTCCTTCATCTCTCGTCCTTCTTTCTTGGTGGGGCGGCCCATACCTTTCTGTCGTCGCACGAAACCTCCAATGCGAGCCATCTCAAGCAACTTGTACTGGTCGTCGGAGGTGATGTTCTTCAGGTAGTTAGGCACCAGTTTTGCACCCACGCGGTTGTTGAGCAATCCCACTACTTCAAAGGTGAATGTGATGGGGGGCTTGCGCACCTCTATCACGTCGCCCACCTTGATGTTGTGCGACGGCTTCACATTCATGCCCTTGATGGTCACGCGCCCAAGTTTGCACTGGTCGGTGGCGAGCGACCGCGTCTTGAAGACCCTTGTGGCCCACAGCCACTTGTCGATGCGCATTTCAGTCATAATCGTTAATTGCTAGTCGTTTATCGTTTATAAAAGCCGATGATAAAGATATGGACACTCCACTCTCACTCTTACTCTCACTCTCACTCTCCACTCTCACTCTCTACTTATTATTGTAGTTGGTCATGGCAAAGCTTAGCCCGCTCAGGCAAAATGCCTTGATGGTGTCGACGGCTTTTTTCAGTCGCTCGGGGAGCTGTTGCTGTTCCTCGATAGTGAGAGGCCCCAGCACATAGTCGACTTGAGCACCCTCGGGGAAGTCGCTTCCAATGCCAAATCGCAGGCGCGCATAGTTTTGCGAACCTACCATAGCGTTAATGTTCTTCAGTCCGTTGTGACCACCGTCGGCGCCCTTGCCGCGCAACCTAATAGTGCCAAACGGCAGAGCCAGGTCGTCAACAACCACAAGCAAGTGGTCGAGCGCTATTTTCTCTTTCTGCATCCAATATCTTACCGCCTCACCACTACGATTCATGTAGGTAGAAGGTTTCAAGAGCACCAGTTGCTGGTTCTTGAGACGCATCTGTGCCACATCGCCATAGCGCTGAGTGGTAAAAAAAACATTGGATGCCTCGGCCAAGGCATCCAATATTGTAAAGCCAATGTTGTGACGGGTACCTTGATATTCGTTACCAATGTTTCCCAATCCAACAATCAAGAACTTCATTGTCGTTGTTTCTTGAGGTTGTTCAACATTTTTGGATTTAGAAGAGAATAGTTGCTTGAATAAATTACTCAGCAGCTTCACCTTCTTCACCCTCCTCGCTTTCGGCAGCGGCAGTAGCAGCAGCACGAGTGGCACGAACACCAGTGATAACAAGATCCTTAGAGCTTGCGAGCTCGAAGTTGTCATACTTGAGATCACCAACCTTAACTGATTGACCAATGCCCAGGCTATCAACGTTAACGATGATGCGCTCGGGAATCTCGGTGTAGATACCTTTAACTTTCACCTTCTTCATGCTCAGGTAAAGCTTACCACCAGCCTTAACACCTGCTGCGTGACCCTCTACGTTAACGGGGATAGATACAACAACTGGCTTGTCGTTGGTTACCTCAAGGAAGTCGAGGTGCAGGATGCTGTCGTTTACTGGGTGCCACTGGATGTCCTTAAGAACAGCCATTTTCTCAACGCCATTGATGTTGAGAGCTACTACAAACACCTCGGGAGTGTAGATGAGCTTGCGCACGTCGTTGAAGTTAACGGTGAAATCGGTAGTGAGAACTGCTTTGCCTTCGCGGCCAATCTCAACAACCTTCTCGCCCTCGGCGAGAGTGCCGTCATACTTACCATCTTTTAACTCGATTACCTTGCCACCATTCAGGACGCAAGGGATCTTCTGGCCGGCGCGAAGCGCCTTAGCTGCCTTCTTGCCAAGGTCAGTTCTTGGCTCTGCGTTTAATTGAAATGTCTTCATTTTTAATAAGTTGTGTTACTCAAAATTAAGTTATTTAGCTTAATTTCCCATCACACGGGAGCTTAAAGCGGTGCAAAGGTACAACATTTTTTCAGTTTACCTACAAGAAAACAAAAAAAATATTGTAATTATTTGTTTTTTCCTATAATTACGTTGTGCCAAGATGTGTCTTTCCATAAAAAAAATTATGCAGATGTTTCTCAACATCCGCATAAAGTAAACCTTAAAAATCTAATCCTATGAAAAAACTTGTTGCAAATGTAAATGGTTGTCATTAACTATGCAAGAGTTGTGAATAAAAAAAATAATTTTTTAACATTTTTTTATGTGTAATGTGCAAATTTATCGCATGGCAGATTTTTCCAATAGCTGCTTTTTGTGTAAGAGGATAAAAAATATTAACTTCGTGGCCACAAAAAGCAATTTTACTAATGTCGACATTGAATTTGAATATATTGGGTTGTGGCTCTGCAACATCCACGCTGCGACATCAGCCCTCGTGCCAGGTGCTGGATGTTAGAGGCAAGCTTTTCATGATTGACTGTGGAGAAGGCGCCCAACTGTCAATGCGGAAAATGAGACTCAAGTTTTCCCGACTTAACAACATCTTCATCAGCCACCTTCACGGCGATCATTGCTTCGGGCTTTTGGGGCTGATTTCCACAATGGCCCTCCTGGAAAAGGGTGGAACGGTGACAGTGCACATTTTCAAAGATGGGGCTAAGATGTTTAGCGAGCTTCTCGACTACTTCTGTCGTGAGCGGCCGTTTGATCTCAAATTCAATATTATTGACACTCATCCGGCAGTAATCTATGAGGATAACTCCATCACTGTGAGCACAATTCCGCTCAGCCATCGCTTGCCATGCGTTGGCTTTATATTTCGAGAGAAGCCCAAGCTTCGTCACATCAATCCCGAGGAGTGTGCCAAGCACAACATTCCGTTGCATGCAATGAACTTGTTGAAGAATGGGATGGATTATGTGTCGCCCGATGGACAGGTTATTCCTAACGACGTGCTCACCACCAATCCTGAAAAGGCTGTGTCCTATGCCTACTGCAGCGACACTAAGTATTCAAAGCGAGTGATTGACTCGGTGAGAGATGTAGACTGGCTCTACCATGAGGCCACTTATGGCGACGAGAACATCAAGAACGCCGTGAGCCGATACCACAGCACGGCACGCCAAGCAGGCATGGTGGCTAGCGAGGCTCATGTGCAAAAACTGATATTGGGGCACTATAGCAGCCGATATGTTGAAGAAGATGTGCTTTTGTCGCAGGCTCAAGAGGAATTTCCTAACACGATGCTTGCCATGGAAGGCTTGAAAATCGACCTCAGCGACGTGTGAGAAGCTCGATAATGGCTCGTTTCAGCACTATTTTTTCGAAAAAATTTGTCAGGAACAAAAAAAGTATTACCTTTGCAGCCGGGTAAGTCCTACACGGCCAGCTCCCTGCCAATCCCCCAGGTCTTGACCGAAGCAAGGGTAACAGGTTGTAGCGGCGCGATGTAGTCTTCTTACCCTAGATTTGGTAGCATCTTAATGTATCTCACTTTTTAACAACTGAGGATAGGTATGTATTTGATAAACAATATAAAATAGTGAAATGATGATAGGGTAGAGGTGCTTTTTTTTAGTTAAAATGGTTAATGTGGAAAAATGTTTTGAAATAGTTTTTTGTATTAGCAAAAATATCAATACCTTTGCACAAAAATTAGGACTCTGATTCAACATAATGGATTTGCTACAGTTCTTTATATTTGACAGTTATGGTCCTGGCAATAAGATGTTTACTGCCGGGGATACAATATCGCACTCAAGGAACTACAAGGCAAAGAGTATAAACTGCACACCGCTATAAGAGCAATGTATCTTATAACGGTGTGCCGCTTTTTAAAAAGAGTTGATGACGCATATTTATATATAGAGACGAGAAAATAAAACTATTAAACGTTTTTTTTAAATACTTTATTAATCTAACATTTTATGCTTAAAAGATTTTACTTATCAACGCTGATGATGTTGCTGGCAGCAGCAATGTCACTTAATGCGCAGATTACTACCTCGTCGATGACAGGTGTAATCGTTGACGACACCAATGAGCCCCTCATTGGCGCAGTGGTAAAGGCCGTGCACGTGCCCTCGGGTACTGAGTACAACGCCGTGAGCAACATGGATGGACGATTCTACATCCAAGGTATGCGTACTGGTGGTCCTTACACCACTACAGTGTCCTACGTTGGCTACAAGACAATGGTGATGTCTGAAATCACATTGCCTCTGGGTGAGACCTACAACTTGCCCGTAACCATGCAGACCGATGCTAACCAACTCCAAGAAGTGGTTGTCGTGGGCTCAGGTTCGAAGTTCGCTGGTGAGAAGACTGGAGCTACTACCAACATCTCCAATGTTCAAATCACCAACCTTCCTACCGTTACCCGCAGCATCACCGACGTTACTCGCCTCTCGCCTTATGGAGGTAACGGAATGGCTTTTGCCGGTGCTGATGGTCGTACTGCCAACTTCACTGTTGACGGTGCCAACTTCAACAACAACTTCGGTTTGAGCGACAAACTTCCTGGTGGTGGTAACCCAATCTCACTCGACGCTATCGAGGAGTTGCAGGTTGTTATCTCGCCTTACGACGTTCGTCAAACCAACTTCATCGGTGGTGGTGTTAACGCCATTACTAAGAGTGGTAACAACACATTCCGTGGAAGTGCCTATCTTTACCATCGTAACGAGCACCTGCGTGGTGACTGCGTAGAAGGTGAACAGCTTGCCGGAGCTCGTGCAAAAGACCGCAACACAACTTATGGCTTTACTCTGGGTGGCCCAATCATCAAGAACAAATTGTTCTTCTTCGTGAACGGTGAAATGTCAAAGATTCCTACTGTTGCCAATCGCTGGCGCGCTTCGGAGAACGGTGTTGCCGATCCTGACAACTACCTGTCACGCACCACTATTGCCGACATGGCAAGAGTTCAAAAGCACGTGATGGACAAGTATGGTTATGACACCGGTTCTTATACCGACTTCCCTGCCGACGAGAGCAACTACAAGCTGCTTGCCCGTATCGACTGGAACATCACCAACGATCATCACTTAGCACTTCGCTATAACTACACTAAGAACAACGTATGGAACGCAGCCAACGCCACTTCGATGGACGGTGGCACTCGTTCAGCATTTGCCCGTGCATCGCAGTACTCGATGATTTTTGCAAACTCGATGTACTCAATGCAGAACCTTGTGCACTCTCTTTCATTTGACTTGAACAGCCGCTTGACCGACAACCTGTCGAACCAGTTCCTCGCCACTTGGTCAAAACTTGACGACGTGCGTGGCACTAATTCAAGCGAGTTCCCATTCATCGACATCCTTGATGGTACTGGCTCTAACGGCAACTACATGGCTCTCGGTTATGAGCTCTTTACTTGGAATAACGCCGTTCACAACACCATTTGGAACATGAAGGACGATATCACTTACTATGCTGGTAACCACAAGATTATGGGTGGCATCAGCTTCGAGCATCAGATGGCCGACAACCAGTATATGCGTAATGGTACTGGTTACTACCGCTATGAGAGCGTTGACGACTTCATCAATGGCGCTGCTCCTCAGGTGGTTTGCTTGACCTACGGTTACGACGGTGAGACTGCTCCTGCAGCTCGAGTTCAGTTCAACAAGCTTGGCATCTATGGTCAGGACGAGTGGAACGTTAGTGACAAGTTCAAATTGACTTACGGACTTCGCATCGATGGTCTCTTCTTCAACAATGGTGACCTGATGACTAACAAGAAAATCCTTGACATTGACTATTATGATGAGGACGGTAAAGTTCGCAACGTTGACACTGGCAAGTGGCCAAAGAGCTCAATCACCTTCTCGCCTCGCGTAGGTTTCGTTTGGGATGTAATGGGCGACAAGAGCCTCAAGGTTCGTGGCGGTACAGGTCTCTTCTCGGGCCGTCTGCCATTGGTATTCTTCACCAACATGCCAACCAACGGTGGTATGGTTCAATACCAAGCTCAGCTCAACTCTAAAAACACCGATATGAGCCAGTTTGCTGGCGGTCTCGTTACCGACGCTAGCGGCCATGCTACTATCGCTGCTCTGCAGGAGAAACTCTTCAGCATGGGTTACCCACAGACTGTTAAGCCAGAGGATGGTACTGTTCCATCGGCCGTTAATGGTGTAGATTCTAAGTTCAAGATGCCACAGGTGTGGAAATCTTCAATCGCTATTGACTATGCATTCCCAGTATCATTCCCATTAACACTGACTGGTGAGTTTATCTTCAACAAGACTATCAATGGTGTTTCGATCAGCGACTGGTCAATTCCTAGCGTAGGTGGCTTCGCCCGCTTCAACGGTGCTGACAACCGTCCAATCTATCCTGAAGGATTCCGCACTGGTACCAAGGCATTCGTTCTTGAGAACACAAGCAAGGGTTACGGATGGAGCGCCAATATCATGGCAACTGCTAAACCTGCCGATTGGGTAAGCTTGATGGCTTCTTACACTCACACTGTTTCTAAGGAAGTTACCGGTATGCCAGGTTCGGCTGCTGAGAGTGCCTTCACTTATGTTCCTACTTGGGAAGGTCCTAACAACATTCGTCTGCACAACTCGCAGTATGTTACTCCCGATCGCTTCGTGGCAAGTGCCACTCTGCACGACCGCAGCGGCAACCACTACAACCTCATCTATGAGGCTTGGCGTGGAGGTTACAACTACTCTTACATGACTAGCAACGACATGAACGGCGACGGTTACAACTACGACGCTATCTACATCCCAACCGATCAGGAGGTTGCTGATGGAGAGTTCCGTTTCGTTAGCGAAAACGATCGCGACCGCTTCATGAGCTACGTTCACAACGACAGCTACCTGAAGAATCATCAGGGTGAGTATGCCGAGGGTTACAGCGTTTACAGCCCATGGGTACACCGCATTGACCTTGGTTACAAGCACGACTTCAACTTCCGTGCTGGCAACACCAAGCACACAATCCAGTTGAGCTTCGACATGAAGAACGTTCTTAACTTCTTCAACTCTAGCTGGGGCGTAAGCAAGACTTTGAATCCTGAAATTGGCAGTGAAGCACGCATCCTTGACTACAAGGGCGTTGATGCCGATGGATATGCTAGATTTGCTACTAATAAGGCTATCGACGGCAACACCAAGACTTGGACTCCCTACCACAACATTGGTCAATGCTGGAACATTGCTATCGGTATTAAGTATATTTTCAATTAATTCATTAAAGCACATACACTACTATGAAACTTAGATATTTTATTCCCGCATTTATTGCACTGGTAGGTGCTATGATGGTTAGCTGCTCCGACGAGGATACAGTAACTTTGCTCGATGAGATTCAAGTGTCTCGTTCCTACGTTCCCATCAACATTGAAGGAGGTGAGGCAACAATCGATGTTAACGCCAAAGCCGATTGGAGCATGAGCATAATACTCAAAGAAAAAGAAACAGAAGAAAACTATAAATGGCTCACCGTGACACCTATGGAGGGCAAGGCCGGTGAGACTAAGGTTAAATTCAGTGCTCCTGCAACTGAAAATGGTCGTAATGCCGAACTGATAATCAACTGCGCAGGTCGCACTCAGCGCATCAAAGTCATCCAAGGTCTTCCTGTAGTTCAAGATGCTACTTGTGCCGAGGTTATCGCAGGTCCTGAAAGCAAGACTTATCGCGTGACTGGTGCTATCACACGTTGGGCTAACAACTATGAAAAGTATGGCAACATGTGGATCTCGGATGGAACCGGAGAAATCCAGATTTATGGTATGGCCGACAAGAATGGCAAGCTTGCCAATAACCCCGTTGCAAGTTGGGGGCTTGAAATTGGTGATGTTATCACTGTTGAAGGTCCAAAGTCGGTTTATAACGGCATCACTGAGCTCGTTGACGTGAAAGTTGTTAAGATTGTGAAATCACTTCTGAAGATTGAAGGATACGATCCCGAGGATGCCACAATTCCTCAGGAGGGTGGCGACGTTACTGTGAACCTTAACTGCAAGGGCAATGGCTTGAGCGTTGAGATTCCTGAGAGCGCCAAGAACTGGCTTGCAATCTCTGAAATCACAGCTGGAAGCAATCCAACCGTTACATTCCATGCAAATGCCAATGCTGGTGGCGACCGCAGCGCAGTGGTTACCTTCAAGACCAGCAATGGCTCACAGGAGAGTGCTGTAACTGCTACCATCAACCAGAAGGGTTCTATCGTAGCTTGCACAGTAGCCGAGTTCCTTGCTGCAGCTGAGGATGCTACACAATATCGCTTGACTGGTGTAATCCAGAAGGTGACTAAGGCCTCTTCGGGCGACTTCGTACTGCGCGACTGGAGTGGTGAGGTTGCTATCTACCACATGGGTGCTCAGGGCGAGTTTGAATCACTAGGACTCAAGGAAGGCGACATTATTACTGTAGTAGGCAAGCGTGGTTCTTACAACGGCACACCACAAATGTCGAAGGGTGGTCAGTATGAGACTCACATCCCAGTTACCGACATTAGCATTGAAGATTTCTTTGAAATGCCTGATGACAAAAACGTGTATTACCGTATAACAGGAGAGGTATCTTCTCTGTTAGACAAGAATGGTAAACCTAATGAATGGGGTAACATGTATATAACTGATGGTGGTCAAGAACTCTATGTATACGGTCTCTATCCAGGCTATGGTGCTACTGACGACAACCGCAAGGGTTGGGTAGCCAAAGCAGGTATTGAAGTGGGCGATGTCCTTACCACTATTGGCTATAAAGATACCTTTAATGGTCTTGTAGAGATTTGTGGCGGTATCTACTTCTCGCATTCAAAACCTGAATAATAAACCAGGATAGAATTAAATCCAAATAATTTTGTAAAGGCTGGCACGCTCTTGCGCGCCAGCCTTTCTTTTGTGATGGGAATAATAGAGAAAATATATTTATTTTTATTGTCTAGCTTATTATTCAGAAATTATATCTAAAATTAGATAAATTAGGCTGCGCCCAGGAAAAACTCAAATAAATTTGGTTTTTCACTCGGCTTGCACTAATTTTGCAGTCGATTTTAAAGTCAATTGTAATTACAATGAAAATAATAAGTAAAGTCGACGAGCTGAGAAAGCAAGTCGCAATGCTTCGTGCTGGGGGCAAGACTGTGGGGCTTGTTCCTACGATGGGTGCCCTTCATGAGGGACATCAGTCGCTTGTTAAACGCGCCAGGTCAGAAAATGACGTGGTGGTAGTGAGCGTGTTTCTTAACCCCACACAATTCAATAATAAGGAAGACCTGCGCACCTATCCTCGCACTGCCGAGGCCGATGCGGCATTGCTCGAAAGCTGTGGCGTGGACATCGCTTTCATGCCCACAGTCGAGGAAATTTATCCCGAGCCCGACACGCGCGTGTTCAAGCTTGGTCCAGTTGCCGAGGTAATGGAGGGAGCCATGCGCCCTGGCCATTTCAATGGTGTGTGCCAAATTGTGAGCAAGCTCTTCATGATGGTTGAACCCACTCGCGCCTACTTTGGTGAGAAGGATTTTCAGCAGATTGCCGTGATTCGCGCAATGATTAAACAGCTGGGTCTCAATCTTGATATCGTTACCTGCCCATGCGTTCGTGAGCCCGACGGCTTGGCCAAGAGCAGCCGAAACGTGCGCCTCACTCCACTTGTGCGCAAGATTGCTCCCAACATCTACCGAGTGCTGTGCGACAGCTTGGCTTTCGCCGAGGATCACACCGTGGAGCAAACCCACGATTGGGTAGTGGCCACTCTCAATGCTTATCCCGAGATGGATGTGGAGTATTACTCAATTTGCGATGGTATAACATTGCAACCTGTAAGTGATTGGGAACAAAGTGATTATATCGTTGGCTGCATTACCGTTTACTGCGGTGATGTACGCGAAATCGACAACATTACCTACAAAAAGCCCGAGAATTTGT
The DNA here is from genome assembly GCA_902792435.1 of uncultured Bacteroidales bacterium. Taxonomy (GTDB): domain Bacteria; phylum Bacteroidota; class Bacteroidia; order Bacteroidales; family Muribaculaceae; genus Sodaliphilus. The sequence continues at coordinate 11,217 of CADAZN010000008.1, forward strand.
GATGTGGCACGCTTTTTGCTGAATTCAAAAGTGTACTACATTATTAATTTTTAAAAATAGTTTGACCATGTTTATTCAAGTTGTAAAATCGAAGATTCATCGTGTAACCGTTACTGGTGCTAATCTCGACTACATTGGCAGCATCACCATCGATCAAGATTTGATGGATGCCGCAGGAATCATGGAGGGGGAGAGAGTGTTCATTGTCGACAACAACAACGGCGAGCGTCTCGACACCTATGTTATCCCTGGTGAGCGTGGAAAGGGCGAGGTGTGTCTTAATGGGGCTGCTGCTCGCAAGGTGCAACCTGGCGACGTTGTGATAATAATGTCCTACGCACTCATGACCCCCGAGGAGGCTAAAGGTTTCAAGCCTCAGGTGGTGTTCCCCGACACCGCAACCAATAAACTGATTTAGTAATGTCCCAAAAAGTAGCAGCCGCATGTGAACTGTTACTTTGTAACTTGTTACTAAGGTGTTTATCTCTTAAGAACTTGTTACTTTTACTTAATATTTATTACTTAACATATATATGTTTGAAAATCTAAGCGAAAGACTTGAACGCGCGTTCAAGGTGTTGAAGGGTGAAGGCAAAATCACCGAGATCAATATTGCCGAAACTCTAAAAGAGGTTCGTCGCACTCTTGTTGAGGCCGACGTTAACTATAAGGTGGCTAAGACGTTCACCGATACTGTTAAACAAAAAGCAATAGGTCAAAATGTTATCAATTCCTTGAAACCTAAGGAGTTGATGATTAAGATAGTGCACGATGAGCTCACCGAGCTCATGGGTGGTGAGCAGGCTCCGTTCAACATCGAGGGCCATCCCGCCATTATCTTGATGTCGGGTCTTCAAGGTTCGGGTAAGACCACCTTCTCGGGCAAGCTGGCCAACCGCTTCATCAAGCGCTCTCCGTTGCTTGTGGCTTGCGACGTTTATCGTCCTGCAGCCATCGAGCAGCTCAAGGTGCTTGGCGAGCAGATTGGTGTGCCTGTTTATAGCGAACCGGGCAACCAGAATCCCGTTGAGATAGCTCAGCACGCTATTGCCGAGGCTAAGGCCAAGGGCCATGGCATGGTGATTGTCGACACTGCAGGTCGTCTTGCCGTTGATGAGCAGATGATGCAGGAAATCAAGGCCATTAAAGACGCCATCCAGCCCAACGAAACATTGTTTGTTGTCGACTCTATGACCGGTCAGGACGCCGTTAACACCGCCAAGGCCTTTAACGATCGTCTCGACTTCGACGGCGTTGTGCTCACCAAGCTCGATGGTGACACCCGTGGTGGTGCAGCATTGTCAATCCGCACCGTTGTCAACAAGCCCATCAAGTGGGTGGGTACTGGCGAGAAGATGGAGGCCATCGACCCATTCCGTCCCGCTGGTATGGCCGACCGCATCCTCAACATGGGTGATATAGTGTCGCTCGTTGACCGCATGCAGCAGCAATATGACGAGGAGCAGGCACGCGAGTTGCAGAAGAAGATTGCCAAGAACAAGTTTGACTTCAACGACTTCCTCTCGCAAATTAGCAAAATCAAGAAGATGGGTAACCTCAAGGACCTCGCTTCGATGATTCCTGGCGTGGGCAAGGCCATTAAGGATATCGATATCAGCGACGACGCTTTCAAGGGCATCGAGGCAATAATTCACTCTATGACACCCTATGAGCGCGAGCATCCCGAGGTTATTAACGGTAGCCGTCGTCAGCGCATCGCTCGTGGTAGTGGCACTAATATCCAGGAAGTTAACAGGCTGCTCACCCAGTTTGACCAGACCCGCAAGGCAATGCACAAGGTGTCGAACATGAGCCCCAAGCAGCTCATGCGCGCCGGTCGCCGCCGTTAATAAATAACAAAAGGCACTAAAAACTCATAACTCATAACTCATAACTCACTAACTCATAACTCATAAATGAATCTACTATCAATTCTTGCACTCTCGTTGATGTCGCTGCTTGCCGGCAACGCCGAGGTGGATTTTGTCTTCTTTGGCGATGCTATGCAGCATTCCAAGCAGTATGAGGTGGCACGTCGTGCCGATGGCTCTTACGACTACAGCCCTTGCTTCAAGCATGTGCAGAGCGACATCGAGGAGGCCGACTATGCCATCGTCAATCTTGAGTGCTCGCTAGGTGGAGCGCCTTATTCGGGTTATCCCTGTTTCAGTGCCCCCGATGAGTATGCCCAAGAGCTCCAAAAGGTGGGTTTCGACTTCTTCCTTACTGCCAACAACCACTGTCTCGACCGTCGCGACAAGGGTGCTGTGAGGACCATCAACAAGCTCGATGAGTGGGGCATACCTCACATTGGCACCTATATCAATAAGGCCGACCGCGCTAAACGACTGCCATGTATCAAGGACTTCGACGGCATCAAGGTTGCATTCCTCGACTACACCTATGGCACCAACGGCATTACAATCCAAAAGGATGTGGTGGTCGACTACATCGACAAGAAAGTGATAGCCGCCGACATCGACGCTGCACGTGCAGCCGGTGCCAACGTGCTGTGCGTCAACATGCACTGGGGAGTGGAGTACACCCTCACACCTGTGCAGGAGCAGAAGGAGCTTGCCAATTTCCTCATCGACAAGGGCGTAGACCTCATTATTGGTGGCCATCCACATGTGGTTGAGCCTTTTGAGGTGCGTCACAGCAACAAGTTCAACAAGGACGTTCTGCTGGTCTACAGCCTCGGTAATTTCATCTCCAACATGAGCGACATCGACTGCCGTGGTGGGGCAATGGTTAAAGTTAGGGTTAAAATGAAGGATGGTAAGCCCGTGATTGACAGCCCTCGTTACAAGCTTTTCTTCTGCCAGAAACCAGGTGCAGGCGACAACACCTATCAGGTGATTCCCGAGGACAAGCCTGAGCTGGTGCGTGCCGACTCGCGCGAGACCTTCAAGCGCTTCATGCAGCGCACCCACGACCTTGTCATGAGCAAGAACATCAATGTGCCTCAGGATAAGTAATAAGTAGCAAGTAATAAGTAACAAGTAACAAGTAATAAGTAGCGAGTGACGAGTTTTTAAGTGGTTGAGGAAGAACACAAAAGATATAACACTATAATTATGAAGAAATTTTTATCATTATTGATCATCGCCGTTTTGGGGTGCGGATATGCTTCAGCTCAAAAGGGTGAGATGGCTGTAGGAGGTAACCTCCTATATGGCACCGAAATCAATATGCTTGGTATTGGTGGCAAGTTCCAGTATTTTATCACTAACGATATCAGGGGCGAGGCATCGTTCAACTACTACTTCAGTAACAATGGCTTCCACATGTGGGACCTTAACGCCAACGCCCATTATCTGTTCAACATCGCCCCCAAGTTCAGGGCTTACCCTCTCGCTGGTCTCACCGTTGTGAGCAAATGCTACAACAAAACCGACGAGTCGATTACCCATTTTGGACTGAACCTGGGTGGAGGCTGCGAGTATGACATCAGGCACAACTTCGTTGTTAATGCCGAGTTCAAGTACTCAATTGTGAGCACAATCGACCAGGCGGTATTCTCGCTGGGTGCCGTCTATAAATTCTAAAACATCTGCCGTTTTAGACTGCTGTTGAGCGATGGAATCACGCTCTAACAAGTTGTGAAAAAATTATTTATGACATGTAAAAAATCTTAATTCCTTGTGTGGGTAAAGATTTTTTCATTAACTTTGCACCCCAAATTTCAAGACTGTTGTCACATTTAAGTGCCAGTGTCACGTGAAACTGGCGGCCGTTTTGGGTCAAGTCAAAACGTTGATTGTTCGCTTGATGTGGCAATGTGATTGAATAAAGACTTTAATTATGAAAAAGCTCGTTTTTTTATTGTTAACTATTGGGGTGGTGATGTTTTTCACCTCTTCGCGCACCACGATTTCCAGCGATAGCCGTGTGGGGAACAAGGCTCCCGATTTGAGCATCGCCAATGAGACTAGCGTGGTGGAACTCGACAATTACAAGGGCAAGTTTGTAGTGATGAACATGTGGACTTCGGCCGACGCTATCACACGCATCGAGAACATCGAGCTAAACAAGCTCGCACGTGACAACGACAAGCTGGTTCACTTGGCAGTGAATTTTGATCGTAGCAAGGCGCTCTTCATGGAAGTTCTGGCTCTCGACAGCCTCGAGGTTTCTTCGCAATACTTCTGTGAGCATCAAGATCGCCCTTCGTTCCAGAAACGTTGGGGTAGCATCGACCATCCTTGCACGTTCCTCATCAATGGCGACGGTGTGATTGTAGCCGTCAATCCCACAATCGACGAGATTAACAAGGCGGTCAAGTAATTGACCATTCTTGACGTTGATTCAGGGTTTAAGAATTAGAGATTAGGGAGAGCTCAGGTTCTCCCTAGTTTTTTTACCCCGAATCAGTCATTAGGGTTTATGTTATATAACACATTACTAGACTCATTTAGTCTTAGATTCTATTTTTTTTAAACCAACCCCTCAATTTTAACAATAAAAATTAGATTAATTAAAAAAAAATTAGTTTCTTTGCACATTATTAAAATGCATTATTGCCCACGTTGAGAAAATAATGGCTCTCGGCGCGGCCAAATAGTGTCGAAAAAACCTATGGTATGGGAGTTGAAACTAGTGATAAACACGAAGGCGAATTTTTGACCAGAATTAACTTTCTAACCTGCTGAATGAAAACTATTTTTGGGAATTTTTAAAAACCAAAATAAATAATAATTATTAATTTTTTTTCAATGCTTATGAGTCTTAAAAAACTTTTATTGCTAACGGCTGCAATACTGGTATCTCTCGCGGCGACCGCACAGGTCAAAGTGACTGGTGTCGTAATATCGGCCGAGGACAATGAACCCGTTATTGGTGCTCATGTATCGGAAAAAGCAAAACCCACTAATGGTGTAGCTACCGACTTTGACGGTCGCTTCACCATTACCGTGCCTTCACTCAAGAGTCACATCATTGTGAAGTACATGGGTCTTGCCGACGCCGATGTGCAGGTCACCCAGGGTGAGATGAAAATCGTTTTGCAAAACGATGAGAAGACCACTCTTGAGACAGTGGTTGTGACTGGTTATCAAAACATCGACAAGCGCCTCTTTACCGGTGCTACCACGAGCATTAAGGCCGACAAGGCTAAGCTCGATGGTGTGGCCGATGTGTCACGTGCCCTCGAGGGACGTGCTGCCGGTGTGAGTGTGCAGAACGTGTCGGGTACCTTTGGTACCGCTCCTAAAATCCGCGTGCGTGGTGCTACCTCTATCTACGGTAGCAGCAAGCCATTGTGGGTTGTCGACGGTGTGATTCTTGAGGATAACGTTGAGCTCGATGCCGACGCCCTCTCGAGTGGTGACGCCACCACCCTTATCGCCAGCGCCATCGCTGGTATCAACGCCGACGATATCGAGAGCTTCCAGATCCTTAAGGACGGTTCGGCAACATCAATCTATGGTGCTCGCGCCATGGCTGGTGTGATCGTCGTACCGTGAGTTCAACATCAGTAACTCACAGGAGCAGATGGGTATCTACAAGGAACTCGAGGCTAAGGGATGGTTGAGCTTTGCTGGTCTTGCCAACTCTTCAAGCTCGGGTGTATATGGTACCATGTACAAGCTCATGGACCAGTATGATCCAGTTACCGGTTTCGGTCTTCCTAACACTCTCGCTGCCAAGAACGCTTATCTGCGTGAAGCAGAGTTCCGTAACACCGACTGGTTCGACCTGTTGTTCAACAACAATGTTTCTCAAAACCACGCTATCTCTATTTCAGGTGGTACCGATAAGGCTAGGTTCTACACCTCGGCTTCTATCATGTATGACCCAGGATGGACCAAGCAGAGCGAGGTTCAGCGTTACACATTCAACGCCAACGCTAGCTACGACCTGTCAAAGACTTTGACCATTAAGTTGTTGACCAGCGATAGCTACCGCAAGCAGCGCGCTCCTGGTACTTTGAGCCAGGACGTTGACGTGGTTAACGGTGTTTATAGCCGTAGCTTCGATATCAACCCCTATAGCTACGCGTTGAACACCTCTCGCGTTGCCGACCCAAATGCTATTTACACTCGTAACTATGCAGCGTTCAACATCTTCCATGAGCTCGAGCAGAACTACATCGACCTCGGTGTGACCGACTTGAAGTTCCAGGGCGAACTTACTTGGAAACCAATCCAAGGTCTCGAACTCAAGGGAATCGCTTCTTATCGTTACAACACAAGTACTACCAACCACTATGTAAAGGACGACTCTAACCAGGCCAACGCTTATCGTGCCGGTATCGACCCAGAGAATGCTACTATCCGTGCAGCTAACTCTTACCTCTATACCGACCCCGACATCGAGAGTGCTCTTCCTGTAACAGTTCTTCCTAAGGGTGGTATCCTGTTCCACGATGTGAACTCAATGTCGCAGTTAGACTTGCGTGCTCAGGCACAATATAACAAGTCGTTCAACGACGTGCACTTGATCAACTTGCTCGCTGGTTATGAGCTCAGTAAGATTGACCGTCACGCCGAGAGCTTCGAGGGCTGGGGTATCGTTTATGAGAACGGTAACATTCCTTTCATCGACAAGAACCTCTTCAAGCAGCAAGTTGAGGAGAACCACAACTACTACAGCGAGGCTTGGCGTTATGGACGCAACATGGCTTACTATGCAATGGGTAGCTACTCTTACATGGGTAAGTACATCCTCACTGGTACCTTCCGTTATGAGGGTTCTAACAAGCTCGGTAAGGCCAAGAAGAGCCGCTGGCTCCCCACTTGGAACGTTTCGGGCGCTTGGAACGTGAGCGACGAGAACTTCTTCCGTGATTCACGCTTCAACCAGAATGGTATCTGGACCTATGCTAAGCTCCGTCTGTCTTACTCACTGACTGCCGATGCTGGTCCTTCTAGTGTTTCTAACGCACTTCCACAGTTCTATCCCAGCAAGCCTTGGCGTTTGCTCCCCGATGATGCCGAGATGGACCTCTATCTCTACAACATCGCCAACGAGGAGTTGACCTATGAGAAGAAGCACGAGTTTGACGTTGGTGTTGACCTCGGTTTCTACTACAACCGCATCAACTTGGTATTCGACTGGTACAAGCGTAACAACTTCGACCTTATTGGTCGCGTCTACACCGAAGGTGTGGGTGGTGTTACTAGCAAGATGGCCAACGTTGCTACCATGAAGTCACATGGTGTTGAGTTCACAATTTCTACTCAAAACATTCAGGCCGCTAAGCCTGGCGACTTCGAGTGGAGCACCGACTTCACATTCTCTTATGCTAAGAACAAGATTACCGACCTCGTGTCACGTAGCCGCATCATCGACCTCGTGCCAGGTACCGGTTTCGCTCTCCAGGGCTATCCCGTGCGCGCCATCTTCTCTATTCCATTCGCTGGCTTGAATGATGAGGGTCTTCCCACATTCTATGATGAGAATGGTGACGTAACTGTTGGTGGCATCTACTTCCAGCAGTTCGACAACCTCGACTTCCTTAAGTATGAGGGTCCAGTTGATCCTCTCTACACCGGTGGTCTTGGTAACAACTTCAGCTGGAAGGGCTTCCACCTGAACCTCTTCTTGACCTACTCGTTTGGTAACAAGCTCCGTTTGCCAGCCGACTTCTCTTATGCTTATGGCGATATGACTGCCAACAGCCGTGACATGAAGAACCGTTGGGTTGTTCCTGGCGATGAGGCTTACACCGACATCCCAGCTATCGCTTCTACACGTCAGTACATGAACTGGGGAGGTAACATAATAAGTGTTGCCTATAGCTCTTATAACTATAGTACAGTTCGTATCGCTAAGGGTGACTTCATTCGCCTGAAAGAGGTTTCTCTTACCTATGACCTGCCAGCCAAGGCTCTCAAGGCTCTGCGTCTGAACACCGCCTCGGTTAAGTTGAGCACCACCAACCTGTGCTTGCTCTATGCCGACAAGAAGCTCAATGGTCAAGACCCAGAGTTCTTTAACTCAGGTGGTGTGGCTGCACCAACTCCCAAGCAGTTCACTCTCACATTGCGCTTAGGCCTCTAATTATATTATAGGTGAAATTTAAACTTAAACTAAAATATAGATTATGAAATTAAGATATTTAATAATGGCTGGTGTGGCACTTTTGGCTTTGTCGTCTTGTAGCGACTTCCTCGACAAGCCTAGCGACACGCGCGTTACTCTCACCAACACCGAGCAGTTGCGCATGTTGATGACTAGTGCCTATCCTAGCTACAACTATGCATTGATTTGTGAGTTGTCGACCGATAACTTTATCGACAACAATTCGCCTAGCATCGATGGTGTGCGCTACAATTTGCAGCCCGACAACCGTAACGACGATGAGGCCTTTGCTTGGGAAGACATTCGCAGCGTCTCCGACAGCGACTCTCCATCCGATCTGTGGGAAGGCTACTACAACTCTATTGCTACTTGTAACGCTGTGCTCGAGAAGGTCGAAGAGTTTGAGGCCAATGGAGAGAACAGCGCTAAGCTGCAAGCTGTCAAAGGCGAGGCTCTCGTAACTCGTGCTTACAGCCACTTCATGCTTGCCAACCTCTTCTGTATGCCTTATCGTGGCCCAGAATTGAGCAAGCAATATCCAGGCATACCTTATATTACTAAGCCTGAGACTACTGTAAAGCCTCACTATGAGCGTGGTACTCTTGCCGAAACTTATGACAACATCCAGCGTGACCTTGAGGAAGGTCTGCCACTGATTGATGATGGTATCTATGAGGTGCCTAAGTATCACTTCAACAAGCAGGCTGCTAACACCTTTGCTTCACGTTTCTATCTCTACAAGCGTGACTATGAGAAGGTGCTCGAGTGCACTAACACCGTGTTTGGTGGTGCCGATGCCGACCCATCACCTTATATGACCGACATCTGGGCGCAGACCAACCTCAACTATGCTGATGAGTATAACCGTTACTATGTTAACTCTGCCCATGCGCGCAACTTCCTGTTAATCCCAACCTATTCGAGATACCAGCGTCACATACGTCCAAACAAGCGTTATGGTATCAACCGTAATGGTTTGCGTGGTTCGGTTCGCGGTCCTGGTCCAACTTGGGAGCGTTGCCGCTATCAGAACTCTCAGCTTGGATGGACTTGGGCTATGCACCCCTGCTTCATGGCTATGTGGGTTAACGGTAGTCAGGAATATGGTGTTTGGTGGGCAGGTACTGCTGGTGAGCAGTTTGAGTACACCGACAAGATTGCCGGTATTGGCTATGCACACCAAGTACTTGCCGAGTTCACTGGTGAGGAGGCTCTGTTGAACCGTGCCGAGGCTAAATTGTTCCTCGGTGACATCGACGGCTGTATTGCCGACCTCGGTGTTTGGGACGATGCACACCGCCACAATCCTAATGTAGATGCCGATGGACGTATGGATCCTTGGAGCAAGGAAATCGTTTGGAACTTCTACACCAAGGCCGAGGAGAAATATCTGCGCAACACCCGTCCTGAGCGTCGCGAAATCCTGGGTGCTAAGTACAACGACTCTATCTACTTTGAGATTGCTAAGCCTCTTCACATCGATGAGGTTTGCCCAAGTGCTAGATTCCACAACAGCCCCGAGATTAATCCTTACCTGCAGTGCATCCAGCACTTCCGCCGCTTTGAGTTCTTCCAGCGTGGATTGCGTTGGTTCGACATCAAGCGTTTTGGTATCAGCTACAGCCACGTGATTGGCAAGGATGCTCGTGTTGAGACTCTGAAGGTGCTTGACCCACGTCTGGCGTTCCAGATTCCAAACGAGATTATAGCTGCCGGTATCGATCCTAATGATCGTTTGAATCTCCAGACTATAATGCCTGCTCCTAAGATAAGGAAGGATTTAGCTGTTCCCTATAACGAATAAACAACTTTACCGCTATGAAGAAATATTTTAAATATATCAGTGCTTTGGCACTTGTAGCTATAGCAGCAATGTCGCTATCTTCTTGTAGCGAGAAGGGGTTGGGAGATACTATCTTCCCCGACGTTAGCGATGAGCTTGATCCTAATAGTTACACTTATAAATTTGACAAGTGGCTGAAGGAGAATTATCTTGATGTTTATAACTTGGAATTCCAGTATAGGCTTCAAGACAATGAGACCAATATGAACTACAACCTTGAGCCTGCTACACTCGATAATGCTGTCGACCTCGCTGTGCTTGCTAAGTACATGTGGTTTGATGTCTATGAGGAAGTTTCGGGCAGCAAGGAGTTCGTTAAGATGTATGGTCCACGCATCATCATGCTTGTGGGCTCACCAGCCATCAACCCCCAGACCGGTACTATTATCGTCGGTCTTGCCGAGGGTGGTATTAAGGTCACTCTGTTGCACGTCAACAGCATGAACCCAATGAACATCTATGCTCTCAATGGTGACTACTTCCACACTATGCACCATGAGTTTACCCACATCTTGCACCAAACCAAGACCATTCCTCGTGAGTTCCAGCTCATCTCGCTTGGTCGTTACGATGCTCTCAACTGGCAGGACCGTAACACTGGCGTGGTTCACTCGCTTGGTTTCGTCACTCCTTATGGCTCTAGCGAGATTCGTGAGGACTTCGCCGAGATTAGCGCTAACTATATCACCAAGACCGACGCCGAGTGGGCACGCATCTGGCTCGAGGCAGGTCGTGGCTATGCTACCGACGGTGATGAGGACAGCGAGGAAATGAGCAACCTCACTTACTACTGCTTCTACTACTTCGAGAACAACGACGCTACCAACGAGGAGAACAAGAAGTATATTGAGGAGAACAGAGTTCAGGAGAACGAGGATGGCACCTACATCTATAAGAATCAGTATCAGCGTGGTGTAACGCCTATCACCACTGGTGAGGATGGCAACCGCTATGATGCTAACGGCAATCTGTGCGACAATGCAGGTTTTGTTCTTGACAAGAACGGCAACCGCATTCCTATCCAAGTGTTCCCTGTTGAGGATAAAGACGGTGTTGACGGTGTAGCAATTCTTGAGCAAAAAATCAATATCGTTCGCCTCTGGTTCAAGGAGCAATGGGGGCTTGACCTCGATGCGATTCGCAGTGCAGTTCAAAATCGAGTTACAACCTTTGATGCAGCCAAGCTTGATGAACTTCGTCAGCAAGTTTATGGCCAGTAATGTTTAATATATTAATACACATTAGATATTATGAAGAAAATATTTAATCTTTCGGCTTTAATCTTGATGTTGTCTCTTGTAGCTTGTGCTCCAAGTGAGGTTGACGACCTCTTTGATGAAAGCCCTGCAGAGCGTCTTGATAATGCTGTCAAGAACTATACAGAGCTCTTGAAGGCAGATGGCGGACGTTGGCTCATGCAATACTTTGCCAACCCCGACATGGAGGGTATCAACTTCATTATGACTTTCCATAATGATGGCTCAGTAGATATCTCCACTCAAAATGCTTATGTCAATGATGGAGCTTTCTACAGCGACCGTTCGTTGTGGCAGGTAGTTTCCGACTACGGCCCAGTGCTCTCGTTCAATACCTATAATAGAGCATTCCATGTGTTCTCGAGCCCACAAAGCGACGGTTCAGGATATGAGGGTGACTATGAGTTTATTATCCTCAGTGCCACCGACAACCAAATCAATTTGCGTGCTAAGAAGTCTCGCGACAAAGGCACTGTAATTGACGTTGTTATGACTCGCTTGAACTCTACCGAGTATCCCACCGATGAGGAATACTTTACTAGTCTCAATGCAGTGAGCAAGGCTGCTTTCAGCGACCGCATCAACAACTATGTGCTCACTACTGGCAGTGGCAAGCGCTACATCTGCAACGATGTTACTACCATGATTTGGAGTTTCTATCCCGAAGATGGTACTTTGCTTGACAATGGCGACTACATGAACGCCATTATCACCACTAAGGGCATCCGCTTCATGCAGCCTCTTGAGTTCTTGCCTGAGTATGATGCTAACGACGTGGCTGCTCAGAACTTCGAGTTCCAGGCCGATGGTTCACTCCTGTGCACCGACGATGGCGTGACTAAGATTACTGGTCCAGCTCTTGCCGACCTCTTCCATCAGCCACAACTCGGTTGGATGCTCAGCAGCAAGGAAGGTGAGTCTGGTGGCGACTTCGTTACTATCTACAATCAGATTGTTACCGAGGCTAAGGCTAAGTACAAAACCACTTTCAACTGGCTGCAGTTAGGTTATGACGCTGCTAAGGCTAAATATCGTCTGTATTTCAAGAATGGTAAGTACAATGGCAGCATCTACGTTGACCACGAGATTCTGGATGCTAACACCATCAAGTTCTCGTTCAATCCTGATGCCGAGGGTGCTTTCGACAACAATGGTAAGAACCACTACAACAACCTCGAGAGCATGAGGGCTATGGTTGCCTTGATTTGCAATGGTGAATACACTCTCACCTCCGAGAATATGATGGTTTCTAACCCAATGACAATGACCAGCAAGAGCAATCCAAGCAACTTCGTTGTGTTGAGCTTCTAACGTGAGACTACATCCCCCAGCGGGGATAACAACTCATAACCCAGTGGCGGCCGCTTGACAACCAGCGACCGCCACTCGTTTTATAACACCCCGTTTTATCCATCCCCCAAACCCCATTTAAGCCTATTATTATAACATTGTTTTTACACAACCTCATTCACTACCTTTGTCACGCACATTACTTCAATCGCTCATTGACATACTGCCACACCCTAGTCCTTCCTGTCCCACTTGTCCCATCTGTCCCAACCGTCCCATTTGTCCCAACCGCCCCACTTGTTCACTATGTCCACAGCATCCACCATAGTTCCTCCTATCAATTCCTATCCACTCCTATCCACTCCTATCCCTGAACTAGGGTATAAAGGTTGTGTTAGTTGTTAATTTGTTGTTAATGTTGTTTGATTTATTTATAGTGTATTTTTTAAAGAAAATGGAGTGAAAAGTTGTTTGTTTTGAGTTTTTTTCTTAAATTTGCGCATTCATGGAGTAATATCAAGCTAATACTATTATTTTAGAGACTATAATTAAATTTTTATTTATTAACTAACAAAACTCAATTAAGATCATGAAGAAATTATTTACTCTTCTTTTCGCAGTTGTGACTGTAGCAGCTTTTGCAGTTCCTACAGCACAAAAAGCTAAAAAGCTTCAGCCACAAAAATCGGAGGCTAAGATTGAGATGCAAGCCAAGATGGGTGATCTCTACACTGGCAAGGCCGGCATGATGAAGGACTTCACTTCGGGCGTTGACACTATGTACATGACCCCAACAGGAACTTTCTACTCAGCTTTCTTCCCCTACAATGGTAGCTTTCTCTACAGCTACAACATGGCCTTGATTCCAACTAACGTTGAAACAACTTGGACCAACATCTCTATAGGTATCGCAAGCGACACCTACGACTGGGTTTACTACAATCCAGCTATCGACGAGGAGCACCTCACTCAGGTAGAAGGTCAGAAAGACTTAGTAGCAACATTCCCCAACTATCCTGGAGGTTGGATTGCACCAAGACTCTATGCTAATGCCTATGATGAAAATGCTAGTTACTATGCTTTCGGAGGTGCTGTGCAGTATGGTGGTAAGTTTGAGCAAGACGTTCTTGGCGACGGTACTACTCTGACCAACATGTATCAGTTCTCACCACGCACCGACTATTTTGAGTATTTCCGCACTTCTTTCGGTGCTGGTTATGGCGAGGATGCTAACTCATTCTATCCTAACCTGCCCAGTGCTTATGTAGTAGAAGGTTCAACTAGTGGTAAGATTGTAAACTTTCTCCAGATTTTCAACTATCCTGGACGTCCTTACACCTTCTCTCGCATCCAGTTCTATGCTAACTGCACTGCCGATGCTGGTAAAGTTCTTACCGCCAAGGTTTGCAAGATTAATGATGGCATAATCGACTTGGACAATCCAATCGCAACAGCTTCTTATGAGTTCCCCGCACAAGTTATGGACGAGACTACTGCAATCGACTTCTACTTCGAGAAAGAGGATCCTGAGCTCGGCCTTACCGAGGAGGACTGGCTCCTTATCGATACCCCTATTGCTGTCGTAATTGAGGGTGTTAATGATGTAGAGAACATTAAGCCACTCATGCAGGCTATTACAAAAGTTGCCGACCTTGCTCACGATGAGTTCTATGACAACGGACAAGGTGGTTATGGTATGTGGGAGTACTACGATGCTTCTGGCAATATTGTTGACTCAAAAATCCTCCCCTGCCACTTAGGTTACTATTGGGGCTCAGATGATGACTCTAGTCTTCCTAACAACCTCCTTCTCTCTATCAACGCTCAGATGGCATTCATCGAGACTGTAGCCGACAACGCTACTGAGTACACTATCCCCGCAACTGGTGGTGAGTACACTCTCGAGCTCAAGGCTAGCGAGCCTTACGATGCTTGGAACGTTGAGGAAGTTCCCGAGTGGATGACTGTTGAGGCTACCGATTCACTTGATACTCAGGATAACAGCTACGCTGGCTACACCACTCTTGCTATCACTGTTCAGCCTAACAACAACGGCGAGGTTGTTTACACCCTCCCAGGCACTTCGTTCACTATCAAGGTTGGCGAAGGTGGCTCTACTGTAGTTCCTGGCGACGTTAACGGCGATGGTCAGGTTACTGCTGCCGACGTAACTATGCTCTACAACATCCTCCTTAACGATGACTATACTGGCGTAGTAAATGGCGACCAGAATGGCGACGGCTCAGTTACCGCTGGTGACGTTACTGCTGTTTACAACATCCTGCTTGGTAGCAGCAAATAATTTGAACTAAACGACATTTATTAGAGCGACTACTCATTTAAATTCACGTTTATTATTTATTAGTCACACACACGAGTAGCCACTCACAATAAATACCCCAAAAAAGGCGGTCCCCCCCGGGAGACCGCCTTTCCTTTTCCAGCCGGAGGCTGACCTTTGAGTATCCCCCAGTACTGATTGCCACAGTGAGCGAAGCGAACGAAGGCAATCGGCACTGGGGGTAGTTGCGGCACCACCTATCCTCCCAGCCGAAGGCTGACCTCTGAGTAGCCCCCAGTACCGATAGCCACAGTGAGCGCAGCGAACGAAGGTAATCGGCACTGGGGGAAGTCGAGACACCGCCAAACCTCTCAGCCGAAGGCTGACCTCTGAGTAGCCCCCAGTACCGCTTGCCGCAGTGAGCTCAGCGAACGAAGGTAATCGGCACTGGGGGTAATGATGCCCTCCCTGTCTTGTCGCTGAAGGCGACCCCCTTGAGAGCATTTGCATTGTTTCTACTTTTTATTTATCTTTGCACTATGAGTTATACACATTTAGTCTATCACATCGTTTGGCGCACATATCGCAGTTTGCCAGCTATCAATGAGGAGCATGAGCGTGACCTGTATGGTTACATATTGGGTTATGTCAACAATCACAAGAGTAAACTCTTTCGCATTGGAGGTATGCCCGACCATATCCACATGCTCATATCTATTCCTCCAGATGTGGCGGTGTCGGAGTTTGTAAGAGGGGTGAAATTTGCCACTAGCACTTGGTTGAAACAAAACCCAGACTTCCCTCTTTTCTCAGGTTGGGGCGAAGGTTATGCAGCTTTTACCTACTCTAAAGACCAAATCCCTGTAGTTAAGCACTATATTATGAATCAGAAAGACCATCACAAGGTAACGACCTTTGCCGAAGAGTATAGGAAATTTATCCTTGACAATGGAGGCTCGATAGACGAGAGATTCTTCCTTAAAGACTGAGATCATGAGAGGGGGTCGCCGCAGGCGACGAGAATGGGGAGACGATTCTACCCCCAGTGCCTATATCTTCACTCGCTGTCGCTCGTCACGATATAGGTACTGGGGGTTATCCAGCGGTCAGCCTCTGGCTGATCCCAATTCTGCATTCTGCATTAAATAAGGCGCAGCCCAATTCTGTATTATGAATTATGCATTCAAATAACGGTGTCTTCGTCGATGAGGTTGTTGAGGAGGGCGTAGACGGTGAGGCCGGCGACGCTCTTGATGCCGGTCTTGCGCACGATGTTCTTGCGGTGGGTTGTCACCGTGAAGATGCTCACATTCAGGCGTGCGGCAATCTCCTTGTTGGATAACCCCTTTGCAACCTCTACAAGCACTGCCGTCTCGCGCTTTGTTAGCTCGTGGTTGCTTATAGTTGCATCGCTGGCCGATGTCTTGGCGCTGATGTCAAGCACAGTCTGCAGAATAGACTGTCGCGTGTCGCGAATGTCAATCACCCCGTCAAATCGTCTCAACCTCGACTGCTTTACATATTGGTAAAGCAATGCCACCACAGCCATGTTGCGACCGTTGCGCAGCTCATTGACATTATCGTTGAGAGTTGGGTTGATGATGAGGATATCGGGTTTTAGCACGTCAATACGGTTCGCTAGGTCGTCAGCACTGTATTCGGGCTTCAATATCTTGAGCTCGGCATTGTTAAGAGTTGCCACAAGTCCCTCAACAATCACCTCCGAAGGCTCTACTATTAAAACTCTCCTTTTCATCGGCGTGTGGTTTTTTCGAGTTGTTTAACGTATGGACCCAGTATTTTGTCCTCGATGATTGCATGCTTGCGCAAGTCGCGTGATAGCTGGAGGATGTCGAAAATCATGTCGATGGCATCATCATCGGCATGTGATGACGAATTTAGCTCCCCCTCTAAGATAGAGGGGGATACAGGGGGAGTATGAGTGCCCCCACTGTTTGATGAGCCAGGCAGATATTTGAAAATAATCTGCACCAGGTCGCTAAGCTTGTCCTCAAGATTGTCGTGAGAATCGAGGAAGTCTTTAATCTTGAAATTGTCGTCACTCTCACCAGCAAGCAGATGGCTGATGTGAGGATACACTATCTTCTCCTCGTGGGCGAAATGCTCACGCACCTCCTCGATATAGGCACTGAAAAACTGCTTTATCGCCTTGCCGGCGCGAGAGGGAAGCATCTCGGCTATCTTCTCCAGGTGAAGACCTATGTGCGGCAGACGTCGGTTGAGATAGTAGTCGTGTGAGCGCAGCAAGTAAGGCACCAAGCCCTCCATGGGTGTGGCACGCAGTGTGGCTGCCGACGGGAAATAGTTGTCGTTGCTGTAGACCTCGCAAATGAGCAGGAAGAATTGCGGATCAACGTCATGCTCGGTGCACACCTGAGCTATCGTCTTGTCGCCAAAGCCCATGGGGATGCCAAAGTGTGACAAGGTGAGCAGCAATTGTGGCTGTGCAGTAATAAGCGCCGATAGGTTGTTGGTTTCGTTGTAAAGATATTCAGTCATGATTTTGGTTGTTTTTATGCTACAAAGTTAGGGAGAATTTTGCAGAAAGCAAAATCCTCCCTAACTAGTCTTTCTAGAATGTCTAGAACTTCTAGAATTTCTAGATATAGCTTATAATAAATAATTCTTTATTTCACGGGCACTTCCTCGAGAGCCTTAACCAGCAGTTTCCAGAATGGCTCGGCTGCGGGGATATAGGCGCGCTCGATTGTTGTGTGGGGGCTCTTCAGTGTTGGACCGAAGCTCACTACGTCCATGTGTGGATACTTGCCCAGAATGATTGAGCACTCCAGGCCGGCGTGGTCAACTTGCACAATGCCATCTTCCTTGAAGAGCTTCTTATAGATGTCGAGAAGCATGTGCAGAGCCTCGCTGTCGGGGTTTGGATCCCAGCCAATGTAGTCGCCACCAGTCTCAACCTTGAAGTCGGCGAGGTGGAAGCAAGTCATGAGCATCTTCACGATGTAGTCCTTCATGTCCTCACGTGCCGAACGTGCAAGAATCTTCACTGCTGCCTTGCCGTCCTCGATGTCGATGATAGCGAGGTTGCTAGAGGTCTCAACCACGTTGGGATAAGCAGGAATGAAGCGCACAACGCCGTCATGGCAAGCGTAGAGTGCACGCAGGATAGTAGTTTGGTCGTCGAGCGCCATCTTCATCTTGGGACGGTCAACCTTCTTGAGAGTGAGGTCAACATTGTCCTCGATGAGCTTGAACTGGCTCTCAAATTCGGCCTTCAAGGTCTTGATGAGCTTCTTCATTCCCTTGAGGTTGTCCTCGGGAAGGGTCATCACGGTCTCGGCCTTGAATGGGATGGCATTGCGCATGTTGCCGCCGTGCCAGCTCACTAAGCGAGCCTTGTGGTCCTTAATAGCGAGTTGAGCCAAGCGAACCATCAGCTTGTTGGCGTTGGCGCGGCCCTCATGAATCTCGAGTCCGCTGTGTCCGCCCTTCAAGCCCTTGAGGGTGATGCGCACTGCAATCTCGCCGGCAGTGGTCTTCACCTCGTTGTATTTGCGTGTGCAGGTAACGTCGATACCACCTGCGCTACCAATCACAAACTTGCCCCAGGTCTCACTGTCGAGGTTGAAGAGGATGTCGCCCTTCATCTGGCCCTTTGGCAGGTCGTTGGCGCCATACATGCCAGTCTCCTCGTCCTTGGTTATAAGGCCCTCGATAGGACCGTGCTTGAGAGTGTTGTCCTCCATCACTGCCATGATAGCTGCGATGCCAAGACCGTCGTCGGCTCCCAAGGTGGTGCCGCGAGCCTTGATCCAGTCGCCGTCGATATATGGCTCAATGGGGTCGGTCTCAAAGTTGTGCTTGCTCTCGGGAGTCTTTTGTGGAACCATGTCCATGTGGGCTTGCATAGTAATGCACTTGCGGTTCTCCATGCCTGGAGTGGCGGGCTTGCGCATCACGATGTTGCCAGCAGGATCTTGGAATGCCTCAACGCCAACTTTCTTGGCGAAATCGAGCAGATATTGTTGTATTTTTTCTACATGTCCCGATGGACGTGGAACTTGTGTGAGCGCATAGAAGTTGCGCCAGATGCACGTTGGTTGAAGTTTTTCAATCTCGTTCATAATAGTGTTTTAGTTAATGTGTATAGTTTTCATTGTTTCAATGCCACAAAGATAACGATTTTGCGCCACATCTCACAAATTTATAGGATAAAAATTTGGTGAATTGGAAAAAGAGTGCTATCTTTGCGTAAAAATTACATACTATTAGACGTTTCAAAAATGGAAGAACTGAAGTATAGTTACAAGTATCCGCATCCTGCTGTTACTACCGACTGCGTGATATTTGGTTTTGATGGAACTAAACTCAAAGTGCTGCTCATTGAGCGTGGCATTGAGCCCTTCAAGGGCAAGTGGGCTTTGCCTGGTGGATTCCTTCGCATGGATGAGGATGCAATGAAAGGTGCATTGCGCGAGCTCAAGGAGGAGACGGGGCTTGATGGTGCTTACATCAAGCAGTTTCACACATTCACATCTCCTAACCGTGATCCACGTGAGAGAGTGATAACAATTGCTTATTATGCTCTGGTGCGCTTGAGGGAAGTGAAAGGCGGCGATGATGCCGCACGGGCCGAGTGGTTCTCGCTCGACGAGGTGCCTGCATTGGCATTTGACCACGACCAAATTCTTCGCATAGCAAGCTATGAGCTCAAGAAGCAAATTCATTTTGAGCCAGTAGGCTTTGAACTGCTTTCCGAGCAGTTTACTATCAAAGAGTTGCAATCGCTCTATGAGTCAATTCTTGACGTGAAATTCGACCGTCGCAACTTCTATAAGAAGATGCAGCACTTGGAGTTGCTCAAGCAAGTTGACACTGGAGAGTCGCAACCTCGTCAGCCATTCCTCTTTGAGTTCAATTCTGAGAAATATTCCGAGCTCAAACACAAGGGATTCCGCCTCGAATTCTAATAAATAACCCCCAATGTATAACTATCAACGATTATGAAAAAATTAGTAGTTTCAACAGGCGCTGGCATTAGTGCCGAGAGTGGTATCAAAACTTTCCGTGATGCCGACGGACTATGGGAGAACTATCCCGTGATGGACGTGGCAAGCCATACTGGATTCCTGCGCAACCCGCCTCTCATACACCAGTTTTACAATGGACTCAGGGCAAAACTGGTTAAAGCCCAACCCAATGCGGCTCACACAGGGCTCGTGGAGCTTGAAAAGTACTTTGATGTGGATGTTATCACTCAAAACGTTGACGACCTGCACGAGCGCGCAGGCTCAAGCAATGTGCTCCACCTGCATGGCGAACTCATGAAAGTGCGCTCGTTGAAAGATGAGTCTCGTGTCTATAAGTTGCCATGCGATCAGCTTACCGATAAAGGCTTGGAGACCAGCGTTGACACTCGCGACAGCTATGGTGATCCAGTGCGTCCGCACATCGTGTTCTTTGAAGAAGCGGTGCCAAATTTTGACCGTGCATGCATGCTTGCGCAGAAGGCCGATATTTTCGTAGTAATTGGTACATCTCTAGTGGTTTACCCCGCTGCATCGCTGTTGCACTATGCGCCACGCAACGCCGAAGTCTACTACATTGACCCACGTCCCAGTGCAGTGCCTGATTATGTGCACGTCATCCCCAAGACTGCTACCGAAGGCGTGAAAGAACTCATCTCAATCCTTACAAAATAAGAGGAGATAGAAAACCCAAAGGCAAACTAAGTGAACAAGAGGGGAGAGCTCCCTTTTTGTTCACTTTTGCTTTTTTTACGCATGCGCGTGAAAAAAGATGCTGAAAATGATTGTGGATTAGAAAATTATGCGTACCTTTGCAGTCGCGTTTTCCGGGAACGAATCTGGAAGACCTGTGATTATTAACTTTTTTATTAACTATTTAAATGAGCGAAGAATTAAAAAATTCTCCAATTTCACCTATTGAGGACTTCGATTGGGAAGCCTTTGAGAGAGGTGATGTAAACAAAAATGAGTCTCACGAGGCTCTGGAAGCCGCCTACGACAAGTCGCTTGGCGCTATCAAGGACAAAGAAGTAACCGAAGGTACTGTTATCTCAATCAACAAGCGCGAGGTAGTAGTTAACATTGGCTACAAGTCAGACGGTATTATTCCATTTAACGAGTTCCGTTACAACCCCGACCTGAAGGTAGGCGACACCGTTGAGGTTTTCGTTGAGAATCAGGAGGACAGCAAAGGCCAGCTGGTGCTCTCGCACAAGAAAGCTCGCACTGCTAAGAGTTGGGAGCGCGTTAACCAGGCGCTTGAGAATGATGAAATCATCAAGGGTTACATCAAGTGTCGCACTAAGGGTGGTATGATCGTTGACGTATTTGGTATCGAGGCATTCTTGCCAGGTAGCCAGATTGACGTTAAGCCCATCCGCGACTACGACATGTTTGTCGACAAGACTATGGAGTTCAAGGTTGTGAAAATCAACCAGGAGTACAAGAACGTTGTTGTTTCTCACAAGGCTCTTATCGAGGCCGAGCTTGAGCAACAGCGCAAGGAAATCATCGCTAAGCTCGAGAAGGGTCAAGTGCTTGAGGGTACCGTTAAGAACATCACTACCTACGGTGTATTTATCGACCTTGGTGGTGTTGACGGACTTATCCACATTACCGACCTCTCTTGGGGCCGCGTAAACAATCCAGCCGACATCGTAGAGCCCGATCAGAAGCTCAACGTTGTTATCCTCGACTTCGACGAGGAGAAGAAGCGCATCGCTTTGGGTCTCAAGCAGCTCCAGCCACATCCATGGGATAAGCTCGACGAGAACCTGAAGGTTGGCGACAAGGTTACCGGTAAGGTTGTTGTTATGACCGACTACGGAGCATTCGTTGAAATCGCTCCTGGCGTTGAGGGTCTTATCCACGTGAGCGAGATGAGCTGGTCACAGCACCTGCGCAGCGCTCAGGACTTCTTGAAGGTTGGCGACGAGGTAGAGGCAGTTATCCTCACTCTCGACCGCGACGATCGCAAGATGTCGCTTGGTATCAAGCAACTCAGAGAGAATCCTTGGGACAAGATCGAGGAGCGTTACCCAGTTGGCTCGAAGCACAATGCAAAGGTTCGCAACTTCACCAACTTTGGTGTATTTGTAGAGCTTGAGGAAGGCGTTGATGGTCTTATCCACATCAGCGACCTCAGCTGGACCAAGAAGATTAAGCACCCAAGTGAGTTCACTCAGATTGGTGCCGACATCGAGGTTGTAGTTCTTGAGATTGACAAGGACAACCGTCGTTTGAGCCTTGGCCACAAGCAGCTCGAGGACAATCCTTGGGACAACTTCGAGACTATCTACACCGTTGGTAGCATCCACGAGGGTACTATTACCGAGCTTCTCGACAAGGGCGCTGTAATCAGCCTGCCTTACGGTGTTGAGGGCTTCGCAACTCCTAAGCACCTCGTGAAAGAGGATGGCACTCCTGCTAAGCAGGATGAGAAACTTCAATTCAAGGTTATCGAGTTCAACAAGGATGCTAAGCGCATCATCTTGAGCCACAGCCGCATCTTCGAGGATGAGCAAAAGGCAGAGGCTCGCAAGGCACGCAAGGCCGCTAGCAAGCAGCAGGCCGAGGAGCAGCCAGTAGCACAGTCGAGCAACATCGAGAAGACCACTCTGGGCGACATCGATGCTCTCGCCGAGCTCAAGCAAAAACTCGAGAAGGGTGAGTAATCTCACTCATTGAGATTTAACTCTTGAAAATTAAAAGCACCAGGTTCTGTGTGAACTTGGTGCTTTTTTATTTTTTATTATAGACTAGTCGTGTTATCCAATTAATCGGGAAAGTTGTGCTTCGGTAGCGTGAGGTAGGATGCTGTGCAGGTGGGCGGCGATGAGCTCTCGAGATTGCTCGGGAGAGTGTTCACATTGGCATGCATCACGGCCTAGGAGACGCTCGGGAGTGGTGAGCAACGACCAGCCCCAGCCGTATTCTTGTCCATGCTTGTCGCGAGGGTAGATAAAGTCCTCGGTAACGATGCGGCACTGCATCTGCAGGCGGGTGATATAGGAGTCGAAGCGACTGCGCATTTTGGCCCCGGTGAAGCCACACATGGCACGCAGCTCACGCGTGATGAGGCTGCCGTGTTCCTGCAAGGTGAGCAGGATGGTTTCTTCAATCGAACCAGGTGCTGGTTCTGAGCTTTTACTGCGTCGCCAGTTGCACAAGTCGGGCCACCACTGCATGCTTACAAATCCAGCTTTGTTGTTGAAAAACTTGCCATACACACAGTCACCTTCGGTGATGATAGGCCCTTTCCACTTCCACAGTGGCCAATCCCACCCATCGGCAGTTGCCACATAGCGGCATTCGTCATCCACCATTTCCTCGGCGCTGAATCCCGCTATGCCACCATCGAGCAGAGGCACAAATCCCAGTTCCTCGATTGCTGCCATCATTTCATGGCAAGTGCTGATGTTTCTTTTCATTATAGCTAGTAGTCAAACAATAATATGTGCATTAAAAAAGAAAGCGCAGCCTTGAATTGTGCATTATGCATGATGAATTATGCATTAATCATTAAGCATTGTGTTGAGTTCTGTGTATAGGCGGTGTAGTGGTAGGCCCATCACGTTGTAGAAGCTGCCGTTGATGTTGCGCACTCCCATGCAGCCTATCCACTCCTGGATGCCGTAGGCACCGGCCTTGTCGAGAGGGCGGTAGTTGTCAACGTAATAGTTGATGTCCTCATCACCCAGTTCGGCAAATTCCACATCCGAAACTGCGCTGAACGAACGTGTGGCGTCGGTTGTGACAATAGTCACTCCCGTCACCACCTTGTGAGTCTTGCCCGAAAGCTCGCGCAACATGCGACGGGCGTCATCGGCATCTTTTGGCTTGCCGAGCACCTCATTACCCAGAATCACCACAGTGTCGGCGGTGATAATGAGTTCATCAGGGTGCATCTCGGCCCTGTAGGCATGCGCCTTTTTGCGCGAGATATACTCAGCAATCTCCAGCACAGGAAGGTCATCAGGGTAACTCTCGTCAATACCCTTTATAGTTCTCACTTGGAACTCGATTCCCAGGTCACCAAGCAGTTCCTTGCGTCTCGGCGAGTTACTCGCGAGCACCACGTTGTATCTTTTTAATAAATCAAGAAGCATAACGATAATTTAGTTTTTGTATTCTAGAAGTCCTAGATTATCTAGATTATGAATTGTGCATCTAAGCAGGCGTCAGTCCAATTGTGCATTATGCATTTAATTAAGGCGTCACCAGCCAAAGGCGTGCTCGTCGTCCATCCACATGCCTTGTGCAATGAGCACTTTCTCTATTACGTCGCGAGCCACTCCGTGACCGCCATCATAGTGCGAGATATAGTCGGCAGCTTCTTTTATCTGCCACGCAGCATCGGCAGGCGCTATGCTCACTCCTGCCGCTTCCATGACATGAAGGTCGGGGATGTCATCGCCCACAAAGACTACCTCGCTGGCGTCAAGTCCATTCTCCTCAAGCCACCGCTCAAACATTGGCAACTTGAATTGAGCTCCCATATACACATCCTGCACTCCAAGGTTGCGGTAGCGCAGTGCCACCGCCTTAGAGCGTCCACCGCTGATAATTGCCAGCTTCAGGCCTTTCTTCACTGCAAGCTGGATTGCATATCCATCCTTAACGTTGAGAAGTCGGCAAGGTTCCCCGTCTTCATTCATAGGGATAGTGCAAGGCGACAACACACCGTCCACATCAAACGCTATACCTCTAATACCTGTTAAATCCATAAAATTATTGAATAATTGAGTTTTAGATATTCTAGGCAAAATTACACAAATTTTCCATAACCTACAAAAAAAGCAGCACCCACCGCAAAAGGTAGATGCTGCTTCAAATATTTTAAGTAGTAACTCGCTATGTGGCTTTTACTTCACCATTTTGGTTGTGGTGGTAGTGCCGTTGCTATAGCGGGTCACGATGATGTTAACACCTTGCCAGGGTTTGCTGCTGCGCATGCCGGCAATGTTGACGTATTCAACGCTTACTGGCTGAGCGTTGCTAATCACGCCGTTGATAGCTGTTGGCAGCGGGCTGCTTGCTTGCAAGTCAAGAGGCTGTGTGCGAATTACGTCCGAGGCCGTCTGGTTGGGCTTTAGCGATGGCGCTGCCTTAGATGAATTTATTGGAGTGCCATAACTCTTGCCAGTGCGCTGCACAATGATGTGGAACTCATACTGGTTGTCGCCAGTCTCAGGTGCATCATAAGCAGCATCAAGAGCTGTCAACTGATTGTCAAACTCATTCAAATCCCAACGACCGATGCATGCAGCACCACTGAATGGAGTGTTGTTGGGGATTACCATAATCTGGTTTGGCTTGTCCCACATAGCATAGGTGATGATGGCATACTCCTGAATCTTAGGATTCAAGAAATAGTAATAGGTAGTGGTGCCGTCTTTGGTAACAGCAGGACCTGTATCGCCAGCTTTGAGCGTAAGGTTGCCTTCGAGGAAGTTGACAGTGCAGTAGGTGTTTGGCACATAGCTTGCATCGCCATCGGCCTCTGGCGCAGTGGTGAGGGTGATGGTATAGTTCACGTCATCGCTATAAACACCGGTGATAGTCTTCTCTTTGATGTATTTGTTCACTAAAGCAGAAGCCATACTGTTGCCATTAGCACCGAAGCCCGAGAAGTCGAGTTCTACCCAGTTGCTCTGGTCCCAACCACCTTCACGCTTGCAGTGATTGTCGTTCATCAAGTAGTCAACCTGATCAGTATTTGGAGTGGTCTTCACGATAGAGATGTCGCCAAGGTCTTTGCACCACAGGCTTGAGCCTTGAGCATAGACGCCTTGCAGACGGTCGCTCACGGTATAGGTCTTGTCCTTCTCGCCATTCTCCTCAATCCAGTGGAGTGGTGTGCTGATTACCTTGTAGTAGCCAGTGTTGTTAGCAACAATCCAGCCCAGGTAGTTCCAGCCCTCGAGCTGAGTCACAGTCTCGCCCTCGTTCACCACATCGAGAGTGGCAATCTGAGTAGTGCTTGCACCTGCGCTCTCGGTGGTAGTGGTGCTGCCATCAACAGTAGCCTTGTACATAAAGTTTGCGTCAGCCTCGTTAGGATTGATAGCCTTAATCTTGTTATAGAGGTCGCCCTGAAGCGATACTAACTGATGCTGTGGAACCTCAACAGCACTTGCAGCATCGGCACCACCAGCGGGAACGAAGGTGAGGGTAATGGGAGTCTTAACTACAGCTAGGTGATTAAGCTGCAGGAAGCCTTTGTCTTGACTTGCCTGAGTACCCACCTTGATGCGATAAATACCAGCCTTAATCTTGAAGTGGTTGTTTTGCTTGTCATTATCGTAGGTCAAACCATAGTCATACTGCTCGGTCATTTCATAATCGTTGTCATAAGGAACGCCACGCCATCCATGATTGTTGATGTTGTCCCAGTTGTCATTAAGGTCAATTCTCCAAGTAACGCTGAACTCACCATAGGCATATCCATCAGAGTCACCATAGTTTCCGTCACCTTTGTAATAAACATCAATGTAGTACTCGTCGGTCACGTCATCGTAGTTGAAACGAGGACCATAAGAGTGCCATGCACTACCGTTGTCTGTACCTAACAGATAAAGCGGTGTCTTGCTGTCATCATAGAAGTAGGCAGTGATTGTCACATCATCATCGGGCATTGTGAAATTGTAGTTACCAAGCTGATCTGCAGGGATTGTGATTTCTTCGCCGTCACCAATCTTATAAGTTACATATGACAACTCATAATAGCCGCTGTTCTCATTTGTGATATCTTTGAGGTTTGCCATGACATTGAAAACGATATTTTGTCCCTCAAATGACTTCACTTGGTTCTCTTGTACTACATAGCCCTCAGTCAGGAAGATATTGCCATAGAATGACTTAGGCTTAACATAGGTGTAAATATTGTGATACTCAACTTGGGCAAACTCGGCAATGATGTGTACATCACTTGCTGGCATTACGTAGGTGTAAAGAGTTCCGTTGGTTGTTATGGTAACATTCTCAGGCTCAATTGTAGAAGAACCTGCTTGAATAGTTACATTTGAAATCTTGTAACCGTTGGCAGGGTTAACAAGGAACGAAACGGTTTCATATTGCTGTGAGGTGCCTGAAGTTGCAGTTTCATCACTAACAATCACACCGTCACGCAGTGAAATGGTACCATATGGGTCTTGACCTTGTGGAACCTCAGGCAGCACCTGTGTTGTCACATTATATTTTAGAGCTGGAGTGTAGAGACGGATGTTTTGATTAGCATAGTCATTATAGTCTTGATAATCTAAATCTCTAAAATAATTACTTGACTGGTTATATGCAATGCGATAACCTGAACTAGTAGGACGAGGGAAAGATGTTGACGACAATGCCCTATATCTAATGCGCGCATTATATCCATAGCTTTGACCTCCAATTTCTACTTTGGCATATGACCACTCATCGTTAATGGTTGAAACGCCATACAAGTCTGGACCAATATTGTCACTGGGACTTGAATTAGCGCTACTGGTGATACGCAAATAATTGCCACCTGCATTGAGCAACCAAGGGCGGTCATTGTTGATTGGACCGCTGGAGTTGGAAATTGGCAAAGAGTGTTCCTCAAATTTGATGATTTGTGCTTCACCGTCGGTTTTCACCTTTGCATATTGGTTATAAGTACCAGAATCATCAACACGGCCTGAGATAAACTCTACTGGGGAGCCTGTTCGCACTTGCTCAGCCACTTTGCCTTCTTTGGTGTTGACACTTAATGCCTTAGCGTTTTGCCAGTTAACAATCAGATAATTATGATTGTTTTTAACTTGATCAATACTAGTTACAAGGTCATAGATATCACCATCTTCTTTTTCAATTACAATATCAATTGAAGAGAAACGGACAGGTTTGCCTCTACTACCAAAAATGAGAGAGTTTCCAGCGGGCCATCCATTAGGGAATTTTGTATGTGTTCTTGTTTCATCGGTTGAACCATCAGTAGTACGGAAAACCGAAGTCCAAGTTCCTGTGAAATCTGAAGTCCATGTTCCGTCATAACCACTTGCAGTGAACTTACCAGGAGTTACCGCAGTAGTGGTATTTGAACCAGCAGGTTTGTAATTCACTGTCATGACATTCATGGTTGTTGGCCCCCAATAGAACACATCAAGGTTGCTTGATGTAAAGTCATCAAGACAATGGAAAATGATTTTCTTGATGGCAAAGTTTGCCGACTTGAAAGTCACTGTGTTCATGTGGCGGAGCACCAAGAAATTGGAATTGTTCATGCCACCCGACATGGTCATAGTCACACCACCCTTTGAAGCATAATAGACACCTTCGGCGCTATTAAACTGCCCATCTTTACGGGAGATGGTGATCGTCTGTTCTCCTGCCCAGGCTGACACAGTTAGGGCGAGGAGCATTAAAAAGGTTAGTAATTTTTTCATTTTTGCTTAGTTAAATTGTTATACTGAATGTGATATTTACCGTAATTGGTTGCAAAGATAGTAAAAATCACACATTTATACAACAATTTCGCAAAAATATGCCCGCTCTACTTTTTTCTATCCATTATGCTTTGAGAGAGTAGTTTATAGATTATTCGCTTGTCGCCATGTAGCGATTTAAGGTGTTTTTCAATAATTTTTACATCGCCTCGAGCAGCAGGGCCCGTCTGCGATTCTTGTGGTGTCATGCTGTCGAGTTTGGCAATGGTAGTTTTGATTAGTGGCAGCATGGCATCGAATGGGATACCCGCCTCGTCGAGCACTTCGCTAGAGAGTGTGAACATATGGTTGGCAAAGTTACATGCGAAGGCTGCTGCGATGTGAAGTCGCTCACGCTCCTTACTCGATGCTTCATGCACATTTTTAGTCATGAGAGATGCTAGCTCTTTTACTTCTTTGCTTGCAAAGCTGTCGCTTCCCTCGATGAAGATGTGCACCTCGCTCATGCGTGCAGGATGGCTCTTTGAGAACGACTGCATAGGGTAGAGCACGCCATAGCGAGCGCGTTTCTCTCTAAACACATCGATTGGTGTCGACCCCGAGGTGTGTAGCCACAAGGCACCATTGTCGGGCACAACATCCACCACGCTTGCTATAGCATCGTCCTTGACCGAAATGATATAGACGTCGGCATCGGGTGCAACATTTCTCAGGTCGCTGATAGCCTGGCAGCCCACCTTCCGGGCAAGAGTCTGAGCATTGGCAATGGTGCGGCTGTAGATTTGCACCAACTCACATCTATCTTTGAGGGACAATGCGATGCTTGTTGCCACATTGCCCGAGCCAATAATAACTACACGTTTTTTCATGACTGTTGTTCCTCCTTCCAATTACCGATGTGGACTTTTTCCCATTGCAGTTGGTCAAGACTCACTTGAGGACGGGGTGCATCCTTGTGACCAATGGCGATGATGCTCACCACATGCTCAGCGCCGTCCATATCGAGCAGGTTTTTCACCCACTCGCTTGAGGTGTTCTCGTTGTCGTGCATGCGGTTGCGCACCTGCACCCAGCAAGTACCCAACCCTAACGACTCGGCTTGCAGCTGAATATAGCTCGAAGCGATGGACGCATCCTCGACCCACACATCACTAATGCTAGGGTTAGCGCTTATCACCACGGCAAGGGCGCATCCTGCTATCAGGTCGGCACCATGTGGCTTGCATTGCGAGAGTTTTTCGAGCAGCTCTTTGTCATCAACAAGAGTGAACTGGCAGGGGCGGCGGTTCATGCTCGTGGGTGCAAGCAGTCCCG
The DNA here is from genome assembly GCA_902792435.1 of uncultured Bacteroidales bacterium. Taxonomy (GTDB): domain Bacteria; phylum Bacteroidota; class Bacteroidia; order Bacteroidales; family Muribaculaceae; genus Sodaliphilus. The sequence goes on from CADAZN010000008.1 coordinate 40,643, forward strand.
CCTCAACAATGGCTTTTACTTGATTAGGGTCGATCTGTTCGTCGGTGAACTTACGGCAACTGCGCCGTTTGAGAAATATGCTTTGCTGGTAGTTCATAATGTCGGGTTATGTCAAAAAGAATTATTTAAAGTGAGTTCAAAGAAAAGAAATTACTGTGTTTCAGCTGCTCCCCTAAGATAGGGGAGCTGTCACGAAGTGACTGAGGGGTATGATAATAGCGAAATTGTAATACCTTGAGACTATCATACTTTCCCCAACCCCCTCTATCTTAGAGGGGGAGCTGCTAACGCAATGATTATCAAATAGTAAATTCATAGAACTCACGTTATTTAATCTCCAGAATTGTGCCCTCAATGCTGCGGATGCCACGAGCGCCATCATAGTTGAAGTAATAGACAACCATCACGTGATGGTCGTCGATGAGCACAGGCCATGAGTAGCCCAAGTCGGTGCTGCCGCCGTCATTGCGCAGAACTATCTCATCGCTCCAGTTGTGGCAGTCGGGGTCCATGATGCGTGCCCTGATGCCGTAAGGCTCATGGCGGTAGCCGTAGGTGAGCAGCCAGCGGCCGTCGGGCAGCTCAAGTGCGTTGAGCGGATGCCCTTGGAATCCCATGTCGCTCCATTGGAACGACTTGCCGCCGTCGGTGGAGCGGGCAATACAGGCGTGGTCGTCGAGGTCGAAGCTGCGCATGAATGCCACTAGGTCGCCACGGCGAGTCTGGATTATTGATGTTTCATTAAAGCTGATTTTTGGGTCGTCGGCAATGGTTGAGCGATATTGCCAAGTGTTGCCATTATCTTTTGACTCAACGAGATAAACCGAGAATCCGCCTTGAGGGTTGTCGCATGCCACAGCCCAGTAGATGGTTCCGTCTTGAGCTTGGAACAATGCTCCGCGGTTGTAGAGCGGCATTTTGCCGAGCATGGTGGTGCGCTTCTCTACTGGCAATGGCGAGCCTGGGTCAAGCGGGCCTTCCCAAGTTTTTCCATCATCGGTGGAACGTATTAAGTAGCCGCCAGCGAAGGTGTAATTGCCGTCGCCCACAACTCTGCCCTTATATTCCTCAAGCAAGTTTTTGCCTAACTGTACCCACAAGTAGCTGGTGCACAATAGGTCGCCATTGTTGAGCTTGAGCATGCAAGGGTCTTGTGAACCGCCAAAGGGATGGGCAAACATTAACTTGGGAATCTTGCTCCAAGTGTTACCGCCATCGCTCGAGGTGACGCTCACAAGCTGGCTATTCAGGTCGATGTGACTGTAACGGTCAAAGCCCATCATTTGGTGATTAGGAGCACGGCGAAATGCTACCATAAGATTACCGTTATCAAGCTTTACTACCGAGGGGAATGCCGAGTAGTACATCGAGTCGCTGTAGACCACCACGTCGCGCAACTTAGTGATGTCGCTCGTTGAAGGTTTTGCCACAGCCACCAATGCTGTGACGAGTAATCCAGCAACTAAAATCGTTAATCGTCTCATCTTAGCCCTAATCAGCGCGAAGTTCCTGATTTATCTGCTCAATGTAGTCAAGAATCTCATCACGACCGCGCCCATCTTCGCTCGATGTGATGAACACTGGTGGCAGCTCTTCCCAGGAGTGCAACAAGTGGCGCTTGTAGGCAGCTACAGCTTGAGCTCCAGCCACTTTCCCCAGTTTGTCGAGTTTGGTGAAAACAATACTGAACGGCACGCCATTCTCGCCCAGCCATTCCATGAATTCCACGTCGATTTGTTGCGGCTTCAAGCGACTGTCGATGAGTACAAAAAGGTTGGTCATCTGCTCTCGTTCAAGCACATAGTCCTCAATAATCTTTTTGAGTTTCTCGCGTGCATCCTTGCTGCGTCTTGCATAGCCGTAGCCGGGGAGGTCCACGATATACCACTCATCATTAATCAGGAAGTGGTTGATGAGCAGCGTTTTTCCCGGTGTAGACGAGGTCTTTGCCAAACCCTTGTGGCCGGTTAGCATGTTGATGAGCGAAGACTTGCCCACATTCGACCTGCCTATAAACGCATATTCGGGCTTGTTTCCCGCTGGGCACTTGGTGTAGTCGGTGTTGCTTATCTCAAATTTTGCTGTCTTTATCTTCATGGTCACAATTTTTTTACAAAGGTAGTGAAAAAAACACCAAAACTAAAAATAGCTAACAAAAATGTTTGTATCTTTGTCGCCTAACCACAACATGTAACTTTATACATAATACTTAAAATATGATTTCTTTTACTTGCGACTATATCGAGGGTGCGCACCTTGCAATTTTAAACCGATTGATTGAGACAAACATGACCCAGGTTGAGGGCTATGGCGAAGACCCATTCTGCGAGAATGCTCGCAAAAGGATTCGACAGGCCACTTGTTGCCCCGATGCCGACGTGTTCTTCCTGGTGGGTGGCACGCAGACCAATAGCACGGTTATCGATGCTGTGCTGCGTCGCTACGAGGGCGTGATTGCTGTTGAGACTGGTCACATCGCTGTGCATGAGAGTGGTGCGGTGGAGTTTAGCGGTCACAAAGTTATCACGCTGCCCAACCATCTTGGTAAGATGGATTCTGACGAGTTGCGTCAGTATTTGGAGCATTTCCATGGCGATCCCACTTGGCCTCACATGGTCTATCCCGGCATGGTCTACATCTCGTTCCCAACAGAATATGGAACAATCTACAGCCTCGATGAGCTGAAAGCTATCAAGGCGATATGTGAGGAATATGAGATTCCACTTTTTATCGACGGAGCACGTCTGGGCTACGGACTCGCCAGCCCCGCTGCCGATGTCGACCTCAAGACTCTTGCTAGCTTGTGTGATGTGTTCTATATTGGCGGCACCAAGGTGGGCGCCCTGTGTGGCGAAGCTGTGGTGTTCCCCAAGGGAAACGCTCCACGTCAGTTCTTCACCATCATCAAGCAGCATGGAGCCTTGCTTGCCAAGGGCCGGCTCTTGGGCATCCAGTTCGACACGCTCTTCACCAACAATCTTTACCTTAACATAGCTCAGCATGCCATCGACATGGCGATGGAAATGAAGCGCATGTTTGAGAGTAAAGGTATTGAGTTCTACATCGATTCGCCCACCAACCAGCAGTTCCCAATCCTCACTCAAGAAAAAATGGATGCCCTTGAAGGGCAGATAGCTTTTGAGGTTTGGGACAAGCTGCCCGACGGACGATTCATAACTCGTTTCGCCACTAGCTGGGCAACACCCATTGAGCACATCGACATCCTCGCCCGCTTCTTCTAAACGGGTTAAAAGTTATATTTAGAAAAAAGTCGCATGAGTTTGTGATTAAATAATCATTGCTCATGCGACTTAGTTTATATCTCCACCCATTCTTCTAGTGAGAAACCATCTTCGCCACCATGCGTGAGATAGCCCATTTGGTTGGTAAGTAGGGTAGTGTTACCAATCTTTGTGCCTCGTTTGGCATTCCAATGGGTGTGCCCGAAAATCCAATAGTTGATGTCGCTCTCCTTGATGAAATCCTCAAGGTTAACGGTAAAGGCACTCGACAGACCGTTGTCATCATAGCGAGGGTCTTCGGCAAGAATTGGGCAGTGGTGGGTGACAACCACCTTGTGGGCAGCTGTCGATTGACTTAATGCTCTCTTGAGCCATGACAGGCATTTATCGTGAGCTCGCTCATAGTCGGTGGCAAGCATGATGTGGTCACCATAGGCGATGCGCCGGCAGTCGGTCATATACATTTGAACACTGGCAAGGTCCCCATCGCTCACCCTTGTCCACAACGTGGTAAAAAACAACTCGATGTCGCCCAGCGTTATGCTGCGGTTGTTCAAGTAGGTAACGTTTCGCCGCAGTGGATAGGTGAAACTTTCGAGGGTTGGTATTACATCCACTCTGTTATAATATTCATGGTTACCCAGCACAATAAATGTGTGAGTATAGTGATCGCTGCACCAGTCCCAGAACGGATGCTCACTCATCAGCTTCTCACCAAAGAGCAGGATGTCGCCCGCCAGCACCAGAATATCGCCTTTCACCTCAAGCGGGTGCTCCTTCAAGAACTTGGTGTTCTCGTCAAACTCCAAGTGTAAATCGCTGGCATATTGGATTTTCATATTTACTTATAATGCTTTTCTAAACTCTTTAATAACATCGCATTTGCTGATGAAACTAACGCTGTATAGGTTATTTTGATTGATGAAATTATTTAGTTGTCTCAAAGCTTGATAGTGCTTGCCACCAGTATTGATAAAAGAATACCGCTCTCCTTTGTCGTTCCAATCTTCTTGATAATAATAACCGTCGGTACGGCCATAAAAATAGGATTGAGCATAGAGCGATTTGAGATGGAGACGGTTGTCGGTGGTTGACTTCTCCACTTCTTTGAGAAGAGTAATGGCTTTGTCGGCAAGTATGCTGGCCGATTGGGGCACTTTGCAGTCAGATGTGTAATATTGTGAAATATACCAGCAATCGCCGTAGTAGCTGCCTTGGAAGAGCATGGATGCTTTCTCGTACATCAGCTGCAGGCGCTGTTCGCCTCGAGCGTTAGCAATTTGTCGGTCAATACCGATGATATCGCGGCAAAAACTGATTTTATCGTTGTTGCTGACTGTTGCCCGCCAATTGTTGTTTGGTTCTGCTTGCTTGGTTTGCTGTTTCATCCACCTCTCTTTTTTGTAATCGCGCTGGTTCATGAAAAGGCTGATTTCTTGAGACGAGTAGTAGTCTAGCGGCACCTTCTCAAGATAAGGGATAGCTTCTTGAAATTTGCCCTCTCTGATGAGTTTGGTGCCCATGTAGTCGTTAAGGAAGTCATCGCCAGAAACATGGCTATTAATCCATTGTTCTAGATTAGAGACATTGTCACTCTTCACATAGGAACAGAACTTGCTGAACTGGTCGCTGGGGATGCTGTCGAGTTCGTCCTTTGCCGAGTTCACAGAAAAGGACATGTCGTAATAGCTGCAAAGGCTGTCGACCATGAAATGGGTGGCTAGGGCTGCCTCGGGCATGTTCCACTCCTTAAAACGCGCCATGAGTCCTTGCGAGGCAATGCGGTTAATTACATCCTGATAGTGCGGATCGGTGAAGGTGAAATAATTTGACTCATAATCACTTTCGCCGTATTTTTTCTTTCCACTCATCTTCTCCAACCATTTAAGTTCGCCCAGCATGTAATCATAGAACTCTTGAGTGGGCTGTGCGCTCTTGACCCGCACCAGTGCCAGGCAAGCTCGCGCATTGTCGCGCATGCGCTGTGTGCCGGCAAGGTTCTGTGCGCCCTCTAGTTGCTTGAGGGCATCAGTTTGATTACCATAGAGGTAATTGATCATCCCTCGAGCCGTCTGCCATAAGCATGGCGATTTGGTTTTCCCCTCTTTAAGCACTCGCTCTGCAAACTTGACAAATGCCATTGACTCTCGCTTGAGGATGGTTTTGGCTTCAGCAAATTCTATAAGTTCATCGTCGTAATTGCAATCAATTGACTCCTGTGTGTTGTTGACAAAGTCTTGAACTAAGAAAATGAGAGTGGGTCTGTTAGGATTTTGGGCATATTGTTCCTTTATGCCTTTTAGGTTTCGGTCTTTCCGCACGCAATACTTGATGCTTGTCATGTCGCCCATCTCAACGAAGATGTCACAAGCCTTGTCTTTCTGCCCTGTGTTGTACAAAGCTCCAGCATAGATGTTCTTCATTTCGTGCTTGAAGTTTTTGCTCTTGAGGCGGCTTGCTATAGTCTGCCAGTATAGCACGTTGTCTTGATGTGCTTCCAACACCATGTTGCAGCGCATCACTAGGTAGGCATATTGGTTCCTGTATCGCGTTCCCTTGTAAACCTTGGCGTTTTTCTTGATGCGGTTGAGAATAGCTTTTCTATGAGCCAATTCTTTCTTGGTGGGGTAGTCCCAATCATTGAGAACGTTGCAGTTTTGGCTGAACTCAATTATGAGTTTCAGGTAGTTGATGGTTTCGGTGTCATTCCGCTTGATTGCAGTCCTGATGATTTTGTTCTTGCTCTGATTGAACTTGCTTAGGTCAACATGCTCAAGGTCGTATTCACTATACACATCTTTTTCGCCCACATACTTATCCCAATCGGTACTACTGTTATGATGATCGGTATCAAAGCATTCACGATTGATGACACTGAACATGTAATAATTGTCCCAATGACAAAAATTTTCGGTGAAAGGATTGCCTCCGCAAGCCCATGCGCTAACCACTGTGATGACTGAAATTAGAGAGATGTAAAAACGTTTCATGTAAACAATGGATTAATTGTTTTTGGTTATTGAGGTATAATACATATAATAGGAGAGTGTGTGAATGCCTTGTAACGTTGTCATTCACACACTTTCCGGTTTGGTCAGCAAATTACTTGTTTAATACGATGAATTTCTTGTAGATGTCACACTTCGACATATAGTCGGCCTGGAGGTTGTTATCCTTGTAGAACTTGTCGAGGCGTGTCATTGCGCGATAGTGTGGCGTGTCGAAGAAGAGCACGTTCTCATAGGTGCTATTTTGGTAATCGAATCTCTTTTGCACGCAGTACTGAGAGTTCTCGCCAACGATAAACGTCTGTGCAAAGATACTCTTGAGCTGTGTGTTGATGTCGGTAGTGTTTTTCTCGACTTCACGCAATAGCATCCTTGCCGACCCGATGAAGTCATACTCGTTCTTCTGCTGCTCGTCGTTGGCACTTTGTCCGTAGTGCGTGAGATACCAGCAGTCGCCCTTGAAGCTGGCTTGGTAGAGCAGGTTGGCCTTCTTTAATAGCAGCTGATTGCGGGCCTCACCAGTGGCATTGGCAATTTCCTTGTTCAGGGCAAGCATGTCACGGCAATAGGTCAGTTTGGCATTCTCAGTGAGTTTTGCCTCTGTTTCATGCTCTTTCCAAGGGCTGAGGAACTGACGCTTGAGCCAGATTTCCTTGTTATAATCCTTGCGAGCCATGTAGTCGGCGATGCCTTGCTCCTGAACGTAGCTCAATGGAACTTTCTCAAGATAGGGGATAGCAGCCGAGAATTCACCCTCGCGCAGCAATTTAGTGCCCATCTCGTCGTTGAACGCCACTTCAGGTATGTTAATCTTGCTCACTGCCATCTTCTCAAGCGATGACTTTTCGCCGCTGTTAAGGTAGTTGAAGAACTCCTCAAACTCGTGTGACGAGAAGTGCTCAATGACGTTAGCATATTCCGAATTATTGCTGTGCAGGTCGGCCATCCCTAGCAATGCAGTAGCAGCATTAGGCATTCCCCATCTGAAAAGTTGTGGCACGAGGTTGTCATAGGTGACGCGCTCATATACGTCGCAGTAATGTGGGTCGTTGCCATATTTGTCATCCTCGGTTACACCTGCCACCTGATCGAGCCACTTGTACTCACCAGTGATATAGTCAAAGTAGCTGTCATCGGGCTTAGCGCTCTTGATGCTAGCGAGCATGAGACATGCACGGGCATTGTCGCGCATGCGCTGTGTGCCAGCCAAGTTTTGTGCGTTGGTGAGTTGCTTGATGGCATCGTCTTGATTGTTGTTCATGTAGTTGACAAATCCGCGTGCTGCCTCCCACATAGCAGGCGATTTGGTTTTTCCTTCCTTAAGAACTTGTCCAGCAAAATCGATAAACCCGTCAATTTCGTTTTGGTAGATGCCAGTAGCTTCAACATATTGCATCAGGTTTGGGTCACTGTTGTTGTCGAGGGTCTCCTGAGTGTTGTTCACAAAGTCTTGAACCAGGAAGACAAGGGTGGGGGAGTTGGGGTTAGCTGCATACTCATCCTTGATGCCTTGCAGGTTGCGTTTCTTGCGCATGCAATACTTGATGCTTGTCATGTCACCCAGCTCGGCAAATATTTGGCAAGCCTCGTCTTTTTTACCTGTGTTGTAAAGCGCACCAGCATAGATGTCTTTCATCCAGTTCTTGTAGGGGCTATCCTTGAGTTTGCTTGCAGTGCTGTTCCAGTAGTTGACGTTATCCTGATGAGCCTTTTGTGTCATGTTGCAACGCATCACAAGCAGAGCATACTGGCTCTTCAACTTAGAGCCACGATAGGCCATTGCTTGGTCTTTCACCTGGCTGATGGTTGCTTTGCGACTTTCTAGTTGCTCCTTGGTGGGATAGTTCCACTGGTTGTCGCCAGCTCCATTGTTGTTGAGATACTTGTTGAGCAGTCGCATGTAGGTGAGCATCTCATTGTCGCGTTTCTTTTTGGCGGTTTTGATAAGGGCGTTTTCGCTCTTGTCAAACTCTGCCGGGTCGACATTACCAAAGTCTTCTACCATGTATTCGTAGAATCCGTCACCCACATAGGAAGCCCAAAACTTGTTGGCTTCTTGCTGATAGGTGTTCTCCATCTGGTTGCGGTTGAACACGCTGAACATGTAATAGTTAGGTCTTACCCATCCACCACATGCCCATGCTTGCAAAGTGGCGATTGCAAGCAGGCTAAGGGCGATAAATTTTTTCATAATCGCTAGTAGTGTAATTGATGATACTATTATTGTTTAAACTGTATATTATGACTTGATCATTGATGCCGGGTCGCTCGCTAGAGAGGGCATCATGTACTTTGACTATAGAATTAGCCTCAGGTTTAACAACTAAAACAGTGTCTCCAGCATTTAAATAGGTGAAGCTGCTGTTGCTGCTCAGGTAGTTTGGCAAGTCGATGCTGCTAATCACAAGATACTTGTTCTCGGCTACCTTGCGATATAGTGATGTGTCGTTGAGTTCCTCACTATAGAGGATGTCGCGGAACTTGTCGCCTGTGTAGAGCAACTGCCAACTGAAGTTGGGGTAGGCAGCGCAAAGTGGTAGGCTATAGTTTTCTACATATTTCAAGAAGGGCTCCACATCTCTCATGTCGAGGATGGGATTGCGCTGCTTGCTATTCTTGAGATCGCCAGTGTTGTACATCATGAGCACGCCATAATCAACTGGCGGAGCTTCCATTGCTAGCTGGTGCAACCTGATGGTGGCGCTCAGCTTCATGTTGTGCTCTTGGAGCAGTTGCTTTACTTGCTCTAGGAATTTGAAATATGCGTTTTGGGTTTTAATTGTCCAATCGCAGTCGATTTGCAGCTCACTCACTCCGGCAATATCGTGAGTCTCATTCATTTGCAGCACTCGCTTCACGAGTAGCGAGGCAATGCTATCGATGCCGTGTTCCAGGCAGTTGTTAACGATGAACACGGTGGGTATAATCTCAATGCCGCTAGGAATGCTATCTTGGAAGGTGATGGTAGCATTAGGCTGAAGCTGCTTGTTCTCGTCAAGGGTGACATCGAAATATCGCACATACATCTTCCCCACGTTATGATCTTGCAAGAACTGCCGCTCCACACTGTCGAGTGTCAATGTAGTGCGCCAGTAGTAAACCGCCGGCTTGGGAGCTTCAACTGCTTTGTCGGCATGCTTGCAGCTGGTGGTGATTGCCAGCAACAGGGCTAAGATGTAGATGATATTTTTAGTCATTGCATTTTGTTAATATGGGTCCTGATCATATGTGGTAATAGTCAGGACCCATTATTATAAGATGGATTTTTTATTTCAGCTCAGCGAGGGCGGCCTTGATGCGTGCCACAGCCTCGATGAGGTTCTCATCGCTGGTGGCATAGCTCATGCGCAGGTAGCCTGGGCAGCAGAAGGCATCGCCAGCAACGCTAGCCACATGGGCCTTCTCGAGCAGATAGATTGCAAGGTCGTTGGCATCGTTGATAACGGTGTCGCCGCAACGCTTGCCAAAGAATGCCTCAACCTTGGGGAACACATAGAAAGCTCCGTGAGGAACCTTGAGCTCGATGCCAGGAATCTCCTGCAGCAAACCGGTGATTAGGTCGCGACGGCGTTGGAATGCCACGCGCATGTCCTCAACGCACTGCTGTGAGCCACGGTAGGCGGCCTCGGCAGCTTTCTGTGCGATTGAAGAAGCGCCGCTAGTATATTGTCCTTGCAGCTTGTTAACAGCCTTGGCAAGCCACAATGGAGCTGCAACATAACCGATGCGCCATCCAGTCATGGCATAAGCTTTAGACACACCATTGATGATAGCCACGCGATCCTTAATTTCGGGGAACTGAGCCAGCGACTCGTGCTTGCCCACGTAGTTGATGTGCTCATAAATCTCGTCGGCGATAATCATCACTTGTGGATGACGTGCCAGTACTGCTGCTAGACCAGCAAGTTCTTCCTTGCTGTAGATGCTGCCGCTAGGATTGGATGGCGAGCACAGGATTATGAGTTTAGTGCGCTCGGTAATGGCGTTCTCAAGTTGCTCGGGGGTAATCTTGAAATCTTGGTCGATAGCTGCTGGAACCAGCACGCTCTTGCCACCGCACAAGTTCACCATCTGCACGTAGCTAACCCAAGCTGGAGTTGGGATAATCACCTCGTCACCATGGTTGACAAGACACAGCACAGTGTTGCAGAGCGACTGCTTGGCACCGTTGCCCACTACAATCTGCTCGGGTGCATAATCCACGCCATTCTCATTTTTGAGCTTGTCGCTGATAGCTTGACGGAGCGACAGATATCCTGGTACTGGAGAATAGAACGAGAAGTTGTCGTCAACAGCTTTCTTGGCGGCCTCCTTGATGTGATCGGGAGTGAAGAAGTCGGGCTCACCCACACTCAGGTTGATAACGTCAACTCCCTGAGCTTTAAGTTCACTACTCTTTTGTGACATCGCCAATGTTGCCGATGGCGACAAAGCTTGCAATCTTTGAGAAATAAAATCCATAGTTGTTTTAAGAATTGTTTTATAGGTTTAAATTACATAAAAGTCATTTTAACAAGGGTTATTTGGCTCCCCAGCCGGGATCTTTAACAGCGTTCATCTCCCGCTGGATGCGCTTGCTCCGCTTAGTCACCAGTTTGCTGGGATGAGCCGAGTCGCGCTCGAGCGGGTTGGGTAGTGTGGCTGCGATGAGAGAACACTCGTTGCGAGTGAGGTTGCGCGCATCCTTATGGAATTTCTCCTGAGCGCATGCCTGCACTCCGTAGATGCCGTCTCCCATCTCGATGGAGTTTAGATACACTTCCATTATGCGTTCCTTCCCCCAAATGTTCTCGATAAGCACCGTGAAATAGGCCTCGAGCCCTTTTCTCAACCAACTGTGCCCTGGCCACAGGAACACGTTCTTGGCCGTCTGTTGCGAAATGGTGCTGGCACCTCGCTCACGGCCACCTTGCAGTGCCTCGAGGCGTGCTCTGAGGATTTCTTTTTCCTCAAAACCGCTGTGTTCAGTGAAATGCGTGTCCTCGCCTCCCATAACTGCCAGAGGCATGTTGTGTGAGATTTGGTCTAAATCAACCCATTGGTGCTTGATAACCGCTTCTTTTCCAATATACCACTGTTGGTAGCATCTGATATACATGAGTGGAGTGCGGTAAACAGGCACCCACTTGAATGCTATCACAGCAAGTATCGACGACACAAAGAAGAAGATGAGAATGTTTCTCACCCAAATCCAAAAACGGTGCCAGATAAACTTTATGTCGCTCATAATAGATGAATCAAGAATGTGGTGGAAACGATTCCACTCTACAAAGGTATTGCTTTTTTCGTTACAAAAAGCAAAAATAATACTGAAAATTTTGAAAAATAACCTTTAGTATATATTTTTGTAAAGGATAAACATTAATTAATAATTTATTGAATATGAAACAGTATTATTTAGTTAAAGACAATCAGCAATTGGGCCCTTTTCCCATTGAGCAACTCTTGGGCAATGGCTTGACTCCTCAGTCGCTTGTGTGGTGTGAAGGAATGGCAAATTGGACTCAGGCAAGTCAAGTGCCTGAACTCGCTCCTTTGTTTGCTCCACAGCAGCCTCAAGTTCCCACTCCAGCCCCTGTTCCCACTCCAGCCCCTGCTCCAGTTCAGCCCCCGCAGCCAGTTGCCCCTCAAGCACCTGTTCAGCCCCAATATCAAGGTCAGCCCCAAAATCAGCAGCCAATTGCCAATCAACAGTCTACACAGAACATCTTCAAGATTATCCTATACGTTCTGTTAGGTCTGTCGGCACTGGGTGGCTTGATTACTTTCTTTGGCGCATTCTCCTACTTTGGTGGATATTTCAAAAGCCCGATCTTGGGCCTGTGTCAGTTGCTGAGTTCGGCAGCCATAATGGGCATCAGTGCGATTTCCATCATGCGCATGGTAAAGAACGAGAAGTATGCTTTCCTCACTATTGCCTACTTTGCCCTCGCGTTTATCTTGAACTTGATAGGAATGATAATATCGAGTCGCTTGGGCGGTGCATTCTCGTTTGTTATTGGCTTGGCAGGCCTTGCCATTGCTGTGCTGGCGTCGATTCCTATGGACAAAATCACCGATGTTGATAGTTATAAGAATCTGCTCAACGAAGCAAAGACCGAGGACTATGTGCTTCTTGGAGTATATGTCGTGTGTTCGCTCATCTCGTTTGTTTGCTTAATTTCATTGTTGAGCAAGATTAACAGCTTTTTGTCATAGGGGGGTATGGGATGCTAATCGCTCTCTCCAATTAGTGCTAAATGTCACCCACTCTGCTGAGTATAGAGTGGGTGATTTTTGTAGTATTGGCTGATATTTTCCTCTGTCTTACTGAAAAATATCGCTGAAAAGTGGGCATGATGATAATTTTTTCTTAATTTTGCGGTTCAATCTATAAAACACTAGCACTACATTGGACGCGATTATTAACACTTTTGACCCCATCACCCTCGACGAGATGAAATCGGTGAGGTTGATGAATCGCGTCGATACAAAATTTGTCACTACCATGCCTCGCTTGCTTGAGCTGCTGGCAATGGCTCGCGACGAGTATTTCATGCAGGAGATTGACGGAGTGCGCAACAGTGCCTATACCACATTGTATTACGACACTCCCAAGCTTGATATGTACATCATGCATCACAACGGATGCCTGGGCAGGCAAAAGGTGAGGGTGCGCGAGTATATGGGTTCGGGGCTTATGTTCTTGGAAGTGAAGAACAAGAACAACCACCGCCGAACACGCAAGAAACGCATATCGATTGATGAGTTCAACATCGAGGGTCAGCACAAGCATGACTTCCTCGCGGGGTTGTGCTGGTGGGACGTCGACTCGCTTGAGCCGGCCCTGCGCAACTGGTTCAACCGCATCACACTTGTCAACAAGGGCAAGACCGAGCGTGTGACAATCGACACTGGGCTGCGTTTCCACAACTTCAGGTCGGGCCGTGACACTAGTCTTGACCAGGCTGTGGTGATTGAGCTCAAGCGAGACGGCAATCGGCCGTCACCATTGCTGGCCATGCTTCGCGACTTGCACATCCATGCACATGGCTTCAGCAAGTACTGCATGGGCACTGCGTTGAGCAACCCTGATGTGAAGCAAAATCGCTTCAAGCCCAAGTTGCACTACGTTGACCGCATGATAGCTAGAGATTGTAACCAGTGAAAGAATAAACCTCAAATATCTAAAACTTAAAACAGAATAAGATATGATAGAAAATTTGTTTCAGGGAATAACCATGCCATTCTACTCAATGCTGATAAGGTTTCTCATCTGCGTTGTAGTGAGCTGGATTATTATCGACCGGTTGTATTATCGCAAGAGCAAGCGTCGTGATTTTTATTTCACATTTATGCTCATCAGCATCTCGTTGTTCTTCTTGGTGTTCTTCATGATTTTTGTGCTTGAGGACATGAAAGGCAAGGCGGGTATTGGACTTGGAATAGGATTGTTTGGTATTTTCAGCATCATGCGTTACCGCACCGACACCATGCCGGTGCGAGAGATGACCTATCTGTTCATCATCATTGCCTTGGCAGTGGTCAATGCCCTAGCGTCGACAATGCCTCTTATTGAGCTTGTTATCACCAATATAATTGTGATTGTTGCCATCATCGTGTGTGAGTGGCGACTCAAGACCGAGAATGTGAAGCTCGTTCAGTATGACAAGATTGAGCTCATCTCTCCCGACAAGCGCGAAGAGTTGATCGCCGACCTTAAGAAGCGCACCGGCCTCGACATCATCAAGGTGGAGGTGGGTGCCATCGATTTCCTGCGCGACATGACAATGCTCAGGGTTCACTACCGCAGCAGCGACAGTGGTAGCAACAGTGTTGATAAAACTACAAAACTAACAAGACAAGATTTGCAATGAAACGAGTAATGAAGCTCGCTGCAGCAGTGGCATTATGCGCTGCTGTTGCACTGCCAGCAAGTGCACAATTCCCAGGTAAGAGTGGAAAGGACTTCGGCCTGTGGATGACTGTTGGCGTTGACAAGAAAATCAACAAGAAATGGAGCGTTGGCGCCGAGTTTGAATATCGCCTCCGCGACAATATTGAGGAAGGCAAGGGATGGGGCGCTCCCAGCCGTTGGAACATTGCCGTGGGAGCCGAGTACAAGGTGCTTCCCACCTTGAAGTTTGACGCTGGCTACAAGTTTATGCGCGACTACTCGCTCCACGAGTGGGACGAGGCCAAGCAGGAGGAAACCGAGGCCTACTGGGGCACCAAGCACCGCCTTTATGCGTCGGTTATCGCCACGTTTAAGGCTGGCAATGTAAAGATTTCGCTGCGTGAGCGCTGGCAGTACACCTATCGCCCTGAGGTGCCCGATGTGACCTACGATTGGAAAAAGGATCGCCTCGAGCCTGTGAAAGGCAAGGGGAAGAACGTTGTGCGCTCAAGGCTGCAGCTAAGCTACGACAAGAAGAAGGCTTGGTGGGAGCCATATGTATCGGCCGAGGCCTACATCTCTAATGACTTTAAGGCTCGTTACACGGCTGGCTGTGAGTTCAAAATCAACAAGCACAACACTCTTGACGTGTTCTACCGCTATCAAGACATCTATGAGGACGATGACTATAACAACCGCGACTCTCACATCCTGGGCGTGGGCTACAAGTTCAAGTTCTAAATAGATTGCACAATAAAAGACAATTAACGCCACAAGAAACATCTTGTGGCGTTTTTATATTGAAGTCATAAAGAATCAGCATTCGTAGACTTTTTCGTTTTGGCGTCGTTTCTCTTTCTTGAGTTCTTGTTCTTGTTTCTCGGCGTCCTCTTTCTTTTGGATTTTTTGCTTGGGTTTCTCGCGCTCGTTGGGCTTTTGGTTGTTGTTCTCCGAGAAACTCTTGATGATGTCCTCTGCCACTTCTTGGTTTCCTAGCAGGTAGTTGATGACGACTTCAAGCACTGTTGGCGTTTTGTCGCTCACGAGATAGTTAATGAGGCATCGCGTGCCGTCGGGCATCGTTCCCTCGAGAGAGTAGCACTTGAATCCCTTGACTTTTATTTCAAATAGCCTGGTATCATACATGTTGAAGCCGAGGGCCCGGCTCTTGAGTCGCTCGTTGAGGTTTTTCTTGTTGGTGTTATTGTTCTTGGTGTAACGTTGCAGTGTCATTACCATCTCGTCCCAGTCGACTTGCGCCGAGTTAGGATCCTGGAAGAATGTGAAGGGCACGTGTCCACCCTCAGGTGCCTCGAAGGCAATGTTGAATTTGTCCCAGGTGTAGACCTTGGCTTGCACTGTGGCAGCGAGCGAGAGCACTAAAGCTGCTGCTATGGAGAGATGTTTCTTATAGTTCATCGTCGATAATATAAAATTCTTGGTCTTCGTTGATTAGAGTGGTGTCGATGTAGGAATCTTCAATCTGATAGGGAGTAAGGTCCTGGAGCCATTTGTCCCATTGCTCTCGTGAGCCGTTGAACACGTTGAGGTCGACATCGCCCCAAATTCCCTTCACTCTTCCCCAGTGGCTGTATTGCTGCATTTGGTGAGGTATGTGCCTCAACTTATCGGGGCTGCGGAAAGCGCATAGCCACAGGTTGATGTTGACCTGTCCGTCCTTAATATATTTTTTGTAACCGTCGCCATTAGTGTAGACCATCACTTTGAGCCCTCGAGAGCGCAAGTTGTCGATCATTGCATCAAGGTGCTTTTGGGTGCGGTCGTCCTTGACGTTCTTGTCGTTGCTCCAGTCCTCGACATCGATCACTAGCGGAAGGTCAAGTTTGCGCCAGCCAATGGTCTCGAGGAAGTTCTTGGCTTGGTTCAGTCCGTCGGTGTTCTTGCGGAAAAAGTGATAGGCACCAACTTTTAGTCCCGCATTGCGAGCGTTGTCATAGTTGTTGTCAAACTTGGAGTCGTGGTGACTGACGCCCTCTGAAGCTTTGATTATAACGAAAGAATATCCATCCTCTTTCACCTTTTGGAAGTCGATGTCACCATTGTGAGCGCTAACGTCGATACCAACTATTGGATACTTGTCGCGGTTGATGACTATTTCTCCTCTCATCCAGTGGAAGATGGATGTGCGGTTTTTATATCCCCAGAACAACACCGCACCGAGTAACACAAGCAGCACACTCAGGCCTATGGCGAAGGTTTTTAGCAACCTTCGCCTGCGGTCGGCCTTGTCTTTTTGGGCCTTCTTGGTCATTTTGACCTTTTTGGCCTGTTGTGCCAGCTGATGTGTTTTCTCGTTCATGGTGAGTTGTGCGGTAGATGGCTTAGAACAATGGGAATGAGACGGCTGGGTTCACATACTTGTTCTCAAATTCTTGCTGGCTCATTGTGAACATCATGATGCCCTGAATAAGGCCGATGATGCTGGTCACGGCAGCCAGAATGCCACAGCTAATCAGACTTGCCACTAGGAACACGATTCCTGGAGTGGTCTTGCCCAGATAGAAGTAGTGAATGCCAATTGCTCCAAGGAAAATCGCTAGCAAGGCAGCGATGCCGCGGCTCTTTCCCGAAGGTCCCTCGGCAAAGACGTCGTTGCTGGGAGGCTGCTGGTAGCCATATTGTTGCCCTCCATAGGGCTGTTGCTGGTAGCCATATTGTTGTTGCTGCTGCTGACCATATTGCTGCTGATTTCCACCGAATTGTGGTGGCTGCTGGTTGATGGCAGTGTTGAAGCTTGTGTTGCAGTAGGGACAAGTGATGGTCTCTACAGGTTGTTCTAAAATTACTGTGTTGCCGCAATTAGGGCATTTGTAAGTTGTTGCCATAGTTTTAAAGTTGTGTTTTTTATTATTTGACATTAAGGAATACTAAAAGTTTATCGGCGACGCTTAGAATTGCTTCCACCCTTGGCGGCGCGCTTTTGCTGCTCGAGCTGCTGGCGCTGAGCTTCCTCGAGTCGTGCCATGAAACCGCTCTTCTTCTTGGGCTTCTTGGCGTTCTCGGCCATGACGGCTCTCACTTTGTCTTCCTTGACCATCATGCGGGTGAGATAGGTCTGGATGATAGTGATAAGGAGCGATACAAAGTAGTAGTAGCTAAGTCCAGCTGCATAGGTGTTGAAGAACACGAGGAACATGAGTGGCATCAAGTACATCATCCACTTCATGCCGGGCATCTGGCTCGAAGACTGCGACTGCATATTAATATAGGTGTAACCAATGTTGGTCGCGGTCATCAGCAAGCAGAAGATGCTCAAGTGATCACCCAGGAATGGGATGCTGAATGGCAGCGAGATGATGGCGTCGGGGGCGCTCAAGTCGGGAGCCCACAGGAATGACTGACCTCGCAGGTCGATGCTTGATGGGAAGAACCAGAACATTGCAATGAGGAAAGGCATCTGCAGAAGCATGGGCAAGCAGCCACCCATAGGGTTGGCTCCAGCCTGCTTGTAAAGCTCCATGGTCTTTTGTTGCTTCTTCATGGCATCGTTGGGGTCGGGATACTTCTCGTTGATGACCTGAATGTCGGGTTGCAGGATTTTCATCTTAGCCTGCGACATGTAGCTCTTGTAGGTGAGTGGCCACAACGCGAGCTTGAGGAGGATGGTGAGAACGAGAATCACGATTCCCAGGCTCCATCCAAACTTGCACAGCCAGTTGAACACTGGCATCACGATTCCCGAGTTGATCCAGCGGAACAATGTCCATCCGAGCGATACTAGTCGGGTGAGATGCAGGTCTTCTTGTGGTGAGAACTTGTCGTAGCTCGAGAGCAGTGCGTAGCGGTTAGGGCCAAAGTAGAAGTAGAATGAGGCTGGGGTAGGATTCAGTGAGCTATAGTCTAAAGTTGCATCTACGCTAATGTCTTTGAGATACTGGTCATAGTCTTTGGGATTCTTCTCTTTCTCAAAGGCAGTGCTTTTGAACTGAGCTCCGTTGAACGATTGGTTGGCGATGAGCACGGTTGAGAAGAACTGGCTCTTGCCTGATATCCACTTGATGCGCTCTTGCACTTTTTCTTCTTTGCTGCCGTTCTCGCTCAGGTTGTTGACATCGTCGTTGTCGCCTTGTATTTTCCAGTAGAGTGCGCTGTTTCGCTCCTCAAATTGCTTTCCTGCCTCTTGTCGCTTGATTTTTTGGTTCCAAGAGAAGTCCATAGTGCTCATGTTGGAGGGAATCACCTTGTCGATGCCTTGTTGCAGCACTTCCATTCGCACCATGTAGGTGTCGCGGTCGTTGGCATTTTTCTTGTCTTTACTGCCGTTGACAAGGGTGTAGCGCAAGCTCCACTTGGCACCTCCTTCTAGATTGAGTGTCATGGTCACCGACGAGTCGTTTTGCTGCTCGGGGGTGAAGAAGAAGTCGCGAGTGTCGTAACGTTGCGTGGTGGAGTTGAGGATGAAGCTATATTGGTTGTTTTCGGGAGTTATTATCTCGACGGGCACGCTCTTGTTGTTTTTGTAGTCTTCTTGCGTGCGATAGGCTTTATAGCCCTTGAGGGTGGCACGTGTGAGCATGCCGCCTTTGGTGCTTATTTCAACCTTGAGCGAGTCGTTCTCAAGCGTTACCGTCTTGGCCTCGCCAGTGAGGTTGGAGCTGAAAGCCGAGGCTTGGGCATATTTGCTGATTACGTTCCTCACGGCCTGCACTGCCAGGTTCTGGCTTCGTGGGTCGTCGGTCTTGGCCTGGGTGAGCGTCGACAGGTCGATGGTTTTGTTCTCAACTTGCACAGTGCCGGTGGCTTTGCCCTCTTGACTGATGAGTTTTACTCCTTCAAATGTAATATTTCCGTTCTTTGCAGTTAGAGTGTCGAGCAATGTCATCTCGTTGCTGGTGAGCGTGTCGATGCTGGCATTGGCCGACTGGTCTTTTGTCTTCTCGGTGGTGGCAGATGCCTGCTTGTTTTGCGGGGTTTCTTCTTTTGGCTGAAAATACATGAAGCCAAAGATTACCGCACACATGAGCAGCATTCCTATTACCGTGTTTTTGTCCATAATTTATTGATATCTCTTGTTACTTTTTTATTTCAAATTTTAATGTTATTTAGTTCTGTGTCTCAGCAATTTGATATTTTCTATCATCCTCGATGTAGCGATGAAAAAAGGAAGCTAAGAATGGCTGTTCTTGTTTTCAATCGCAGCGCGCACAAAGTCCATAAACAATGGGTGAGGAATCAGCACTGTGCTGCTGTACTCAGGGTGATATTGAGTGCCTATGTACCATTTCTTGCCAGGAAGTTCCATCACCTCAACAAGATGGGTCTCGGGATTCTCGCCGGCAAATATCATGCCACCATCCTCAAACTGCTTGCGAAATTCGTCATTGAACTCAAAGCGATGGCGGTGGCGCTCCTCAATGTCGAGCTTACCATAGGCTTTAGCAACTTTCGTGCCATCTTTCAAGTGGCAGGCATAAGCTCCCAGACGCATGGTTCCACCCATATTGGTCACGCTCTTTTGCTCCTCCATCAGGTCGATGACGTTGTGACGTGTCTTGGGGTTGATTTCCACGCTGTTGGCGTCGGCTAAACCCAGCACGTTGCGGGCATACTCAATCACCATGCACTGCATGCCGTAGCAAATACCGAATGTGGGCATGTCGTGCTCGCGGCACCACTTGAGCGCGGCAAATTTGCCCTCGGTGCCTCGCTGCCCAAATCCGGGCGCCACAATCACACCATCCATGCCGCTCAGCAGCGCCTCGGCGTTGTCGTCGTTGATTTTCTCGCTTGAGATATAGGTGATTTTCACTTTGTGGTCTTGGTAGACGCCCGCGGTGAACAGACTCTCGTCAATGCTCTTGTAAGCGTCCTGCAGCTCCACATACTTGCCCACCAGGCCAATCTTCACCTCCTGCTTGGCATTGTGAAGCTTGTCGAGGAAGAAATTCCACTTTTTCAGGTCGGGCTCTCCGCTATAGGGCGTTCCTGTCTTCTCAAGAATGATTTGGTCCAGACGCTGGCGGTGCATCATCAAGGGCACCTCATAGATGCTGGGAGCGTCAAGGCTCTGTGTCACGGCGTCGGGGCTCACGTTGCAGAACTGTGCCACCTTGCGGCAGTGGGCGGCGGGCAGCTCGAGCTCGGTGCGCAGCACGAGCACGTCGGGCTGAATTCCCACCTGTTGCAGCTGCTTCACGCTGTGCTGCGTGGGCTTGGTCTTGAGCTCGCCGGCAGCCTTGATATAGGGCACATAGGTGAGATGCACCACTACGCAGTTGCGTCCAAGCTCCCACTTGAGCTGGCGCACGGCCTCGAGGAATGGCAGCGACTCAATGTCGCCCACCGTGCCGCCTATCTCGGTTATTACGAAATCATATTTTCCTGTGCTTCCCAGCAACTTAACGCAGCGCTTTATCTCGTCGGTGATGTGAGGGATGATTTGCACAGTCTTGCCCAGGAAGTCGCCATGGCGTTCCTTGTCAATCACGCTCTGATACACGCGGCCAGTGGTGATATTGTTGGCGCGAGTGGTCTTGATGTTGGTGAAGCGCTCATAGTGGCCAAGGTCGAGGTCGGCCTCATGGCCATCCACGGTCACATAGCACTCGCCGTGCTCATAGGGGTTCAATGTTCCTGGGTCGATGTTGATGTAGGGGTCAAACTTTTGCATCGTCACGTTGAATCCTCGCGAGAGGAGTAACCGCGCTATCGACGACGAGATGATACCCTTGCCCAGCGACGACACTACGCCGCCTGTCACGAATATATATCTTGTATCCACTCTCTCTATATTTTTGTTTTTATTATATAAAATTTACTTTACAAACTGCAAAGATAATACTTTTCCCTAAATCAAGTGAACTATATCATCACAATTTTTTCCTACGAGCCCTCTTTGCACACCTTTACACACCCAAACTGAGCATAAAAAGGCTTTTTTTATTCAATTCTGGTCTTTTTTAAAAATGAAGAAAAAGGAACCGTCCCCTTTTCTTCATTTTGCTAGTCGGTTGTTTTTCAGTTTTCCCCTGTAGATGGAGGATTTATTTAGGCCTAAAATGCTAATTATTTGAGAATAAGTTATGCCATAATCTTGTGCTTTATTTGAAATGGCTAATTTCTCAACTTTTGGTAAGGTCTTTAAATCCTGGTCTTTAAATTGTTCTGGAACAAGATTTTTAATAAAGGTTTCGGCCTCTTGATTGTCAAGTCGTTGTTTATCAACAGTTGAAACGAAATTCTTGGGATCTTCGGCTGACAAAACAATTTCTTTTACTTGTGATCTTGTGTAGTTTTTGAAGGGTATGTTTTGTTGGCAGAATCCTCTGTCAACCATATTTTCGGGGAGTTCATACTCATGCCAACTGCTCCATTTATACCATCCAGGTTTGCTTGTCATGCCGGCTTTTACTGGGTTGTAATGTATATAATGAAGCAATGTAATGAAATAGTCACATTCGTCGACAGGCTCACTTCTAAATCTGCCCTCAAAGAGGGGGCCAGTTCTTTGTCGGCGCTTGTTGTAATAGCTAGCATAGGCAATGCCTAAACGTTTAATCACTAAACTAATAGGCTCGGAGAGTTCTGCTATTAGTAAATGGATGTGATTAGTCATGATGCAATAAGCAAAGATTTTGCAAAGAGGTGGAGTGGGGACTCCCTTTTTATCAACAGGCTTAGCAAGAGAACGTAATATTTTTTCCATTTTAAGGAAATCAAGTTCATCATGGAAGATGTTTTCTCTATTGATTCCACGCATCATTACGTGATAAACTCCTGTTGGACTTGGAATTCGTTGAGTACGGGGCATAATGATTATTTTCAGTTTATGTGGATGTTCGTGTATGTGACTGCAAAGATAAATAAATAATGTGAATTGAGGAAAAAAGAACCGTCCCTTTTTCTTCAAAATCAATGAAATTGAAGAAAAAAGAACCGTCCCCTTTTCTTCATGAGGTCTTTATAGATGTTAAAAAAAGAGCCCGCTGCGATTCACATCGTGCGGGTCTTTTATTGTTTACTTAACTATTTTTCTATTTTTCTTTGAAGTATGTTTAACAGTTCAACTAATAACTAATTCACTTTAAAATTTTCACGATGCAAAGTTATGGGTGATTTGTCGGGCGGGCAATCACTATGATTAGGTAATTTTTTTGAAAGGAGTCATTATTATTTGTGGTTTTGTGCAAAAAAGCCTATTTTTGTGGTCAAAAATAACAAACATAAGTGATAGTAGCGTGATGAAAAAGTTGTTAATTTCATTGTTGGTTATATTGTGTGCCACCACGGCACAAGCTCAACTGTTGTGGCGCATCACAGGCGGTAATTGCTACAAGCCGTCTTATCTGTTTGGCACTATTCACCTTGAGACAGCAAGTTACATTGATAGCGTGCCTGGTCTGAACGAGGTAATAGGCTGCGTCGACGCCATCTATGGCGAGGTGGTGCAGGATGAGATAATGAGCAAGAATGTGATAAGCAAGGTGCTCAAGGAGTCACTGGCTCCTGCCGATAGCACTATCGACCGCCTGTTGACCCCCGAGGAATACAAGATGGTTGACGGAGTGGTCAAGAGTTACATGATGGGAATAATAGGCCTTGACCGACTTAGCAAGTTAAAACCCATGGCTATTGTTATGCAGCTTGAAGCAATGCAGATGGCTAAGTACTTCCCTGATTTCAAGTCGCTTGCGGGTGGCGGCATTGATATGGCAGTGCAGAGTCGCGGCAGCGAGCTTGGCAAGTATGTGGGCGGTTTTGAGACTGTGGAGCAGCAACTGTCGATAGCTTATGGCAGCACCTTGCAAGAGCAGGCTCGAGCGCTGGTGGAAATGTGCTCAAAGGACAAGGAATTTGCCGAGAACAATCGCAGATTGTGTGACTTGTATCACAGTCAGGATCTTAAAGCTCTGGAACAACATCTTTTTGACCCTGAAAAGGGTATGAGTAGTGAGAGTATAGAACGCATTTCCTATTCACGCAACCGCAAGTGGATGGATAAGATAGTTGCCACTTTGCCTGTCCAGAGCATGCTAATTGTGGTTGGTGCCGCCCATCTGGTTGGCGATCAAGGTTTGATTGAGTTGTTGCGCTCTCGTGGCTATGTGGTTGAGGCGGTAGATGCTCCCTAATTTAGGTTGTCCCGTTTTGCTTTATTAATGTCCTGAATCTCTCTTTTGTGGCCATCTGATTGATTAATAAGTTGCATTTTATGTAGGTAATTAATAATTTTGCAGACTTAATGTAATAATAAATATTTATATTTTACTATAAAGATAAACATAGGAGATGGATGCAAGAAGACTAATGGTGGTGGCTTTACTAGTGCTGGGTGCCATGAGTGCAGTGGCTCAGGTGAGCCTAGACTCGTGCCGCCACATGGCCCTGCGCAACAACAAGTTGATGGCTGTTGAGCAGCTCAAGGTGGAGCAAGCCGGCTATAGGCAGCGTGAGGCTCAGGCGGCCTATAAGCCTCGTGTGGACTTTGTTGGGACTTATCTCCACATGGGCCGCAACGTGTCGCTAGTTGACATCGACAATATAACCCCCACCCAGTTTTTCAACCCCGCCACAGGCAACTACGACTTCGTGATTGATGCCGCCAGTGGTGTGGGCGTCTCGATTGAGGGCAGCAAGGTAAACGCCGTGACTCAGAGGGTGAAAGACGCTCTTACCTTCGACACGCACAACATCTTTGCAGCAGGAGTGCTCGTGACTCAGCCCATCTACATGGGAGGCAAAATCAGAGCCCTGAACCAAATAACCAACTATGCTCACGATATAGCCCAGCTCTTGCGTGATCGCAAGGCCGAGGACGTGATTGTTGAGGTGGACCAGGCCTACTGGCTTGTGGTGTCACTCAAGGCCAAAGAGGAACTTGCCCAGAGCTATCTGCAACTTGTCACCAATCTTGACGACGATGTGAAAAAGATGCTTGAGCAGGGTGTAACCACACGGGCAACCCTGCTGAGCGTTGACGTTAAAGTAAACGAGGCCAGCGTGGCGCTGACCAAAGTGAAGAACGGCCTCGCGCTCTCGCGCATGGCACTCGCTCAGCTGTGTGGCGAGCCACTCGACGAGCCCATGACGCTTGCCGACGAAGGCCGCAGCGACCTGGGCGTGCAGCTCTATCCTTCGACAATCGACATGGCGCAGGTCTATGACAGGCGCAAGGACTATGGCGCTCTCGCCCTTGGGGTGAAAGTCTTTGACGAGAAAGCCAAGGTTGCCCGCAGCGAGATGTTGCCCACCATTGCAGCGGTGGGTAGCGTTTTCACCTCCAACCCTCATGTCTATAATGGTTTCAAAAAGGAGTTTGGCTTCAATTATGCCATTGGTGCTATAGTCAAAATCCCCATCTGGCATTGGGGCGGGTTAAGCAACAAGTACAAGGCAGCCCTTGTCGATGCCAAGATTAAGCATCTTGAGATGGAAGAGGTGAAGGAGAAAATCGAGTTGCAGGTTGCCCAAGCCAATTTCAAGTATCAGGAGGCATTCAAAACCCTTGAGATGACCAAGGCCAACCTTGTGAAGGCTGACGAGAACCTGCGCATCGCCCAGCTGGCATTCCGTGAGGGGATGTCGACCAGCGATGATGTGCTCGCAGCACAGACCGCTTGGCTCATGGCCCATAGCGAGAAGATAGATGCCGAAATCGACGTGATGATGTACAACGTTTACCTCTCGAAGGTTACTGGCCAAATGAAGTATTGATTTTATGCTAAATAGACATTATGAAGAAAAATCAAAATAAAGCACCCGAGCAGCAGCCCACCGCGCCACAGGCAAGTGGTGAAGCCAACCTCATCGAGGCCGAATTGCCTGCTGCCGAGACCACTCCCGAGAACGAGGAAGAAAAGTTGGGCCCTACCGAGCCTTTCAAGCCCATCAACTCCAATGAGCCCAAAAATGCTGAGTCCGATGCCAACGCCGTGAAGGCCAAGCGTCGCAAGATTAGGCAGGCCAAGCGTCTGTCGCTGATTGGCGCGATGCTCATCCTGGTGGCCGTGGTTGCGGGAATGGCGATTTGGGGCATCATGCATCTGCGTCCTGCCGACAAAACCATACAAGGCCAGGCCGACTGCGAGGTGGTGCGCGTGAGTGGCAAGCTCGCAGGCCGCATGGTGGAGCTTTATGTCAAGGAAGGCGACTATGTGCACAAGGGGCAGCGCCTTGCCAAGATTTATTCTTCGACCACCGACGCCACCTTGTCAAAGGCCAAAGAGATGAAGAATGTAGCTGCCAGCCAGAACCAGAAGGTTGAACGGGGGACGCGCTACGAGATAATTGAGACGGCGCGCAAAATGGTTGAGCAGGCCAAATCGGCTCGTCAGCAAGCCATTGCCGCCGAGGAAATCACCCGCAAAACCTATGAGCGACTCAACAACCTCTACAACGAAGGCGTGGTGAGCGAGCAAAAGCGCGACGAGGCCAAGGCTGCCCTCGATGCAGCCACCGCCACGGTGGGAACCGCCACAGCGGCTGTCGAGGCCGCCGAAGCACAGTTGCTCATGGCTCAGAATGGTGCTCAAGAAGAGGACAAGGCCGCCTCGAGAGGCATGGAGAATGTGGCACAAGCCACTGTGCGCGAGGTAGAGGCTGTGCTTGAGGACAAGTATCTTATCGCGCCCTGCGACGGTGAAGTCGAGAGCATCTATCCCCACTTGGGCGAGCTGGTTATCATGGGTTCTCCCATCATGACAATCTCTCAAACCGAAGACATGTGGGTGACGTTCAATGTGCGTGAGGAGAAGCTCAACGACCTGCCTTTGGGCAAGGAGATTGATGTGATGATTCCTGCTCTTGACAACAAGAAGGTTAAGATGAGAATATTCCAAGTTCACGACATGGGAAGCTATGCCACCTGGGGCGCTACCAAGGCCTATGGCGACTACGATAGTAAGACCTTTGAGGTCAAAGCGCGTCCCGAGAGAACAATCCCGAACTTCCGCCCAGGAATGTCGGTAATCTTGAAATAATAGCGAAGTGTTAAGGATTCTTGTCAACTCGATAATAAGGGGCTGGAAACAGCTGGCTAGACGACCATTGTACATTTGTATGATGGTGATTGTGCCGCTGTTGAGCGCGTGGTTCTTCTTCGACCTGATGGAGGACGGAGTGGTGCAGCGCACACCGGTGGGAATGGTCGACCTTGACAAGAGCGACCTGTCGCGCAAGCTTACTCGCAACCTTGGCGCCTTTCAGCAGGTTAACATCGTCAAGAACTACGACAACTATCACGATGCTATCGACGCTGTGCAGCGTGGCGAGATTTATGGCTTCTTTTTCATTCCCAGCGATTTCTCGACCAAGGCGTTGAGCAACAAGAAGCCCACCCTGAGCTACTATATCAACTATTCCTTTTTTGCACCGGCCTCGATGCAGTTTAAAGGTTTCAAAACCCTTACTGTGCTGGCCAATGGAGGCATCGTGAGCACTGTGCTCACCACATTGGGCCTTCCCAAAGAGATGGTGAGTGCCACACTGCAGCCAATTGTCACTCATGTGCATCCCCTCAAGAACCCTTGGTTGAGTTACAATTACTACCTGAGTGGATCGTTTGTGCCGTGCCTTTTGGCATTGATTGTTATGCTCATCACGGTGTTCAGCATTGGCATGGAGTGGCACGCAGGCACCAGTCGAAACTGGCTGCGTACTGCCGACAATTCTATAGTCCTTGCCACCTTCACCAAGTTGTTCCCGCACACGTTTGTCTTCATTAATGTTGGACTTTGGATACAGTACATGATGTATGTGAAGTATGGGTTTCCTCTCAACTGCAATCCGTGGTACATGATAGCGGCAATGGCTCTACTGGTGTTGGCTTCCCAGGGCTTTGCTCTGTTTGTAATCAGTTTGGTGCCTAACTTCAGGTATGCTTCTACAATATGCACGTTGTTGGGAATGTTGTCGTTCAGCTTTTGTGGTTTCTCACTTCCTGAGGAAGCCATGTATTCGTGGGTGATGCCATTGGGTTATCTGATGCCAATCAAGTATTATTTCTTGATTTACGTTGACCAAGCCTTGAACGGCATCGATTTGTATTATTCGCGTTACTACTATGTAATACTGATAGTCTACAGCTTATTGCCAGTGACTATGTTGTGGAAGTTGCGCAAGCACTGTCTTGAACCATTCTATATACCATAATCAACGATGAAGCGAGATGGCGAAAAAATAGGGTGGCTGCACAGCATTGGACTCTCGATGATACAGGAGTTCAAGCTCATCTTTCGAGATGAGGCAGTGATTATTTTCTTTGTTGTGCTTGCAATTGTTTATCCTCCACTTTACTCGCTCATCTACAATCCTGAGGTAGTGCGCGACGAGGCGGTGGTTGTGGTTGACGACAGCCATTCGGCTCTTAGCCGTGAGTTCATACGACAGCTTGATGCCACGCCCGACGTTCAGGTAAAGGGTTACGCAAGCAATATGGATGAAGCCAAGCACAAGATGGCTACCAAAGAATGTTATGGCATTTATTATTTCCCTGCAAACTTTGAGACCGAGGTAATGCGTGGCAATCAGGGACATGTCTCGCTTTACACCGACATGAGCGTGATGATGAGATACAAAGCTATGCTCACGGCACTCACCAGTGTGCAGATGGAGATGTGCTCCAAACTTCAGGGGGCAAAGATGGCAAATGTTATCAGCATGGATGGAGGGTTTGTCGAGAGCCGCCAGGTGCCATTGGGCAACACGGCGATGGGTATTGCCTCGGCAGTGCTGCCTTTCATTCTCGTGTATGTACTTCAACAGGGCATGATAATGGGTATCGCTATGAATCATGCTGGAGGCATGGGACGTCGCCGTCGCAACCGCGGCATCGACCGCCTCGATGAAGTGAAGGCGCTGCCAGGAGCAATGATTATTGGCAAGGCGCTCGTGCACTTGTTTTACTATTTGCTCCCGGCGATTTTTGCTTTGCACATTGTTCCCTTGATTTTCAAGTTCCCGATGAACGGCAGCTTCATCGAGATAGCACTGATTATGTTCCCGTTCCTGCTCGCCTCGTCGTTTATGGGGCAGTCTCTACGCGTGTTTGTCAATAACCGTGAGGGCGTGTTCTTGCTTCTTGCCTTTACTTCGCTCATCTTTGTTTTTCTCACAGGCGTGTCGTGGCCTCATTACCAAATTGCTCCCTATTGGGATGTGATTAGCAGGATGATTCCTGGCTACTGGGGTTCGACAGCCTATGTTCAGATGCAGGTCAATGGTGCATCGTTATCGCAGATGCATGACTTCTATACGTCGCTTTGGGTTCTTTGTGGCATTTGGTTTGTGATAGCTTATTTGGTAGAATTAGTGGTATTAAGACCTAAATATCGTGCTATGCAGCTTGCATGTGAGCTCGATCCCGATGCTCTCAACAAGCGCACCCTTTACCTGCAGGGTGATGACGACATGCTCAACCCCGAGCTCCTCGAAGAGGAAGAGGAGGATTAATTTGCACTAAACGTTTTGTGTTTGTTTACTAAGATAGATAATAATGAAAAATGGTTTTCAATACATAAGATTGCTTTTGTTGCTTGTGGTTGTTGTGATTGCGCCGCAAGTGGCACGGGCTCAAAACGATAGCACTAGCCAATATGTGCTCATGCCGCTGGTCTTTGATAAGCAGCACCCAACAGTCACGCCAGCTGTGCCTGCTCCCGAAGCCGATGCGCAAGGCCTGGTCCTCGACTCCCAGTGGCTCAACAAGGCACGCAACCAGTGGAACAGGGTTCACGACACCCGATATCGTCTTATGATTGATACCCCTGAGATAGTGCGGTTCAACAAGGATTTGTTGCCCAAGCCTCCTAAAGAGGTAGTGGTGGAAACCGACCCCTCGGCAACAGAGCTGGAGGTTGAGGCTAATATTATTGATGGAGGGATGTTCAAGCCCATTGATCGCCGAGAAGTGAAGATGCACAATTGGCTGCATTCTTTTGTCGGGAGTCTGCATGGAACGCAGGCTTTCATTAGCAGCAACTGGTATCAGGGTGGCGAGAACAATCTCAACTTGCTTGCCGATGTGCAATGGGACTGCAACCTGAATCAAAAGTTGCACCCAAACTGGTTGTTTAACAATACTTTGCATTATCGTTTGGGCTTGGCGACAGCCAAGGGCGACAGCCTGCGCAGTTACAGTATTAATGAGGATAACTTCCAGTTCAATTCACAACTGGGATACAAGGCGGTGAAAAACTGGTATTATTCGGCAACACTGTTATTTAAGACTCAATTGCTCAATTCTTACATTACCAACACCCGCACTTTGGCAGCATCGTTCCTCTCGTCGGGAGAGCTGAATGTGGGTCTTGGTATGACCTACAATTACAAGGATAAAGACGGCTATAAGACTCTAAATCTGTCGATAGCTCCGTTATCCTACAACTTGAAAATATGCCGTGACATTGTTAAGCTCGACCCAACAAAGTTTGGCATTGATGCTGGCAAGCACACAAAGCACAGTTTCGGTTCTACCGTTGAATTGAAATTTGAATGGAAAATCACGCCGAGCATCAGTTGGAAGACAAGGTTCTATGCTTTCACCGACTACAAGTATGTGCAGGGTGATTGGGAAAACACCTTCGCGTTCCTTGTTAGCAGCCACTTGAGCACCCAAATTTTCACTCACTTGAGATACGACAAGTCTAGACCTTGGAATGAAGACTGGAAATTCTGGCAGTTCAAGGAAATATTAAGTTTTGGACTCACCTACAAGTTTGCAACAAAGTAAATTCCTGACTTTTTGCTGTTTGGTCCAACTACTAATCGTAACAAGTTGTTTTAAGGAACTGTTTATTCTTGTTCCAAAAGCACGTTGTAAGCAATAGTGATGTCGGTAGTGTTGATAGTGCCGTCTTGGTTGAGATCCAACTTCTCATAAAATGTTGTATCAGTGCCTAAGAGGTAATTGTAAATGCTAGTTATAGTGCCTATGTCAACGTGGCTAAGAGGATCATAATCTTCACTCCAAACCTCAATGTGTTCATTGGCGTAGGCAAGGTTGCCAATATACCAATTGATGACATATTGCACTTCTTCTTCAAGGTTTTGCCCAATTCTGACGTTAGTGTTTTTCCATTTATTATACTCTCGTTGCCATGCACCACTCTCTACAAAACGCTGTGCTATGGCATTGATGTGGCTCTCTAAATTGCTGGGCGCAAGCTGGTTCTCAATTAGCTGTTGCCAACGTTGTGCCAGTTTCTGCTTGAAACCATCAATGTTGTTCACCTTGAGTCGTTTAAAAGGTGCCAAGCCGTCGAGTCGAGTCACCAAAAGGTAGCCATCAATCAAGCCACCATACCAGTTCCTTCCCAGGCATGCATCAAGGTCCCATGGAGTTATCATGAAGCGGTGATCAAAGTTGATGTCGGGCGTGGACAGAATGGTGTTCTTATATGGCATGTCGTCGAGGCCAAATGCTATTAGAAAAACCCAGTAATCAACCAGATTGTCTACATAATACCACTCGTTGTAGTGCTCCGTGAAGTAATCCATTTCGGTTTCACAGTTGAAGTCCATGAGATTTATAAGAGGCTGCCACGTTTCGAGCGATGGGTATTCATCAGGGTATTGAAGCTCGAAAGCGTCCCAAACCACCGAGTCAGTGCTGCATTCGTGGTAACCAGTCAGAGCCGACCAAGCTATGCCTTTGTAAAGTAATCCCTTCACCGTCACCGAGCCGTCGTCTTCCACCTTGGCCTTGCGCAGGTTTAGCAGCTGACGGTTGACTTTGTCGCTCAAGCAGTAAAGGCCATGGTATTCACCATTGATGAACACTTCAACCATTGTGCCCACTGTGCCGTTGCGGTTGCCATAGTTGGTGTTCCACATCGTGTGGCTGAATTCGTTCCAGATGTCGAAGCACACACGGTTGCGCATCCTCAGCTTGTCGATGCCCATGGCGTCAAGAATCCAAGTGTTATCGGTGCGCAGGCCTAATAAGTTGGCGTCGAGCTTTTCCCCCTCTTCATCAACAAGCTTGATGTTGAAGGATTTTTTGGGAAGCGATAGCGCGAAGTTTCCTCTATATTTAACTTGACAGTTGAATGTGTCAAGCTTCACTGTGTCGCCTTTGTACTCGAGGAGAGTAATTCCGCCCAGTGTGTAATTATCTTTATTCACCGAGTCAATATCCACTTCCACGTTGACCAGCGGTAACGACATCTCGTTCATGTTGGCCGCCATCTCCGAGAAGTTTTGCCCCCATCCAATCAATGGCAACATACACAATAAGACAATATGTAGAAATCTATCTTTTATCATGATAATAATGATATTTGACGTGCAAAAATAATTATTTTTTTCTAATAAATGTGAGATAAGCCCGAATTTCGGTGTGTTTTTTCAAAATGCAAAAGTTCGCTTGCAAGTTTGCCACAAAGTAAAAACCAATTAGTCTCACCCTTTGGTCTAAAAGTTATTATTCAACATGATATCATAGGCGGCAGTGATATCGGCTGCAGTGACGATGCCATCTTTGTTTATGTCCACCTTATCAACCTCCGAGGTGTCGATTCCCAACAGGTAATTATAGATGCTTGTAATTACTGCTGAGGTGATTATGTTGGGGTCCTCAACATAATCACTACTCCAACGCACAAATTGCTCGTTCAGTGATGAGTGATTCCCTCGGTACCATTGCATAACATAATTTACCTCATCGTTCAGGTTCTCTCCAATTATGACTCTGGAATCCGATGCGTCTTTCCATCGCTCATATTCACGTTGCCAAGCCCCGCTCTCAATGTAGCATTGCGCAATCTCGGTGATGTGGCTCTCCACATTGTCGGGCGATAGCACCGTGTTCGACAACTCATCCCATCTTTGTTTAACTAGTTGCTTGAATCCGTCAATATTATAAGTAATAAGGCGATTGTAAGGCGCTTTCGACGTGAGCTGGCTCAAATAGGAGAATATATGCCTAGGGCTACCGTCACAGCCTCGCCCCAGGCATGCATCTAGGTCCCATGGAGTTATCATATATCGATGATCGAAATTAATGTCGGGAATGGAGAGGAATGTATTGTTGTAGGGCATGTCGTCTATATTGAAAGCTATAAGCAAGATGAAGTAGTCAATAAGGTTGTCGGTGTAGTACCATTCGTTGTAATGCTCTCTAAAATAAGGGAGTTCAGTCTTGCCATTAAAGTCGATGAGGTCTATGAGCGGTTGCCAGCTGGCCAGGCAAGTATAATCATCAGGGTATTGAAGCTCAAATGTGTTCCACAGGGTGGTGTCGGTGCTGTCTTCTATATAGTCGAGCAAGTTGTTTGATATCCCATTATGTGCTCCCTTGTAGAGCAGACCTTTAATGGTTACGGTGCCGTCGTCGTTCGTTTTGGCTTTACGCAAGTTGAGCAGCTGGCGGTTGACTTTGTCGCTCAGGTGGTAGATGCCATAATATTGTCCATTAATAAACAGTTCTACAATCTTTCCAACAATACCGTTGCGGTTGCCATACTTTGTGTCCCACATCGTGTGGCTGTATTCATTCCAGATGTCAAAACACACTCGGTTGCGCATGCGCATCTTGTCGATGCCCATGGCGTCGAGATTCCAACTGTTGTCGGTCCGTAGTCCAAGCAAGTTGACATCGAGGTTCTCTCCTTCGTCGTCAACTAACTTGATGCTCAACGACATCTTGGGTAATTGCAGGGCGGTCTTGCCACGGTGGCGCACCTGGCAGTTGTACTGCGTTGTTATTATCTCCTCGCCATTGTGTTCGGCGATGACTATCATTCCTGACGTGAACTGGTTTGAACTCAATGAGTCAAGATTGAGCATCACGTTGACTTGAGGCAATGAAGTAGCATCCATCGTCGATAACATCTCATCAAACGATAACGCCCAATGCCTCAATGGAATGAGACAAAACACAATGATAAAAATATTTCTAATTGCGTGCTGAGCTTTCATCGACGAGAAATGGGAGGTATTGTTTTTTGCAAATGTATTAAATTTTTATCTCACAAAAGCATTATTTGACTAAAATAACGATGTTATTATATTAAATTCTTGCTTCATTGTTCAAAAAATCTTACCTTTGCTCATTATGAAACGATCGTTATTCTCCATATTTCTTTCGTTTGTTGTAATTGCTGTTTGGGCTAAGACCGACTTGCCCGAGCAGAGCGTGGTTATTCCGGGCTATGACGAGAAAGTGGCACGTGAGAGGTTGCTTGAGAGCGACTTGCAGCCACTGGAGGGAATATGGTATTACCCCAACGAGAATATGACTCTTACCATTGAGCGTTGGCAGCCCGAGCCATCACACAAGATAGGCTACCGCTTGTTGCTCATTGATAGCGAGGACCTGGAACTCTTGCCTGGCACAGTGATAGGTTATATCGAGGAGAGTGCAGTCAATAACAAGTTCCACTTGTGGCTCTACAGTCAGCGCAACAAGGTGACGCTGTGTGGGCCGCTGGAGTGCGTCGCCACTCTCAACAAGGAGGGCACCTCTCTCACCTTCGATCCTCCACATTGGGAAGTGAAGCTGAGGGTGAATTTTGCCCGTTTTCTTCCCTCGTTGTTCCGAGGTGTTTCGGTTGTTCCTCAGGTGGAGAAGGAACCTCTTCCTGTGGGCTTCAAAAAGATTTTCCCTGCCGATGGCAACGGCAACAAATTCAATAAAGTGAGATATCTATGAAAAAGGTTGTAATAATGATAATGGCAGTGCTTGCTCTCACTGCAATGGCACGCACTCGCACAACACAAGCCCAGCTCAAGAACAACTCGCAGGTGATTGAGGAGATTCCTGCAGGGGTGGTGCCCGACTCTTTGCTTCGTGACTTGGAGCCCAACGCGGTGACGCTTAGGGGCTATAATAAAAAGGCTAGCGACTCGCGCGAGTCGTTCTTCGTCACCAACAACACCAACCACCGCATCTCGCACGTGCGCTTGCTAATGCGTTACTCGCAAATGAACGGCGAGATGTTGCATGAGCGCATCGCCACTGTCGAGGTCGACCTCAAGCCTCATGAGACAAGACTGGTGGCTATCAAGACCTTTGATGTGCAGCGCCTGTTCTACTACTATGCAGGCCCCAAGCCTCGCAAGAGTGCGACGCCCTTCAAGGTCGCCTTCCGACTCGTGGGATACGACATCCCAGTAGGGCACTAACATATCACTAACGGCGAATTGAGCGAATTGGCGAATGATGGACTTGACTCGGTTGACTCGGTTGACTCGGTTGACTCACTTGACTCGGTTGACTCACTTGACTCACCTTGCCGCACTGCGCGCTAAAAATTATTGCCCTTCGGGCTAAGATTATAAAAAGTTCTCAGTTGTCAGTAGTCAGTTCTCAGTTTGGTTCACATGGTTCGGTGTGTTCAGTGTGTTCACCGTGTTCAGTGTGTTCACTTTTTTGCAGCTTTTAAATGCATAATGCAGAATCTTGCCACTCCTGGTGGAGTGGAAATTATGGTGCTTCGCACTAAAATTTTTATTTAAATTACACATACGCTTTTTTAGTTCAAAGGTACGCGCGCGTGTGAAGAGGTAACAATATTAAAAAATAGTGGATGCTATTATTTAGGAGAAAGGAGAGAGTGAGAGGGAAGAGAAGTGGCGCCTGTCGGCTTCACAACCCCTGCTTAAGCAAGATTTGTTTATCAAACAACTTTGACAACTAAAAAAAACAACATTCACAACATAATAGTTTATCCCAACTAGCACAATGAGAATAATTTTTTGGATTTTATCGTTGATTTCTTTTGTTTTATAAAAATAATGTGTAAATTTGCGACAATTCAAGTGAACTCGTAGAGTCGAGCTCTCACTCGAAGACATAAGAAAGCTTATTGTTTTATCCTTGCTTAGAAATTTCGGCAAAATTTCAATCACAGATGGAGAAACAGTAATTAAGCGCAATTCCTTGCCTATATCTACTCTTTGCAAGAGGCGATATATCGGCATGGCGTGGTGATACTGTTTATTTCTGTGGTAGGCATGCCGAAAGCCTCTAAGCAAATAAATCAGAGAAGTCTCCACGCTTTTTCTTTCCAAAAATATTGACTGAAGATTTTGATTATTAACTCAATATTGTTATTTTTGCGATTGTAAATCTAAGAATTAGCAACCTAAAACTGATAGAATTATGAAAAAGATTTTTACACTATTAGCTGCGGCATTAGTTTGCATGGCAGTATCGGCACAGGAGTGCCCCACAAAAACGATGATGTATCTACTCGACGGCGAAGACGCTTCGAATGTCGAGATTGAGCTTGGCTTGAGCGAGAACAATAGCCTCCACCTTGACGCTTTCTACTTCAAGATTGCGAAGCCTGATGGCGCAACATGGAAGAAGGTTTCGGGAAATGACTATTTCACCACTCAGGGTTATGGCACTTATATCATGGCATGCACCACGGGGTATGTGGATGATGATGACAATTTGGTGGAGATTACCGATGAGTTGCTCGAGGAACTTTGCAGCTACTACTGCGATGTCCAGAGTAGTGTGAAAGATGAAAAGCTCACTGTCATAGAGGTGCTTTTCGCGTCTTTCTGCCGCCATTATCCCGATTATCCTGGCAAAGTGGGCAAGTTCGCCATCGACATGTCGGCTCTTGAGGATGGTGAGTATGAGCTTTACTCCGAGAACACTCCCGAGAATAGCGGTTTAGATTATTTTCTTGAGGAACAGAGTACTTGGCAACTCGACAACCCAATGGTGCTCACTCTCTCGAAGCAAGGCAACACTGTTACAGAGAAGAGCAGGACTTCAGCGACTTATGTGTCGTCGCTCTCAGGCATCAGCACCATTACTACCGACAAATCTGATAACCGAATCTTCGATCTTCAAGGCCGCGAGCTCCAAATCGCTCCCGAGCATGGCATCTATATCCAGAACGGCAAGAAGTATGTGAAGTGACAAGAGTGCCAAGTCTTTCAAGGGAGTGAACCTCAAGGTCACCACCTACACCGACAGCTCCCGCAGCACCGAGAAAGTGCTGAAATAGTTGCAGTCAGAACTTTGCAACCGAATCAAGGGTATAAACTCAAAAACAAGAATAGTTATGAAAAAAGTGATATTTACCTTGCTTGGACTGCTGATGATAACCAGCGCCAACGCAGTGGAAGACCAGTACATGCCTGTGTTATCCGAAGGCAAGTCGTGGGAAGTTGCGAGATTAAGCCATAATCCTGTTGATGGCAAGGGAACAATGGACACGATAAACACTTACACCCTTTCAGTCTGTGGTGACACT
>CADAZN010000009.1 GCA_902792435.1 uncultured Bacteroidales bacterium
TAAAAACCAGCGCTCCAATATACATAACAAACATAACAAGTAGCCAAGTGACTACAGTGATGAGATAAGCACGCACAAAATGCCAGAACTTCAACTTTTCCTCAGCCATAATTCAATCTGTTTTCTGCCATCCGCAAAGATAGCGGTTTTTTGGTGAAATCATTCAAATATTGGCCAATGAAGAACTATTTTTGAAAATATACTTTTCTCATTTTCATTTCTTTTCCATTTAAAAGAATTATCTCATTTTTAAAATGATCAAAGTAGTTAATACTATCAATAATATTGTCTTCATATCCTGGCGAATAAAAATCGGCATCAAGTATCATCTTATCATCATAATCATTGTAAATCCTGAATCTTATTGCGCTGTCATCGCTCGACACCTTTTGTATCCAAAAAGCTTCTTTGCTATTGCCTTTCCAAACAGCATCATCCGGCACGTTAATAGTCCGAATGTCAAAAATACATACAAAAGCAATAATTAGCACTATAAGAATTGTGGCAATTATTGAAAACCACAAAAACGATTTCTTATGTTTTTGAATATTTTTCATTTTTTCTTCTTTAAGTTGTGGAACAATGGTGTCGTTTTGAAAAAACAAGCAGTTTTACTCACTGTCCTTGCTTTTAACTGTAATAGGGATTGTAAGCCAAGTTGTCACAGGATCACCATTCGCATAATGTCCAGGTTTTGAAAACTTCGGAAGTTTGCGGATGGCATCAATGATATATTTGTCAATTGCTGGATTTGTAGACTTTTCTATTTTTACTTTGCCTATGCTACAATCCGTTGAAATGCTGAACATTACTACCACTTTTTCATCGGAACTTCCAATCAATTCTTTGGGAATTTCTATGTTTTTTACAATAGAATCCAATAAAGCTTGTTGACCGTTAGGAAACTCAGCTGTTTCATATAATGATGTTACTTGCCCTTCAACCACATTCCCTACTATAGGTAAAACATCATTATAATTTTTATTTTTCTTCTGTTTATGCGTCCGATGTTGCTTCACGTTCTTTTTCCTGTCACTTGGCACTGGAGATGGACTTGGACTTGCCGTTGCAACGCCGCTCAATGCCAGGCTTAGCCAGGACACGTGCCAGCGCAGTCACCATTGTGCGAGCACTCAATTGGAGTGTAGTCAATATCATTAGCCTGGGCAATTTCTTTACGAATGCCCTTCAGCGTCTCACAAATATGCTTTCCTTGTTTCATCTCAATAAATTTTTGTTCTCAAAGCTGTGCTTCTATTGAGGGCGGCGTTTCTCACTTAAATTTCTTGAACTCCTCTGCGAGGGTGTTGCGCAGAGTGGCGCCGTCCATATCGAGGTATTTCTCCATTGATTCGACAGTTCCGAGCACGTCTTTGTTGCGCTTGTAGTAGTCGATGACTTGCAGCATTACCTCGCAGTGCATTGCCTCGTCGGTCTTTTTCACGTTGAACTCGATGGCATGCTCGGTCATTGCCGCCATGTAGGCAACCATAAGTTCCACATGCGTCACTGGCACGCAGTCACTTATAGTAAACGAGAACTCGTCGGTGTTAGTCATCCAAAGAATTAAGAATTGCATGACCTGTTTTTGAGTGATGTCATCGGGATTGACAGGCTGCTCGAGGTACCATTTCGCTAGCCGCAGGGCGTCATTGCGGTGCTGGCGGCAACCCTCGGCGGTCTCTATCTCTTTTATGCTCGGGATATTCATTTCATGGGTTTTGAACAGCTTTGTCATCACTGTTGGTTTTTCCTCTGTGGGAACGAAACGGTTTTGTCCAAACCATTTGTCAAACTCCACGAGCTGTGCCTCACCTCCTTTGCTGAAGACCCATTGGTTTGTCTCTTCTTCAGCCCCAGGCGACATGAGCCACATGTTGTAGGCCTCCCAGTGTCCGTCATTTATGAGCTTGCGGTGATAGTCGAGCAGCGAGAGGTTATAATAGCCTGGAGCCACCGAGTCGATGTGAGCGAGCGCATCTTTGCGCAGGTCGGCAATCATCGCTACGGTGAGCTTCTTGGTCTTCATGAACTCGGTAAGCGCTGGCGACTTCATGGTTCCCATCTCATACATCAAGGGGAAAGGCACCTGAATGTCGGTAGTGTCGCTATCAATATAAATGTTGTTATTCTTAGTCAAAGTGACATGCACCTTGTTATCGCCTTCTATCTTTATGTTCTCTTGGAAGAGGTCGTAGATGAGTTTGCCCATCTCGTTGCCACGCTCAGTGCCAGGCTGCATATTGCACACAACCTCGCCATAAACGATGGCCCATAGTGGCTCGGTAGATTTGGCATAGAGCAGTGCCAGACGGTAGTAATTGCTGGCAAAGTCGGGCTGCACCTCCACTCCACGCATATAACACTCGACCGCCTCGTTGTAGCGCTGATGCATCATGTGGATGTTGCCCTTCTCGAGATAGAGGTAGCCCGAATTGGGGAAACGCTTGAGACCTTCATCATAGGTCTTCACTGCCGCTTCGGGATCACCCAGCACATCCTGTGCGTTTCCCACCAGCTGATAGAGCTGAGGCTCACTTTCGGGATGCTTATAGAGCTTGGGGCCATCCTTGACTATGCGCTTGAAGTCGCCAGCGAGATAGTAGGCATAGAGCCGTTCCAATAGCCTCATCAAGCTGCACACGGTCATTGTCGTTAATCAGGTCAATAGACCTCTGCGCCTGCGCCCCAAGCGACCAAACCAGGGCGCAGATTATAATCAAAATGCGAAGAAAGGATGTTTTCATAATTGTTTCTTATTAGTTATTCTTCTGTTGGATATTTTGTCTCTCCCATTGGGGTGGGCTTCTTTGATTTACTTAAAAAGGCGAGAATGAAGTCGACGAACTGCTGCTCGGTGACATCACCCGTCAGTCCATCATAGCTCACATGGCTCGCATTGTCACGTGTCATGCCACCAAACACCCAGCACTTTTCAAGATTAGTGATGTCACCAAAGTTCATTGTCTTCTCAAGGGTGTAGTAGAAACACTCTTTGGTCTTAGAATTTATCACCGCTGCCGAGTAGAGGCACAATGGCATTCTCGAAGGGTCTGGGAAACGATAAACAATAATTTCTATCGAGTCGTTAAGATGGTGGACATTCGAAGAAATGTCCTTCCAATCCCACTCGTAGTGAGTAATGAATTGGGAACCAAAAAAGATTTGCCATTCCATTACGTCTATAAGTGTGCTTTTTTCAAGTTTGCCCTTCTCATAATCCCACAACATGGCAGGGATGGTGCGGAATTGAAACTCATACATTCTTAATGTGTCACCTTCCTCGATAGTGTTTAATATTTGCCTTATCTCAGTTGCAGCTCTACCATCACTGATGCTTTCAAGAAGACTGCGGGCCTTGTCACGGTCAACATCTGTTCCCCAACCGTTAAAATAATACCTGGCAAGGTAATAATTGGCTGGTTCTTCGGTATCTTCATTCTCGGCCGCCATCTTAAAGTAACGGAATGCCTGATTCAAATCACGATTAATAACACCGCCTTCCTCATAGGATGCAGCTACCTTGAGTTGAGCAGGGAAAAATCCTTTGTCGGCAGCCTGCTTGTAGAGGTTGAAAGCTTGGAGCGAATCGACTTCCACGCCATCACCGTCCTCATAGCTCACAGCGAGGAGAGACATAGCTGTGACATTGCCTTTTTGCGCCGAGCTTTTAAACCACTTGACGGCCTCCTGGTGATCTTCGGCAACGCCCACACCGTCATGATAACAAATTCCTAGCCACAACTCACCATAACGGTTACCTTTGTTTGCTGCATCTTTTATAAGCCTAAAAGCTTCATCCATATTCTGCTCAACACTATCGCCCTCAATGTAGTGACAAGCTAAATCCACTTGGCTATTAAGGTTTCCCATTGCCATCGAGTCGCGCAACTCCTGTATCGATTGTGCATTGGCATTAAAACTAAATGCCAGCGCCAGAAAAGCAAATATCAAAAGAATCTTTTTCATATCATTTTTGTTTTAGGTCGTTAATATATATTTTCAACGCTAATAACTCTGTGATTATTACTGGGAAAAACAAATTTTAATTCTTGTTTTCACAAAGCGGCACCTATCGGTGTCGAAAAGCTGGCTTACGCCAGATTATAAATATTTTCTTTCCATAATTCAATCTGTTTTCTGCCATCCGCAAAGATAGCGTTTATTTTAGTGGTATACAAGTGTTTTTATCAAAATAATGCTCGCTGCTTTTCGAGAAAATAACAATATCCCACATCACATAATTTGTGAGACAAACCTTTTGATTTGTAAATATTTGTTCAACACCGCAGACTACTAGTCCGGTATCAGTCGCCACATTCGTGCATAAATCAAGGCGCAACCACTCTCTCCCCTCTCACCTGATTTCTTTTAATGTTGAAAACCAAATTAGTAATTATATACCTTTGCCCTAACATTACAACAAAAAGTTCTTTGACATGCTGCCACCTAGTTATTCCTAGTAGTTCCTAGCCATTCTTATTCCTAAATAAAGTTGATCGATTCCACCGATTCCACTGATTCCAGTGATTCCAGTGATTCCATGTTCTCTCGCAAAGTTGCACCTATTGGTGTCGCAAAGCCTCGCAAGCGAGGAGTTTTTAATTTCCAGACAGTCCAAAAAACCAGCATCAGTGCAATTTTCCATCAAATTTTCAATAAATTTTAAGCGCAGCGCCCCTCCAGCCTCAAGGCAAACTGATTCCACTGATTCCACTGATTCCACTGATTCCACTGATTCCACCGATTCCACTGATTCCACCGATTCCACCGACAATAAAAATCTTAGCCCGCATCCAAATAATTATCAAAATTTTAGAGCCCCAGGCTCAATAATTTCCACTCCGCAGGAGTGGCAAAAGTTGATTCCACCGATTCCATGACTTGTCCTGAAATGAGTTTACAAAGTAGTAAACAAAAAACAGGATTAAAATGAAGTAGTTTAGTGTTTTTCCAAGTCAATTGTCATTAATAACCAATAGTCGCAAGACTTAGAAGGAACAATCAAATGAAAAACCTTCTTTTGTCCTTAATTGTCTTAAAAACTGAGTCAACTGAGTCAGAGATTCCACCGATTCCATGCACAGCGACATCTTAGCGCGCCAGCGCAAAAATAAATATTAGTGCCGTAGGCACCACACTACCAATCTTAGTCCGAAGGACAACAATCTTTAGCGCGCAGCGCGGCCCAACTGAGTCAACTGAGTCAACTGAGTCAGGCGAAACAGGTGAAACAGGTGAACCATCTTAGTCCATAAAGTATTTAATAAAATTATTCGTGATGATAGGGCTCACCGCGGAGGATGGTCATGGCGCGGTAGAGCTGTTCGGTGAAGATGAGGCGTATCATCTCGTGGGAGAAGGTCATCGTGGAAAGGGAAATCTTCTCGCTAGCGCGAGCGTACACCTCAGGGGAAAAGCCATAAGGTCCTCCAACGACGAAGACAAGTCGGCGTTGCACTGTGCTCATCTTCTTCTCGATGTAGCGTGAGAATTCCATTGATGTGAACTGCTTGCCATGCTCGTCAAGCAAAACCACATGGTCGCTCTTGTCGAGAGCGGCAAGGATATTACGGCCCTCGGCATCCTTTTGTTGTGCCTCGGTGAGATTCTTGGTGTTCTTGGCATCGGCGATGTACTGGATTTCAAAAGGCACATAATGCTTGAGCCTCGAGGTGTATTCCTCGATTCCCTTGCTCAGATAGCCTCCTGCCATCTTGCCCACAACTGCCAGAACGATTTTCATAGTTAGATTTTATACAAAAAACTTTATGCCGCCGGGATGGCAAGTCACTGTCATGTCGGTAATCATCGACATCGGTTCGCCATCAATGTGATAGACACGTGGCAGCGATGCATGAATCTTGACTTGACGGGCGCGGAAAGTGTCGACGTGACGGTTCTTGTCGACGGTCTTGGTGAAAAGGCTTCCGCCAACGATAGCGCTCTCAAGCGGACTGAAGGGCTTGATGATTGTCACATCGAGCAGACCGTCCTGCAAACTAGCATGGGGCGCGATAAAAGCGTTGTTGCCATACTGCGAGGCGTTGGCGCAAGTGATGACAAAGACGTCCTCGTCAATTACCTTTCCGTCAATATCGATGGTGCAATGTATTGGTTTATAGCGCGCGTAAACCTGGAAAGCGGTCTTCACATAGTTGAGGGCACCGCGCTTAGTGCGCTGCGCATATCGGTCGGCGATATCGGCATCGAAGCCCATACCTGCTGTGCAAACGAAAGTGTCGTCGTTGAGGGTACAATAGTCGCACTCCTCGATATGGTCGCGGTTGATGACCTCGATGGCTCGACGCATGTTCATGGGAATCTCGAGGTGACGAGCCAACCCGTTGCCCGATCCACATGGGATGATGGCAA
Organism: uncultured Bacteroidales bacterium; assembly: GCA_902792435.1. Classification (GTDB taxonomy): domain Bacteria; phylum Bacteroidota; class Bacteroidia; order Bacteroidales; family Muribaculaceae; genus Sodaliphilus. Next base: position 6,376 of record CADAZN010000009.1, read on the forward strand.
GCGCCACATCACTGTCTTTGAGAGCTGTGGCAGCACCGTTGACCGTGCCATCGCCACCCACGGCTATCACACCGTAGTAGCCCTGCTCTACTGCCCTTGACGCAAGGTCGCTCACCCGCAGCTCACGGGTGACAAGTGCCACCTCCACGTCGAAACGACTGTGGTCGATGACCTCATCTAAGAGTTGTGGAAATCGCTCCTTCTTGCTGTTGCCAGAGTAAGGATTGACGATTGCCATTAGTTTCTTGCGCTGTTCCATAATGCAAAGTTACTAATTTCTCACAAAACTGACAAATATAGTGAGAAAAAGGAATGTTATAACGACATATGGCAAAAAACAAACCACGGCTACTCTACTCAGAGTTACCGTGGCTAATTTTTCTAAAGCGTAGAAGAGATTATTTCTTCTTGCGATTACCGTAACGGCTCAAGAACTTATCAACACGACCTGCGGTATCGACGAGCTTCTGCTTGCCGGTAAAGAATGGGTGTGATGAGCTGGTAATCTCAAGTTTTACCAGGGGATAAGTCTTGCCATCAACCTCAATAGTCTCCTTAGTGTTGACTGTTGAGCGAGTGATGAAGATCTCTTCATTCGACATGTCCTTAAAAACAACTTCGCGATAGTTGTCAGGATGAATACCTTGTTTCATTTTAAATATATATTTAATTTGTTATACAATAACAGTGTTGGTAAGACACTGGAGGCAACGCCTCTAAAATTGTAATGGCGCGCAAAGGTACAACAATTATTTGGACTGACCAAATTTTTGTGTTTTAAAACCTAAATATTTAATTACCTTTAATCTTTAAAGCGGTAGCATGGGCTGCTGAACTAGTCAAAAAGTGTTTAGAAGTTGTAACCCAAGTTGATTGAGAATGAACGATTCTTAATGCTATTGTGGTCAAAGGCGAGTGCGCGCTTGCCGTTCACATTGAGCAAGCCTAAATCGTAGTTTAAACCAAGAAAATACTTTTTGTTTAAAGTTATGCCTGCTCCAAAAGCGACACCCACGTCAAATGGTTTTACATAGTTGCTGTTACTGTCATTAATGTTGGCCTCGCCAAGAATCTTAACCTCGTCGCACTCGGATTGAGAAGGGTCGAGCATCGAAGATCCATCATAGTCATCCATCGGGGTGATATAGTTGAATTGAGGATTGCCAGTAAGGTCGATAGCACCTATTCTCACCTTTTGCTCGTCGTTGTGAATATAGGCCTTACCTCCAAAGCCATAGGCGAAGTATGGACCCAGGTTCACTTGAAGCTGGAAATTGTTGTTGATGTTGTAGCGATAGGAAGCCTGAACTGGCACGCGCACGTTGTGCATAGTCACATTAGCAGTGTAGTTGTCGATTGTGACACCTTCCTCAACCTTGCTGTTGTCCGGCTTGAAGGTGAATTTTGCACCAGTGGATTTGTAATATACTCCGGTGTTGAGCCACAAACTCTTGAATAAAGGAATTTCAACACTCACGCCAAAGTTGAGTCCCATCTTATTGTGAACATCAAGTAGGCATGGACGGCCACCGAAGATTTCAGAAGCCTCATTATTGCCAATGTTGTTACTCATGCCGTTGATGCTTAGCCCAAAACGGAATCCAAAAGTGACAGCATCACTGGATTCCTCGTTGGAGATGGGCTCTTCAGGTGCCTGTGCCGACATGCTAAACGTAGTGATAACGGCAATGGCCAGTAATAATATTTTATTCATTTAGCTATAATTTTTTAATCGCCATCTACTACATCGTCGATGCTCTCATGATAGTTGTGGTACTCGCTATGCGGGTTGTATAAGGCCGCATCGTCTACATCTTGAGCGGGATTTTGACTCGGACGTGTGAAGTTGACAGGTTTTGGTCGTGCCCATGATTCAAAACCTCTCCTTTTGTTTGATGTATTGCTGTTATCGCTCTCACTATGCGCCCAGCTCTCAAAGTTTTTTAATATTCCCATATTTATATTATTTATCTTCAGTCTCCAAAGTTACAACTATTTTTGAAATGAGCATTAAAAGAGCACATAAAAATCGCCCAAGGAGAGTTTTGATTTTTTAGCATTTTTATTGCTATAGTTCAATATAATGTTACGTATATTTGCAGCATGATAATATTCCGTAGGCATATCATGATAATGGCTTTTGTGCTGATGGCAGTGCTCACAACATCGGCGGTCAAAGCTCAGACGACAACGCCCGACAAGACGCTTGCCACAATTGAGGCTATGCCACGCACGAAAGCTAAAGCCGAGATGGAAAAGTGGCTGGACGCTACTGCACAAACGGGCGGAAAACAGTACAAAGCATTGATTGCTAGCCTTGAAGAAATGCTAAGCGAACCCACCTGGGACTATCACAACGAGGAGCTCTTTGCCAAAGTCATGGAACATGCCTCCACTGCATCGTGCCTAAGTGACAACGAGCGCCTGCGTCCAAAGTCGATGCTTGAGGTTGTACGCAAGAATGCACCCGGCACTGTCGCTAACGAAATCAACTATGAGACCCTTGACGGTTCTCGCCACAAGCTGAGTGACATTTCCACACCTTTCACCTTAATTTACTTCAATGATCCCGAGTGCTTGTCGTGCGCCAAGGTTAAGGAGCGATTAGACACCACTACCCTACTCAAAAGCATGGTTAGCGACAGCACATTGACCGTAGTGGGCATCTATCCTTTAGACAACGTGGAAGAGTGGAAATCAGAACCGTTCCCTAGCTATATCATCAATGGCTGGGATTATGATCAAAAGGTAGAAGGAGAAGGAACCTACGACTTGATGACAATGCCCATGTTCTATCTTCTCGACCGCGACAAGCGCGTCATCCTTAAGAATGAGGCGAGTCTGAACCGAGTGCTTAAAGTGATGGGTAAACTTAAAGGAATGGGAAATAGCGACATTGAAGCCAAGCTTGATGCCGCTTGGGAAAATAGGCACTAATTACTACTGATTATCAGATAGTTTGTAGAATCTTTCGGCACTTTAAATGCCTGAGCTGCGCGATGCCCCACTACCCATAGGATTTCGCCGTCGGCCTCAAGAATCCAAGTATTGTTTTTCTCTTTTTCTGACAGTTTTAGGTCGGTGAACAAGTCACTGATCAATTTACTGCCATGCATGCCAAACGGCTTGAAGCGGTCGCCCTCGCGCCAATGCCGCAGCACCACCTCAGAGCACTGCAAAATGTCATTGTTGAAAGCCACCACATTCTTACCATCGACCATGGCTGGCGAGAACTTATTGCCATGCACATGAGTGATTGTCAGCTTAATTGGCTCAGTGACAATCTCGTCATCAAGGTCGATAATATGGATTTCTTCTTTATACTCGGCTAGAGGCTCAACCTCAATTGTTGTGCGGTTAATAGCCAACTTGTGAGTGGATGATGTGAAATGCCTACCCACAGCGCTAGTGAGCATATCGCGGCATTGGTCATAGTTGAAACCCAGAGGTTTAAGAATCTCATAAAGCAGCATCTCGCAATTGTCGAAACTGCCCAGAATCTCGGTGTCGATTGTCAAAGTGTCGCCCTCACGTTCGCTCACGATGTTTCGCATTACGCCCACACTCTCATTATACAGGTCATTGCAGCGTGTCATGTTCTCAATGGTTTTGAGCAAGGAATCCTTGGAGCCTTCAAACTCGCTGTAAATTGTAGGCAACACCACGTTGCGCAAGCGATTGCGACGAGCATCGTTCTCGAGGTTAGTACTATCGGTGACAAAGTCCTGATGGAGCGATTCAAGCCACTCGAGGATTTCATTTCGTGAAACGCAGAGCAACGGCCGCACCACGTTGGCGTTGCGTGGCTTCATACCGGTAAGGCCGGCAATGCCTGTGCCACGAAGGGCATTGAGAAAGAACGTTTCGATGTTGTCATCACTGTGATGAGCCACAGCAATGTATTGGCAACCATGCTCAAGACGCAGCTGCTCAAACCACTCATAGCGCAGCTCACGACATGCCATCTCGAGTGAGACACCATGCTCCTTCATATAGTATGGCACGTCGAAGTGCTTGACGTCGAATTTCACACCAAGAAGCTGGCACAACTCAGTGACAAAGCGCTCATCGCGGTTGCTCTCGTCACCACGCAAGTGGAAGTTACAATGAGCAGCACGGCAGTCGTAACCCAAAGCAAGCAGCACTCGAAACAGCGCCACCGAGTCGGCCCCACCGCTCAGCGCCACCAGCACAGGCACCGATGCGTCGATGCCGCAATCGCTGTCGATGAATGCTTTGACCTTATTTAGAAAACGTTCTTCCATCTATAAAAAAGGATGTGACAAGAGTGGCACATCCTTAATATCGTGTTAAGCAGCAACCTTCATCAAGGAATGAGATTGTGGCTGCGGAATACTTTCTGAATCTTCTCAAGAGCGGTGGTCACCTGCTCACGAGTGTGGGTTGCCATGAGGCTGAAGCGGATGAGCGTGTCGTTAGGAGCAACGGCAGGCGATACCACTGGGTTGACGAAGATACCCTCGTCGAGCAACTCACGGGTGATGAGGAAGGTGAGATTGTTGTCGCGAATGAACAATGGGATAATTGGAGTCTCGGTGTGGCCAATCTCGCATCCCATCTCACGGAAGCCCTCAAGAGCATAGTGAGTGTTCTCCCAAAGGCGCTCCTGACGCTCAGGCTCGGCAATCATGATGTCGAGAGCCGCGCTCACTGCTGCTGTTGAAGCGGGCGTAATGCTAGCGGTGAAAATGTAACTGCGGCTGTGGTGACGCAGATAGTTGGTAATCACCTCGTCGGTAGCGATGAAACCTCCAAGCGATGCAAACGACTTGCTGAATGTACCCATGATGAGGTCAACCTCGTCGGTCAAGCCAAAGTGGTCGCAAACACCGCGTCCACCCTTGCCAAACACGCCTATACCATGAGCCTCGTCAACCATGATGCTAGCATCGTACTTGCGCGCCAGTTCCACGATGTCGGGGAGCTTGCACACATCACCCTCCATCGAGAACACACCGTCGGTAACGATGAGTTTCACCTTGTCGGGCTTACACTTCTGCAACTGAGCTTCAAGCGAAGCCATGTCGTTGTGCTTGTACTTGAGCGATTGCGAGAACGAGAGGCGACGACCCTCAATAATCGAGGCGTGGTCCTGCTCGTCCCAGAGGATATAATCCTCACGTCCAGTAAGACACGAAACAACACCTAAATTAACCTCAAAACCTGTGCTGTAAATCATGGCATCTTCCTTGCCTGCATAATCGGCAAGTTTCTTCTCCAAGTCTTTGTGAATGTCAAGTGTTCCATTAAGGAAAGGAGAACCAGCAAGACCAGTACCATATTTCATAGTTGCCTGAATAGCTGCCTCACGAACTCGTGGATCGTTGACAAGTCCCGAATAGCAGTTAGAGCCAAACATAAGCACCTTCTTGCCATTGATGATGACCTCGGTGTCTTGCTCGCTCGAGATAGCACGGAAATAAGGATAAATACCTGCTGCCTTGGCCTTTTGCGGCTCGGTGTAGCTTGCTAGCTTCTGTTGTAGTAGCTTCATATTATCTTTTATTGCGGTAGTATTTTATATTATTACCTAATGTTTCAGCTTGCAAAATTACAAAAAAAATTGTTATAACTATAATATATCTTAATCTTTTCATGTAAAAAAGTATTAACGAGGCTTTAAGCAATGCTGAATGCTCAACACACAATCTTGGCTGCGCCTTTTTAAATGAAAATTCATAATGCAATCCTCACCTATCACTTGAAAATGCCTTTACCAACAAACAAACAAGCACCGCAACCGTGGTGATGGGTTGCGGTGCTTTATGGATTTGAATTGAGATTAATTCCCAAGTATGTAGTTATATATAACAGTAATGTCTGCCGAAGTAATATATCCATCACCATTAACGTCAAGAGAGTTGCCTGACTGCTGTGCCTCAGTGACGTTGATGACGTAGCTGATGGCGATGTTGCTGCCATCGGTGGTGGTAGCCGTAATGGTCACTGTTCCCATTTCGAGTGTTTCGATAGTGCCGTCGGCCGCCACAGTGGCGATGCTGTTGTCGCTTGAAGTCCATGCCAGAGTCTTGTTTGTTGCATTACTTGGATTGATGCCCACGTTGAACTTCACTTTTATTCCCTTGGGAATGTCGCATGATGTGGTCACGAGCGAGGTCACGTTCACTGGACCTGTTGATCCACCGCTATTCACCGTGCAGGTGGTGTTGGGGAAATAATGCTTGACACGCGCATCGTCGGTGGCAATGATATTCCTCATCTGTATTGTCTTCGGTCCACTGAAAGAGTTATCGGCAATGATGTTGAAAGTCACCAGTGCACCACTGTTATTTTTGAAGGTTTTAAGCGTCTGCGAGGCAATCAGTATGCGAATTGCGCCACTAGAGAGCATAGTGCTCGCAATGGTATGGTCACGACCCTTGCGGTCGGTGAGCTCGAAAAGATAGTCTCCATCTTCCTGCTCGATTGTCAAACCCTCGGGCAGATATATGTCGGCTTGCAGAGCAGTATAAACGCTATCGTTGTCGAGATTTATCTCAATCAGTTTTGTCTCACCTGGATTAATTGAGAGATCGTTGATGTAGAAGCAATCGGCTTCTCCTGTTGGTGTTGGTGGAGTATATCCATCCTGTGTCACGGTCGTTGCCTGATTGGGCATATAGTGTTTAACACGCGCATCATCGGTAGCAATGATGTTTTTCATCTCTATCGTCTTGCTTCCGCTGAAGGAGTTGTCGGCGATGATGTTGAAAGTCACCAAAGCACCGCTGTTGTTTTTGAAGCTCTTGAGTGTCTGCGAAGCTATTAGGATGCGAATTGCACCACTTGAGAGCATGGTGCTCGCTATGGTGTGGTCGCGCCCTTTACGGTCGGTCAAGTCGAAAAGATAGTCTCCGTCTTCTTGCTCGATGGTCAAGCCCTCAGGCAGATAGATATCGGCTTGAAGAGCTGTATAGACGCTGTCGTTGTCAAGATTAATCTCAATCAGTTTTGTTTCGCCGGGATTAATTGTGAAGTCGCTGATGTAGAACGTGTCAACTGCAGCTGCGCTCAATGAGGCAACCATGCATAAAGCCATTAATAAAAAATTCTTCATGATCTTATTATTTTAATGGTGAGGCGAACGAGCCGCCCCACCAAATTATTTATTAGAATTGGAGTTTCTTAGCCTCGTTGCCCATCTTCACGATTATCAGTCCTGTTGCAGGTGCTGGATAAACGTTGCGGCCAGCGTCAACTCTAACTGTCTTATACATACCGTTTGGCAAAGCAAGCTGAGCCTCCCCATCGTTCGGCGACACGATGACGATGTTGTTACCCTCGTTATATATGCGGGCTTCGGTTGTTACATTGTCAACACCTGTTGGGCTGAAGCTCAACTCAATGTCACCGATGCCGTAGCAAGTCACTGAAGGAGAGGCAAGCTTGATGCCGCTAAGGCTGCCGTTGCCATTTGGCTCACCAGCGAGGGTGAGAGTGAGCACTGTGCCGTCATTGTTCTTGAAGCTCTTAAGCGCGCTCGATGCAGCGAGCAGGCGATAGCCACCGCTGTTAAGTTCACGGAACTGAACTTGATGGCTTGCACTTGCGCGGTCGCTGAGAGTTGCGTCAACAAGCGTCATGCCCTGAGGCAGGTTGATATCCATCTGCATTGCAGTGAGGCTGACATTGTTGCTCAAATTGACGGCAACTTCATATTGTCCACTGGCTGTGTTGTTGACAGTAGCATCCATAGCAATGCTTGGATTTCCAATTGTAACTGCTGGTGCTAATTGTGGAGCACCCTCATAGTTCAATGCCAGATAAGCCACACCCACAAGGTCTCCAACGTCAATAGTGTTGTCCTCATCAAGGTCGGCAGCGGCGAAGTTGAATGGTTGTGGATCCTGCTCAAGAATATAGCTTGCAACGTCAACATAGTCGGCAACATCGATAGTGCCGTCGTCATTCACATCACCAGGAGTAAAGGGCTGTGTTGGTTCTTCAACCAAAGCAAGAAGATAAGGATAACCTATACTCTCTTCAATGCCCCAAGTCTCAGTGAAATCCCAACTTTGGGCGGTGTAAGTTGCCTGTTGCTTGAGCGTGGCATCTGTCACGCCTATTCCTTCAAGGATGTCATCGTAGATTATTTGAGTGACATCATTAACCGAAACCACCATCGATTTTAAAGCATAATTGTTGGCTTGCGGAGTAGGTGCTCCGTTTTTGAAGCCGCCAATCACACGCATGGCTGTGCCATTCTGATCACTCACGTCAATCTTGTTGTTGATAGCGAAACAGTTGTTGACCGATGCTGAACTACCATCAAGATAGCCCACAATACCACCGCCGAAGTTGGTGGCATATAAGTCTCCATTGGAGTAACACTTGTCAATCGCCCCAAAGCTATAACCAGCAATACCGCCAGCATAGAGACCACCCTTGGTGTAAGCACTGCTATAGCAGTTAGAAATATTACCTGTAGTATAACCCACAATACCTCCAGCACGGCAATTCGTCAAGTCGGTTGTTATCACCGACCCTGAAGCAGCACTCCTTGTAATTGCACCAGTGGAGTTACCAGCAATACCACCTATGTAATCAACACCTGTCAAGGTCACATTAGCCTTTGAAAGGTCAATGCTATTTGTCATCTTTCCAACAATTCCGCCAACATAGTTTCCTGTGGCTGTAATAGTTGAACCTGTAACAGAAAGTCCAGTAACTGCATTCGACAATTGACCTGTGATGCCACCCACAAAAGAAGCTCCACCAATTGTTGAGTTTTCGACCGAGCATCCAATGAAATTATTATTTGCGCTTGAGCCAGAAGCAATACCTCCCGCATAATCACCACTTGCTGTTAAATTAAGATTTTTAACTGAAATATTTGAGAAAGTGCCATCGGTTGATGAGCCAGCAATTCCACCAACGTTGCTAATTCCCGTCAAGTTTCCTTCAACAGCAATATTATCGAAAGAACTGCCTATTGACTTACCAACTATGATGCCAGTATAGCTTTGTCCGTTAACTGCTTTACCAGATGCCACATTGACACGAAGATTCTTAACAGTAGCATTTTCCATACTTGAAATCAAAGCGGTATTATTGAGCGAACTTTCAATCCATAAACCATTAATGGTATGATTGCCTCCATCGAGTTGCCTCATTGTACCGCCACCTGTCTTGCCAATAGGCACCCATCCCTCATTGGGACTGTTGGTTTCAATCCATTGGGTGAGGTCAATATCATTCATTATCTTATAATAAGAGTAACTATTGATGCTTGCCAAGTCTTCGGCGGTATAGATGAGATAAGGATCATCTTCGGTACCGCTGCCGGCATAACCCACAACAGCGGTTACAAAATAGGAATGAACTAAATCGTCGGTTTCGGCCCAAACTTTGACAGTTGAGCCTGATTGGAGTGCATCGACTGTAGCTGTCCACTCGGTACCGTCAACCACTGCCTGATAGACACCTCCATCAGTCATCACATATACTCTCGCGCCTGTTGCGCATCTTCCTTGAACAGTTGTTCCTCCCGACACTAATGTGTTAGTAAACTTGGGTGGAGCACACTGAGTAGGTTTGTATGGGAAACTCTCGGTTTCAAGAATCGTCCAGTCGGTACTGAAGTTCCAGCCAAGGCCTTGATAACTACTCTTGTAACGCAGCATTGATGAGCCCAAATTAGTGCCATGTTGAGGTCCATCGTTAGCAGTTATCTGCAAGCCCTCGGAGATGACTTTCATCGTAGTCATGCCTCGGTTAGCCTGGCTTGTGCCCGAAGAGCCAATTGTTATTGAAGAGCCACTTACGGCTCCATAGATGCGCCCCACATCACCGCTGACAGAATTTACCACATCTTGCGCCGCAACATTTGACGTTATAGTTGTTGCGCCTCCTGCATATCCTATTATACCTCCTACATATTGATTACCGAACACAGAGCCGTTGCTGTAGTTCTTGTCGAGCGTTACATTAAAGCCATAACCTACAAGACCACCGATGTTGGAACTTTGAGAAATTATCGTGCCACTGTAATAACTGTTGTTGATGCTTACATTATTATTTGTGGTTCCTGAAATGGAGCCGGTAAGTCCACCAACCTTGGCATCAGAGACATTAATGTCACCAACAGCAAAGATGTTGCTAAGTGTGCCTTGAGAGGAATATGGCACTTCTATAATGCCAGCAAATCCACCTGCAAGCGATTGTCCTTTCACGTCGCCGACAGAGCCACAATTACCTATCAATAATGCTCCTGTGTGAAAACCAACAAAGCCGCCGACGTAAGTTGACGTGCTCTTGACATCACCTATAGTATAGCAACTATCGGCAGTCAAACCAGACGAATAACCAATCATTCCACCCACATAAGATGTTCCCGTTACTCTGCCGCTGATACTACAGCCTGTCAACGTTGCTGCTGAGGCTTTTCCAATACCACCCCCAACATTTCTGGTGCCGGTAACATTGCCTGAGGTTATGGCATGATTAATATTACTTCCTTCTAAATAGCCTGCAAAACCACCACAAAAGTCAGTTCCGCTTATCTCACCATCATGTGAGCAATCGGAAAAAACTCCACTCGCAACATAGCCAGCAATGCCGCCACAATACTGAGCTCCTGTAACGTGTCCTGCATGGCTTACATTAGTTAAATTATCATTTAGACTATATCCAATCACGCCACCTGAACTGTAACCGTCACATGTGACAGAACCATCAACATTGCAATTAAGGAATTCACTTTGTAGAGATTCTCCACATAAGCCACCGGTTTTCTCTGATCCTTCTACTGATAAAGTGACATTTATATTATTGAATGTTGAAATAATGGCATGACCACACAAACCTCCATTATAAGTGTTCCCTTTGATATTTGTTCCTACTATATTGAGATTGCTGATATTGGCAGATTCAGCAAATGCTATAAATCCGTTATAATCATTGTTGCGGTTTATTTTAAAACCTGATAATGTGTGACCTTCACCAAGGAATGTACCCATAAAAGGAGACTCCTCAGAACCTATTGGTTCCCATCCTTCAGTGGGATTATTGTCGGAAATGAAAGCAGTAAGGTCAATATCCGACATAAGTTTAAACACTACATCATTGTATCCTGTATAATTCCTAACATCATACAACTGAACAGGATTAAAAATTAGGTACGGGTCATTTGCTGTTCCTGAGCCAGAACCACTGAAACCGCCAGGACCTTGGTCTGGGAAAAAAATATTAAAGTTTTTCCAGTAATCGGTTGTTAAATAAGAAGAAGAAAAGACTCTCAATCTGACAGAACCAGTAGAAACACCAGAAAATGTGTTTGATGAAATAGAGGGAGGAACCAGTGGTTTGCTAATGATTGTATACAAGTTAGTGCAATTACTGAAAGAATATTCACTAATCGAGGTAACAGAGTTACCTATGCTCACCGAGGTCAAACCACTGCAACCATAGAAGGCACCTATGCCAATCGAAGTCACCGAGTTGGGGATGGTCACCGAGATCAAGCTGGTGCAACGATTAAAGGCGTAACTACCAATCGAAGTCACCGAGTTGGGGATAATTGTATTCTTGCAACCATAGATTAAAAAGTTAGTTGCAGTCTCTATTATAGCGTTACAGTTGTTGCGGGAATCATATCTTGTGTTTCCGCTCTCTACAACCATTGAGGTCAAGCCACTGCATTCCTCAAAGGCATGGTTGCCAATCGAAGTCACCGAGTTGGGGATGGTCACAGAGGTCAAGCCACTGCAACCAGAGAAGGCATACAGTCCAATCGATGTCACAGAGTAGGTTGTGCCATTATAGGTTACAGTTGAGGGTATATTCACGGCACCAGTGTATTCGTTTGAATAAGAATTAGAATTGCCTCCTCTATATGTCACAGTAGCATTATTACCGTTTATCAAGTAATAAATGCCACCCACCTCGAAGTCATGGGCACTAGCTGAAAAAGTGATGCTGAGATACACTAGCAGCAGTAAAAAAATTTTTAAATGTTTCATAACTTTAGCTTTTATAAAGTTCAAAATATTTTATATTTAATCGACTAATACTACTTAGTTTTGAATAATAATCTCTGCAATCAAAATAGAATATATACCATTTCGATTCAGGAAAGTGTTCATTTATAATGCTAAAATATTTGTCATCAACTGGGCTCATTGAGTGGCCCAAAACAACAATTTCCAAGTTTCCATCAGATGGTATATTTTTTTCCACCCACACTTTTAGATTATCATCTTTATAATTTTTTTCAAAATCATTAATGAAAATATTTATATCGTCATTAACATTGTTTTGTTTCTTTCCACTATGGCCATAAATATATCCAACAAAGAATTCTTCGTCATCTTTCTCAACATAATCATGAATATGGAGAACTATTGACTTTGATTTTATACCATAAAGAGTTTCAAGTAGATCAGTATAGTTAAAAGATAAAAAATAACAATCTTTATCAAATAAGTAACGTTTATCTAATAATAGAGTTAATCTTCTGATTGATATAACCCAATCTCTAAATGCTTCATCGAGTGATGATTTAAGATATAAAGAATAGTCTTGGATTGATTTATCTCCAAAGAGGCTATAACAAGACTTAATTGCAAATTGGTCAGGAGTTCCTAAACCTTCCTCAAAATTTGACCACAAACTATCTGTTGTAATATTAGGGAAAGTTTTATTGATCAACTGAAAGAGTTTAGGGTCTTTGATTTTGCAAAAGGCAGCAAAATCGGAATATCTTGCAGGCAATCCGTGCGCCAAGTCAAAACCGTTTCCTATGATGTATAGTTTCATGATTAATATTTCAAATAATATGTTCTTTTTTATCATCTATCATATCAATTGCCTTATTGACATCTTTAATATTTGCATTACATGCTGCTTTTATTGTAATAAAAAAGTAATTCTCCTCTACAGTAATTGTCAATGTCATAACCACTTTGTCCCCAACAATATCTGCATATTTTTTATAATACTGTCCTTAGGAACAGAGCTTTCCCATCTTATCAGCAATTCCTCTAATTCTTTTTTATTATCCACAGTTACATTGGTTTTCCTCTTTAGTCTCCCGAATTGAGGTGGTTTCGTTAATGGTGAGTACAAAAAGATAGCGTGGAGACTTGTCTGGTTTATTATCACTAAGGCATCGCCAAACGCCCACGCAGAAATAAACAGTCATCCCCCACGCGATGCCATATACTGTTCCCGCCAATGGGGATGATGTATTGGCACACGGAAGGCGCTTTTAACTGCTTTATCTTTCTGCTAAATATTTTGGCGATTTTTAGTGATAAGATAACGCAAAAACGCTTCTTTATGTCATCAAGCAGTTTGTTCAACCTCTGTTACCTGCTTGAATTGGATAAATTAGGCTACGTCTCGGAAAAACTCAAATAAATTTGTTTTTCTCTCAACTTGCACTAATATTGTTGCAAAATTAAGCATAATTTTCAAAAAACACAAATTATTATGGCAAATAGTAGTGTTTTTGTTTGTATGTATTAGAATATGATTTAATCAATGTACAATCTTGACTAGGCCTTAGAGCAAATCAAAAACGAGTTTTTGGGCATAGGGTTGGTTATATTGCGGGAATTTAGTATTTTTGTGGCTGTAAAATTGATGGTAGATGGATTTCAAGTTAGTCTCTCAATATGAGCCTACAGGCGACCAACCGCAAGCAATCAAGGAGCTTGTGGATGGTGTGAACAGCGGCCTTCCGTGCCAAACGTTGCTTGGTGTAACTGGCTCGGGCAAGACGTTCACAATGGCCAACGTGATAGCGCAGACCAACCGCCCCACCCTCGTGCTGTCGCACAACAAGACGCTAGCTGCACAGCTATACGCCGAGTTTAAAGCGTTTTTCCCCGAGAATTCGGTGCAGTATTTTGTGTCCTACTACGACTACTACCAGCCCGAGGCTTACCTGCCATCGAGCGACAAATACATTGAGAAAGACCTCGCAATCAACAAGGAGATTGACCGCCTGCGTCTTGCCACAGTAACCGCCCTGCTCTCGGGCAGGCGCGACGTGATTGTGGTGTCGAGTGTGTCGTGCCTATACGGCATGGGAAACCCCGAGAACATCGAGGCAAACATCGTGCGATTGAAAGTGGGAGACCGCCCGGGGCGTGACGCTTTCCTGCGACGCCTTGTCGATGCCCTTTACAGTCGCAACGAATATGAGCTCTCGATGGGCACCTTCCGCGTGAAAGGTGACACTGTCGACGTAATGATTGCCGACACCGACGCCGTGTTGCGCGTTATCTTCTGGGGCGATGAGATTGAGAGCATGGAGCTGCTTGACCCATTGACCATGTTGCCTCGCGAGAGTGTAGAAGGTTTCAACATCTACCCCGCCAACATTTTCGTCACCACCAAACAGAGCATGGCGCAAGCTTTGGGTAAGATTGACGTAGACTTGGGCACACAGGTCGATATGTTCTACCGCGAAAACAGACCTGTTGAGGCCCGACGCCTCAAGGAGCGTGTGACCTATGATTTGGAGATGATTCGCGAGGTTGGCTACTGTTCGGGTATCGAGAACTATTCACGCTACTTCGATGGCCGCGAGCCCGGCGCGCGCCCCTACTGCCTGCTCGACTACATGCCCAAGGACTTCTTGACCATCATCGACGAGAGCCACGCCACAGTGCCGCAAGTGCGCGCAATGTATGGCGGTGACCGCTCCCGCAAGGACACGCTGGTGAACTACGGTTTCCGTCTCGACGCCGCTCGCGACAACCGTCCGTTGACGTTCAACGAGTTTGAGGCGTTGACCCATCAGACCATATATGTTAGCGCTACACCTGCCGACTATGAGCTGGAACGTTGTGAAGGTATCGTCACAGAGCAGATTCTGCGCCCCACCGGACTTCTCGACCCCAAGATTACAGTTCGACCATCGTTGGGTCAAATCGATGACCTTATCCATGAGATAGAGTTGCGTGTTGAGAACCGTGAGCGTGTGTTGGTTACCACCCTTACAAAAAGAATGGCCGAAGAATTGACCAACTATTTGGCAAAAATCAACGTCAAATGTGCCTATATGCACAGCGACGTTGAAACAATGGACCGCATACAGATTATCGACGACCTGCGACTTGGAGTTATTGATGTGCTCGTGGGTGTCAACCTGCTGCGTGAGGGTCTTGACCTGCCTGAAGTGTCGCTCGTAGCTATCCTTGATGCCGACAAGGAAGGATTTCTGCGTTCACACCGCGCCTTGACTCAAACGGCAGGCCGTGCTGCCCGTAACCTCAACGGTGAGGTTATTATGTATGCCGATAAGATTACCGACTCAATGCAGCGCACAATCGATGAGACCGAGCGTCGTCGCACCATGCAACTCAAGTATAACGAGGAACACGGCATCACGCCACAGGCTATTGTTAAGGCCAGGAACGCAATTATTGGTGTTGACACCAACATGAGTGCGAGCGACGATACTCGTCAGCATGCACGCCGCTATGAGAGCAACGTAATCAACACATCATCGCTCAAGCAGCAAGTGGAGGCCGAATTTGACCACACTGCCGGCATTGCCGCCGACCCAGTGATTGCCTATATGAAACCACAAGATCTTGAGAAAACCATTGAACACCTGAAGAGCCAGATGGTGGCTGCGGCCAAGAATATGGAGTTCGTTGCCGCAGCACAATTCCGCGATGAGATACTGAAACTGCAGGAGAAACTAGATAATAGTAAGTAAGAAGTATCAAAAATTATAAACGATTTGAATAATAGCCGACATATTGAGGGACAATGGTTGCCAACCACCAAGAAAGAAATTGAACATCTAGGGTGGGATTACATCGACGTGATACTTTTCACGGGCGATGCTTATATCGACCATCCATCAATGGGCACGGCAGTGATTGGGCGCACCCTCGAGGCTCACGGATACAAAGTGGCAGTGGTGCCCCAGCCCAACTGGCGTGACGATCTGCGCGATTTCAAGAAACTGGGACGCCCCAGACTGTTTTTTGGCGTCTCAGCGGGAGCGATGGACTCAATGGTGAACCACTACACTGCTAATAGACGCCGTCGCAGCGATGACGCCTATACCCCTGACGGCCGTGCTGGAGCACGCCCTGACTACCCAACCATCGTCTATAGCGAAATCCTCAAGAGATTATTCCCCGACGTGCCTGTTGTGGCTGGCGGCATCGAGGCATCTCTCAGACGCTTATCTCACTACGACTACTGGCAAGACCGCCTAATGCCATCGATAATGGACAGCACACCAGTCGATATGGTGTGCTACGGCATGGGCGAACTTGCGACTGTTGCCATTGCCGACGCTCTGAGTGCCGGAGCCAAGATTGAGGATTTAACCTATATTCCTCAAACTGTTGTACGCCGCCCTTTGAGTGAGATTCCCGCCGAGAACGACGATGACAACATCGTGCTGCATTCATTTGAACAATGCAAGCAAAGCAAACGCTGCCAAGCTGAGAACTTTAAAAATATCGAGATAGAAAGCAACCGCTGGCATGGCCACACCCTGTGGCAAGCCACCGGCAATGTGGCAATCAAGGTCACCCCCATGAATCCACCCATGACTACCGAGCAAGTAGATGCATCGTTCGATCTGCCCTATACTCGCCTTCCTCATCCTCGCTACCGCGGCAAGCGCATTCCCGCCTATGAAATGATTCGCCACTCGGTATGCATGCACCGCGGCTGCTTTGGCGGTTGCGCATTCTGCACCATAAGCGCGCATCAAGGCAAGTTCATCGCTTCGCGCAGCAAGGAGTCTATTATGCGCGAAGTAAAGCAAGTGACTCAGATGGAGGATTTCAAGGGTTACATCAGTGACTTGGGTGGACCTAGCGCCAACATGTACGGTATGCACGGTCACGACCTTGAACGCTGCAAGCGTTGCACCCGCCCATCGTGTCTACACCCCAAGCCCTGCCCCAACCTAAACAATGACCACCGAGCCTTGCTCGATATCTACCACAGCGTTGATGCGCTGCCCGAGGTCAAAAAGTCGTTTATTGGTAGCGGTGTGCGCTACGACCTCTCGATGCATCGCAGTGGCGACCCCGAAGTTGACCGAGCCAATGCTCAATATAACGAGGAGCTTATTCGCTTCCATGTGTCGGGCCGGCTGAAAGTAGCACCCGAGCATACCAGCGATGAAGTTTTGAAAGTGATGCGCAAGCCGTCGTTCCAGCAGTTTGTACAGTTCAAGCGCATCTTTGACCGCGTAAACGCCAAGTATCATCTTAATCAGCAACTTATACCTTATTTTATATCGTCGCATCCCGCATGCCACGAGATGGATATGGCGGAGCTTGCTTCACTTACCAAAGAACTCAACTTCCACTTAGAACAAGTGCAAGACTTCACCCCAACGCCCATGACAGTGGCTACCGAAGCATTCTACACGGGCTTGCACCCCTACACTCTGCAACCCATCTACACCGCCCACAGCAAAGAGGAGAAACTAGCACAACGCAAGTATTTCTTCTGGTACGACAAGAAGTACAAGGCCGACATCATCAAGTCGCTCAAGAAAATGCACCGCAACGACCTGATTAGGAAACTGTACCCCAATGGCAATGGTACTGCCACTACAACCATTACACCAACCAAACACCCCAATAAGCACCGTAAATAACAATATATTATAATACGATATTAATGGCAAAAAACTTATTCGCTCGCTACTTATGGGAAATCAACACGCTCTATGAGCGCGGCAACATCACTCTTAAAGAATTAAATCAACTGTATCGCGACAGTTACCTCTATGACGAGGCCGACGAGGAGGCACGCTTGGAGCGACGCACCAGCGCCAACGATGACGATGGAGCCATTCCACGACGCACGTGGGATAACCACCGCCGTGAGATAGAGACTATATTTGACGTTAACATTGAGTGCCACAAGAGCGACAACACCTATTATATAGATGATGACGAGGGCTACATGGCAAGCAAGATGACGCACATGGTGTGCAACCACTTTGCCGTGAAAAACATGCTGGGCGAGGCTAAAAACCTCAAGCAGCGAGTGCTCTATGAGGACATACCTTCGGGCTTCAACCACTTGACAACCATAATACAAGCCATGCGCGAGAACAAAGTGCTCAACATCACCTATCAAAGCTTCGTGCGCGATGATGTCACGCAATTCTGCCTACACCCTTATTGCCTCAAGGTGTTCAAGCAGCGGTGGTATGTGGTGGGATGGCATGAGCCCACTAGCGACATCCGCATCTATAGCCTTGACCGCATTAGCAACATAGAAATTTTGAAGAAAAAATTCAAAATGCCAACCGACTTTGATGCTCAAGAATATTTTGAAGACAGCTATGGCGCTTTCCGCAACGATGGTGTGTCGCCAACCACTGTTAGAATAAAAGCTAATGCCGAGGAACGGGAATACCTGCGTACCTTGCCGTTGCATCACTCGCAACAAGAGGTGGAAACAGCACAGGATTTCTCGGTGTTTGAATTGCATATAAGGCCGTCATTCGACTTCAAGCAGGCGATCCTTGCCATGGGAGCCAACGTGGAAGTGCTTGAACCACAAACGTTGCGTGACGAAATAAAATCCATTCTCACCGATATGATGCAGAAATATGTGTGATTTCTTGCCACTGCACCATGATTTGGCACAGTTTTTGCCTTATTTTGCAATGAAAGAATCAATTCTGACAATTTTTTAAAAAAAATTAATACTATGACACTAAAAGAATTAAAAGAGTTAATTAAAGGCAAGCGTATTGACCGCATTGCTGGATTTTGCGACAGCTATGAGCAGATGATTGACCGCTGTCGCTTGGATGTTCACAATGGCTCAGTCGTAATCGACACCAGTGATGATGGTGACAATGATGATCAGTTTGAGCCTGTGCCCAAAGTGATTGACCAACTGCTAGCAATGCCCAGCGAGTATGATGACTATCCTATCTTGAAATCTGGTTTCGACAACAACAATGACAATGGACTACTTGTGCGTCAAGTAATTTGCGTCAGGTTTGAGCACTCACACAGTGGTGGCACGGGGCTGAAACTTCTTGGTCGCGAGTCTTTGAGATTTATCGACGATGTTGATGACGATGAATTTCTCTATTATGAAAGTGTGTATCATGTGGAATTTATCATTGAAGACCCCAGAGCCCAGAATCTGAATGAGAAGTTCATGGATCTTATCTATGCCAACTGCAATTGGCCTCCTTCTTGCAAGCGACTCAACGAGGACGCGATGTATTTCTTCTATGGCGATGATGCCACTTTCTTGTCAT
This sequence comes from uncultured Bacteroidales bacterium, assembly GCA_902792435.1. GTDB lineage: Bacteria > Bacteroidota > Bacteroidia > Bacteroidales > Muribaculaceae > Sodaliphilus. The sequence goes on from CADAZN010000009.1 coordinate 25,619, forward strand.
TTGTCACCAATGAGGGCACTAGTGCTAATCTTATTGCTCTGATTGCGGGCGCTTTTGATGGTGCCTATTTCACCCGCACGCCACTAACACCTGATTCCGAGGTGGAACGCTTGAGCAACGACCGTAATGGCAAGTACTTTGGCCCTTGCCAGGCTGTGGTATATCCGGCATATATCCCCGATGATAACGCTCCACACTTAACAGTGATTGCCACCGCAGCCTGCTACGCCAAGGAGTGCGCCAGCAAGGATGAAATGGAGCAATTTATTGCCAGTCTAAACCCCGATGAGGCTGTGGGCGACCTGGTGCGCCGCGTCACCACACGCTACATCGACGACCCAATTGACTTAATTACTGAAGCGATAACAATCCAATAAAAAAACATACAAGAGACAGCCGAAACGCTTGAAAGGGAGTAGGTGAAAAAATAACTTGTTTTTGTTAGTATCCTTTCAATTAATAAATATATGTTATACTTTAATAAACAAGGGTTTAAAGATTATTTGAGGGGCAAAAATTATCCTCCTAAGTATGCTGGTTATATAGATACTATATATGAAAAAATCCTTAAACCCAATAAGCTCGAATTGTTGTTTGGCGATTTGGAAAAATGCTTAGGCAAAGATCGTAATAAAGCAATAACTGGATTGGAAATTATTTATAATTTTATAACACGCACTTACTCTATTTCAAAACAACCCAAAATTGGAGAAAAGGCAAAATTGTTTATTTGTAGTCATAATATGAGCTTAAGGTCATTTAATGACTATGCAACTGGCCTAAATAAATATATTGAGTACATAAAGTCCATTAGTAGTCCTAAGCAATATAATAGTTATCTAGTAACACCATGGAACAAAGCTTGCAACAAGCTTAATCTAATGTTTTACAACAATATATCTTTAAATGGCATTAATTCTTTAATGTGTCGCTTTAGCGACAATCAAGATTTTATAAAATACGTGATTGAGAATTCTTTTTTCTTCTCAAAAAATATGGCGCAGGATAGATTCAAAACAATAGTTGATACAATAATAAATAAAGATGACTCAGTGCCTGCACGCAAAAGTGGAGACAAACAAAAATCAGAAAATGGTACTGACTATTTTATTTGTGAAAATGAAAATAAAAATCAAATTAAATTTAAAATAACAATTGATAGGGATGGGAATAGAGCTGTACGTGATTTGATTAAAAATAAAACAGGTTATACACTCAGTTCAGGAGAAGATAGCTTGTTTACAAACTATATTATTTCTCATATTTGGGGTGACGCTTTTGATCCACGTAATTTTACAAATTTTTGGAATCTTGCTATTGTCCCTGCATGGGCAAACTCATTGTTGGACAAAACAAATTCAAAAGACTTACTTACCAAACAATTAATTAATACATTTAAAGCTGTTTGTTATAAAAATTACAACTTGAAAAGCAACACCTATAAATGGAACGACATATTTATGAAATCACCACAGATCGAGGATGATTATGTACTAAAAGGCGATTATGAAATTTATATCATAAACAAAAAAAGAAAAAATAGCGAATATGGTATCATAAAAAAAGAAAAAATCACAATAATATAAGAAATATTTTATAATTCACTTTTTCTAATTAAAACATTCAAGAATATGATTGACTTTATCAAAACAAATGACATTTTCAATAAAATGTCACAGTTAACACCCGAGAAGTACAATTTTAAAGATTGTCTAATTCCAGTTGCCATAAATAAAGATGAAGTTACCGCTAAAGAACTGATTGCTTTCTGGAAGTTATGGCAGCATTTTGGTGAAAATCAAGAAATTCTAGCACAAGCTTTTTTTGATGGCAGATGCCCAAACAGGTTTCCTCAAGACAACAATACTGAACTTATTCAATTGATAAAGAAAGCAGCAAAATTCATGATGGATAGTTATCCTTACATTGAAATGCAAAGCGACCTATCAGAAGAGGAAGAAATCTTAATTGATAAAAATCTTTCTTCACTAGAGAAGAAATTTGCACCTATACCTCATGGGTATACAAAAGAACTTAAGCAAGCTCAAGTCTGCGGTAATCATGAGCTTACGTTTTATTACTATTTTCTCAACAAGTATGTAAATGGACATTATTACAAAGAATCTGTTAAATCTATTTCAAATTGGCAAAAAATGGCAGAATTGCATGCAAATCCAATTCCAGGGTCATCAGCCAGCATAGAGGCTAAATTTAGAGATCTTCGATCTATCTGCAACTCTTTATTTATTGAGAACACACCATATTCTATTGGTGATATTTATGGAATACTTTATCAAGGCCGCACCATAACGGATGAGACAAAATCAAAATTAGAATCTATCGCCAAAAGACTTTGACGTGTAGACAATATTCGCATTTATTTGATTTATTAACTGTGGTAGCGCTTCATTTCTGAGGCACTACCACAGCTTGTTTTATGGGTTTAGTAATTAGTAAGAGGTGTGGCAAGTCGCGCTTTTTTTCATTACTGTGCATGGTTTTGGCACAGTTGTTGCTGTAATTTGCATCAGAAACATTAACTAAATCATTTTAAAACTATGGCAACAACGTTATTACAAAAACTGAAAGACGCTCATAAGAAGGACGATTTGAATGCAGACGTGAAAGGCGACGTGTTAGTTGAAATGCTTACAATCATTGTATCCAACAACTGCTGCAGTATGGGCCTTGGATATGAGAAGAAAATTGATGCAGCCGAGCGCGCGTTAAAGCTGTTCATTGCTGGCTGGAAAAGTCTAGTAGAAAAAGCAGATAGCATGGACGCGCTTCACAGCAAACTAAAAGTTCTGTGCCTAAATGCATGCCAGATTGAGAGGCGCACGACACGAGGCATCAGTGATGCCCCTATGGGAGTGAGAATGGGCGATAACTTTCCATGCACATGGGAAATATAAAAAGGTAAGGCTATGTTCTCGGTAATAGGCGGATTTATATTGGGTTTTGTAACCACCTTTATTGTGGGTGGGCTTGCTGTGCTCGCAATAGCCGGCATAGGATGGCTATTGATAAAGCTGCTTGAGTGGTTCTTCTTTGACTACCTCAACATCTAAACTAGAGCATTATTAAAGAACAGGGGAGGCTGTGATGTGACCGTCTCCCCTGTTGTTATGATTAATTTAAAATGAATATTAAATCATTGAGAACATGCTGGTGAGTGATGTGGTGATGTCGCTGAGGCTGGTGTAGATGCAGCTGACGAGGCCGATGAGGATAATGCCTAGTGTGCAAATTATCAAACCAGCTTTTTCGGTCCAGTGTGACTTGAACGCTGGAATTGCGCATTCGTCCTGACGGATGAACATCGCCTTAACCACGAGCAGGTAGTAGTAGAGTGAAACGATGGTGTTGACCAACGCAATGAACACGAGCACGTAGATAGCCACGTTGTGTGTTTGTGCTGCACCCAAGAAGATGAAGAACTTGCTGAAGAAGCCTGCAAATGGTGGAATGCCACCAAGTGAGAACATCGCAAGCATCATCACAAATGCCAGCCATGGATTGGTCTTGAACAGGCCGTTGTAGTCGTCGGTTGTCACCTTGCCAGTCTTGCGCTCAATAACTGCGATTACACCAAATGCAGCAAGGTTGCTGAAGATGTAGACCAGGATGTAGTACATCATTGATGCCATACCCACTGCGTTGGCAGCAACCACACCAAGCATTATGTAACCAGCCTGCGAGATTGACGAGAATGCCAAGAATCGCTTGAGGTTGCGCTGACGGATTGCAAAGAGGTTACCAACTGTGATAGTGATAACGATGATGGCATAGAGCATCCACTCCCAAATTTGTGCATAGGCAGCGCCAAACACCTGAACCATAATCACGAAGAAAGCAAACGCTGCCGATCCTTTACTGATTACCGAAAGATAACTGGTGACCATTGTGGGAGCACCTTGGTAAACGTCGGCAGTCCACAAGTGGAAGGGAACCAGTGAGAGCTTGTAGCCCACACCTGAAATAAGGAATGCCAGCGCCACGATGAGTAGCAACGAATTGTCGCCTTGCACGCTTGAAGCAATCTCACTAAAGTAGAGTGTTCCTGTAATGCCATATACGAATGAGAGTCCAAGCAGCATAATAGCTGACGAGAATACTGCAGTAAGTACATACTTAGCAGCAGCCTCGTGGCTCTCGTAGTACTTCTTCTCAAATGCCACGAGTGTAGCAAGAGGCAGAGAAGCAGTCTCCAAACCAATGACAAATACCAAGAAGTGGCGACCCGAAATCATCAGATACATGCCAAAGAGAGTCAAGAGCATCAACTCATAGAACTCGCCACGGCGAATTGCCACAAAGTCGCTATTGGCCCACTTGATGGACTGCAAGAGCACGATGAACATGCCAATGTTGAGGATGTTCTTCATCGCCCATGTGGCTTTGTTTGACTCAAACATATCGCCAAACGCCATTCCGTCCTGCACTGGGAAGAAGCTGAATATCGTGAAAATGCCAAACACAATGGTCGCAAACAAGGGCAGCCCCTTGAGAGTCTTGGATGGCATGAAAGTGTCATATAAGAATACAAGCAAGAAGACTACCAAAAGTCCTATCTCTTGCGGCATCATTAAAAATTGAGAATAATCCATAAGTATATTATCTGTTTTTTAATTCAACACTATTATTACATAACACTTGTCAAAGCCTTCACTACTGGAGTGAAGCTATCACGGATGATATCGATGAAGAAATTGGGGAAACAGCCAATGATTGCAACCGCCAAGATGAGCGTAGCTGTAGAGATGCGCTCGGTAGCATCGGCATCGGTGAGGGTGCGGTGATGCTCGTCCTGAACGGCTCCATAGAGAAGCTTGCCCACAACACGCAGGATGTAGACCGCTGTGATAACAATCGATGTAGTAGCAGCAATTGTAAGCACGCGACGGAACATATCCTGATGCTCAAACGAGCCAACGAATATTGTCATTTCGGCAACAAATCCGCTCAATCCAGGCAGACCTAACGAAGCGAAACCGGCAATCACATATCCCACGCCCAGATAAGGCATAATGTGCATCAAGCCTCCCATCTCGCGGATGTCGCGAGTGTGGGTGCGACCGTAAATCATACCGATGAGGGCGAAGAACAAGGCTGTCATCAAACCATGCGAGAGCATCTGCAACACAGCACCTGTCATCGCAGTCTTGTTGAACATCAAGATTGCGAAGAGCACCATACCGCAGTGACTAACCGACGAGTAAGCGTTGATATACTTGAGGTCGGTTTGCACACATGCGCTGAATGCGCCATAGACAATACTGATACCTGTCAAAGTCAGGAATATCCAGCCCAGCTGCTGAGCAGCAAATGGCATCAAGAAGATGGCGATGCGGAAGCAACCATAACCTCCCAACTTCATAAGCACACCGGCATGAAGCATCGACACAGCAGTGGGCGCACTAGCATGACCATCGGGCGACCATGTGTGGAATGGGAACATGGCACCAAGCACACCAAATCCCACAAATGTGAGTGGGAACAGATAGTACTGCCACTGATGAGGAATAGCGTCGTTCTTGGCAATCTCAAGGATATTCATAGTGAGAGGCTGACCTTCGGGAGCCGAGTGGAAATAGATACCAATAAGACCCAGCATCAAGAATGCTGAACCACCCATAAGCATTAGGGTGAGCTTCATTGCGCTATAGGTCTTGTTACCACTACCCCACACACCAATGAGCAAGTACATTGGGATAAGAGCCACCTCATAGAACATGAACATGGTGAACAGGTCAACGCTGATAAAGAAACCAAACACACCTGTTGACAAGAGGAAGAACCAGAGGAAGAACTGCTTGGGCAGTGGATCCATCTTCCACGAAGCGAAGACGCCTGCAAAGACGATGAACGCCGAAAGTAGAATCATCACTACCGAGACTCCATCAACACCAAGCGCCAGCTTGATGTTGAGCGGCTCATACCAGGTAACGCTAGTTTGCAGAATCATGTCGCTGGTGTCGCCTGCTGCACGAGCATGCAGGAAAACAACCACCAGATATATCGCCAGAGCCACAAGTGCTGTAGCGCCAGTGACGGCAACGGCTCTAATCGCATCGATACCCTTGTTCTTGGTCAAGGCAAGGCCTGCCAGTGTGAGCACCGGGATTATCACGAAATAAATAAGCATATTAGAGAAAATTTCCATAATCTTTACTGTATTTTAGAACCGTTGATTAAACAAACAATATCACTATACCGGTGATTGCTGCTAGTAGCACTGCACCAATGATATAATAGGAAACATAACCCTGAACATTACCCGACTGCATCTTGCGGATGCCGAAGGATGCGCTGTTGGTGACATTACCAAGCAGGTTGAAGAAACCATCGATGATGGTGCGGTCGAACCAGGCAATGGGCTTGCTGATGCCCTGGAAAATAATCTTGTGGGTAATGAACTGATAGAGCTCATCCATGTAGAAGCGCTTGTAGCTTGCAGTCCACAGGCCTTTGAACATTGTCGCGAGCTTGTCGGGCAGCGGATTCTCTTTCCAGTACATTACTGTTGCAAGACCTATACCGATGAGAGCAATACCCACACTAGCACATGCCACTGGCAAGTTCAAGTGAGTCTCGAGCTGAACACCGTCCCAAGTAACAAGTTTGCCGAAAGGCACAAATCCTGCCACACAAGAGATGAGAGCCAGCACAATGAGAGGCACTGTCATGGTCCAAGGCTGATCCTTGGGCTTGTGTTCACCGTGAACCTCATGTTTCTTCCAGAAGAAGATAAGGTAGTAGATGCGGAACATGTAGAATGCTGTCATACCTGCCACCATACTCATCCAGAGGCCCCATCCAATGCCCTTCTCATAGCAAGCCACGAGAATCTCGTCCTTACTGAAGAATCCTGCAAATGGAGGAATACCTGCGATTGCCAAGCAACCAATGAGGAATGCAATGCTAGTGATTGGCATGTACTTGTGCAAACCATGCATCTTGCTGTTCTCGTTGCTGTGTACTGCGTGAATGATAGCACCAGCGCAAAGGAAGAGCAACGCCTTGAACATAGCGTGAGTGAACAAGTGGAACATCGAAGCCATGTAGCCCAAACCTGCCTCGTGACCACCAATGAGCTCACCCTTAGCCGAGCTAACAGCAAGTGAGGTCATCATGAATGCGATTTGAGAAATGGTCGAGAACGCAAGTGCGCGCTTAATATCGCTCTGTGTGCAAGCTACTGCTGCTGCATAGAACGCTGTGAAAGCACCCACCACGCAAATGATGTCCATAGCACCCTGTTCAAGCACATAGAGTGGGAACATGCGAGCTACCAAGAACACACCAGCCACAACCATTGTAGCAGCATGGATAAGAGCCGAAACTGGGGTTGGACCCTCCATTGCATCGGGCAGCCAGATGTGCAGTGGATACATAGCACTCTTACCAGCACCGCCAATGAAGATGAATGTCAATGCCCATCCAGTTACCGAGCAACCCATAAATGTGAGTCCCTGAGCGCTAGTAAATGCGTTGCACACGTCGTGTCCATTGGCCCCCATAATCTCCTTGAAATCGAATGTCTCGGTGTAGAACGAGAGAATAAGGATACCAATGAGGAAGAACAAGTCGGCAAGACGCGTAACGATAAACGCCTTCTTCGACGCGTGGTTGGCTGGTTGCTGACCATAATAGAATCCAATGAGCAAGTAGGACGAAACACCCACCATCTCAAAGAAGATGAACATCTGGAAGATGTTGGTCGAAACAACGAGACCGAGCATTGAGAATGTGAACAACGCCAAGTCGGCATAGTAACGTTGGAAGCCTTTCTCGGGGTTACCATCGTGGTCGCTCATATAGCCAAGGCTATATAAGTGCACCATGAAAGACACTGTGCTGATAACAATCAGCATCATTGCCGAGATTGGGTCGAGCAAGACTCCAAGTCTCACAACTAGTTTGTCGGCATAGAACGATAGCCACGTCCAATCGGTGGTAACGATCTGCTGCCTTACTCCGTCAAGCATTTGCCCCTCGCCATTGCCAAAGAAATAAGTAAACGCTATGGCATAGGCCCATACTGTTGTAACGGCCATTCCCAACACACCTATTACACCTGTAATCTTGCGAGGCATTTTAACACCCACAAGTCCCAGGAACAGGAACATGAAAAATGGGATGGCTAGAACGTATATTGTACTACTTAATGGCATAACTGTTTAGAATTTCATTTTGGTTATTTGGTTGATGTCAACATTCTTGGCAAGACGATAAACATTGATGATGATTGCGATGGCTACCGCAGTCTCGGCAGCAGCTATAGCAATAGCAAACAATGTGAAGAACATACCCTCATGTTGTGCAGGGAACAAATAACGGTTAAACACTACAAAATTGATGTCGACTGAGTTGAGCATCAACTCCAGCGAAATCAACATTGCTATCATATTCTTGCGGGTAATGAACCCATAGACACCGCAGCCAAACATTATAAGACTGGGGACGATATACATTAATAATGTCAAATCCATTTCTTATCCTCCTTTCTTTAACGTTTGCGTGCTATTACTACGCCACCAATGATGCAAGCAAGCAACAATACACTCACTGCCTCAAATGGTAGCAAATATCCAAATTTATCGGTACTTAGCAGTGCTTGGCCCAGCTTATCGATGGTGAAATCATCCATCGAGGGAAGAGACTTGCTAGCAAACTTAGCAAATCCAAAGAGTGCTACGCCACACAAAATAACACCTAGGCCACAAGCTGTCAATCCAAGAATACGCTTGTTGGAGGTGAGAGGTGCAGCGTCTTCACCAGGTTTGTGAGTAAGCATAATCGCAAACACAAACAAGACGACGATACCACCTGCATAGACGGCAATTTGTGTCGCACCCAAGAACTCATAATCCATCTGGAAATAGATGGCTGCTGTAGCAAGAAGCACAAACAGCAGATAGGTTGCTGAGCGCAAAATCTTCTTTGTCGTCACCGCAAGCACCGAAAACACTATAATTGTCAAAGCAATTATAACATACATGATTACATTTCCGAGTGACTCCATATTATTCTGTTTCTTTTTGTTCTACATTAGGTTGAACATCATTGGAATCCTCAACTTTGGGCTCGGCCTTTGGTTCCTCAACCTTTGGTTCGGGTTTAGGTTCCTGTGCAGCAGGTTTTGCCGCCTCGAGCTTAGGTGCCGGAGCTGGTTTAGGCTCGGGTGCTGGCTTCTCCTTCTCGGGCAGATAGTTGAGCTGCTTGAGAAGAGCCTCACGACGGAACACCGCCTGCTCAAAGTCGTTGGAGAACTCAATGGCATCGGTAGGACAAGTGCTCACACAAAGTCCACAGAATGTGCAGCTTCCCAAGTCATACATGTACTTGTCGAGCTTCATCTTCTTCTTGCCATTGGGCAGATCAACCATACGAGTGATGATTTGGATTGTTCCATTTGGGCAGTTTCGCTCGCAAGTCTTGCAGGCGATGCACTTGTGGTAACCCTCCTCGTCATAGATGAACTGCAACGTAGCTCTAAATCTCTCGGGGATTTTCAGCTCAGCCCTATTCTCAGGATACTGCTCGGTGACTTTCTTGGTAAAGAGCTCTTTACCTGTCACCTCCATACCCTTGATGAGGCTGTGCGTTCCCTCAAATAGTGAAGAGAAATACTCCTTGATGTTCATATCATTATGTTTATTTCGGTGCTGTGTTAAAGCAACACTCTAATAACTACTTTATGCCTTTATTAAAATATTTTGGTGCCGTATAGCGCAAACAGGCATAAACAATTTGCGCTGGTGGCATCTATTTCTTTTATCGTTCAACTTGTCCTCCCAATATGTCGAGAAGCTCGGTCGTGATGCTTTGTTGCCTTAACTTGTTATACTCCAAGTTAAGTTCCTCGAGAAGCTCGGCGGCATTGTCGCTAGCCGTCTGCATCGCCATCACACGTGAAGCCTGCTCGGAAGCAGTGCTTGACACAAAGATCTCCTGCATGGTTGAGCGCAGATGCAATGGCAGCACACTGTTGAAGATGCTATTGGCATCGGGCTCAAAGATGCAAGGGCTCGCGGCGGCCTTTGGATCGACGTTCTGAGCCAAAGCCTCGGCGCTGAGTGGCAACAACTGCTCTTGCTGCATCACTTGACGGCTGGAGCTCACATATTGCATATAGGCAACGTCCACACGGTCGTAAACGTGGTCGACAAAGCGGCTGCGCAACAATTCGGTGAAATCGGTGAGTTGCTCCATAGTGCTGCGAGTGCTCATGTAAGGTACACTCTCAACCTTGAGGCTGCGCGACTCAATCTTTTGAACAGCCTTCATCATCTTCTTTCCAATAGGTATCACAGTGATTACCACATTCTTTCCATACTGCTTGCGCAAATTCTCGATCGCTATGAGCAGTTGCTTGAAGATGTTGATATTGAATGCTCCACACAAGCCGTCGTCGCTTCCGTAGGCCACAAGTGCCACACTCTTCACTTCGCGCGACTCGATTAAGGGCGACGAGAATTCCTGGTCGGTGACGAGCAGGTGGCTGAGCACGTTACGCACCATGCCACGATAGGGCTTGAGGCGCTGCAACATGCCAACTGCCTTGTGCATCTTGGCCGACGAAATCATTTTCATCGCGCTCGTAGTCTTCTCGGTCGAAGCTACCGAGCTAATGCGTCCTTTAAGTTCTCGAAGTGTTGCCATTTATAAGCTAAAAACTTAAAAATCAAACTTTATACTTACCTGCTATCTCGGCCGCAGCATCTTTGAGCTTGCCCATCACGTCGTCATCGATTTTGCCGCTCTTGAGCACATCGAGAACGTCGGCTTGATGCTTGGCATGCAAGTATTGTATGAGCAACTGCTCAAACTCGGCGACCTTATCCATTGGCACATTCTCAAGCAGGCCGTTAACACCGCAGTAAATTACTGCAATCTGCTCCTCAACGGGAACAGGCAAGTATTGCGGCTGAACAAGCAATCGCTCGTTCTTGCGACCAGTATCGATGGTGCGTGCGGTTACGGGGTCGATATCGCCACCAAACTTGGTGAACGACTCCAGTTCACGGAACTGTGCTTGAGCAATCTTGAGCGTACCAGCCACCTTCTTCATCGCCTTGATTTGGGCGTTACCACCCACACGCGACACCGAGATACCCACATTCACCGCTGGACGAATACCATTGTTGAACAACGCCGTCTCGAGGTAAATCTGACCGTCGGTAATAGAAATTACGTTGGTGGGAATATAGGCACTCACATCGCCCGCTTGGGTTTCAATGATGGGAAGCGCTGTTAGCGAGCCACCACCCTTCACCTTGCCCTTCAAAGCAGCAGGAAGGTCGTTCATCGCCTCGGCAACCTTTTGGTTCTCGTTAATCTTGGCTGCACGCTCAAGCAAACGGCTGTGCAGGTAGAAGATATCGCCTGGATAAGCCTCACGTCCCGATGGGCGCTTGAGAATCAGCGAGATCTCGCGGTAGGCAACAGCCTGCTTCGATAGGTCGTCATATACCACCAATGCATCACGGCCTGTGTCACGGAAGTACTCACCAATGGCAGCACCGGCAAAAGGAGCATAGTAACGCATCGACGCCGAATCGGCAGCTGTAGCAGCAATCACCACGCTGTAAGGCATAGCGCCATGCTGGTTGAGCTGGTTGACAAGAGCAGCTACAGTTGAAGCCTTCTGGCCAATAGCCACATAGATACAGTATACTGGTTTTCCTGCTTCGTAACCTGCTTTCTGATTGATTATAGTGTCGACAGCAATCGCGGTCTTACCAATCTGGCGGTCACCGATGATGAGCTCACGCTGGCCACGGCCAATGGGAATCATCGAGTCGATGGCCTTGAGACCAGTCTGCAGCGGCTGATTCACTGGCTGACGGAAGATAACACCAGGAGCCTTGCGCTCAAGAGGTAATCGCACGAGCTCGCCCTCGATTGGCCCCTTGCCGTCGAGTGGCTCACCAAGGACGTTGATAACACGTCCTAACAGTCCCTCGCCCACGGGAATCGAAGCGATTTCTCCAGTGCGTCGCACCTTCATACCCTCGGCAACGCTGTCGACTTTGTCCATAAGAATCACACCCACGTTGCTCTCCTCAAGGTTCATGGCAACGCCTGTAACTCCATTCTCAAACTCGACAAGCTCGTTGGCCTCGACGTTCTCCAGTCCGTAGACGTGAGCCACGCCGTCGCCCACCTCAAGCACTGTGCCAACCTCCTCAAACGACACCTTGCTCTCAATGTCGCTCAGTTGCTGTTTCAGTATTTCAGATATTTCACTTGGGTTTATCATCTCACTCTTATTAACTTAGGAGTTTTAAACGCAATTTTTCTAATTGACTTCTCACCGATGCGTCAAGCACTCGTGAATCGACACTGACCGTGAAGCCACCAATGAGGTCGGGGTTGACACTCTTGGTGAGCTCTATAGTCTTGCCTCCAAGCTGCTCTTTTACTACATCGACGATATTTTGTATCTCGTCATCACCAAGATTAGTGGCAGTGACGACCTCAACTTTTGCTATACCGTTAAGCTCTCTATACTGTTTCATAAAAGCTAGAGCTATGGGTCGCAAGAAGTCGATACGGTTGTTCTTGATAACCAACTCCATGAACCTCGACGACGTTGAGTCGTCCTTTGCCCCCGAAGCCGCACACAGCAGTTTAAGCTTATCGGCAATAGGCAAGAACGGATTGTTAACAGCTTTTTTCAAACCAGCCTCAGCCGCGTAGGCAACATCAAGCTGTTTCATCTCTTGATATACAACAGCTGTGTCGTCACGCTCCTGTGAGAGCTTGAAAAGCGCTTTAGCATATCGGTTTGGAATAAGTCCGTCGTTCATTGCGGTGATTAGTTTCTTGATTCAACCTCGTTAAGTAGTTTCTTCACCAGGTCGCGCTGAGCCTGGTCATCGCTCATGTTTCGGCGAATCACCTGCTCGGCAATCTCCAGTGCATAGGCACCAACATCCTGGCGCAGCTGATGCTCACTCTCCTTACGCGATTGTTCTATCGACAATTGAGCGGCATCAGTAACTTTCTTAGCCTCGACAGCAGCCTCGGCCTTAGCCTGCTCGATGATTTCGGTTTTCATCTTGGCTGCGTCGCGCAAAATGTCGGCCTGCTGCTTGCGAGCGTCGGCTACAAGAGCGTCGGCGTCGCGCTTGGCATTGTCAAGCTTCGACTTAGCTTCCTGTGCATAGGCCACACCTTTATCTATCAAGGCAGCACGTTCGTCCATGCTCTTGATGATAAAAGGCCAAACCCATTTTGCCAGGATGAAGTAGAGGCAAGCAAATGCCAAAAACATCCAGAACACCAGGCCAAATTCAGGCTTAAACAGTTCCATCTAAAAACCTTTCTTTTAAAAGGGTTATTAAACGAAGAGGGCAAGGATGCAAACGATGAGTGCGATCAGTGCAACACCTTCGATAAGCGCTGCAATCACAATCATGTTGGTACGGATGTCACCTGTTGATTCGGGCTGACGAGCAATCGACTCCATAGCCGAGCCACCAATGCGGCCAATACCAATACCAGCAGCGATTGCTGCAATACCTGCACCAATGCAAGCTCCCAATTTTGCTACGCCAACACCTGCGGCTGCTTGAGCTAAAATTAATCCTAACATAATCTTAAATGTTTTAATTGTTATTATTTTGTTTTTTATTATTCTGTTACAGCTTTAGGTTCCTCATGAATGTGCGCCATCGAAATGAAGATGGTTGATAACAGAGTGAACACAAAGGCCTGAATGAAGCTGATAAGAGTGTCGAGCACAAGCATGAACAGCGACAGCAACACCGATATAATTGCAGTGCCTGCACCTACAGCAGTGCCAAACATCTGTGCGAACACCATAATCAGCAATATTAGCACTATCACCACCATGTGGCCACCAAGCATGTTAGCAAAGAGACGGACCATCAATGCCAATGGCTTAGTCAAGATTCCCAAGAACTCGATGAGTGGCATCATAGGAACCGGGCACTTAAGAGCCATGGGCACATCGGGCCAGAAGATGTCTTTCCAATAATGCTTGGTACCGGTAAAGTTGGTGACAGCAAAGGTAATGAGCGCCAGCACCATTGTCACGGCAAGGTTGCCAGTGAGGTTGGCGCCGCCAGGGAATATCACAATCAAGCCAAGCAGGTTCATCGTCAAGATGAAGAAGAACGCAGTGAGCAGATAAGGCCCATATTTGGGAGCCTCTTTGCCCATGATAGGCTTGATGGTGTCGGTATACACAAAGTCGATAACCAGCTCGAGCATGCCCTTGAATCCCTTGGGGCCTTTCTTTCCCTCACGCTTATACCACTTGCGCAGGCTCATAGTCATGAGCACTACAAGAGCAGCCGCGATGAGTATTCCCAGCACGTTCTTAGTGACAGAGAAGTCCCACGGGCGATATTCACTGCCGTCGTCAAGCACTTGCACCAGCTTGCCCTTATAATCCCCCTCGTGAGGAATCTTGAATGTAGCACCGCCGTCATCCCATGTTTCGCCGCCAGTAACACGGCTCGACATGAAACAGTGCAATCCTCCACCCTTAGCAAAGGCGATGATGGGCAATGGTATCTTCTTGGTGTGTGAGAAAGGCACCTCCCATCCATAGGTGTCGCCCAGGTGCTCAAAGATTGTCTCCTTGGGATTCACCTTGGCGTCGCCGTGGCCGTGATGCGCAGCATTCTCGTAATATCCCCACGCCATAAGCGCGAGAATCACCAGTGCGACTATTGCTGTTATTACTTTCTTCATAAAAGAGAGTTATAATCCATTATATCAGTAAAGACACACACTCACAACATTATCTTTAACGTCGACAATGCCGCCTTTTATCTCTCGCTCCTCGGTTGCCTCACCAACCACATAACTCATGGTGCCTGGCACCAGCGACGAGATTAGTGCAGCATGATTATTGAGAATCTGGAAAGAGCCTAACGCTCCAGGCAAAGTTACTTGGTCTACTTCGCCCTCAAATTCGATTTGCTCAGCCGAGATAATTTTCAGTGTCATAGTGTCTTTGAGTTGTCAGTTTTTCGTTTTTGATTTCTTTTAGCCTACTTGCTCAAGAAGTTTCTTACCCTTGGCAATGGCATCGTCAATAGTGCCCACATTGAGGAACGCCTGCTCGGGCAGGTCATCAACCTCTCCGTCGAGAATCATCTTGAAGCCACGAATGGTCTCGTTCAACGGAACCATTACGCCTGGCACGCCAGTAAACTGCTCGGCAACAAAGAATGGCTGCGAGAGGAAACGCTGTGCACGACGGGCACGCGATACCACAAGTTTATCGTCGTCGCTAAGCTCATCAACACCCAAGATGGCGATGATATCCTGCAGCTCGTTGTACTTCTGCAGCAAGTGGATAACTCGTTGAGCCACGTTGTAATGCTCCTCGCCAATAATGTGAGGATCCATGATACGCGAAGTGGAGGCCAGAGGGTCAACTGCGGGATAGATACCCAGCTCAGTAATCTTACGGCTCAACACTGTGGTTGCGTCAAGGAAGTTAAACGTGGTAGCTGGAGCAGGGTCGGTCAAGTCATCGGCAGGAACATACACAGCTTGTACCGAGGTAATTGAGCCACTCTTTGTCGATGTGATGCGCTCCTGCAGCTTACCCATCTCACTGGCTAGTGTGGGCTGATAACCCACGGCACTAGGCATGCGGCCAAGCAATGCCGACACCTCACTACCTGCCTGAGTGAAACGGAAGATGTTGTCCATAAACAACAGGATGTCACGGCCGCCACCGTCCTGATCACGGAACTGCTCGGCGACAGTCAAGCCCGACAAAGCCACACGCATACGTGCGCCTGGAGGCTCATTCATCTGACCAAACACCAGTGTCGCCTGGCTCTGCTCAACCTCATTCATGTCAACACTGTCGAGGTTCCACTCGCCATTGGCCATCTCCTCTTTGAATTTATCTCCATACTTGATTACGCCGCTCTCAATCATCTCGCGAAGCAAGTCGTTACCCTCGCGGGTACGCTCTCCCACTCCGGTGAAAACCGAGAAGCCGCTATGGCCGTGGGCGATGTTGTGGATAAGCTCCATGATAAGCACGGTCTTGCCCACGCCAGCACCACCAAACAGACCAATCTTACCACCCTTAGAGAATGGCTCAATAAGGTCGATAACCTTGATACCAGTATAGAGAATCTCTTGAGATATTGACAGGTCGCTGAAGTCGGGAGTAGGCTGATGGATGGGCCTGCGCTCACCGCCCTTGAGGTCGGCAAGGTGGTCGATAGGCTCACCTATCACATTGAGCAAGCGACCTTTCACTTGTTCGCCTGTTGGCACCGAGATTGGCATTCCCAAGTTCTTGACCTTTGTGCCTCGCTGCAAGCCATCGGTACTGTCCATGGCAACGCAACGCACGGTGTTTTCTCCAATGTGCTGTTCCACCTCAAGCATCAGTTCTGTGCCGTCGTGACGAGCTACACTCAAAGCAGTGTAGATTTCGGGCACATGGTTTCCCTCGCCCTCAAAGGTCACGTCAACAACAGGACCGATAACCTGTGTTATTTTTCCAAAATTTTCGTTCATAATCACGAGAATTTATTTATGCTGTATTGTTTTATTACGATATTATCCTGCAAAATGCCATCCCATGCTCACGATTACAGCCATAAGCACTAGGTTGAAGAGCCCTATGGGCATCAGGTAGCGCCACTCCAAGGCAAGCATCTGGTCGATGCGCACACGTGGGAACGACCACTTGAACCAGATGATGATGAACGACACGAATATCGCCTTGCCCAAGAACCACAATGTGGGAGGTATGTAATCCATCACGGCGTTGAAACCGTCCCAACCGCTCACGTGCAATGGCATCCAGCCACCCAAGAAGAGCAACGAAGCGATACCCGACACGATAAACAGGTTCAGATACTCGGCAAGATAGAAGAAGCCAAAGTGGATACCCGAATACTCGGTGTGATAACCTGCAGTGAGCTCGTGCTCTGCCTCAGGAAGGTCGAATGGGCCACGGTTGGTCTCGGCAGTAGCTGCAATTACATAGATGATGAAAGCGATGATTGCAGGAATGTGGCCAGTGAAGATGAACCATCCATTCTGCTGTGCCTCAACAAGACCTGTCACGCTCATGGTGCCAGCAAGGCACACGATGGTGAGCATGGCGATGCCTATCGAGAGCTCATAGCTAATCATCTGGGCACCACTACGCATGGCACCAATCATTGTGTATTTGCTATTGCTCGACCAGCCAGCAAGCAGGATTCCAACCACGCCAAGCGACGACACGGCGGTCATAAAGAACACGCCAATGTTGAAGTCAATGGCCTGCAGACCCTTACCCCAAGGAAGGCATGCAAAAACTACCACCGATGCAACCAACACGAAGTAGGGAGCCAACTTGTGGAGGAAATTATCGGTCTTCCACAGCCCCACCACTTCCTTGATGAGCATCTTGATAACGTCGGCAAAAATCTGCAATGAGCCCCATGGTCCCACACGCAGTGGGCCGCGACGGCACTGGAACCAAGCGCATACCCATCGTTCATACATGATGTAGAACATCGCCAGCACGGTATAGGCGAGCAGCAGTAACACTGCTACAATCACACACTCGATAGTCGTGGCCAGCCATTGCGGCATCACGCCAAGGAGCAGGTCGTTAAACCAATTGGTGACTACACTGAAGTCAAACATAATCTATATATATAATATGTGTGTTTATAATCTTTTTCTTTTCTCGGAAGCTATTATTACCTGTCGATGTCGGGAATCACATAGTCAATCGACGCTGTGATGGTAATAAGGTCGGCTATCAGGTTATCCTTGCAAGTGAGGTCAACTACACCCACTAGGTTAAAGCAAGGACTCTGGAAGTGCAGACGGTAAGGCTTCTGGAAGGGCTTTGGATCGCCATCGCTCTCCAGATAAACACCAAAGGCGCCACGACTTCCCTCTACCTGCTGATACCAGTGACCTGCAGGAAGCTTGATGAGCTTGGGAACCTTGGCGATGTACTCGCCCTCGATACCCTCTTTCTCAAGCATGTCGCAGCACTGACGCAGTATCTTTATGCTCTCTTCCATCTCCTTCATACGCACCATGTAGCGGTCCATAGAGTCACCAGTCTCGTACATTACCTCATCAAACTCAACTTCATTGTAGAGTGAATAAGGATGGCACTTGCGAACGTCGCAGTGGTGACCACTAGCGCGTCCCGAAGGACCAGTGATAGCATAGTTAATAGCATCTTCTTTGCTCAGATTGCCCACTCCCACCATTCGGTTGCGAGCAATGATATTGCCAGTGAAGAGCTTGTGATATTCTTTAAGTTTCTCGGTCACAGTGTCGCACACGTTGCGCACGTCGTTGATAAACTCAGGATGAACGTCGGCCTTTACACCACCTATGGTGAGGTAGCTCATAGACATGCGGGCGCCGCAAGTCTTATCGAAGATGTCATAAATCAACTCACGCTCACGGAATCCATAGAAGAACGCTGTTGTAGCACCCTGGTCCATAGTCAAACAGCCATAGCTCAGCAAGTGGCTCGAGAGGCGCATCAGCTCGTCCATCATCATGCGGATAAGCTCAGCGCGATGAGGAACCTCAAGGCCCATAGCCTTCTCAATGCACAAGCACAGGCAGTGGCGGTTGATATGGGCCGACATATAGTCTAAGCGCTCGGTGTAAAGCAGGGTCTGTGAATAAGTGAGGCTCTCACACATCTTCTCAATGCCTCGATGAATGTATCCGCTCACCACGTCAACTTTCTTTACCAACTCACCCTCGATTGATGCACGATAACGCATCACACCGTGAGTTGAAGGATGCTGAGGACCAACATTGATGACATACTCGTCATCACCAAACACCTTGCCATCGATTCGAGTAACGTTGCCGTTCTCATCTTCCACCAGGCGATAGGTGTTGTCTTCGTTCTCCTCATCCTCGAGGCGCAGTGGGTTCTTCTCGGGATCATCGTCATAGTCCTTGCGCAAGGGGTAGCCTACCCAGTCGTTGCGCAAGAAGAAGCGACGCATATCAGGATGGTTGATAAACTCGATGCCGTAGAAGTCATACACCTCGCGCTCCTGATAATTGGCAACTGCCCACAGGTCGCTAACGCTGTGCAAACGAGGCTGCTCACGATCGGTAGTAGCGACCTTGACGTGTATCATCTCCTGAGTCTCGGTATTGGTCAAGTAATACATCACTCCAAGCTCCTCTTTCCAGTCAACACCTACGAGTGCTGTCAAGTAGTCGAAATGAAGCTCTTCCTTGAGCGATTTTGCAAGAGCGTGCCACTGTGCATCGGGCACGGTAACCAGCAAGAACTCGCCGCTGGCATCGCATTGAGCCTCGGGACATAGCTTACCGATTTTTTCTTGTATATCTGCCATATATAATAATGTGTATATGTTATTTCTTATTATTCTGAAGTCTCACTGCTCTTGCCAAAGAACTTCTTGCGGCTCTCCTTGCGGTTAACACCACCAAAGAACTTCTGCACCTTGATCTTGCGTTGTAGCTGCATAAGGGCATAGAACATTGCCTCGGGACGAGGAGGACAACCAGGAAGATAAACATCTACTGGGATAATCTCGTCGATGCCCTTAACTACGCAATAGCTGTTCTTGAAAGGACCACCACTAACGGTGCACGCGCCACAAGCAATAACATACTTGGGCTCGGCCATCTGCTCATAGAGGCGCTTCAAGGCTGGTGCCATACGGTAGGTAATAGTGCCCTGGCACATGATGTAGTCGGCCTGACGTGGTGAGTTGCGGGCCACCTCAAAGCCAAAGCGGGCCATATCGTAGCGCGCTGCTCCAAGGCACATGAACTCGATGGCGCAACAGCTGGTACCAAAGCAGAATGGCCACAGAGAGTTGCTGATACCCCAATTTATCAACTGGTCGAGCTTGCCAACAACCACGTTGGTGCCGCTGGCATTTAACTCCTGCACGAGCTGGTCGATATACTCGTTGTCCTTGAAGTCCTCGTGCTTCATGCTCTTGATCTTTACTTCCATCGCAGTGCTCCTTTCTTCCAGGCATAAGCCAGACCTAAAACAAGTATAAACAAGAATGTTCCCACAGCAAGCAGTGCCGTAGAGCCTATCGTCTTAGCAATCGATGCCCATGGGAACAGGAAAACTGTCTCCACGTCAAACATCAGAAACAGGATTGCAAACAAATAGTAACCCACATGGAACTGTGCCATGCTTTCACCACGAGTGGGAATACCACACTCATAGGTCTCACCCTTGCGCTTGGTGAAGCTGCGAGGACCTATCAATCGGGCTATAAGCAATGCGGCAAACACCAGCACAACGCCGGTGAGCACCGCTGTAATAGCCAGTGTAGTATTTTGAATACCAAGTAAAACCATAAAAATAACTGTTTATGTGGTTAATTATTATTTCCAAAAAATTAAAAAGAGCCGATGCTAGCAGCTGTATCTCAGCCTTGCAACATGGCTCGATAAAATCATGTGTAAAAACAAGAGAGCACAATAACACACGCTTGGCGACATGCATCAAGCTTAAGTTTAAAATCATTATTTAAGGCTTCTCTCATTAATTGCAATTAATTCTTGCCAAGCACACAGAGCTACACATAACCTAAATCAGTTCTTCTGGGTGCTTTTGCGGTGCAAATATAGTAATATTTTTTTAATAATAAAACTTATTATAGAATATAGTTATTAACAAGTAAACTTTAATCCCATAATAGACAACGTGAAAAACAAATAAAAAAATTATTGTTTGTGATTTCAACTTTTTTATATATATTTGCATTCTGCATTAAAAAGCACAAAAAAGCAGGGTCTCAGGCTCGTGATTTAAGCACCGAAAAAGCCTCTATTGACAAAGCGTTGTTTAACAGTGAGTTATGAATTTATTTTTAGATATAGAGACACATTTTTACACTTTTTATCACGAATTATTGCTTCTATGTCGTAATAAATGCCTACTTTTGTGCGTTCAAATTTATGTAGTGACCCATTTTTGAGGTCAACAAGAAGCTCGAGAACAGGCTTTACAAACTGTGTCTGAACTCTCCACAACATACTATTTTTTTATGCTTCTTGAAATTTTTAAAAAGAAAGATATGAAGTTTTCTAATAGTCTTAAACTTGGCTTGATCGGTATGGCTTTAATATCGGCAAGTTTTGTTACAAGCGCACAATCTATCAGTGACTATCGACAAAAACACAAAAACCTTCTCGCGAAACAAAATCGCGTTCAAGACAAAATCAAAGTAGAGGAAGCACAAAATTATGCACGTGACCTCTATGGAGACAAAAGATCAAACAACAACACAAACTCCGACCTCGACATCTACAGCGAAGGATGGAACAGTGGCAAAGTAAATTCTTACAACGGAGCTACTATCCCTGCAACAAAATCAATCGACGTTTCTAAATATGCTATGCCTGTTAAGCACAGAGTGATTAACTCGCACTTTGGCTATCGCAAGCAATTTGGCAGAATGCATAAAGGCACTGACCTCAAAGCTAATGTAGGCGACACTATTTATGCAGCATTCACCGGCAAAGTTCGCATCACCAAGTTTGAGCGTAACGGATACGGATTTTATGTAGTTTTACGTCACGACAATGGCCTCGAGACTGTTTATGGCCACCTTTCGAAGTTCCTTGTTAAGGAGAACCAATATGTGAAAGCCGGCACACCTATTGCATTGAGTGGTAACACCGGACGCAGCACTGGCCCACACCTCCACTTCGAGACTCGTTTCATGGGCGTTGCCATTAACCCCGAGAAGATTTTCGACTTCGTTAACGGATCAACCCATCGCGACCACTACACATTCAACCGCAACAGCAGCGACAACGCCAGCAATGGCCAAAGCGCTAGCGCTAGCAAGCGTCGCTAAACAATCTAGAAAGAGAAATTTACAACAATATTAAGACCAACGTGCCAATAGCATGTTGGTCTTTTTTTTGACCTTTTGCCACAAAACTGAAAAAAACTCGCTACCTTTGCACTCATCAACAACAACTATTCAGCATGGAAGTAGTCTACGAGGACAACCACATCATCATAGTCAACAAGGCTTGCGGAGAAATCGTACAAGGTGATCGCACTGGCGACGAACCTCTCGTCGAGACTCTAAAGCAATGGATTAAGGTGAAATATAATAAGCCGGGAAATGTTTTCTGCGGCGTGACTCACCGCATCGACCGACCCACCTGTGGGTTAGTGGTATTTGCTCGCACCAGCAAGGGTTTGTCACGTATGAATGACCTCTTCCGCCGGGGCGAGGTCCACAAGACCTACTGGGCCATCGTCAAAAACCGTCCACCCAAGGAAGCCGACACACTCACCGATTATCTTGTAAGCGTAGAGCGTAATAACAAGACCCATGTAGTTAAGCCTGACACTGCGGGAGCACAGAAGGCGGTACTAAACTACCGAATAATAGGTCATAGCAACAACTATTTCTTGCTTGAGATTGATTTGCTCACTGGACGCAAGCATCAAATCAGGGCACAGCTAGCTAACATTGGATGTCCTATCAAGGGGGACCTGAAATATGGTGCACCACGTAGTAACCCCGACGGAGGCATATCGCTGCAGTCACACCACATCCACTTTATCCATCCTGTGTCGAAAATAGAAATCGACGTCACAGCACCACTCCCCCACGACACCCTGTGGCAAGCGCTAGCTGCACAAGTGAGTGAGAATCAGACATCGTGTGACCAATCTCTAACAACTTAATCACAACCTCTATTTTGCTTTGGAATTATTAATTAACTACCAGGTCGGCAAATCGTTTGTTGGACCACACTACGAAATTTCCGTCATCGTCGGTGCTGATAGTCATCACGCCCAGTGAGGTGTTCTTCTCCATCATAGATTGAGTCTTTTCCAGACCCATTGCCATACACGCAGTAGCCCATGCATCGGCACTCATGCAGTCGGGAGCCACTATAGACACACTCAACAAATTAGACGTTTCGCTGCCTCCTGTTTTGGGATTGACGATGTGGCTAACTTTCTTTCCATCAACTTCCTTAAATTTGCGGTAACTACCACTGGTAGCAACAGCTAAACTATCGAGAGTGAGCACAACGGCATTTTGGTGGACAGCCCCTTTCTTATTATCGGCGACGGGAAGGTCGACCGACACATGCCATGGTTTTCCTCGCTCGTTAACTCCTTGAGCAACAACCTCGCCTCCAATCTCAACCATATAGTTCACAGCACCATTACGCGCAAGCATCGCAGCCACTTCGTCACAAGCCAGCCCCTTAGCAATAGAACTGAAGTCAAACTGAACACGAGGATCATCTTTTACCACCTTATCGCCATCAAGACGAGTGTGCTCCACGCCCACAAAGGCAAGGATACTGTCGAGCTGCTCCTGAGTGGGCATCTGGCCACTCTTGTAACCAAAACCCCAAGCATTAACCAGCGGCATCACCGTTGGATCATAAACTCCACCGCTAGCCTTATTTACTTCTATTGCCTTATTATACAAAATCTTAAACAATCGGTCAGCCACATTAGTACGCCCCTCATTAATAGCTGACACAAGCGACTGCTTGTTAAACGCCGATGCACTATTATCAATCATAGAAAACACATGCTGAATGGAGTCATCGAGATTTGTTCTAGCCTCATAGGTGATGTGGTACTCAGTTGTCCAAACCACGCCGGTGTTTTTCACAAATTTCTTCCTGCTTCGCACAAAGGGCAATGCCACCAGCGCCACCAGCAGCAACAGAAGAACGGCATAATATTTTCTAGATTTAATCATATCTGTTACATTTTAACACGATGTCACAAAGTTACAACTAAAAATTATTAAGACGACTACAACAGACAACAAAAAATTGGATTTCTCGTTTTTTTTCTTTTACTTTGCCACAAATAAACTCATTAACTCATGAAACACATCACAAAAATAGCTATCATTATAGCCATAACCGTAATAGCCAGCGCTTCGGCTCAAGCACAAGTTAGATTTGGTGTCAAAGGCGGTATCACAATCAATGAGCTCAAGTGGGACCGAGATATCGTATGCAAGGAAAATAGAGCAGGTTTCACTGCTGGACTAATGATTGAAGCCGGTCTGCCAGTAGTGGGACTGGGCCTTGACGCTTCGGTTCTCTATGCTCACAGGCAGGAAGATTTATATCTTGATGACACTAAGCTTAAGCGTGACTATCTCGACATACCTCTTAACGTTAAGTACAAGATTCAAATTCCTGTGCTATGCAAGATTATAACACCGTTTGTTACTACAGGACCAGACTTCTCCCTTCTGCTCGGCGACACCGACAAGGGCGACTTCAAAACACGCAAGTGGAACACTTCATGGAACGTGGGATTTGGCGCCGAACTATTCCGCAAAGTGCAAATTCACGCTAACTACGGAATAGGCCTCACCAAAGCCTTCGAATACATAGGAAAAGAAGTAGACTCCAAGCCAATTAAAGGAAAAGACAAACTTTGGACCATTACTGCTGCCTACTTGTTCTAACCCACGTTTTTCAAAATGAAACACACTCTCGTTACTCACCCTCACCCCATAGAAATGGGTGTGTAAAATGTGTTATAAAAATTGAAATCTTTGGTTGTGACGGGAAAATGTGTTAGTTTTGCAGTCTGAAACGTTAAAAACCGATATTTGAGATGAGAAGTTACATTAAATACCTAATCATATCAGTAGCTTTGTTAAGTGCTTTGTCTTCTTGGGCTCAGCCAGTTAGGCGCTGGGGTGTCACAGTAGGCGGCAACTATAACGAAATTCACTTCAAGCAAACCGACATTTTTGAAAGTGACCGCATGTTTGGCGGTTCTGTTGGTATTACCGGCGACATGATGATACCTGGAGTGGGATTTGGCATCGACGGCTCTATCCTCTACACGTTGCGTCAGGGACGCCTGCACTTGGGCGACAAGAGAATTTGGGAATCACAGGGCATAGAGACACAAGTTGCTCGTCAGCACTACATCGACGTTCCACTCAACCTCAAGTTCCGTTACAGCAACTTGGGTGGACTAGAAAGTACTATCATGCCATTTATTTACGCTGGTCCCACGTTCTCATTCTTAGTTGGACATAACAAGGTGGGCAATGCCCTCAAGTACACCACTGTGAATGTGCTGCTCCACGCCGGCATTGGCGCGGAACTGTTTAACAAGGTTCAGATTAGTGGCGGTTATTGTTTCAGCGTGGGCCAGAATTTGGGCACGAAACTCCTTGACGACCATGTTGCCAAGCACCGCACCTGGTTTATCCAAGCAACCTATTTCTTTAAATGATTAGGAATTAGAGAAAAAAAATCGTGAGGACTTTCGTCTTCACGATTTTTTATATATCATACAACAAGCCAACTATATAAGCATGCCGGCAGCAACTTCGTTCGACACATCATCGCCCATGCTGATGGCTGCGATTGTCAACGCAAACTCAGCTGCCGAGGCAGGTCCGTTACCAGTAACGATATTGCCATCAACAGCAACGCGCTGATCAAGAACATTGGCACCCTCAAGACCATCTTCCATGCCTGGATAGCACACAGCATCACGTCCCTGAAGCAATCCCAGCGGGCCAAAAATCACTGATGGCGAAGCACATATCGCCGCTAACTTCTCGCCTTTCTCATTCTGCTCTTTCAATATATCGCACAATGTCACATTCTCAGCAAGATTGGTAGCACCTGGCATTCCTCCTGGGCAAATAAGCCACTCGGCATCCTCAATCATATCAGGGTCAAAAGCCTCATCAGCAACCACAGTAACTCCGTGAGCACCTATCGCTTCGGGAGCATCATAAATCGACATGGTTACCACTGGCATGCCAGCACGACGCAGCACATCAACAATTGTCAAGGCCTCGATTTCCTCAAAGCCATCGGCAAAGAAAACATAACTTGGTCTCATTGTAGTTATTAGTTTTTTAGTTGTTAGTATTAAGTTTTTCAGGTTGTAAAGGTAGTAAATTATCACGAGAACACAAAACAATATATGCAATTTTACATGTTTTTGCCAATTATTTGCTATTTTTGCAACAAATAAAAACATAGTGTCATGAAACTCATAACTAAGACAATTATAGCCCTTGCAATAGTGGCAACAACGACAAGCTTGGCTGTTGCCGACAACAGCGACCTGGCGTGGAAATATGTAAAAGAACTTGGCACGCGCCTTGCAACCCCCGACAGGACCGACTACAGCGAGCAGTTCTACTACCGCAACTACCTCACCACCCTGCAGGCACGCGATGAGATGCCGTGGGGAAAGACTGTGCCAGAGCGTGAGTTCAAGCACTTCGTGCTGCCAGTGCGTGTCAACAACGAGAATCTCGACACAGCAAGGATGGTGTTCTACCGTGAGCTCAAAGACCGAGTTAAGAACCTATCAATGGAAGATGCCATTCTCGAAGTGAACCACTGGTGCCACGAGAAGGTGAGCTACCGCCCCAGCGACGCGCGCACAAGCAGTCCGCTCGCCACGATGCGCACAGCCTATGGACGCTGTGGCGAGGAATCGACATTCCTTGTGGCAGCTCTGCGCTCGGTGTGCATCCCCGCCCGCCAGGTCTATACCCCGCGATGGGCGCACACCGACGACAACCACGCCTGGGTCGAGGCTTGGGCAAATGGCAGATGGTACTTCCTAGGAGCCTGCGAACCTGAACCTGTGCTCAACCTGGGATGGTTCAACGAGAGCGCCTCGCGAGGAATGCTCATGCACACCAAGGTCATCGGAGATTATGATGGCCCAGAGGAAGTTATGAGTATAACTCCATGCTATACCGAAATTAATGTCACCAGCAACTATGCTCCCACCACGAGAGTGAACGTAAGTGTAGTTGACGAGAATGGCATTCCCGTTAGTGATGCCACAGTTGAATTTAAGCTCTATAACTACGCTGAGTTCTACACAGTGGCCAAGAAGACAACCGACAAAAATGGAACCACCTTTCTCACTGCAGGACGAGGCGACTTGCTAGTTTGGGTGACTAAGGGGGATAAAGTGGCAGTGAAGAAAATCTCCTGGACTAGTGACCACCATGAGGTAATTACACTTAAAGACAAGTCACTGCCGCAGCACCTTGAACTAGACATAGTGCCACCACCATTGAGTGCAGTACTACCAGAGATCTCCGACGAGCAACGTGCACTCAACGACCGCCGCAAGGCGCAGGAGGACTCCATCCGCCAAGCCTACGAAGCGACTATGCCAGTAGAAGCGTGGCGAGGCAACCACCGCACCATACAGCAGTTCCTTGATGAAGCAAAGAACAAGGTAATGGCGCACAAACTCCTTGATGTGCTCAGCGAAAAAGACCTGCGCGACATAAAGCTTGATGTGCTGCGCGACAATGAAGCGGCAGTGACCGACACCAGCGAAATCTACTACCGCTATGTACTGAGCCCACGAGCTGAGAATGAATGGTTAACACCTTATAAAGAATTCTTCCATAGGGAATTGAGCAACAAAATAAGTAATATTGACAACTTAATCGTTTGGACAAAAGCAAACCTCACAATTGACAACGAGCACAATCCTCAGCGCTTGCGCCAGCAACCTATGAGTGTGTACCGCACCCAAACCACCGATGAGCTGGGACGCGCCATCTTCTTCGTGAGCGCCGCACGCAGCATGGGTTGGCCCGCACGCATCAACGAGGTGAACGGCAAGCTCGAATACTTTACAAATAACGCTTGGCATGAGGTAAAATTTGAGGAAAGCGAATCGCTCAAAACCGAACCTTCGGGAATGCTTCGACTGAATTTCACACCCAGCGACACCCACAACGACCTCGCCTACTACACTCATTTCACACTCAGCAAGATAGCGGACAACAAACCGCAGTTGCTCACCTACCCCGAAGATGCCACCTGGAGCAATTATTTCAAAAACGGAGTGCAACTTGAGCCAGGAACCTACATGCTCACCACTGGCAACCGCCAAAGTGACGGCAGCGTGCTGGCTAGCATCACGACTTTTGAAATTGAAAGCAACAAAGAAAGCGATATTGACCTTTCTCTGCTTAACAAAGATAATGCGTTGAGTATTATTGGAACGTTACGTTTAGATAGCTATTATTCTAATGGAGAAAGGAGACTAATTCTTGACAATGACTGCTATCACATCGTGGGATTTATAGCTCCAAGTAACGAGCCTACCACTCACGCGCTGCACGATATCGCTACCTGTGCTAGCCAAATTGAGGCATTAGGATGCGATATAACTCTGCTAACTCTAAACGATGAACAAGAGCAACGCTTCGACAAGTCACAATTCAGCGATCTTCCCGCTTATGTGATTTGGGGCATTGACAAAGATAGACTGGAGGGCACAGACAGATTCGTTTATGGAACAAATATGGAAGATCTTATCAGGGAAACAAAAGCCAACGAAAAAACTATGCCTATTTTTGTTGTGACCGACAGTAAAGGAAACATCTTCTTTACACAACAAGGATACACCATCCATCTGGGAGAGCAAATCCTCAAAGCCATTAAAATCCACACCAACAAGTACAAATAATACTATATTTCAAATCCCAAAAAGCAGAAAAAAATCAGCAAAAACACCATTTATTGAACTTTTTTTCGAAAAAAGTCACGAAAAATTTGCACAGTTCAAAATCTTGCCGTACCTTTGCAACGCTTTTCGAAAAAAGCACGGGTGCTTAGCTCAGCTGGTTCAGAGCATCTGCCTTACAAGCAGAGGGTCGGCGGTTCGAATCCGTCAGCACCCACACAGCAACTAGGACGACGCAAGTCGCCCTTTTTTTGTATACTTATTCCCCAATTTATCTAGCAAATATACTAAAGCAAAACGGCCCGCAGAAATCAGCGAGCCGCTTTGTGTGTAGTGGTACGGGGAGTCGAACCCCGGTTTCCGGCGTGAGAGGCCAGCGTCCTGGGCCACTAGACGATACCACCCTTTCGGAATTGCGGTGCAAAGTTACTACAATTTTCTTAACCACCAAAACTTTTGTCGATTTTTTTCAAAAAAAAGTGCATTTTCTTCATTTTTTCTAATATCACGCCCATTTCAGTATTAAATAAGGTGCGTTTTTCGATAAATCTTTTTGTTGTTTGCAGTGTAATAGCTAATTTTGTAACCTATAAATAATCTGCATTCATTAAAAATGATAAGAGCCTTTTTCTTAACCTTGGCATTGATGTCTGTAGCTATACTAGGTGCCACCGAGGTCTACAACATATACCCCGTTCCACATGAGCAGGTGATGAATCCTGGCACGGCATCCTTTTCTCAGAGAGTATTTATATTTCCTCAAGATGGGATTGACATTGCAACAATAAATCGCGCAAAGCAGATACTCAGCGACCATGGTCTTGTTCCAGTGGTGATTATGGCTGGCACTCCTAACAACTGTCCGTCTTTCGTGCATCTTAGTGTAAACAATCCAAAAGAAAAGATTGGTGATGAGCATGATGCCGTGTTGCGTGTCGACCGAAGCATCTTCAATTTGCCAAAATATGACCGTCATATCTTGAATCTTAAATCAGATAGTAAAGGTCAAGCTAATGTGGCAATCATTGGTGAAGACACTGACGCTGTGTTCTGCGGACTGGCATCTCTTGAGCAGATGCTCGATCAAGGCACAACCGACTTGCCATGCGTCACAATCTACGATTATGCCGATGTCAAGAACCGCGGCATAATCGAGGGCTACTATGGCGTGCCTTATAGCGCCGAGGTGACTAAGGACCTGTTTCGCTTCATGGCCCGATACAAGATGAACACCTATATGTATGGCGCAAAGAGCGATCCATATCATTCCCGTTATTGGGGCGACCCCTACCCTACAACTATTACTGAAGACCAACAGCGCATTGGCTATCTTAACCAAGACATGATGCGCGACATCACAAAGGTTGCCAGCGAGACTAAGGTCAACTTCATCTGGGCAATCCACCCCGGCAAGGCATTTGCTAATGCCGAAGACCCTCAAGTGCTCGACAAGATAATAGCGAAGTTTGAGAGCATGCACGAGCTGGGTGTGCGTCAGTTTGGAGTATTTGTCGATGACGTGGGCGTGCCAAGCGACCCTGCCATCATGAAGCTTTGTGCCGATAATCTCACTGCGCTCCAGCAGCGCATAGATGACAAATGGAACAAGAAGGGTGCAGCAGCGACCAATACTGTTAAGCCACTGCACTATGTGCCACAGCTTTATGCTCACGGATGGGTAAGCCTGGAGCGTGCCCGTGAGTTTTATGAGTCGCTTAGCACGACTCCCGAGAAGATCAGCATTTATATCACTGGCCGCGATGTTTGGTCGGTGCCTAATAACGGAGATTTGAAATTGGTGAGCAGCTGGCTTGGCCGCGACTTGAGCTGGTGGTGGAACTACCCCTGCAACGACCAGGACCCTACCAAACTATTTGTGATGGACACCTACAGCAACTTCCGTGACGAGACCCATATCGATAACCTGTCACACATCGAGAAGCGCCTCAAGGGGCTCAACACCCTTATCATCAACCCCATGCAGCAAGGTGAGCTATCGAAGGTGGCGCTTTTCGGCGTTGCCGACTATACTTGGAACAACGCTGCATTCGACAACTACGAGAGTTGGGAAGCAGCGATACCAGCCGTTGTGGGTAAGGAGCGTGCCAAAGCGTTCAAAAAGTTGGCTCCCTATCTGCGCTATTACGACAATGACGCGATAGGCTACAGGATTGACAATTATCTGGCCTCAGTGAAACGTGGGTCGCCAAGGCCTAACAGCCTTCTTGCTGAGTTACGAGAAGTTCACGAGGCTTGCCTGGTAATAAAAACGATGAAAAACTCCCCAAACGAGAGTGACCGACTACTCTACAACGATGTGCGGCCCTGGCTGTTGAAACTAGAGGCTATGACAGTCGAGGCAATTGCACTGTTAGAAGGTAAGCAGCAACCTATCACCGACAACAACAATCCTGACTTCCAGTTTGAGACACTTGGTGGCATGGGCGAAGAAATCTCGCTCAGGGTGCTCACTGCCGAGCCATCGAATGAGCGACTGATGCCATTTCTGGAATGGCTTCGGAATCAAAGTAGCATTAAAGCAAAAAAAGAATAAATTATACATTTTATTAAATACAGTTCTATGAAACATTTCAAAAAAATCGCATTGCTTGCCATGGTAGCCGCAACAGCATTCATGGCACAGGCGCAACTGCCCAAGGCAGTAACCTATGAGGGAGACCCCATGCACACGCAGTGCTACACTCTGCGCAACGGCATGAAAGTTTTCCTTAGTGTAAACAATCAATCTCCACGCATTGCTGCACACATCGCAGTGCGCACTGGCTCGCGCAACGACCCTGCCGAGACCACAGGTCTGGCTCACTACCTAGAGCACTTGATGTTTAAGGGCACCAAGCAGTTCGGTACCAGCGACCCAGTGAAAGAGGCACCCTATCTCGATGAGATTGAGGCCCGCTACGAGCAATACCGCAAGGTCACCGACCCTGCCAAGCGCAAGCAGCTTTATCATGAGATTGACAGTGTGTCGCAAATTGCAGCACAGTACAACATCCCCAACGAGTATGACAAACTCATGGCGGGCATTGGCGGCATTGGCACCAACGCCTACACCAGCACCGATGTGACTTGCTACACCGAGGACATCCCTGCCAACGAGGTGGACCGCTGGGCACGCATCCAGAGCGACCGCTTCCGCAACATGGTTATTCGTGGTTTCCACACCGAGCTCGAGGCTGTGTATGAGGAAAAGAACATTGCCATGGCCAAGGATATGCGGAAACTCGAGGAGGCACTCTATGCCAAGGCATTCCCTACTCATCCTTATGGTACTCAGACCACTATCGGTACCCAGGAACACCTTAAGAACCCATCAATCACCAACATCAAGAACTATTACAACAACTACTATTGTCCCAACAACATAGCCATCTGTATGGCTGGTGATTTTGAGCCCGACAAGGTAATTGCCACTCTCGACAAGTACTTTGGTGACTGGCAGCCCAACAAGAACCTCTCGAGACCAGAGTTTGCTCCTCTCAAGCCCATCACCGCACCGGTTGATACCACAGTGCTTGGCCAAGAGGCAGAATTTGTGACTCTGGCATGGCGCTTCGAAGGTGGACCTTCATTGCAGAACGACACCCTTGAGGTAATCTCTGAAATGCTCAGTAACGGTACTGCAGGCCTTATGGACCTCAACCTTAACCAGCCACAAAAACTTATGACATCGGGATGCTATGCCGATGAGATGGCCGACTACTCACTTCTCATGCTTATGGGTTATCCCAATGAGGGTCAGAGTCTTGAGAATGTTCGTGACCTGATGCTCGGTGAAATTGAGAAGCTGCGCAATGGCGACTTCGACGACGATTTGCTCGTCAGTGTGGTCAACAACACCAAGCTGCAATATTTAAGAGGCTTAAACAACAACGGAGCACGTGCTAGATACCTTGTTAATGCCTTTATCAACGGCATTGAATGGGAGCAGGTTGTGGGCCAACTTGACCGAATGGGCAAGATGACCAAGCAGCAGATAGTTGATTTTGCAAATCGCCATCTGCTCAACAACTTTGTGTGTGTTTACAAACGTGAGGGCATTGACAACTCGGTCAAGAAAATTGAGAAACCTGAGATTACTCCTATCCCAACTAATCGCGACAAGCAGAGCGACTTCGTCAAGAACCTTATGGCAGAGACTGTGGAGCCCATTCAACCTCGATTTGTCGACTTCAAGACCGACATGAACGTGTCGGAGACTAAGGCTGGTCTGCCACTGCTTTACAAGCAGAACACCGACGACGACCTGTTCACCCTGGCTTATAAATATGACTTTGGCAACACAGCCGACCTTAAGTACAGCTTGGCACTGTCTTTACTCGACTATCTTGGAACCAAAACCCTTACCCCACAGCAATTCAAGCAGAAACTTTACAAGCTCGCTTGTAACTTCTCGACATCGGTAGATGACAACTACACCTTCATCACCATAAGCGGTCTTAACGAGAATATGCCTGAGGCAGTAGCTCTCATTGACGACCTGCTCAAGAATGCCACTGTCGACACCGAAGCCTACAACCGCCTTGTTGACCAAATTCTCAAGGCTCGCGCCGACGCCAAGAGCAACCAGGAGCAGTGCTTCGCTCGCTTGATGGCCTATGGCCAGTATGGCCCCAACAATTCCTACACTAACATCTTGAGCGAGAAAGAGCTTCGTGACATCAACCCTAGCGACCTCATCGAACTCGTGAAGAACCTGAGCAACATGAAGCATGATGTCATGTACTTTGGCCCCATGAGCGAGAAAGACTTCTCGTCAACTATCTCTAAGCTGCACAAGACTCCAAAGGACCTGATGGATGTGCCATTCGGCATGGACTATATGGAGCAGCCCACTCCCGAGACCGAGATTCTGCTTGCTCCCTACGACGCAAAGAACATCTACATGGTGCAGTACACTAACAACGAGCGCGACTGGGAACCAGATCATGCTCCTGTTATCAGCATGTTTAACGAGTACTTTGGCACCGGAATGAATGGTATCGTATTCCAAGAGTTGCGTGAGGCACGTGGTCTGGCCTACTCGGCAGCCGCTCGTTACAACCAGCCTGCCCGCCTTGGCCACAAAGAGGATGCTTACACCTACATCATCACCCAGAACGATAAGATGATGGACTGTGTTGACGAGTTCAACAAACTTATCGCCAACATTCCAGAGAGCGAGGCAGCATTCAACCTCGCCAAGGAGTCGCTCATCAAGAAGTACGCTAGCCGTCGCACTACTCGCTTTAACGTGCTCAACAGCTATGTATGGGCTCAGGAGCGTGGTCTTGACTATGACATCTCGGCAAAGATTTATGAGGCACTTCCCAAGTTGTATCTCTTCGACATCGTAGACTTTGAGAAGGAGAACATGGCAGGCAAGCCTTATCGTTACATGATTCTCGGTAATGAGAAGGAACTTGAGATGGACCGTCTGCAGAAGATTGCTCCCGTTAAGCGCGTATCTCTCGAGGAAATCTTTGGATACTAATTTAGTTTATAGTTTAGAGTTCATAGTTTTTATTGTCTGTAGTGAGGCTCTAAACATCTGAAACAAAAATCCTGCTCAGCAATTCTGGGCAGGATTTTTTCACAAATTACCGTGAATTGC
This sequence comes from uncultured Bacteroidales bacterium, assembly GCA_902792435.1. Classification (GTDB taxonomy): domain Bacteria; phylum Bacteroidota; class Bacteroidia; order Bacteroidales; family Muribaculaceae; genus Sodaliphilus. The sequence goes on from CADAZN010000009.1 coordinate 59,728, forward strand.
CCGTGAATTATCAATTAAAGTTGTCGGTTCACATGATTTCAAACAACTGTAACAACAGATTAACAACTTGAAAAAAATTTTTTATTGTTGTTCTTGTCAGGCTTAGTTTATTTTATTTGATTCTCATGGAATCGGCTGGTTCAGTTGGTTCGGTTGGTTCAGCTAGTTCGGTTGGGCCGCGCTTCGCGCTAAATATTACTGCCCTTCGGGCTAAGATTGGTAGTGTGGTGCCTACGGCACTAATATTTATTTTTGCGCTGCGCGCTAAGATGTCGCTGTGCATGGAATCGATGGAATCGGTGGAATCAGTGGAATCAGTGGAATCAGTGGAATCAGTGGAATCACCTGACTCACCTGGTTCACCTGGTTCACCTGACTCAGTTTTATCAAACAACAAGAACAATTGAATAACAAACATAACAACTGTTGTTTTGCCACTCCTTGCTAGATTTTTATTTTGTATTCTTTGTTTCATGGTTATATTTTTAATAATGTACGTGTGTGCGCAAAGGTAAGGGATGGCATGGTGGATAGGCAACATTAAAAAACGGCGAATTATCCATGAATTATCAAACAACTAAAACAACCCAATAACAACCAAAACAACTGTTTTTGTTAATCTCAAAAAGCCATTAATCAATGCACAAAGCATAATGCATAATGGGGGCTGCGCGCGGATGCTTTGTTAATCTCACAAAGTTGCATCTATCGATGTCGCAAAGCTGGCTTACGCCAGATTATTTATTTTTGGATAAAATGCTCACGCTCGCAAGTCTTTGAGCAAGCTCAGCTTTGACTCGCTAAATCGCATTTTTCGGACGTTACTATATATTTTCAACGCCAATAACTCTGTGACTATTATCTGATTGAGTTCTTTATCTGCCAAAATTGGCAATATCGAAAGCAAATCTTATCATCAACGATATCTGGTGGTCGGCATGACCAGAATAGTTCTTAACTGGCAGTTGTGGAGGGTATTCATTATTGACGTAATTGAATGAATCCTTGAGAATAATCCTTGGAGAGTATTGCACGCCAATGTACCACTTGCGGTTGCGCCAAGTCCAGCCAGCCAACAGGTCGACACCAAGACTGTGATGAGAGTTGGTGAAGTCATTCATTCCATATTCGTCCATATAGCTGAATTCATATTCATCTTCACCAACCTGTTGATTAAAAGGGTCATATTTCGCCTTGCGCCATTCATAGGACAGGCCAGCGCCAAGCACCAACTTGCCAAGGTACCAACGGTGCATGGCACTTGTTGTGACATTATAAAACACAACGTGTGCATTGCCGTATTCACCTATTATCCCATCAGAGCCACCACCAGGATGAACATCTAACCCGACTGACTTATCATTGGCATAGGCATACTCAACGCCAACTCCAAGATTAAACAGATAAAATGGCGCCAGGTCATAACTGTCGGCGTTGCCAATCTTTGTGAACAAGCCGCCTATCGCGACATGCTCAAGACTCAAGCGCATAGTGCCCTTGTGCAAAACACTGCTACTTGCAATTTCCAGGCTATCGCTCTGTGCCAGCAGCATTGCAGGAAACGCTAGCAGCATTAAAATCAATATAGAAAGAATCTTTTTCATTATAAAAAGGTCACAAAATCTTCAATGAGAGTTCAGTCTCTTGGTGACACTTTTTTATCAACCCCTCTATTTTAGCTTAAATTTATAGCCTAATGAAATCATTGCAGCGTAGTTGTTGATCTTGGCATCACCCAAGTCAAGCCTAATGCCATTAGCTTCTATGTAGGAGTTTTTCTTAAACAATGGGCACAAACCAAAGTAAGCACTTGCGCCAACCACCACGTTGCGATATTCATAAGAAACGCCAATGGGTATCGATACATCAAAGGAACGAGAAATTTTACTCGACTTCACACCAACCGAAACGCCAGCACCCCTAAAGTCGAACACTGAATTCACGACAATAGTTGGTGCGACTCCTGTGCTTAACGACAACCCTCGCCAAACATAGCATTTTGCTGTTAAAGGGAAATAAATTCTATCGCTTTTGATTGTCATTTTCTCGGCGTTTTCAGTTACTTTTGCCCCTCCAGAGCTATATAATGCTCCCAAGGCAACACTCCAGCGATGATGGAGCTGATATTCAGCCTCCAAGCCGCCATGATATCCGAATCTAGCCTCCGAACCATCGGCATCAGCACCCATGAAGCTGGAAACACTCATGCCAGCAAAAGGCTTTAATGACCATTGCTTCACATCATTTTGACCACTTGCAATAAATGCAATCAGCATTGACATGCAAAAAACTATTTTTCTCATAAGCATAATGTGTGTTAACGTGTAAGTATAATCTTCGAAAACGTGATGTTGTTACCTGCTTTCAATTTAGAGGCTTCTAGGTTGCAAATTTAGATGGTTTTTTATTTAAAAGCAAGAGACTCATAAAAAATATGAGTCAATTTGAACAAATCGCTGTGGTGTGTAATCTCAAAAAATGCACCTATCGATGTCAAAAAGCTGGCTTACGCCAGATTATTTTTTCTTCGTAAGTCTCTTGAGGAAATATCTACGGAGTTATGGAGTCATGTAAACTCCTTAACTCCTCTAACTCC
>CADAZN010000010.1:0-33016 GCA_902792435.1 uncultured Bacteroidales bacterium
ATCATGGGTTAATGCCATTCTTTTTTGATTTCAGCGGACAGTGATGTTTCTAATATAGTCAGTGAGGTTACCTTCTATACCCATCTTGTCTCTTATCTTTCGCCTACGGCCTCTTACGGAAGCGACATTCCTGTAATTCCTGCACACGGCGATGGCGGCATCGGAGAAACCGCAACACATCAGCTTGATGAAGTTCAAGTCGCTCGCCGAGAGTTGCGGGTAGTCATTGGCTATTCTGTCCATCGCGCCGTTATGCTTGATATTGATATAGGCATAGAGCCCTTCCCAGAACTTCGTGTCATCGTCGGCAATAGGCGATATCTTGTGTTCCACCTCGCTGCTCTTTGAGTCCTGGTTGGGATTGTAGGCACCAGTCATTATCTCCTCAAGAGATTTCAACCTCTCATTCATAGTCTTGCTGAAGTGGTTGTCAAAGTCGGCAAGATTGCTCCTCAACTCCTCATAATTGCCGAAATTCTCTTCCTTCAGCTCATCAATCATCTGCTGCTGATCTTTGCGCTTTTTCCTACTGATGACGATAATAAGTGCTACGGTAACTAGAGCAAAAACTAAGAATAAAGCAACAAGATAATAGATGATTTTGTTTAACGACGTGACCTTCTTGGCTTTAGAAGCAATTCTTTCGTTGTCAAAATCAGACTCAAACTTGCTAAGTTCATACTTTTCTTTGTTGTGCTCTAATGAATCGGTTAAGTTAAGATAGTTATTTTCATATTTTGTTGCACTGGCAAAATCGCCTTTGGCAATAGCTAATTCTTTGCGTGCTCTGTAAAACATGACGCTGTCATAAGAATTGCATGAGTTTAAATCTACTTTATTGAAATAATACTCTGACGAGTCAACAAGTCCTAATTTGGAATATGCTTCGCTTAAAATGAAATAATGAGAATTTTCCATTTTGCCATTTGATAATGACAGTGCCTGAAGCATACAATCTTTAGCGTCAACGTATGATGAATCAACAAGGTATAGAAGTGCTTTCCCGGTAATAGATTGATACAACTGACTAGAATCTTTAAGTTCAATTGCGAGAGCCTGAGCTTTGTCGTATAATAATTCAGCGGTATCTTTCCTTGTAATCCTGTAAAGACTGGCTATATACATAGAAGCTAACAATGACATTCTTTTGTCATGTAGCTTCTCGTAATAATATAATGATTTCTTGAATTTCTCTAGGTCTAGGTTGTTGCTGGCGTAGTGTTTGAAGTACAACATAGCCAAGCGCATATTGATTTGCGCGAGGTTGCGGTAGTCGGTGGTATCGGCATTATCTTCGGCTTGCTTGAACCACTTTATTGCCTCAACAGGTTGATTAGCGCTAAACTCATAATATCCCCCTTTATATAACAGTGAGCGAGTGTAGTGCTCACGGTTATGGTTGTCACTGTAGTAATCGACAGCTTTGCTGATTAACGTGTCGCTTGTCAGTGGGATATTGCATCGGAATTGAGCTTGTGTGAGTAGTAGGGCGTAATATGCCTGGTTCTCATCGCCTTGCAGTGAATCACGGTTGATAGTGTTGAGGATGGCAAGCGAACTGTCGGGGTTAGTCCACATAAGCGTGTCGGCGAGAACCAGTCGCTTGTCAACGCTGCGACTACAACTTATCGATGCCGAGAGCAGAATAGCCAAGAGAGATATGTACAATAGTTTCTTCATAATGATGCTTTTGAAACGTGCAAATTTAGCACGATTTCTGTTAACCACCAAACATTTTGCCCGTGTCCTTGTTTTTTGCAAACAACTGCAAATCAATTAGATATAAGCATCAAAAATGTGCCCTTTGATTTTTCTGCACAAATTTTCCAGAATTGAAACGGAATTTTATAAAAAATGAGCCGAAAATATTAGCACAAATCTGCCCAGAAGCTCAATGTGCAAAACCTGGATGACTTCCTGAAATGATGATAAGCTGGATGTGCGCGCATAATGCATAATGCAGAATTGGTTTTTGAGGCTGGATGGGCGCTTCGCTTAAAATTAAATGAAAATTTAATTGAAAATTGCATAGACGTAGGATTGTTTTGCCACTCCTGGCGGAGTGGAAATTGAGTCGAGTTTCAATGCCCTTTGGGCACCGCACACCACGCTTCGCGTGACTTATGCTTTGAAATCTCCCCGAGCTAAAGGTTAGAGCGCTACGGGCAGAAATCTATCAAATCTAAAACAAATCAAACATATTAATATTTAAATTTTAGAGTCGAAGACTCTCAAATTTTCATGTGCGCAGCACATGGCAAAAAGTGTGGTAGTTTTCCTCTCACAAAGCTGCACCTATCGGTGTCGAAAAGCCTGCTTACGCAGGAATTTTGAAACATGGAGATAGGAGTGGATAGGAGTGGATAGGAGGTGGCAATATGTCAATGAACGCGAGGCAACATTAAAAAAACAGAGAGGGAAGAAGGGTATATTAGAAAAAAAGAAGGAGGATGTGTCATGATTATGACGTATCCTCCTTGGTGCAATTGTGTTGAACTGTATTTATTTCTTGATGGTGGCAATTGTTTCGCCGTCTTTGACATCGATGGTGATTGTGGCGGCGGTCATGTCCTCGTGCTTGAGGAGGAGTTCCGACATTGGATCCTCGATGTGAGTTTGGATAGCTCGCTTCAAGGGTCGTGCACCATACTGGATGTCGAAACCTGCGTCGGCAACAAACTGCTTTGCGGCATTGGTGATGACGAGCTCGTGGCCGAGTTCGTGCACGCGATTGTAGAACATTTCGAGCTCGATATCCACAATCTTGAGGATGTCGTCCTTGTTGAGGCTCGAGAAGGTGATGATGTCGTCGACACGGTTAAGGAACTCGGGTGAGAAGCTGCGGTTCAGCGCCTTGCGGATTACTGAGTCGGAACGCTCCTTAGTTAGCTCATGAGTGTTGAAGCCAACACCAGCTCCAAAGTCCTTGAGTTCGCGGGTGCCGATATTAGAGGTCATGATGATGATAGTGTTCTTGAAGTCAACCTTGCGGCCGAGGCTATCGGTAAGAGCGCCTTCGTCAAGCACTTGCAGCATCATGTTGAACACGTCAGGGTGAGCCTTCTCAATCTCGTCGAGCAGGACGACAGAGTAGGGGCGACGGCGCACCTTCTCGGTCAACTGTCCGCCCTCCTCATAACCTACGTAGCCCGGAGGCGCACCCACGAGACGCGACACATTGAATTTCTCCATATATTCGCTCATGTCGATGCGGATGAGAGCGTCGGGCGAGTTGAAGAGGAACTCAGCCAGTCGCTTAGCAAGCAGGGTTTTGCCTACACCAGTGGGGCCAAGGAACATGAATGAGCCAATGGGTCGGTTCGGGTCTTTAAGACCAACACGGTTGCGTCGGATAGCCTTGGCAATCTTGTCGATAGCTTCATCTTGTCCAATGATTTTGGACTTGAGCTCATCGTTCATGCCTAGCAATCTGAGACCTTCGCTCTGGGCAATGCGTTGAACCGGTACCCCTGTCATCATTGCTACAACTTGCGCTATGTCGTTCTCATCGACCGTTTCACGTTTTTTGTCGAGTTCGGCTTCCCATTTCTCCTTGAAGTCTTGAAGCTCGAGTTTAAGCTTCTCTTGGCGGTCGCGATAGTTGGCTGCGCTCTCAAAGTTCTGAGCCTGAACAGCTTTTAGCTTATTCTCTTGTGCTTCGGCAATCTGCTTCTCGAGTTCTTCAATCTCTTTAGGTGTTTCAACCTTAGAGATGTGCACGCGTGAGCCAGCTTCGTCCATGGCGTCGATAGCCTTGTCGGGGAAGGCGCGGTCGCTGATGTATCGGTCGGTAAGGGTGACGCAAGCCCTGATGGCCTCGGGGGTATAGATAACACCATGGTGCTTCTCATAGGCATCCTTGATGTTGTTGAGGATTTCGACTGTCTCCTCGGGAGTAGAGGCGTCGACAAGCACCTTCTGGAAGCGGCGCTCTAAGGCCCCGTCTTTCTCAATATTCTTGCGATACTCATCGAGGGTGGTTGCACCAATGCACTGCACCTCGCCTCGTGCCAAGGCGGGCTTGAGAAGGTTGGCAGCGTCCATCGAACCACTGGCGTTACCAGCACCCACAATGGTGTGAATCTCATCAATAAACAGAATCACGTCGTCGCTCTTAGAAGCTTCGTCAATAATCGCCTTGATGCGCTCCTCGAACTGTCCACGGTATTTGGTACCAGCCACTACCGATGCCATATCGAGAGCAACGATGCGCTTGTCCAAAAGGCCTCGTGCCACTTTGCGCTGCACGATGCGTTGTGCAAGTCCTTCAACGATAGCCGATTTGCCAACTCCTGGTTCTCCAATGAGAACGGGGTTGTTCTTCTTGCGTCGGCTCAAGATTTGCGCCAGTCGTTCAATTTCACGTTCACGTCCCACCACAGGGTCGAGGTCGCCAGCAGCGGCCTGACGCGTGATGTCTTTTCCGTATTTATCAATGGTCGGTGTCGCGTTGTCATTTTTTGTGACATTTCGTCGCTGGGTGCGTTTCTCGCCACCACTCGCTGGAGCGCCTGTGCCGCCCATATCGTCTTCGATGTCGTCGTCATCCTCGTCGTTGGTGAAGTCAACACCGTCGACAATAGGCAAGGCTAGCTCGTCGATGAGCGTCATCAACTCATTGTCGTCTAATATGTTTATTTCTTTTTTGGTCATTATCGTGTAATCTATTAAAACAATATCGTTCAAGCAAATTCCGTGCCATGTTTTTTTTAGGGGAGAGGGGAGAGTGGAGAGAAGAGAGGGAAGAGGGGTTTTTTTTTAAGACAATTAATAACAAAAAATTCGTGTCAAGCCTTTCGGCTTTTGGATATTAAAGACAATTGATATTGGAGTACCTTACTGATAATTATGTGTTTTTATTTTTGAGTTTAGAATTAGTATCAAAAAAACGTAAATAAGGTGGTAAAGTTGTTGGTTGTTTGCGGGAAATGTATTAACTTTGTAGGTTAATTTTAATGTTTCGGCGTGACTGTGATGATTGAGGCAACATTTCGCTGGATTTGCAGCTCGCCACAGGTAAAATTTTAAATATTTAGAGATGAATAACGATCGAATTATTGAGATCAATATCGAAAACGAGATGAAGACTAGCTACATCGATTATTCGATGTCGGTTATCGTGTCTCGCGCCCTGCCCGATGTGCGTGACGGCTTCAAGCCAGTGCACCGCAGGGTTCTTTTCGGTATGGAAAAACTAGGAAACTTCTCCAACGCTCCCTACAAGAAGAGCGCGCGCATCGTGGGCGATGTTCTTGGTAAATACCACCCCCACGGCGACTCGTCGGTCTACTTGGCAATGGTGCGCCTTGCTCAGGACTGGGCAATGCGCTATCCGCTGGTAGATGGTCAGGGAAACTTTGGCTCGGTAGACGGTGATAGCCCTGCTGCTATGCGTTACACCGAGGCTCGTCTGGGCAAGATGGGCGAGGAGATGATGCGTGACATGGACAAAGACACAGTGAACTTTGTTCCAAACTTTGACAACACTTTGGAAGAACCTGAGGTGTTGCCAACCCGATTCCCCAATTTGCTCGTCAATGGTGGTTCGGGTATTGCGGTGGGTATGGCAACCAACATGGCTCCCCACAACCTCACCGAGTCGATTAATGCCTGCCTTGCGATGCTCGAGAATCCTGACATCGATACCGATGGCTTGATGAAATATATCATCGCTCCCGATTTCCCGACAGGCGGTATCATTCACGGCTATCAAGGAGTGCGTGATGCTTTTGAGACCGGTAAGGGCCGCATCGTAATACGCTCGAAGGCCGAGATTGAGACTGAGCATGGCCATGACCGCATTGTTGTGACCGAGATTCCTTACAATGTGAACAAGCGCGAGCTTATCGAGAATATTGCTGGCTTGGTTGAAGACAAACGCATTGACGGTATTTCTAATATCAACGACGAGAGCGACCGTCACGGTATGCGCATCGTGATTGATGTGAAGAAGGACTTCAATGCCAATGTGCTTCTCAACAAGCTCTACAAGATGACCGAGTTGCAGTCGTCGTTCAGCGTTAACAATGTGTGCCTCGTTAAGGGTCGTCCTCAGACGGTAAACCTCAAAGACATGCTTCACTACTTCCTTGAGCATCGCCATGAGGTGGTTATTCGCCGCACTGAGTTTGAGCTCAAGAAAGCAAAGGAGCGTGCTCACATTCTTGAGGGCTTGATTATCGCCAGCGACAATATTGATGAGGTAATCCACATCATTCGCAGCAGCAAGACCACCGACGAGGCTCGTCAGCGCTTGGGTGAGCGTTTCAACTTGGACGACATCCAGACCCGTGCGATTGTTGAGATGCGTCTGCGTCAGCTCACCAACCTCGAGCAGGATAAGCTCCACGCCGAGATGGAAGAGTTGTTGAAGACCATTGAGCACCTCGAAGAGATTTTGACCAATCCTGACGTTTGCCGCAAGGTAATCGAGGATGAGCTCATTGAGGTTCGCGACAAGTTTGGCGATGAGCGCCGCACTCAAATCGAGTATGCTGCCGAGGAGATGAACGCCGAGGACTTCTATCCCGATGACCCAATGATTATCACCATCTCGCACTTTGGCTACATCAAGCGCACACCACTGAGCGAGTACCGCACTCAGAACCGTGGTGGCGTGGGAGCTAAGGGCAGCGCAACTCGCGATGAGGACTTCATTGAGTACATCTACGAGGCTACTAACCATAATTACATGCTGTTCTTCACGGCATTGGGTCGCTGCTACTGGCTGCGCGTGTTTGAGATTCCCGAGGGTGCTAAGAACTCTAAGGGCCGCGCCATCCAGAACTTGCTCAACCTGGGTCCAGAGAACCGCATCTACGCCTTTATCCGTGCGACAAAACTCAAAGATCCTGAATATAACCAAAACCACTATATCGTATTTGGAACCAAGAACGGTATCGTTAAGCGTACCCGCTTGTCGGAGTTCTCACGTCCACGCGTTAACGGCGTGAATGCTCTTAACATACGTGAGGATGACCAACTCATTGGTGCCGTGCTCACCGAGGGTGACAGCGAGATTGTACTCGCTAACCGCAATGGCCGCGCTATCCGCTTCTCGGAGACCAATGTGAGAGCTATGGGTAGGACAGCTACTGGTGTTAAGGGTATGACCCTTGACGGCGGTGATGATGCAGTAGTGGGCATGATTTGCATGCGTACTACCGCTCAGGACGACGTGCTCGTTCTCTCGGAGCAGGGTATGGGTAAGCGCTCTAAACTCGAGGACTACCGCATTACCAATCGTGGTGCCAAGGGTGTGAAGACCATCAACATCACCGATAAGACTGGCAAGCTTATTGCTATACGCAATGTTAATGACAGCAATGACATCGTCATCATCAACAAGTCGGGTATCACCATCCGCCTCAAGGTTGCCGACCTGCGAGTTCAGGGCCGCAACACTCAGGGCGTAAGGCTTATCAACTTGGAGAAGAAGAGCGATGAGATAGCATCGGTTTGTAAGGTTGACACCGACCCCGAGAAGATAGAGGAATATATCCCCGAGGGTGAAGGGCTGCAACAAGATTTGACGTTTGACGAAGCCAACGAGGCACAGCTTTCTCAAGAAAATGCTGGTGATGAATTAAACGAAAACGGTGAATCGCAGTCTTATGACCAAGAAGGCACGTTGCCTTTTGACGATATTGAGAAATAAAATATTAACGAGATAAAAATTAAAATTAGTAACAATAAACATTTTTATTATGAAAAAGATTTTCTTATTCGTAGCTTGCGCATCACTCATGGTGATGGGTGTTAAAGCTCAAACTGCCGAGGAACTTTTCAATGCAGGTAAGGCCGAGTTTGCTAGATATGACAAGCTCTTTGGCGAATACACATTGACTCATGGTCAGAACCCAGAAGCTCCCGACCCAACAATTGGTGATCGTGCCAAATCTCTGATGAGTGGTTTTGAGTTGCTTCAGAAAGCCCTTCCTCTTGATACTATAATTGAGTATAACAAGGATGGAAGTCCCAAGATGGACAAGAAGACAGGCAAACCCAAATTCAAGACAAAATACTCGAAGGACATCGTAGCATTGCTTTCGGGCCACATCAATGATGTGCTCAATGTTGGTAACGCTGGCCTTTTGAGTAACGATTTTGCTACTTCTTATAAGGCATTCAAGTTCTTTAGCCAGCTCGTTGGTTCTTCGTTGACCGAGGGCGTTCAATTTGAGCAGGCAACACTTGCCGATGTAGCTTTCTATGAGGGTTACTCAGCTTATCAGTTAAAGGACTATGATGGCGCCTACAATGCATTCAAGAATGCTATCAGCAAGGGCTATACCGAGAATCAGGTTGTAGACTTCAAGAATTCTTGCTTGGCTAACATTATTCAAACTTTCTGCGACTCAAAGAACTATGATGGTGCCTTTGTTTACATCGACAAAGCTATCGCCGATGATCCTACCAGCGCATTGCTCTATGACATGAAGGGTTTTGTAGTAGAGCAGAAAGATGGATTGGCAGCAGCTGAGGCATTCTATAAGAAGGCTACTGAGGTAGATGCTACATTCCCCAATGGTTTCTTTGACCTGGGTCGTGTAATCTATGACAAGGCCGAGAAGATTATCGAGGATAATCCTAAAGCTACAAACGCTGACCTCAAGCCCAAGTTGGTTCCTCTTTACAATGAGGCTCTGCCATTGTTCAAGAAGGCTAACGAGTTGGATCCCAAGAGCGAGAAGACTCAGTCTAAGCGTTTCATCGATGACATCGAATACAAGCTTGACCTCTTGAAATAATTTTATTGCACACACATAACAGTAAACGCTGTGCATGGCATTTTGAATGTTGTGCACAGCGTTTTAAAAGTTAATTAGGTTTTTATTTCTTTTTTATTGATGATGAAAAAGTTTCTTGTGGTTTTAATGTGGATTGCTTTGGGCACTATGGGAGTAGTGGCTCAGCAGCGTCTTGTCAATGAGGTGAAAAAGGAAATTAGTGGATTGACTCCCACTGTTGAAAGCTACAAGAACTCTTTGAAGAAGATTAACAAAACTCTCGAAAACGAGGAGACAAAAGACAAGGCAGAGCCATGGTGGCTAGCAGGAAAGATTCAATATTTCATCTACGATAAGATATTAAACAACAAGGCAGCAGGCGAGAAAGTTAACTCCACCGAGGCAGGCCTAGCCTTGATTGATGGGTATGATAAGTTTGTCATAGCGATGAAAAAAGACTCGGTGGTGGTTCTCGACAAGAAGGGTAATCCAGTAAAGGACAAAAAGACTGGTAGTCCCAAAGTCAAGACCAAGTATTCTCAGGACATAGTTAATCGTTTTATAGATCACTTGGTAGACTATAGTGCTGTGGCTGGCGACTTTTACATGGCTAGTGACTGGGACAATGCCTATCGTGCTTGGGATATCTACTGCTCGCTTGCCAAGAGCGACTGGGCAAAGAAGAAAAATAAAGCCGAACCCGACTCGGTGGTCGGCTACAACCGTTTTTTTCAGGGCTTGGCCGCTTATCAAGGTAAAAACTATGACCAAGCAGTCGAAAAGCTTTCAAATGCCAGAATTTTGGGTTATAAGAAAAAAGCCCTATATGACACATGGATTGATGCACTGATAAAGCAACGTGACACTATCTACCTTGTGAGTGTGGCTCATGAGGCCCATGACATGTTGGGTGCAAAGGATCCTCGCTATGTTCACATCTTGATTAATCATTACTTGAAAACCAAGAACTATAAAGAGGCCAACGAATTGCTCGACGAGGTGATAGAGAGCGACTCGCTTGTAGCCGATTATTATGACCTGAAAGGTAGGTTGATTGAGATAGAACATGGTATTGATGACGCGATTCCCTATTATAAGAAGGCGGTAGCATTGAATCCAGAGCACCCTATGGGATTGTTTGACTTGGGCAATGCCTTGTATAACAAAGCGATAACTAATAGTAATCATCGCTCGGCAGAGGCTAAGAAACTATATGGCGAGGCGTTGCCTTATTTAGAGAGGGCTTATAAGCTAATGCCCATGAATGAGTCGTTGAAGAACATTCTTAGCCGGATTTATTATGTGCTTGGCAGTAGCAAACTCGACTCGTTGTAGAATTATTAAGATTAAGATAAAAACTAAAGAGACATTGGTGCAAAAGCCAATGTCTCTTTAGTATTCATTTGGGTTAGAATCAAATACCCATTCTCACAATGCCTCGCTTGGAGTTCTTTACGAATTCTACAATTTCATCGCGCTCGGGTGACTCGGGCAGCTCGGCCATCACTTTTTTGAGAGCGTCGCTAGTGTTCAATCCCGACATATAAAGGGCTCGGTAAATGTCTTGAATGCCATTGATTTGATCGTTGGTGAATCCACGACGATGCAGTCCAATAGAATTGACGCGCTCATAAGACATTGGGTAACGTCCTGCCATCACATAAGGAGGAATATCTTTATTGACTAGAGTTCCGCCTTGTACCATTACGTGAGGGCCTATTTTGGTGAACTGATGCACAAGTGCACCACCTCCAATAACCGCCCAATCACCAACCTCAACCTCGCCGGCTAGCTGAACTGTGTTGGACATGATTACGTTGTTTCCCAGCTCGCAGTCGTGGGCCACATGGCAATAGGCCATAATCAGGCAGTTGTTGCCAATTACAGTTTTGCCTTTAGAAGCTGTTCCTCGATGAATGGTAACGAACTCACGAATGCTGGTGTTGTCGCCAATGATAGTGAGACTGTCTTCACCCTGAAACTTGAGGTCTTGTGGCACGTCGCTCACTACTGCGCTTGAGTGTATGTGGCAATTGTTTCCAATCCTTGCTCCTGAATGGATAACGGCATTACTATCGATGATAGTTCCGTCACCAATCACGACATTCTCATCAATAGTTACAAAAGGACCAATCACTACATCCTTTCCAATCATGGCGTTATTGCTAACGCAAGCTAGTGGTGAAATGTTCATTTTTAATATAATGCGGTTTTATTTGTTTTTAACGATTTGGGCCATAAACTCGACTTCGCTCACAATCTTTTCGCCTACGAAGGCATAACCCTTCATCACAGCGCATCCACGACGCAAAGGAGTCATAAATGAGATGTGGAAAATGAGGGTGTCGCCAGGAACCACCTTCTGGCGGAATTTCACGTTGTCAATCTTCATGAAATAAGTGGAATAGCGCTCTGGCTCATCAACACTGCTGAGCACCAACAGGCCTCCAACCTGTGCCATAGCCTCGATTTGAAGCACGCCTGGCATCACTGGCTCTTGTGGGAAATGGCCCTGGAAAAAAGGTTCATTGCTTGTGACGTTCTTCACACCTACGATGTAATTGTCGCTGATTTCTATAACCTTGTCAACCAACTGCATGGGATAGCGGTGAGGCAGAAGTTCCCTGATGTGGTTGATGTCCATAACGGGAGCCTTGTTGGGGTCATAGACTGGTGCCTGAACATTTTGATATCGTAGTTCCTTGCGAATCTGTTTCGAAAGTCGGGTGTTGATAGTGTGTCCTGGACGGGTGGCAACAATGCGTCCCTTAAGTGGGCGTCCTATCAAAGCCAAGTCACCCATCACATCGAGCAGTTTGTGACGTGCTGGCTCGTTGGGGAAGGTGAGAGGTTTGTGGTTGAGATATCCCAATTGATCATTGGGAATGTGAGGTGTTCCAGCCACATCGGCTATTCGGTCGAGTTCTTCCTGACTCATCTTCTTATCGTAGATGACAATAGCGTTGTCGAGGTCACCTCCCTTGATAAGGTTGTTCTCGACAAGTGGCAAAATCTCACGAACGAACACGAAGGTGCGACTTCCTGCAATCTCTTCCTTAAAATTGGCAAGCGATGTGAGAGAAGCAAACTGGTTGGAAAGCACGGGCGAATCAAACTCAATCATTGTGTCGATTGAGAAATCATCGTCGGGCAACACGATTAATGAAGAGCCAGTGGCTTCGTCAACCACCTTGATGCGCTGTTTAACCACGTAGAACTCGCGCTCGGCTGCTTGTTCATTGAGTCCAACTTCTTCGATTTTCTCGCTATAAAGAGTAGCGCTACCATCGAGGATTGGCATCTCGGGTGCGTTGATCTCGATAATACAATTGTCTACGCCAGCAGCATAGAGTGCAGCCATAGAATGCTCGATTGTTCCAACTTTCACATCCTTGTTGGTCTTGCATGCAATGACAGTGCCGCGGTTGGTCTCCACCACGTTCTCGGCAAGAGCCTCAATCACTGGGGCGTCTTGCAGGTCGATGCGTTTGAAAACGTAGCCCGTATTTTCAGGAGCGGGCATGAATGTAGCCTCCACGTTAAGTCCTGAGTGCAGGCCCTTACCGCTCACACTGAAAGGAGCATTTAAAGTTTTTTGTTTCATATATTCTGAATTACTTTTGTTCGATAGATAAATTGTCAACGGCCTTCTTCAAGTCTTTGATGTCATGAACCATCTCTGAAAGTCGCTGAATGTATAGGTAGTTTTTGTAGAATTCTTTTATTCCGACTGGTGGAGTGCCAATGATTTGAAGATTGTTTCCAATACTCTTGGGTATTCCCGACTGAGCACCTATTCCATTGTTGTCGCCAATAGTGATGTGCCCCGAAAAGCCCACTTGACCACCCACCATGTTGTGATTGCCAATCTTTGTGGATCCAGCAACGCCCACTTGTGCAGCAAAGACATTGTTTTCTCCAATTTCGACATTGTGTGCAATTTGAATCAGGTTGTCGAGCTTGGTTCCTTTCTTGACCACAGTGGCACCCATAGTAGCTCGGTCGATGGTGGTGTTGGCCCCTATCTCAACGTCGTCCTCAAGGATAACGATGCCCACCTGTGAAATTTTTTCGTAGGTTCCATCTTGTTTAGGTGCGAATCCAAATCCGTCGCTACCAATCACGGCACCGGCTTGGATGATGCATCGTTTTCCAATCTTGCATCCGTGATAAATTTTTACACCAGGATAAAGGATTACGTCATCGCCGAGGGTTACGTTGTCTCCAACGTATACCTGAGGATAGATTTTAACATTATTCCCAACGGTAACATTTTCGCCAATGTAGGCGAAAGCCCCAACATAGGCATTCTCGGGAACCTCGCTACCCAAGTGGCAAGGTTGCTCAATGCCTTGTTTCGCTGGCTGCTGGCTGTTAACGAAATTGAGCAGGTGAGCTAGAGTCTCGTAGGGATCATCGACCCTGATGAGTGTGGCTTTCACTTCTTGCTCAGGCACGAAATCCTTGCGCACCAGCACAGCAGTGGCTTGTGTGGTGTAGATGTGGTGTGTATATTTGGGATTGGCAAGAAAAGTAAGGCACCCAGGGGTGGCTTCTTCAATCTTGGAATAATTGTCGATAAAAGCTGTGGCATCACCTTCAACAGTGCCATGCACCAAGGCCGCCAATTGCTCAACTGATATTCTCATTTTATTATTAAAATTTCTTTTCTACAAAACAACCCGCAAAGTTACTGAAAAATAGCCAAGTGGGCAAAGTTATAGGGTAAAATTTACTTAAAAAGCGGTGTTGTGTGGATTTGAGTTCCCAAAATGGCAATAAAAATGTTGATATTGAACATATTTGGTGCTTTTTCATTGATTAAGATTGATAAAAATGAACAATGATTTTTTTTAACGAATAATTATGTGTAATTTTACACCCAGTAAATAATTTGGCATGGAAGATTTAAAACAAATGCTTGCTCACGATGACGTTAGGGGAGTGGTGCGGACCGCTGCTGATGAAGTCATAGAGTTTCACAATCCTGGCGTTAAAGATCTTTTTGAGCTTGTTGCGTCTCGCCCCCATGAGCTGGCGGGAGCATTAGTAGCCGACCGTGTGATAGGGCGTGGTGCAGCATTGTTGCTTGTGCTGGGAAAAGTCAAAAGTGTTTATGCACAAGTTATTAGCTTTCCTGCCCTGCAAGTTCTTAACGATGCCAACATAAATGTAGGTTATGGCTCAATAGAGCCTAATATCATTAACCGCGACGGCACCGACTTGTGCCCCGTTGAGAAATTAACGATGACAATCGTTGATCCAAAAGTTGCTTACGAGAAAATCAAAGAATTTTTAATCAACAAAAATATCATTAAATCATGAAATCTTCAACTCAAAACGTTGCGCTGTATCAGCTTAGTTACAGCCAGATGAAAACCTACCTTTTGGCTGCTTTGTTTGTAGTTGGCAACATTGCTTTGCCCCAGCTTTGCCATCTAATGCCACAGGGCGGACTGATTTTCCTGCCCATCTATTTCTTCACTTTGGTTGCAGCCTATAAGTATGGCTTCACTGTGGGCTTGACCACAGCAGTGCTCTCGCCATTGGTTAACAGCGCTTTATTTGGTATGCCTCCAGCAGCCGCATTGCCCATCATCCTCATCAAGAGTGTGACACTTGCTGTGGCAGCTGCAATGATAGCCAAGAAGACCAATAAAGTGACCTTGCTTACAGTTGCATTGGCAGTTATCGCTTATCAGCTCATTGGCTCACTTGCCGAGTGGGCTATGACTGGGTCAATTGAAAAGGCTTCGCAAGATATCATTCTTGGCTGGCCTGGATGCTTGATTCAGATTGTGGGTGGATATGTAATTCTGCGTTACCTCCTCAAGAAGTAAAATGTTAATTAGGGAAGACAACTAAGTACAAGATTATTTTGCATTTGATACTATGTTATTACTGACAATTGACTTCGGTGCAAAATTGTCCTTAATAAAAAAGAAAAAATGCCACTTCGTCCTTAATTGTCTTTAAAAATAATTATGGAATACAAGAAATATAAAGATATAACCATTTCCCGCTTGGGCTTTGGCAATATGCGATTGCCCGAGAAAGACGGGCGCATCGACCGTGAGAAGGCCAGTGCGATGATTGACCGAGCCATGAAGGGTGGTGTGACCTACTACGATACCGCTTTCATGTATCATCATGAAGACAGTGAGACCTTTTTGGGTGAGGTTCTGCCAAACTATCCCCGTGATAGTTTCTATCTTGCCACCAAGTTCAACATTGGTTTCAATCCCGATTATCGCCATGTGTTTGAGACTCAGCTCAAAAAGCTCAAGACCGACTATTTCGATTTCTATCTAATTCATGCCATTGGTGACAATACAATCCATCCTTATGTAGAGGATGGCAGTGTGGCCTATCTCATTGAGCAAAAGGAGAAAGGACGCATTCGCAACCTCGGTTTCTCGTGTCATGCCAGCATTGAGTCGTTGAGGTGGTTTGTGGAGCAGTATGACTGGGACTTTGCCCAGATTCAGCTCAACTGTTTCGACTGGCTATTTTCTCACACTCAAGAGGAGTATAAGATTCTTGAGGAACGCAACATTCCCATTGTTGTTATGGAGCCTGTGCGAGGTGGACGGCTCTCTCGTCTAGTGCCCGAGGCTGAGGCGATGCTGCGTGAAGCGCATCCCGATTGGTCGTTGGCATCGTGGATGTTCCGTTTTGTGCGCTCGCTTCCACAAGTGCAGGTGATACTGAGCGGCATGAGCACGATGGAGCAGGTAGAAGACAACTTGCGAACTTTTGATGATGACAACAACTTCACTGAAGCCGACCGTGACATGCTTTTCCGCGCCATGGAAATGTTCAAGTCCCAGATGCAAGTACCGTGCACCGCTTGCCGCTACTGTACTGATGACTGCCCTATGGGCATCAACATTCCAGAGTTTTTGAAGCTTTATAACAAATACAAAGTGGATGGCGATTTTGGCCTGAAAGACCTGCTGGCTAAGGTGGAATCAATCAGTCCCCCATCGGAGTGCCTCAATTGTGGCAGCTGCGCTGGCCATTGCCCACAGTCAATCGACATCCCGTCAATCATGACCGAAATGGGTGAGAAATTCTACTAACCCATAATTACTTTTTTTGAACGAGATAAATCTCGCACTACCCTGACGACGCCAATTTGTAGCGCGCTTCCTTTTACACAAGGGTGCTCCTAAAAGCGTTGTTGAGGTAGTGCACGGCTTTGCCGTGTTCATGAGTTGATGTGGCCAGCAACCAATTGTGCTATGTCATTAAGCTCAAGGCATTGCGCTCGTGTGATGGTGGGAGGGTGTGCTTGGTATTCCCATGGTGAGATGAGCAATAACTGTCCTCTTGCACAAGCGTCAAATTGTGCTCCTCCTGGTTTCCAGTTTGGGGAGAACCCGTTAGCCATCACTACTATATGAGGAAAGCCAGCATTGAAGATTGCCCTCATGACCTTTTTCTCACCATTGCTTATGCATGGCGATATTGTTACTATTCCTTGCTCCGCCATAGTCAAGTATTTTATTGTTTCTTTTTCTATCTCCTTGTCACTCATCTTTTGTGAGCACCTCACGGCCTCTTTTAAGGGATATTGCAGCAGAAAGGTGTTGCCAGCCATTGACATCTTGCGGCCTGCTATGATGATATCACGGTGGACAGTAAAGAATTCTGGGTGATGGCTTTTTACCCATTTCCTCAGTGGGTTATCAATGATGTAACGAAGCATATTGCTGAGCTGATTCTCGCCTCTGAGGATGCGATCGTGATACCCCGTTTGCCACAGCACATCTCCAATAATTTCTCGAGAAGCGTCATTGCAGGCCTTTTTAAAGCCGTTGATTACATTTCCAAGATGACATGGCATGGGCTCGGTGACAAAAAGAATACCATGCATGTGGTCGGGCATGATGATGGCTTGTATCATCTTCATCTCTTTGCGAAAGGTGGGTATCTTGCGCCAATTTTGAAGCACTGTCTTTCCCAAGGGCGACAACTCAACCCAGGGCTTGGTGTGGATGTTGTCGCTATTGCGTAAAGTCCCCAGTACTGGCTTACGGTCTTTAGTCACAAGAGTTATCATGTAAATGCAGCGTGCGCGATAGTCGTGACCTGCTTTGCGGCGATGGTTGTTGGGCGTGAATTTAGGCAGCTGCTTTTGGCGCTTCCACCATTCTCTTCTTGATGTGTCGCGGTCATAGCTCATAATGCAAAAGTAGTAATGTTTTCTATAACCACGTCATTTCTCTCTAAAAAAATCATAAATAGAGGAGATTTTTTTGAACGAGATAAATCTCGCACTACCCTGACAACGCTTGTTTCAGCGTCCGCCGCATGCTCTTGTAGGAGTTACAGCCATCACGGGCTTGGGGGCAAGAACATTTTTAACGATGAATATCAGAATAAAAAACACCGACAAGTATTTGCCGGTGTTTTTATTTTTGTTAGTAATGGTGTGATTAGCAACCGAGACGCTTCTCGAGGTTGGCGCGGATGGCCTTGATGAAGTCGAGGCTGTTTACCTGCTTGGGCTCGATACCTTCCATGAGGTTAACGAGGTCCTTAGTTACGATACCTGCGTTGAGGGTATCGAAGCAAGCGCCTTCGAGCTGATCGCCAAAGTTGATGAGATCGTTGAGACCGTCCTTCTCACCACGTTTGCGCAGAGCACCGCTCCAAGCGAAGATGGTAGCCATTGGGTTGGTAGAGGTCTGCTCTCCCTCAAGATACTTGTAGTAGTGGCGAGTCACGGTGCCGTGAGCTGCCTCATACTCGTAGTTGCCGTCGGGGCTAACGAGGACGCTGGTCATCATAGCGAGTGAACCAAATGCGGTAGAAACCATGTCGCTCATTACGTCGCCATCGTAGTTCTTGCAAGCCCAGATGTAACCACCCTTGCTGCGGATTACGCGAGCAACAGCGTCGTCGATAAGGGTATAGAAGTACTCGAGACCGAGTTTCTCGAACTCTGCCTTGTAGTTCTGCTCATAAACCTCCTCGAAGATGATGCGGAACTGAGCGTCATATTTCTTAGAGATAGTGTCCTTGGTTGAGAACCAGAGATCTTGCTTGGTGTCGATAGCATACTTGAAGCAGCTGTGAGCAAACGAGCGGATAGACTTGTCAACGTTGTGCATACCTTGCAGAACGCCAGGACCCTTGAACTCGTGGATAACAACCTCTTCCTTCTTGCCACTCTCGCCTTCGAATACCATCTTAGCAACGCCTGGCTCATCGGCACGAATCTCTACGCTCTTGTAAACGTCGCCATAGGCGTGACGAGCGATAGTGATAGGCTTCTCCCAGTTCTTAACAACGGGCTTGATGCTTGGGATGGTGATAGGAGCGCGGAACACAGTACCATCGAGGATAGAACGGATGGTGCCGTTAGGGCTCTTCCACATCTCGTGGAGCTTGTACTCGTCCATGCGTTTGAGGTTAGGAGTGATAGTAGCGCACTTAACAGCTACACCAAGCTCTTTGGTCTTCTCGGCGGCCTCAACAGTGATTTGGTCGCGAGTCTCGTCACGCTTAACGAGGCCAAGGTCATAATACTCAGTTTTGAGGTCCACGAAGGGGAGGATGAGTTCGTCCTTGATCATCTTCCACAGAATGCGGGTCATCTCGTCGCCGTCCATCTCCACGATAGGAGTGGTCATTTTGATTTTTTCTGCCATAAAAAAATAGTTGTTTTTTGGGAAGACAATTAAGGACAATGTAGCATTTCTCTTTTTTATTAAGGACAATAGCTAACGTATTCAATGGTAACGCAGTCAATAGTCGGTAATAAATAGTATTTAACGCATAAATGGATTGTCCTTAATTGTCTTATAAAAAATGATTTGTTAATGATTATTTTTTGCTTTTGTAGTAGTTCATCAAGCAGCCCTGTGCAAGAATCTCACGCTCGTCGGGAGTGAGGTTCTGGAAGAACAGGTGGATGTCCTTAACGCCGTCGGCAGTGATAACCTTAGCGTCGATTTCCTCCTTACCGCTAACGATAGCCTCGCGGATGCCAGGAACGAATACGAAGTCGCCTGGGTTGTACTCAAACTTGGTCTCGGGAGCGATAGTGAAAGGAACGATACCCCAGTTGATGCAGTTGCTGCGATAGCGCTTGGTTGCATACTCGTAGCAGATGTTGGCGTCGCCACCAAGCACCTTCTGGCAAGAAGCAGCCTGCTCACGTGCACTACCATCACCAGGACGGTTAGCAAATACGCAAGAACCAAACGAAGTGTCCTCGGCCTTAGCACCAACCTTAGCGAGAGCTGCTGCAACGTTCTCGGGAACATTGCCAGCACGGCGCTCGAGGTCTTGTGCCTGGATGCGCTTGCTCAAGCCAACGTACTCAGGAACGCGGCGAGAAAGAGCAAACTCAGAGAGCTTCAATGGGTTAGAGCGGTAGCTCGAAGTCTCACCCGAAGGAATCAACTCGTCGGTAGTGGTAACGGGATCGTGGATAACGGCTGCCAACTCAAGGAGCATGTTGTCCTGCATTGGATACATCTTGGGCCAATCCTTGATGTTAGGACCATACTTGAGTTCCTCGTTGAGGTCGGCGTGCTCATAGCCGTTGAATACGCGACGCTGATAAACGCGCTCGTCGAAGTCGTAAGGCTTGTGGTCGTCGGTGTAGTCAACATCGGTAGCAGCAGTGATAACGCCACCATTAGCAGCAGTTGCAGCGATAGAACGTGCGTCCATCAGAGCAACGAGCGAGATTTGACCCTGACCGGGCTTAGAACCCTCGCGGTTGGGGAAGTTACGGGTGGTGTGACGGATACTCAGACCATTGTTGCTAGGAACGTCACCAGCACCGAAGCAAGGACCGCAGAATGCAGGCTTGATAACTACGCCAGCCTCAAGAAGCTCCTCGGCGATGCGGTTGCGAGTAGTTGCCAAGTAAACGGGAACTGACTGTGGATAAGCACTCATGGTAAAGTAGTCGTTACCAATGCTAGCACCCTTCATGATAGAAGCTGCAGCGCTGAGGTTGTCGTAAGTACCGCCCGAGCAACCAGCGATGATACCCTGGTCGGCGTGAACCTTACCGTCGATAACCTTGTCAACGAGGTCAACTTGGATCTTGTCGCCAAAGCGCTTCTTAGCATCTTCCTCAACAGCCTTCAGAATCTCAACAGGATTCTCCTGGAGCTCGTGGATGGTGTAAGCGTTAGATGGGTGGAATGGGAGAGCAATCATTGACTCCTGAGTGCTCAGGTCGATCTTGATCATTGCGTCGTAGTAAGCTACCTTACCGGGCTTGAGCTCGCGGTAGTCTTGTGGACGCTTGTGAATCTCGTAGTGATGCTTAACCTCGTCGTCGGTAACCCAGATAGAGCTCAAGCAAGTGGTCTCGGTAGTCATGATGTCGATACCGTTACGGAAGTCGATTGGCAACTCCTTAACGCCAGGACCAGCAAACTCAAGAACTTTGTTCTTCACGAAGCCGCTCTCGAAAGTAGCTTTTACGAGAGAGATGGCAACATCGTGAGGACCAACACCCTTGCGGGGCTTGCCTTCCAACCAAACGAGAACTACCTCGGGAGCGTTGATATCCCAAGTGTTCTTGAGGAGCTGCTTAACGAGCTCGCCACCACCTTCACCAACACCCATGTTACCGAGTGAGCCATAGCGAGTGTGGCTATCGCTACCCAGAATCATGTTGCCGCACTTAACCATTGCCTCGCGGGCATACTGGTGGATAACGGCTTGGTTGGCGGGAACGTAGATACCACCATACTTCTTGGCGGCCGAAAGACCGAATACATGGTCGTCTTCGTTGATTGTACCACCAACGGCGCAAAGCGAGTTGTGGCAGTTGGTCATTGCGTAGGGCAATGGGAACTTTTCGAGACCGCTGGCGCGAGCAGTTTGAATAATGCCCACGTAGGTGATGTCATGCGACATCATAGCGTCGAAGCGGATTCTCATCTTCTTACCCTTGCTGCCATCCACGTCGTGTGAGCGCAGAATGCCGTAGGTAATAGTGTTTTCGCGTGCCTCGTCGGCTGAGGGCATGCCATTAGCGTCGGTGCGGATTTCGGCACCGTCAATCAAGTAAACTCCATGTTTGATTAATTCTACCATAGTGAATTTAGAAATTTAATTAGTTATAACTATTAAAAAATGAATTAATTATTGTCTTGTTTTGTTAGAGTCGAGAGGAATAATGTGAGTGAGAGCATGTCGGCTGCCCCGCCGGGTGAAATGTTCCTAGCAATGAAACTTTGGTTCATTTGCTCCAGACCTTCGATTGAGAAATTCTCGAGCAGATGAGCTGCTTCTTGTTTCACTTGCTGAGCCATTTCAAAACCAGTGCGGTGAATGACATTGGTGTCGTCGAGGCTACACATTATTAATAAGAGTGTTTTGTGCTTGATGTGCTCATCGTTGCAGTTGTGGAGATAGAAACTAGTCCATTTGCTGGCCTCTTTATATCCAGTGCGAGCCAAATCAAGAGCTCCAGCCACGTTGTGCTGCTTCTTGACGTTACTGCCGTGAGAGTCATTACATCCCTGCATTTGAGATGCAATGATAGCCACTGTCTTGCTCCATTGGTCAAGAGCGTCGCTATTGCAGCCATTAGCTAGCACATTGCATGCTGCCACTACTGCAAGTCCCATCGAGAATAATGCTCCACGATGAGTGTTCACTCCACTTGTGGCGTAGAGCATCGTCTTCTCGGCGTCAATGCCAAGTTCTTGAAGCTTGCGTGCTGCCGGTAAGGTGCCACCACAGCTCATTACAGCAAGTTGAGTGAAATATGGTCTTAGTGCGTTGATGCTGCGTTGCATCGTGCCGTAGTCCATGTCGGTGTGTGCACCATTGTCGTGGGTGTCGACAAGGCCTGGTTTAGGAGTTAGGTCAAGTTCTTGTTGTAAAGCGTTGACTGCAAGCCATGACACAAGATAGGGCAGAGTTGTGGTTGGAACCAAACTTATTGCGCTCCGTAGGTTGCAACCTGTGAGCTGTTTCCTAACATTGCTGGCACTTACAGGATTTCTTTCTTTCTCCAGTCGCTGTAGTTCAATAACCTTAATGCCTCGTTGAGGCAGTTGGTTGTGCATGGCTTGGTTGTAGGCGCGAGTTAGCTCATCGCTAGGTTCGCTTCCCACGAAACGCACGGTTGCTCCAAGTGCAGGAGCAATGTGTCTTGCTGTTACATCAAGGTCAAGCTCAATTTGAGCCATTGCAGCATCACTCGCCTGCTTGATGAAATAGGAGGGGAACGTTGCAGCCGAGATTATGTAGCTGCTGCCACGGCACACAGTGACATTCTTTAGATGGGCACATCCGGCAGTTACCATTGCCAATCGCTCATCGCTGGTGAACAGTGATTTGTCCTCAGCTACAACGATGACATATAGATTGTCGACTTGTGCAGCTGCCTGCTCCACCAGATACTTGTGTCCAAGAGTGAAAGGGTTGGCATTCATAACAATAATGCCGTTTTTGCCTTCACGCTTGAGGCTCTTGAGATAGCTCACATAGCTTGAGAGTCCATCAAGACCATTCTCTAGGAGAATTGCCTTGCTGCTCTCACCCAGGGTTTTGAATCCCAAGCTCTCAAAGATGTCGATGTTGCAAGGCTTAGTGAACACCTTGACGTTGTTGTGCCCTTGAGCGTTCATCTGTGACATGAGGTGCGAAATAAGTTGCTGGCTCATGCCAGTGCCACGCAGCGAGTCGTCGACCGCAATGCACTTGATGATGTCGTCCTTGAAACCTCCGCCAGCGAGCATTGAGTAGCTCTCGCGGTCAACTACAGCGGCATAGTAGTCCATATCGTCAAGGCGCAAGTCGCTCTTGGCGAGGAAATTCTCGACCATAGTGCGGTTGCGCTTTAGCGTTAATGGCATTTCTACTATGTCATAGTTGTTGAACATAGGCGTCAATCATCTCTTGGATTTTAGCGTTGAGCTCTTGTGGAGTGTGTGTGCGGTTGCGCATGCAGTATCGTGCCTCATTATCGCACATCAAGCACTTGCGGGGTTGTGACCCCACTGATTCGCGCTTGACGGGAATACCGTCGGCATCGAGCACATCAATGTCCATCAAGCGGCCAAGTTCATGTGTGTCTTCAATCTTGCAAGCAAGGAGTTTTGCATCTTGGCGAGAGAGTGATGTAACAACATAGGCCTCATAGCCTGTTGGCAAGTCGCGAGTCACTACATCAACTATGTTTCCCTCGAGACTGCCAAGCAGGGCATTAATGGCTGCTTGTGAGACAATTAAAGAGGAAAGATTACGCTTGATGTTGCCTGGCATTATCACCGTGAGGCACACAAGAGTTAGGTTGGGGTGTTTTTCCCTCAACTTGTGTTGCATTTCAACTCTGCGGTCACGGCTTGCCAGCAACTTGTCAAGCGTAATCTCCATTATTTAGACTTCAAAAATCCGTTTTAGTCCTTAATGTTCTTGATAACATCCATAACCGAGCCATCGCGGTTCATCACGATGCCAACCACCTTGTCACCGAAGGGCAGAGGAGCGGCTTCGCCAATGATGCTCTTAGCTTTGTCACGCAGTGCGGTAATCTCAACGATTTCGATACCAGCCTCTTGCAGACGCTTCTTGAGCTCGGGACGACGTGGGTTGACAGCGATACCAAACTCAGTAACCACAACATCAACGGTAGATCCAGGAGTGATGAGAGTGGTAACCTCGTCAACAACGCATGGGATGCGACCACGAAGCAATGGGCAAACGATAACTGAGAGGGCTGAGTCGGCAGCAGTGTCGGGGTGACCACCAATGGCACCGCGGATGATACCGTCGCTACCAACGAGCACGTTAACGTTGAAGTTCACGTCAACCTCAAGAGCCGAAAGGATAACAACATCAAGGAAGTGAGTTGCAGAACCTGGCTCCAGCAAAGCAGCATATTCGTTGGCCGATACGCTCTTGTGCATTGGGTCGTTCATCAGTGACTCGGCAGCTACCTTGTCAAACGACTGAACGTCGATGAGGCGGTCGATGAGACCTTCTTGATGCAGTTTCACCATGTGGCTGGTAATGCCACCAAGAGCGAAGCGTGCCTTGATGCCCTTGTCGATCATTGCTTGACGCAGATATTTGGTTACAGCGAGTGAAGCACCGCCCGAACCAGTCTGCAGTGAGAAACCATTCTCAAAGTATCCACTGTTGATAACAACCTTAGCAGCCTTCTTGGCGAGGAGGATGTCGCGTGGGTTCTTGGTGTCGCGAATTGCGCCCGAAGAAATCTTGCTTGAATCACCTACCGAGTCAACAACTACTACGAAGTCAACATCAGCCTCGCTGATAGCGTTGAGTTGGTTTGGATAGTCAACCAGGTCATCGGTCAGGATGACAGTCTTGTCGGCATACTTAGCGTCGGGAAGTGCATATCCCAGTGAACCGCAGATGCTCTTAGCATTCTCGCTCATTGAGAAACCTGCAGCGTTACCAAGAGGGTCGCAAGAAGAAGCTCCAAGGAATGCTACGTCGATGTGGAGCTCGCCAGTAGCGATGGCATAACCGCGAGAACCGTGTGAACGGAACACAACAGGCTCGTCCATTAAGCCATGTGATACCTCGGTAGCGAGGTCGCCACGAAGACCAGAAGTCGAAATCTTGGTGATAACGCCGTTCTTGATGTGCTCAATAAGAGGTTTGTGAACGTCGATAAGACTTGAAGATGCAAGGTGCAGGTTCTTGAAACCCATCTCGGCGAGTTTGTCAACCACCATGTTGATTACCTTGTCACCTCCGCGGAAGTGGTGGTGGAACGAGATTGTCATACCGTCCTTGAGTCCGCTCTTCTTAATAGCTTCTTCAAGGGTTACCACTTTACCTGATTTTCTTTGCAAGTCGTGGCGTGGGGTGCTGTTTTTTACGAGATCGTCTTTGAAGACGTCCTTACCCATTTTCTTCGCAGCTGCTGCGATGAGATCTGCTCTGTCTTTTATGCTGTTCATTGTATGTCCTCCTTTGTTAAAATGCCTGAAGCGATAGCCAGGTCGATTGTACGTTGTGCTCTTAAAACGTTAACGGCGATAACGCCCGATCCCTTCTTCTCGGCCTCCTTGATGGCGGCGAGGATGGTGAGAGACTTCTGAATGTCTTTCTCCTTTGGAGCAAATACTTCGTTGACAACCTCAATCTGTCGTGGATTGATGATAGATTTGCCGTCGAAACCAAGTTTCTTGATAGCCTCAACCTCGTTGCGGAATGTTTCCATGTCGTTGAGGTTAGAGTAAACAGTGTCGAGAGCGTCGATACCAGCTGCACGAGCAGCAACAACGATGGTCTCACGAGCGAGAAGCAGCTCACTTCCTTCGGGAGTGCGCTGGGTCTTCAGGTTGGCGCTGTAGTCCTCGGCACCGAGTGCGATACCCATCATGCGCTTAGAAGCGGTGGCGATGGCATAGGCGTTGACAACGCCAAGAGCGCTCTCAATAGCCGCCATAATTTGGGTGCGTCCGAGGCAACCAATCTCTTTCTCTACTTTCTCAATCTCACGCTCCACCTCGATAACCTCTTCGGCAGTCTCGGTCTTAGGCATGCGAATTACATCAACGCCAGCCTTAACAACGGCCTCGATGTCCTTCTTGCCATAAGGAGTGTTTAATGGGTTAATGCGAACTACCATCTCGGTGTCGCCATAGTCGATAGTCTTGAGTGCATTGTACACGAGCAAGCGGGCAGTGTCTTTCTCTGCCATAGTAACGCTGTCTTCAAGGTCGAGCATTATAGAATCGGGACCATAGATATAGGCATCGGCCATCATTCCAGGGTTGTTACCTGGAACAAACATCATTGTTCTTCTTAATCTTTCCATAGTTTCTTGAAAGTTTAAATGATTTCAGTAAATGATTAAGCCCAAACATCAACGCCAGTCGAGCGCACTGCAGCAGCTGTAACGCGTGCTTTGATAGTGCAGTCGAGAGCGCCCTTGTCGGTTGCTTTCACATTTGCTTTGTTAATTCCCAATTCTTTCAGGGTGTTGATGATCACGTTCTTGATTTGCTCGCCAAATTGATAGGCTACCGTGCTGTCGAGCTCAATGTGTAGTCCGTCAACGTCAGATGGCGCAATTTGGATAAGAATGTCGCCCGACTCAAGAGTGCCGGCCATTGCATTTTTTAGTTCCATCAGGTTCGTTTTTGGTTTTAATGTTGTTTTAAAAAATATTGTTTCAAGATAAATAATATTTGCTATTAAAAAGCAAGCAAATGTAGCTATATTTTTGGAACTGACAAAAGTTTTTCATTGAAAAAATGCCTGAAACACATTTATTTAAAACAATTTCACGATTAAAAAAATGAGAAGAAAAAACAACTTTTTATAGTTTTTGTTGTTATGGTTTCACTTTGTTGCAAAGTGTGGAAAAATGATTGATTTGTTAATAAAATAGCATTTAATTATTATAAATCGTAAAATAAGAAAGTGGACAAATTCCAAAGCGAATTTGCCCACTTTTTGTTAGTGTTTTTTCTTTATCGGTGAGGACCTATGGTTATGGCTCACGTCCCTCGATAATAGCCTCGGTGTCGCGTGCAATCATATACTCCTCGTCGGTCATGACAACAACAACTTTCACCTTGCTGTCGGGGGTGCTGATTTCGCCCTCTTTTCCACGCCATAGTTTATCATTGAGCTCCTCGTCGATTTTCACTCCAAGATACTCAAGGTTGCGGCATAAGTTGCGACGGGTAGGAGTCTGGTTTTCGCCAACTCCACCAGTGAATGCGATGATGTCCACACCGTTGAGCTCAGCAGCATAAGCACCTATGTATTTCAAGATGCGCAGCTCATACATGTCCATTGCGAGTTGAGCGATAGGGTTGCCCTTGTCGATCTCGTCGCAAATCTCACGCATGTCGCTTGAAATGCCAGTGATACCAAGCACACCGCTCTCCTTGTTGACGATGCGCATCAAGTCCTTGGCAGTGAGGTTGTACTTCTCCATAAGGAAGATGAGAGCGCCTGGGTCAACATCGCCACTGCGAGTTCCCATCATCAAGCCTTCGGTAGGAGTGAGGCCCATTGAGGTGTCGATGCTCTTGCCGTTCTTGATAGCCGATATGCTGGCTCCATTGCCAATGTGGCAGCAGATGATTTTCTTGTCTTGCCAGTCGGTGCCCAGCATTTCGCACACGCGGCGAGAAACGAAGCGGTGGCTAGTTCCGTGGAAACCATAGCGGCGTACGTGGTCCTCCTCATAGTACTTCATGGGAAGAGGGTAGAGGTAGGCGTGCTTTGGCATGGTTTGGTGGAATGCAGTGTCGAACACAGCAACCTGTGGAACGTTGGGAAGCACCTTGGTGATAGCGTCAATGCCAGCCATGTTCACGGGGTTGTGAAGTGGTGCGATGTTATAGCACTCTTTAATCATGTCCTTCACCTCGTCGGTGATGAGCATACTCTTGTTGAACTTCTCGCCTCCATGCACTACGCGATGTCCTACAGCGTCAATCTCGTCAAAGCCCTTGATGCAGCCATACTCGGGGTTTACAAGCGCATCGAGAATGGCCTTGATTGCTCCGTCGTGATTGATGAGACCCAGGTCAACGTTCTTCTTGCCGTCTTCGAGTTTCATCTTGATGAAAGCGTCGGGCAGACCAATTTTCTCTACTCCACCCTCGGCAAGGATGGTGTTGCTTTTTACCTCGATGAGTTTGTACTTGGCAGAGCTACTGCCGCAGTTGAGCACTAGAATGTTCATAATCAGTTTGTTATTATTCGTTTATCGTTTATGGTTTATCGTTTATTGAAGTAGAAGCTGAGAATAAGATTCTTGTTCTCTTGTCTTCTCGTCCTCTTATCCTCTTTATTGTTTCTTGCTGATAGCCTGGTTGCAGGTAAGGAGGATTGTCTTGTAAACATCGTCGGGCGAGCATCCACGAGAGAGGTCATTAACTGGAGCGCCAAGTCCTTGAAGCACAGGACCTACTGCGGTTGCGCCAGCAAGACGCTGAACAAGTTTATAGGCTATGTTTCCAACCTCAAGATTGGGGAATACGAGGACGTTAGCCTTGCCTGCTATGTCGCTACCTGGAGCCTTTGAAGCACCAACGCTGGGCACGATTGCGGCATCGGCTTGCAGCTCACCGTCAATCTTCATGTCAGGGTTCATTTCACGAGCTAAGCGCAGAGCCTCGGTAACTTTGTCAACTCTTTCATGGCTAGCGCTGCCCTTAGTTGAGAAGCTGAGCATAGCCACTTTGGGATCGATGCCAGCTATATCGCGAGCTGTCTTCTCAGTGAGAACTGCAGTTTGTGCAAGTTGACTTGCATCTGGATCGGGAATAACGGCACAATCGGCAAACACCATTGTTCCGTTCTCTCCGTAAGGGCTACCCTCGGGAAGGAGCATGATGAAAGCACCTGATACAGCACTCACGCCAGGAGCGGTCTTCAGCACTTGGAAGGCGGCGCGCAGCACGTTGCCAGTAGTGTTCTCGGCACCGGCTACTTGTGCATCGGCATCACCATTTTTGATAAGTAAGCAACCCAGATAAAGAGGGTCAGCTGCAGTGACGCGTGCTTGCTCAATAGTCATACCTTTCTTTTTGCGCAGCTCTTGAAGCAATAGAGCATAAGGCTCAAGCTCTTCGGCATTGGCAGGGTTGATGAATGTTGCTTTCTCGATGTTGTTGAAACCTAGCTCATTGGCTTTAGCAACGATTTCGTTCTTGTCGCCAATGAGGATGACATTAGCAGCGCCACGCTCAATAACGAGATTGGCGGCTTGCAATGTGCGTGGTTCAAAACTCTCGGGTAATACTAAGCGTTGCGGAGTGGAAATCGCTTTTTTCTCCAGGTCGATAAACAGTTGTTCCATTGTTTTGTGTTAATGTTTTCAAGTAGTTTTCTAATCTTGTGCAAAGGTACGGCATTAACTCATAATAACAAAATAATAGCCCACTAATTTATGAACAACTTTTCTCAAACAGAAACACTAATATTCTCAAAAGATATGTGATTATATTATTTAACGTGAGTTCGACGGAAATAAATGGATGTATATCAGGCTGCTCCTCTAAGATAGAGGAGCTGTCGCGAAGCGACTGAGGAGTATGATTTCCTTATGAGAGAGTTTCATACTCCCCCCAACCCCCTCTATCTTAGAGTGGGAGCTGCTAACGCAATGATTATCAAATGATAAATTCGTCGAACTCACGTTATTTAATATTTAGTTTTTCACAACAGGTTTTGGCCCATTGATGCCGATATATGCAATGCCTTCGGTGTCCAAATCAATCAAGACACGACCATATTTGTCGCCTCCGTCAAAGACTATGACGAGTTCTTTGTCAATATAATTAATATAATTATGGTCTTCCAGATTTGCTTTCGCAACCAGATTGATATAAATCAAGCGGTGGCCATTGCGTTTGACTCCAAAATATTGCTTAGCGTAGTTTTCGAGCGGCATAGGTCCTGTACCAGGCAGATATGCTCTCCGAGTTATTTCACGGTCAAGGAGCCATTTTGCTCTCCCAATATCGGTTTGTCTTAACTGGTAGAACTCACCTTGCAAATCTTTGTTATATTTTTGTGCAATCAGGAACTCACTCTCAGGTAGCACATAATCAAGGGAATCCATTCGTATAATACGAATAACATTAAAAGAGCTTGTTAAATAATCAGGAGCATTCTCATCAGTTTCAAGAACTACTGTCATTGGCTGGCGACTGTCGGCAACAATTTCTTGAGGCTTAAGTCCAGGGCATGACACAGTGAGAACAGTGCCATCGGTAACGCAAATGCTGAACTTGCCATCAAAATCAGAGGCAGTGCCGTTTTTTGTGCCTTTCGCACAAATATGCGCTCCAATAACTGGCTCTCCATCTTCGGCACTCAGAACCTGACCTGTCACGATGTTTCTCTCAAGCCAAATCTCGAAGCAGTTGCCTGATATTCGCCCTTGAATAGTCTTGTAAGATGGATGCTCGACTCTAAGTGATTTGTCACTTTCCTTAATCTTTGTGATATTGAAATAACCTTTAGAATCGGTGACGACGCTATTGCCCGATGGCAGTGCCGTGACTGTTGCACCTTGCAGGGCCTTCTCGTCTTCATTACAAACAGTGCCAAACACCCCTTGTGGCAGATTCTCGCCATAACAGCAACCAGACACGAAGTTGTATAAAGATATTCTTAACTGCTGAGCATCAACTGCCACCTCTATTTCATCGCAGTCTAAGACTTTCACAGATAAAGTGTCTCCCAGTTGCGCCTCTATGTTAAAATGCCCATCTATATCAGTCGCTACACCTATATTGGTACCTTTAAGACGAACGTAAACGCCTTTAAGTGGTTCCTTATCAAAAGCCGATACCACCACGCCTGTAATCGTCTTGGGCGATGAAGCACCCAGACTTGCCGACTGCGCCGCCACAGTGAAGCCCATGGCGCAAACCATCATCAGCAATATAGCCCATATATGATATTTCCTTGCCATAATTCAATCAGTTTTCTGCCATCCGCAAAGATAGCGGTTTTCTGTTATCATTCTTTCCTATCATGGAACAAATATCTGCTTGTAGCACGGTTTCTTATTTTGGAAAATGCCACGTTTGAGAGCTTCTTTTCTCAATTTCCCTAACTGCTTGAATCTCTTTTGCGTTTTCTTGTTTGATTCATATATCGTTAAGAAGCAATCAGTAGATGCGCTTATCATTATCACTTCAAGATAATCATCGTCGCATAGTTTCACTTTCATAGGCTCAAATCCAACAGCCCTAAAACTTAATGACTTAATTGTATCGGGCCCCAAGATCGAGAAAAAACCGTTGGGTTGTGTACTTGCAATCTTTACAGAATCGTCAATCATGATATCTACCAACGGAACAGGCTCAAAGTCTAAATCATCAATAACCAATCCCCTAATTGTTTTTAACTCATAGCCTGTTGGTTCAAACAATTCTGGCATAATTTCCTCATAAGATATTATCTCATACTTTATAGAACTCAATGGAGCAATGCCTTTTTTTCTCACTTCATCAATACCTACTTCCTTAACCAAATCAATCCATGCACCTATCTCATTTACAAGCTCATCATAACCATCAGTAGGTTGTTTGACAAAAGAAACGTCTGGAATATTGATACGACCATATTCATCAACACCTTTATCTATTTGCTTATAGCAAAAGTAGTCATATATCACTTCATCTTTAGCGTTTTTGAAAACAAGATAATTGTTTATTGGAGTATCATTCCGATAAATCCAAATAATCCATGACAAGGCTTTAATTTTATCTGTGCACACATGACCTAATCGATTAGAAGACCTAACCATAGCAGGTATCTTATTGGCAGTTTGATTATCATACCAGATACAACCAATGCCATCTATAGTATCTTTAAGTTCGTAGTGATAAAGGGCTTCTATCAACTGAAGGTCTCCAAAAGCTTCTTGAGCACCATTAAAATCGTTTTTCCTCAGATACTCACCAATGGAATCCCAATTCTTGTATTTAGCTGGATTCTGCTCCCTAACATTATCTTCAGACTGATTTTGACAAACTTCTAAACTGTGAAACTTCTTCATGACACTGTCGAGTGGCTCATCAACAGCCTGAACAAGAGCTCTATCAGCATTAAATTCAACACCATTAATGATAAGTTTTATAGTCTCGTTCTTAGTTGCAGCCGATTGCGCCGCAACAGTGAAGCCCGTGGCACAAACCATCAAGAGAACTAATAATGCTATTATTATTTCTTTCTTTTTCATTTCGCTTGTAATTTCTTTAAGATAACACTTTTAACCTGATCTCTATTGTTTTCGAGATAGTCCAGCAATCCAGAGGGCAATTTGCAATCATCATCAAGAATGTCGAACTGCATTCTTAAATCAATTGCTGGTTCTACATATTGTGACTCATACAAAAGAATGAATGCGATATCTCCTTTTCTAAGATTTCTCGTTTTCAAACAAATCTTATGCCCCAAGTCGGTTGTGTCCGAAATAGCCTCGGCAACGGCAGTCAATGTTTTATTGTCAATACTCTTGTCAACAAATGATTTATAAGTATAATTGTGTATAAAGCTGTTGTCTTTGTTGTTCCAAACAATATTCTCTTGACCATACTCGAGATTAATAAAAGCGTTTTCTTGGTTTACAAGTTCCCTTAGTTTCTTTTCTAAATCTATTGGGCATTTATATGTCCCATTCTTGCCTTTCACATTGTTTCCAAATACACCAAGTGATTCCTCCTTGTCTTGTCCCTTAAATGTCAAATGCAATCTTGGGTAAAATTTCACAAAATCACGTGAAGAGTCATAAGTCGACATATCAAACAACATATTTTTCGTTTCTGAATCAGTAATAATCAAAAGGGTGTCGAGCTTGTCATCATTAAATTCAGTGACAATAATAGAGTCACACTCATGGACCTTCATAGATATTGTTGTCGAAGATCCAGTCTTTGAAACAGCACACGAAAGCAACATGCCTAAACAAGCTACTGCAAAAATTATATGTAATATTAGTTTTGCCATAATTCAATCTGTTTTCTGCCATCTGCAAAGATAGCGGTTATCCATTAATTAAAATTGAAAGGACTTATTATTAAAATCAACTTTTAAATCTTTTGCCAATGCCTTTATATCATTCTCGTTTGCTGGATGATTGTATAATGGTTCTATACACCCCAAAGAATCAGTATAGAAACTTTCATCACTACAATAAATCACTACAGCGCCTTTATCTTCATATACTTTGATAGAATCAGCTGTTGGATAATAGTATGTTGCAATAAGTTT
Source organism: uncultured Bacteroidales bacterium (assembly GCA_902792435.1). GTDB lineage: Bacteria > Bacteroidota > Bacteroidia > Bacteroidales > Muribaculaceae > Sodaliphilus. The sequence goes on from CADAZN010000010.1 coordinate 32,454, forward strand.
CTCTATGATACCTTCATTTTTTAAAAGGACAATATTATACTCATTTATCGGAATGTCTTCAATTCTACTCCGAATCAAATAATCTCCATCAGAGCAATATTTAGGGGGAAGAAGAAGGGTATCCATTCCCAGTCCTTGTAAGAAAACACCTAATCCTGCACTGGCCACAAAGAAAACTGCGCAGTATATTTTAAGAAGCAACCAATGCTTGAACTGTTTGTTGATTAAAAAGAACAAAACCAATGATGAGAGAATCGTTACCCAAACTATCATGTAACCCAAGCCCCATCGCAAGTGCTCACTTCGTTTTAGCGAGAAGAGTAAAACGGCACAGATTGTCAAACAGATAAAGTGAATAGCAAATAGCCACTTCACTATCATGCTACGCTTAGTTATTGACAAATATTTCATAATAATAAGTTTTATCAATTAGGTAAAAATGGTTCTTTGGCCTACAACAAAAATCTAATCCACATAGGGCCAAAGTTTATCACTTATCATAAAACTATATTGGGACTTATATAGCCATTCAGCTTCTTTTATCATATCAATATTAATTTCAT